>NZ_BAGG01000011.1 GCF_000308695.1 Nocardia takedensis NBRC 100417 | reverse complement strand
GGCGGTATCAGCCGCGGCGGCGGGCGCTTCGGCCTCGGTGTCGCCGGCAGGCACTTCGGTGTCGGCGGCGACCGTCGCAGCGACCTCCGTGGCAGCGGGAGTCGACGCTTCGGTGGCCGCGCGGGACGCCTCGCGCGGGACGACGTCGTAGGCCGCGTCGTCGTATGCCTCGTATTGGGGGGAGCCCTGGCCGGGCGGGGCGACGACGTCGGAGTGCGCGCCGCAGCCGTATTCGGTGTGCACGACGCGGCCGTCCGCGCCCATCGCGTTGCCGCAGACGCCGAAGGCGGCGCGCAGGGAACCGGCGAGGGGGAGGTAGAAGCCGCAGCGCCCACAGGTGGAGGGCGCGGCTTTGGCCATGTCGGTGTCGGGGCCGAATTCGCCGTACCAGCGTTCGGCGGCCTCCTCGCGCCCTTCCAGCGACAGCACCTTTGTGCGGCCGAGGCCGATCTCCTGGGCGACCTCGTCCACGACCGGATCGCCGGTGGCGACGTAGCCGGGAACGAGGCGGGGATCGTCGGGCGGGGTGGCGAGCAGGTCGCCGGGGGCGAGGTCGCCGGGGCGCACGCGCTGATCCCACGGCACGAAATCGGGGGCGACGAGGGCGTCGGGGCCGGGCAGCAGCGCGGATTCGCTGACGGTGGCGTAGGCGGCGGCGGGCGCGGCGGCGACCACGACGGCCCACTGCCAGCCGCGGTATCCGCGCAGGGTGGCCTCGAAACGGTGGGTGGCGGCGCTGTCGTCCTCGGCCGTCACCCCGAGGTGCGCGCCGACTCCCGTCGGCTCCAACTCGACGAGCGCACGGCGGGCCACGTCCACGGCATCGGCCAGAATCGGCCTGATACCGGGCTCGGAAACAGATACAGCGCTCACGGCCTACATTTTGCCGTATGGAACGCACTCGGCGTCGGTCGGCCGTCACACTGCTGGTCTGCGCGCTGGCCGCGGCGGGCTGCGGCGGGTCCGACGATCAGGCGGCGCGACTGCGGGTCGAGGTGCTCGACTCCACCCCGCACGACCCGCGCGCCTTCACCCAGGGCCTGGAGATCGACGGTGACGTGCGCTACGAGAGCACGGGCCGCGCGGGGGCTTCGTGGGTGGCCCGTTTCGATCGTCGAACCGGCGCGGAACTCGCGCGTGTCAACCTGCCGGGTCCGTTGTTCGGCGAGGGGATCACCGTGGCGGGGTCGACGCTGTGGCAGATCACCTGGAAGGACGGCGTCGCCATCGCGCGCGACCCGGTGACGTTGGCCGAGCGCGCCCGGGTGCCCTACGAGGGCGAGGGCTGGGGGTTGTGCACCCGCGAGGACCGGGTGGTGATGAGCGACGGCACCGACACGCTGACCTTCCGCGATCCGGTGACCTTCGCCGAGACGGGCACCGTGACGTTGCGCGATCGGCGCGGCGCGCACCTGAACGAACTGGACTGCGCGCCGGACGGATCGGTCTGGGCCAACGACTATCCGACCGACCGGATCCTGCGCGTCGACCCCGATTCCGGCGAGGTGCTGGGGGTGGTCGATGCCACCGGATTGCTGCCCGCCACGGCGAAGGCGGGGGCCGATGTCCTCAACGGCATCGCGCACGTGCCCGGCACCGACCGTTTCCTGATCACGGGCAAATACTGGCCGACGATGTTCGAGGTGCGCTTCGTGGCCGAGTGAGTCCGGGGCGTCGAACCCGTTGCCGCGCAACCGCGCCCCCGATACGGCGTGGTCATCCCGGAAATCCGGGACCGGACTTTCCAGACACCGACCGCGACGGCGTGGAGACCGCGCGCCGCCGATGGGTCAGAATTGTCTGTGTGAACACTCCCCGCGACCCTTCCGGCACCGCCCGTGGTCCGTGGGACGGCGAGGAGCCCCCGATCGCACGCCATCCGGGGTTCGACCGGTACCCGCCGCCCGCGGCGGGGTCGCGGCGCAAACCACTCCCCCCGTTGGCCCCGGAGCACGGGCGGTCCGACCCGCGCCGCCCGCCGCGCCAGGTGTTTCCCGGCAAGCCGCAACCGCCCGCGCGCGGCCGCCCCGATCGCACCGCGCCGCTGCCCGAACACGACCGCACCCCCGAACACGACCGCGCGCCCGGACCGCCGACGCGTCCCGATCCCGAACCGTCCGGTCGCCGGATGCCGCGCAAACTGACCGTCACCCGGGTGGCCGCGATGCGCGGGCGCGAACTCACCGAGAAGGGTTTCGCGAGCTTCCAGCGCGCCGCCAAGGCCGACGGCGCCGACAAGTCCGGCCTGACCGCGCTCACCTACGCGACGATGGCGAATTTCGCCCTGGACGCCGCGGTGGCCGTGTCGCTGGCCAACACACTGTTCTTCGCCAGCGCGACCGCCGAGAGCAAGGCGAAGGTCGCGCTGTACCTGTTGATCACGATCGCGCCGTTCGCGGTGATCGCCCCCGTCATCGGTCCGCTGCTGGATCGCCTGCAACGCGGTCGGAGGCTGGCGTTGGCCACCTCCTACGCGGTGCGCGCGGTGGTGGCGGTGGTGCTGATCTTCCAGATCGATTCGTGGGCGCTGTATCCGTTGGCGCTGTGCATGATGATCGGCAGCAAATCCTTCGCCGTGCTCAAGAGCGCGGTGACGCCGCGCGTGCTGCCACCGGAGATAGATCTGGTGCGGACCAATTCGCGATTGACGGTGTTCGGCCTGGTCGGCGGCACGATCGGCGCGGGCGCGCTGGCGGCGCTGGCCGCGGCGCTGGCCGGTTCGACGGGCGCGCTGGTGCTGGCGGCGGTGATCGCGGTCGCGGGCGCGTACCTGAGTCTGCGGATTCCGCGCTGGGTGGAGGTCACCGAGGGCGAGGTGCCCACCACGCTGAGCTACCACGGCGACGACGCCGTCACCGACGTGCTGGGCAAGGATTCGGCGGTGCCGCCGCGCAAGCGCAGGCAGCCACTGGGCCGCGCGGTGGTGACCGGCCTGTGGGGCAACAGCGCCATCCGGGTGCTGACCGGATTCCTCACCTTCTACGTGGCCTTCGTGGCCAAGGCGACCGGCGAGGGCGGCTGGGAGCAGGCGGCGATGCTCGGCGCGGTCGGCGTGGCGGCGGCGGTCGGCAATTTCGCGGGCAACGCGACGGGCGCGCGGATCGAATTGGGCCGTCCGCAGTTGATCGTGCTCGGCTGTACCTCGGCCTGCACGCTGGTCGCGCTGTTCGCGGTGTTCACCGACAACCTGCTGGGTGCGGCGGTCGCGGCGCTGGTGGCCTCGGCGGCCTCGGCGCTGGCGAAGGTGTCGCTGGACGCCTCGATCCAGGACGACCTGCCGCCGGAGTCCATCGCCTCCGGATTCGGCCGCTCGGAGACGGTGCTCCAACTGAGCTGGGTCGTCGGCGGCGCGGCGGGCGTGCTGCTGCCCACCGAGTTCTGGAAGGGCTTCGCGGTCGTCACCGGCGTCCTGGCGCTGGGGCTGATCCAGACCTTCGTCAGCTATCGCGGCCATTCCCTGCTGCCCGGTCTGGGCGGTCATCGACCGCTGCACGCCGAGCAGGAGGTCCCGACCGTGCCCACCGATACCCCGCCGCGGGCCCGCCGCCCCGATCCGGCACCGTTCGAACGAGGGACAGGAGATCCCGTCTGTGAATGAGGCAACGATGACGATCCGCGCGGTGCGCGCGGCCGTGACCCGCGAGGGCCGGTCGTGAGGAAACCCGGGTTCCGGACGATCCTGGCCCTGGTGGCCGCGGGTCTGCTGCTGGTGACGGCGGCGGTGGCGGGCGTCGTGGCCGTGGCGGTGCGCGACGCGCCCGAGCGGTCGCCGCAGCTGACCGCGTACGCGCACGGCCGCACCGTCGACGTCGCCCCGTTCGCCTATTGCTCGGTGACCATGCGCGACTGCGAGGTGCTGCCGGAGCGTCCCGCCGACGCCGAGGGCACCGTCTTCGCCGGGCTGCCGTGCCGGGAGGGGGAGGGCGGCTGCCAGCAGGGTCGCACGGTGGACTTGGAGGTGCCGCCGGGTTATCCGCTGCAACTGTCGCTGCCAGCGAAGATCGCGCACGCGCCGTGGATCGCGCAGTTGGTGTACGCGACCGACACCGGTCAGCGCGTGGACCAGGTGGTCAGCCGCAACGACTACCCGGACGGGTCCTACGCGTTGACGATCGATTCGCGCCCGGAGCCGCAACTGCGGTTGATCGGCGTGGAGTTGCAGTTGCCGATCCTGGCCCGCGACGAGGCGGGCAACGAGTTCTACGTCCCGCACGCCGCCTGGTCGATCAGCACGGTGTAGCGCGGGAACGCGGCGCGCGGTCGCCCGCGCGCCGCCGGACGCTAGTGGTCGAGTTCGCGGGCGACCGCGCGCACGACCTCGGAGATGCGTTGGGTCAGTTTGCGATCCGGGTACTTGCCGCGGCGCAGATCGGGCTGGACCTTCGTCTCGAGCAGCGTGATCATGTCCTCGACGAGGCCGTGCAGTTCATCGGGCGATTTGCGCGGCTGCGTTGACTCCTTGCGGGGCGCGCGCTCGCGTTCCTGACCGCGCACCGAGGGCGGCGCCTCGAGCAGTTTCAGGCTCAGCGCCTGCGGGCCGCGGCGACCGGCCGCCATGCCGAATTCCACGCGCTGGCCGGGCTTGAGACCTTCGACACCGTCGGGCAGCGCGGACGAACGGACGTAGACGTCTTCTCCCTCGTCCTGGGAAAGGAAGCCGAAGCCCTTTTCGACGTCGTACCACTTCACCCTGCCGGTCGGCACTGCGCTCACCCGTTCGTCATCGACACCTCGGACCCCAGCGGCCCGAGTACATCCACCTGCTCGGAAACGGCCGCGGCGACGATCTCCCGATGTGCCACAGCCGTTTTCTGTCAGCTTGCGTAAAGAACGCGCCCCACAGGCTGTAGGACGCGCTTGGATCGAGTCTACCCCGGTGGCGATTGCCGAAGCACATCAGTTTTACGGTCGTGGGGTGACTGACTCCTCCGCGCCGTCGCCGCAGGGCAAGCCCCCGCGCCGCGCGAGCGACCGCTTCCTGTTCGTCGCGCTCGGACTGTTCGGCATCGGACTACTGGCGATCGTGGCGATCTTCCTGACGCCCGTGCTCAGCGACGCCGAACCGGCGCTGTGGCTGTACCCCGCGGCGATGTGCGCGCCCCTCGGATTCATCTCCGGGGTGTTCTACGCGCTGTGGTCGGGCCGTCGTTCCCGATGACAGGGCACGGATTACCCGCGCCGATCGTTACCCAATCAAAATGTGATCCTGGTCACATTATAGTCTTCCTGGGGGTCCGATTCGTCCGCTAACCGGACAGTTCGGACCGCTCCTAGCTGCGAATAAGCCTCCGCGCGCCCGCCGAGATAACACCGAGATCTGTTCCCACACGCCGGTTATCAAATAGTGATTTTTCGCGCCGGAAGTCGTACCGTCTATTCCAGCCGGGCAACCCCGGCACCACCGGCCCGCCGCACCGAACCTCACCCCGCGGGTACCGGACCCCGACTGGAAACAGGGGTGGGGGCGGGACGGACGACCTCTCAGTCCGAACCCGAGCGAGACTCTCGCAGGTGCGGACGAGAGGAAGACACCCGATATGAGTGGACGCCATCGCAAGCCGACTTCCACAGGCCGCACCGTCGCCAAGGTCGCCGTCACCGGCGCCATCATCGGCACCGCAGGTGTAGCCCTCGCCGGAAACGCCAGCGCGGCACCCGACTCCGACTGGGATCGCCTCGCGCAGTGCGAGGCGGGCGGCAACTGGGGCATCAACACCGGCAACGGTTTCCAGGGCGGCCTTCAGTTCTCGCCCAGCACCTGGAAGGCCCACGGCGGTGGCGAATACGCCGCCTCGGCGAATCAGGCCAGCCGCGAAGAGCAGATCGTCGTCGCCGAGAAGGTGCTCGCCTCGCAGGGCTGGGGCGCATGGCCCTCCTGCTCGGCCAAGCTCGGGCTGAGCAGCAGCCCGACTCCGCGCACCGCGCCCGCCGCCGAGACCCCGCGCTGGAACCCCGCGCCGGAGGTCCAGAACCAGGCCAAGCCCGCCGACTCCAGCCAGGAGATCTTCACCGCGGTCGACCGCGCCCTGGCCGTCGTCCAGCAGCAGGGTGTGCAGATCCCGCAGCAGGCCCTGGACTTCTTCAACGCCGCCAAGGCCAACGGCACCCAGCTCGACCCGCACGTCGTGAACTTCTACGAGGCGAACAAGGGTCTGCTGCCGCAGTAACCCCCCGTCCACGAACAAGGCCCCCGCATCGCTCGGATGCGGGGGCCTTGTTCGTATCTTCGCGCCTTCCGGCCCGGAGATCAGCGGTTGATGACCGTGTGCGGGTGCAGGTAGGGCAGTTGATCGGCCGGGAGCGGAAACTCGGTGTCCTCGCCGTACGGGGAGAGGTTGCCGGAGCGGGTCGAGGAGAGTTCGGTGACGGCGTGGTCACCATCGGCCAGCTTCGGCCACCCGTTGTCGACATAGGATTTCTTCGATTTGTTCGCCACGGCCCTATTGTGGCATGTCCGCGCGCGCGGGTCAGTCCCCAGCTCACCGGCTCACCCCGCCGGGAGCCGTCGCGGTGGATTAGGCTCGGATCCCGAATGGTGACACGACGACGATCTCGGGAGCACATGGGCAACGCGACCCCGACCCTGGCCGAATGGCTGAGCGCGCGCACCGACGACCAACTGGTCACCCTGTTGCAGCTGCGTCCCGACCTGGCCGTGCCACTGCCCTCCTCGATGACCGTGCTCGCCGCGCGCGCCCAGCAGCGCGCCTCGGTGCTGCGCGCCACCGAGGATCTCGACACCCTCGATTTCGCGGTGGTGGAGACGCTGGTCGCGCATTCCACCTCGCGCCCGCCGGAGAACACCGCCCCGCTGGGTCGCCGCGCGCTGTGGGCCGCGCTCAAGGGCCGCACCCCCAAGGCCGCGCTCGACGCCGCGCTGACCCGGCTCAGCGAGCGCGCGCTGATCTGGTTCGACGGCGACGCCGTGCACCTGGTGGCGGCGACGGCCGAGGCGATGCCCTGGCAACTGGGCAGCACCACCGACGTCCCCGACGCGCTGACCGAACCCGAGGTGACGGCGGCGCTGGCCGGGATCGGCGCGCCCGAACGGGCCCTGCTGGACAAACTCGCCACCACCGGGCCGCGCGGCCGCACCAAGGACGCCGCGCCCGACGCCCCCGCCGACCGACCCGTGCGCAAACTGCTCACCCTGCGGTTGCTGCACCGCGTGGACGACGAGACCGTGGAGTTGCCGATCACGGTCGGACAGGTGCTGCGCAACGAACCGGTGACCGACCCGTGGGTGCTCACCCCGCCGAAACCCGCGCCGAGCGAGCACACGGCCGCCGAGGTGAACGCGGTGGCGGCCGGTGAGGTCGGCGAATTGCTGCGGCACTGCGCGGGCGTGCTGGAGGCGCTGAGCGAGGCCCCCGCGCCCGCCCTGCGCGCGGGCGGACTCGGCGTGCGGGAACTGCGCCGGGTGGCCAAACAGATCGGTGTGGAGGAGGGCCGCGCCGGACTGCTGATCGAACTGCTGGCCGCCGCCAAACTGGTCGAGAAGGGTCAGCCCGACGCCGACGTGGACGGCACCGACGATTTCTGGGCGCCCACGCCCGCCTCGGACGCCTGGCTCGACGCCCCGCCCGCCCGGCGCTGGCTGGTTCTCGCGCGGGTGTGGCTGGAACTGGACCGGATGCCGTGGATGATCGGCCTGCGCGACGCCAACGACAAACCGCTGGCCGCGCTGTCGATCGAATTGCGCACCCCGCACGCGATCCGCGACCGCCGCGCGATCCTGGATCTGCTGGCCGAACAGCCCACGGGGACGGGCCTCGACGCCGCCGACATCGGCCGGGTACTGGCGTGGCGGCAACCGCGCAGGCGTAGGCAGTTCCGGCTCGAAGCGGTCCGCCAGACGCTGCGCGAGGCCGGTGAGGTCGGACTCGTCGGACGCGGGGCGCTGGCCTCCCCGGCACGCGCCCTGCTGCACGACGCGCCCACCAGCGCGGCCGACGCGGAGGCGGCGATGGCGGCCGCACTGCCGGAACCGGTCGATCACGTGCTGGTGCAAGCGGATCTGACGGTGATCGCGCCCGGTCCGCTGGTGCCCGAACTCCAGCAGCGCGTCGCGCTGGTCGCCGACGTGGAATCGGCCGGCGCGGCCACGGTGTACCGGGTGTCGGAGACCTCGGTGCGGCGCGCACTCGACGCCGGACTGACCGCCGCGGAACTGCACGCGCTGTTCGCGACCCATTCGCGCACCCCCGTCCCGCAGGCGCTGACCTACCTGATCGACGACGTCGCCCGCCGACACGGCCGGTTGCGCGCCGGGGTGGCGCAGTCGTTCGTGCGCAGCGACGACCCGGCACTGCTCGCGCAGATGCTGGCCGCCCCCGTCGCCGCCGACCTGGCGCTGCGCGGGATCGCGCCGACCGTGGCGATCGCGCAGGCGCCGCTCGGCGAAGTCCTCGACCGCCTGCGCGCCGCGGGATTCGCTCCGGCGGGCGAGGATTCGGCCGGCGCCGTCGTCACCCTGCGGACGCGGGGCGCGCGGATCTCGGCGCGACCGCTGGCCCGCACCCCCTACCGGCCGATGCCGCCCAACACCGATCAACTGGCATCGCTGGTCACCGAACTGCGGGCCGGGGAACGCGCCGCCGCCGCGCGCTCGGGAACCGCCGTGCGCACCGACGGCAGCAGAACCAGTACCGCCGCGACCCTGGCATTGCTGCAATTGGCGGCCAGGGTGCGGCGGTCGGTCAACATCGGGTATGTGGACGCCTCGGGCGTCGCCTCACAGCGTGTGGTCGAACCCCTGAAAGTGGGCAACGGTCAACTCGACGCGCTGGACCCGGTCACCGGGACCGTCCGACACTTCACACTGCATCGCATCGCCTCGGTGGCGTTGCTGGAATGAAACCGGGTTACGGCTTGCCGACGCAGTAGAGGGTCTTCGGGTCCGGGACGGTGATGAACTGCTCGGCGGTCTCGCCGCACAGCATCTCGTCATCCTGGCCGTCGACGCGCTGGAGCACCTTGAAGGTGGCGTCGGGCGAGGTGCAATCCACCCACTTGTACGGGGAGGTGCTGACGTCGTTGTAGCAGGAATCCTGCTGGAAGTTCGGCGCGAGGCACAGGAACGCCGTCCCGCCGCTGACCAACTCCTCGGTGTAGCTGGTGTACTCCGACGCGCATTCGGTCTTGGCGTCGAAGGTCTGGAACACCTTGTAGACGGCCTTCGGCGAGGAGCAGTCCATGGGTTCGCCCTCGGTGGCGGTCGTGGAGTTGTTCGTGATGCTGATGCAGTCGCCGACCTTGGTCTTGGCGACATCGGTCTTGGTGGCCTCGTCGACAGCCGAACAACCGGTAACCACGGCCGCGAGTGCGGCCACCGCCAGGAGCGCGGGCGCGATACGCGCCGGCATTCTCACACCTGGGAACTTCACGTGGGGAACCTCTCTCACCGAAACGTTCACGGTGGTCGTGAACGCGGTGAGGATACCTGCACGTCGCGGTGGCCGCATCTACTACACCCCGGCCGCGCGGCCGGGCCTCAGAGGGTCAGGCCGTACATCCCGAGCAGGGAGAAGCCGATGATCCTGGGCATCAGGCCGTTCAGCAGCTGGAGTCCGAAACTGTTCACTCGCAATACCTCTCATACAGCGCCCACTGACGTGGACGTTTGCCCAACTCGCACGGTGTGTCGTGTCGAGCGGACCCATCGTTACGCTTGGCAAGTATGACCCTCGCGGACGTCGCACGCGACCTCTACGGGCTCGACCCCACGGAATTCGTGGCGGCACGCACCGAACGGGCACGTGCCGCCAAGGACGCGGGTGACCGCGACCTCGCCGCCGCCGTCACCGACCTGCGCAAACCCACCGTCGCGGCCTGGACGGTGAATCTGCTGGCCCGCGCCGAACCCGATCAGGTCGACGCGCTGCTGCGCCTCGGGTCCGCGCTGCGCGAGGCCCAGCGCAAGCTCTCCGGAGATCGGTTGCGCACGCTCAGCACCCAGCGTCAACAGGCGGTCACCGCGTTAGCCCGCCGCGCCAAGGCCCTCGCCGCCGAGGCCGGACGCCCGGTGGGCGAGCAGATCCTGCGCGAGGTCGGGCAGACGCTAAACGCCGCCCTCGCCGATCCGGCGGTCGCCGAACAGGTCGCCGCGGGGACCGTGGCCACCGCCGCCACCTACGAAGGCTTCGGCCTCGAAGGTCCGTCGCTGTCGGTGGTGTCGGACTCCGGCGGCAAGCGCGACGGCACCGACGGAAAGCGGTCCGCCGGTCGAGGCGAACGGAAGTCCGGCGGCGCGCCGAGTTCACACGGCTCGCAGGGTACCGCCGAGCGTCGGGCGACCGACGCCGTGCGCGAGGGCAAGACCGACACAGCGCGCGGCGAGAATGACGCGGCCCCCGGGAGAAGGGATGACGCAGCACACGGCGGACCGGCCGACAGGGCACACGGAAGCCGGGCCAACGCCGCGCACGGGGGCGGAGCGGACACCTCCCGGCGCGCGAAAACCGAGGCGGCGCGTCGCGAGAAGGCCCACGCGGCCCGCCGCGCTCTGGACGACGCGACCGAGGCGCACGAATCCGCCTCCAGCGCGGTCGATTCCGCCCGGGAAGCGGCGTCGGAGGCGCGCGACCGAGTCGACGACACCGACGCCAGGATCGCCGAGGTCCGCGCCGACCTCGACCACCTCGAACAGCGGCGCGCCTTCGCCCGCACCGCCGAACGCGCGGCGCGCGAGGAATTGCGCACCGCCGAACGGCGTCTCGAACGCGCCGAACGCGCACTCGAGAAGGCGCGCGAACGCCTCGACGCCGACACCTGAGTGCAGCCGGTCAGTCGCGCAGCGCCCCCGGGAACAGATGGTCCTCGGGCGGAACGACTTCGGTGTCCAGCCAGACGTGCAGGAAGTCGGTGAGGTCGGTGGCGGAGCGGGTCTGGAGGAAGGTGCGCAGTTCGGGCATGGAACTGTTGCCGTAGGGGTGGGCGGCGAGGAAGTCGCGCAGGGCGGGGAAGAACACGTCGTCGCCGAGGCGGGCGCGCAGGGCGTGCAGGAACAGCGGGCCGCGGTAGTAGACGGAGGTGAATTCGTTTCCCGGCCCCGGATTCGCCAGCGGGATCGTCCAGAAGTCCGGGTCCGCGCGGTATTCGGCGATGGTGTCGCGGTATCGCGCGTCGACGTCGACGCCTTCCACGCGCTCTGGCCACAGGTAGTCGGCGGTGTAACTGGCGAAGCATTCGTTGAGGCAGATGTCGGACCACTGCCGGATCGACACCGCGTCACCCCACCACTGGTGGGCGATCTCGTGCACCACGGTCGGCAGGTCGGTCCACGGCGCGTAGATCGGCCGGGTCTGGGTCTCCAGCGAGAATTCGATGTCGGCGTCGACGTAGATGCCGCCGCCCGCGTCGAACGGGTACGGGCCGTAGAGGGCTTCGGTGAAGTCCAGGATCTCGGGCAGGCGCTGCTCGGTTTCCCAGTTGTGTCGCGCATCGGGGGCGAAGGCGCTGGTCAGCGGGGTTCCGTTGGTGCGGCGCTGCTCCAGGAACTCGAAGCGGTCGATGGCGACGGTGGTGAGGTAGCCCAGGATCGGGCGGCGCGACTCCCAGGTGACGGTGCGTCGATCGCCGGTGACGGTGTCGGCCGTGCGCACGCCGTTGGACATGACTTCCCATTCGGCGGGCACGGTGGTGTGCAGGGTGAAGGTCGCCTTGTCCAGCGGGGTGTCGTTGAGCGGATACCAGGTGGTGGCCGAATGCGGTTCGCCCGCGACGAACGCGCCACCGCCTTCGGAGATCGTCCACCCCTCCCCCGGTCGGTCCTCGGCGGGGCCCGCGGTGTCGACCACCGCCGTGAACGGCAGGCCGGGCAGCAGGGGAAGCAGCGGGGTCACGGTCAGTTCGTGGTCGCCGTTGCGCTCGAAAGCGGCGGGCAGGCCGTTGACGGCGACCATCTTCACCTCGGGGCCGTCGTAGTCGAGGTTGAAGGTGCGCAGCGCCTGGGTGGCGGTAGCCGAGATCGTGGTGTGGCCGCGCAGGTCGCGGCCGGCCGGGTCGTAGTCGATGGCGACGTCGTAGTGGCCGACGTCGTAGCCGCCGTTGCCGTCCTCTGGGTAGTAGGGGTCACCGAGACCGGGAGCGCCGACGAACGGGTCGGCGTGCGCGGGCGCCACGCCGAAGCCCACCGTCGACACCGCGAGCACCGCCGCGATCCACAACCCCGACACCTTCACGCGACCACCGGCCCCTTCCGCCACCGTCGGACGGCACGGCCCGCCGCCGCACCGCTCAGCACCGCCTCCAACCTACGCGGCGACGCGCGTCGCGAGTGGCCGCGACGCGGGGGGTTCGGGTTTCAGGCGCCCAGGTCGTCGGGGAGTTGCTGGGGATCGAGCAGCAGACGTTTGGCCGAGGTGGTGCGGACCTTGGCGGCCAGTTCGAGATTGTCGGTGAGCAGCCGCCATTCGACCTCGCTGATCGCGGCGCGGGCCCGGTCGATGACGGCGACGTCCCTGGTCCCCCAGGCGATCGGCATGGCGCTGACGGCCTGCCGGCGCTGTCCGACCTGGCGCGGGGCGCGGTCGGTGCGCACGGCGACCGAGGGCACGCGTTCGCCCGCGCGCATCCGGTGGCCCGGCAGGTCGCGCACCCGGCGGGTGACCAGCGCGTAGAGCGGTTCGGCCGTCTCGGGATCGGAGACGTCGACCAGGGCGAGCAGGACGACACCGCGCGGGTGGGTCTCGGAGACGACGGCCGGGACCAGCGCGCCGTCGGCGTAGAGCTTGTCGACGCTCGCGCGGTGCGGGGCCCACAGCGCGACCCAGCCCGCGACGATCGTGCCGAGGGCGAAGGCGACGGCCAGCAGGTAGGACCAGGGGTGGTCGAGCCAGATCAGCAGGGCCGTGCAGGCCGCGGCGGCGATCGTGACGGCGACCGCCATCAGACGTAGGCGTCGGAGGTCGGCGAAGACTTCGTTCACCGCATGGGCGTGCCTGCGGTCCACCGCGAATTCGAAGCGTCGCACATCCAATTCCTAGCACACGTTGTGGAGGGATCGCCTCCGCTTATCCGATGGCCGGTCCGAGCAGGTCGTCGGCATCGGTGATGCGGTAGGCGTAACCCTGTTCGGCGAGGAAACGCTGGCGGTGCGCGGCGTATTCGGCATCGAGTGTGTCCCGCGCGACCACCGAGTAGAAGTGGGCCTGCCCCCCGTCGTGTTTGGGCCGCAGCAGCCGACCCAGCCGCTGCGCCTCTTCCTGACGAGAACCGAACGTACCCGAAACCTGCACCGCTACCGAGGCTTCGGGCAGATCGATGGAGAAGTTCGCGACCTTGCTCACCACCAGCACGGGGATCTCCCCACGCCGGAACGCGTCGAACAGTTCCTCGCGCTCCTTGGTCTTGGTCGAGCCCTGGATCACCGGAGCGTTCAACGCCGCGCCCAACTCGTCGAGCTGATCGAGGTACGCGCCGATCACCAGCGTCGGCGCCTGGCGGTGCCGGTCCAGGATCGATTCGACCACCGCGATCTTGGTGCGCGCGGTCGAGCACAGCTTGTAGCGCTCCTCCGGTTCGGCGGTCGCGTAGGCCATCCGCTCGGCGTCGGTCAAGGTGACCCGCACCTCGACGCAGTCGGCCGGGGCGATCCAGCCCTGCGCCTCGATGTCCTTCCACGGCGCGTCGTAGCGCTTGGGGCCGATCAGCGAGAACACGTCGCCCTCGCGGCCGTCCTCGCGGACCAGCGTGGCGGTCAGTCCGAGGCGGCGGCGCGATTGCAGATCGGCGGTCATCCGGAAGACCGGCGCGGGCAGCAGATGCACCTCGTCGTAGATGACCAGACCCCAGTCGCGGCTGTCGAACAACTCCAGATGCTTGTACTCGCCCTTGGTGCGGCGGGTGATCACCTGGTAGGTGGCGATGGTGACCGGGCGGATCTCCTTGCGCTCACCGGAGTACTCGCCGATCTCCTCCTCGGTCAGCGACGTGCGCGCGAGCAGTTCGCGCCGCCACTGCCTGCCCGCGACGGTGTTGGTGACCAGGATCAACGTCGTCGCCTTGGCCTGGGCCATCGCCGCCGCGCCGACCATCGTCTTACCCGCGCCGCACGGCAGCACCACCACGCCCGAACCGCCCGCCCAGAACGAGTCGGCGGCCATCTGCTGGTAGTCGCGCAACTCCCAGTGCCCGCCCTCGTAGTCGAGGTCGATCGCGTGCGCCTCACCGTCGACGTACCCGGCCAGATCCTCGGCGGGCCAGCCGATCTTCAGCAGCATCTGCTTGATGCGGCCGCGCTCGGACGGATGCACCTGCACGGTGTCCTCATCGATGCGGGCGCCGAGCATCGGGGCGATCTTCTTGTGGCGCAGCACCTCCTCGAGCACCGCGCGGTCCAGGCTGACCAGCGTCAACCCGTGCGCGGGGTGTTTGACCAGTTGCAGGCGGCCGTAGCGGGCCATGGTGTCGACGATGTCGACCAGCAGCGGTTGGGGCACGGCGTAGCGCGAATGGGTGACCAGCGCGTCGACGACCTGTTCGGCGTCGTGACCCGCCGCGCGCGCGTTCCACAGCGCCAGCGGGGTGACCCGGTAGGTGTGCACGTGTTCGGGCGCGCGCTCGAGTTCGGCGAACGGCGCGATGGCCTGGCGCGCCACGTCGGAGGATTCGTGGTCGATCTCCAACAACAGCGTCTTGTCACTCTGCACGATCAGCGGACCGTCGGTCACAGTCTCTCCTCGTCTTCCACGGCGGCGCGTGGTTCGCCCGCGGCGCCGGTCTCGCGCCATTGTCCCCGAACCCACCGACGAACCGGTCGGCCTCCCCCGCGCCCGCTCCCCGGTTACCAGCGCGAACGGGCTCCGATTTGTTCCTGCCCGCCGCGCCCGGCCCGGCAGGCCGGCGATCCTCGACTGGACCGAGACCGGAGCGGCCGCGTCGGTGACGATGGAAGCATGATCGAGACGGCGGCGGTAGTGGGCGTGGGCGCGGCGGCACTGGGCATGGTGCTGACCCCGGGTCCGAACATGATGTACCTGGTCTCGCGCACGGTGTCGCAGGGCAGGCGGGCGGGCCTGATCTCGCTGGCGGGGGTCGCGGCCGGTTTCGCGGTGTACCTGGCGGCCGCGACGGCGGGAATCACGGCGGTCTTCGCCGTGATTCCGGGCCTGTACCTGGCGTTGAAACTGGCGGGCGCGGCCTACCTGCTGTGGCTGGCCTGGCGGGCGGTGCGTCCGGGCGGCGACCCGCTGTTCGCCGCCCGGACGCTGCCCGCGGACCCGGCGCGGCGACTGTTCGGGATGGGCCTGCTCACGAATCTGCTGAACCCGAAGATCGCGATCATGTACATGGCGCTGATCCCGCAGTTCGTCAGCCCGGCGGCCGGGTCGGTGTGGGCGCAGAGCCTCGCCCTCGGGGCGGTGCAGATCGCCGTGGCGTTGACGGTGAACGGGCTGATCGTGCTCGGCGCGGGCACGGTCGCGGAATTCCTGACCCACCGTCCACTGTGGGCGCGGGCGCAGCGATGGGTGATGGGAACCGCGCTCGGTGCGATCGCCATGCTGCTGGCCACCGACCGAGCGCGCCCGGTGCCGGCCTGAACCGGACTCAGTCGGAGGCGGAACCGGTCAGACTGTAGGTGAGCTGGGCGAACTGCCCGATCCGCTCGACCTCGGTCAGCTTCAGGCGGTCGGGCATGATCCGCCGGGGCAGCAGCGGCGCGCCCGCGCCGAGCGTTGCGGGCGCGACACTGACGATGAGCTCGTCGAGCAGTCCGGCGTCGGCGAACGCGCCCGCCAGTTCACCGCCGCCGACCACCCAGATGTCGCGCTCGGCGCCGGCCGCCGCGGCCATGTCCCGGTGCACCGGTTCCACCGCGCCGGCGACGAACCGCAGGTTCGCCCCGGGGATGGCGGGTAGGTCGCGGTGGGTGAACACCCAGGCGGGGGTGTCGCCGTACGCCTCGGCCCAGTTCGCCTCGTCCTGGTGCTCGCGCACCCATTCGTAGGTGGTCGCGCCCATGCACAGCGCGCCGACCGTGCCGAAGAAACGCTGGAAGTCGGTGTCGGTCGCGCCGTCGTTGTCCACGGCGAACAGCCAGTCCAGCGAGTTGTCCGGGTCGGCGATGAACCCGTCGAGGGTGGTGGCGGTGTAGTAGCGCGTTCTGGTCATACGGTGATCGTCGCAGCGGAACCGGACATCTTCTGTCAGGTTCCGCGCGCGGGTTCAGCGGGTGGCCTCGACTCCGGCCCGGAGCCTGCGGACGCCCTCGTCCAGCGTTTCGTCGCGCTTGCAGAAGGTGAATCGCACCAGCGTGCTCCACGCGGCCTTGTCGTCGGCGAACACGCTGACGGGGACCGCGGCCACCCCGAGGCGGCGCGGCAGTTCCCGGCAGAACTCCAGGCCATCCTCGGCCCCGAGCGCGCCCGCGTCGGCGCAGACGAAATAGCCGCCCGCACTGGCTTTCACGTCGAAGCCGGTGTCGGCCAGCGCGGAGGCCAGCCGAATCCTGCGGTCCGACAGCGTGTCCCGCAGCCGGCCCACCCAGTCGAGTTCGTTGTCCAGCGCGTAGGCCACCGCGGGTTGGAAGGGGCCGCCCGCGACGAAGGTCATGAACTGTTTGGCCGCGAGCACGCCGTCGATGAGCGGCGCGGGCGCGCAGGCCCATCCCGTCTTCCATCCCGTGACGCTGAAGGTCTTGGCGGCGCTGGAGACGACGACGGTGCGTTCGGCCATTCCCGGCAGCGTGGCGATGCTGACATGGTCGACGCCGTCGAAGACCAGGTGCTCGTAGACCTCGTCGGCGAGTACGAGAAGGTCGTTGGCGCAGGCGATCTCGGCGATGGCGGTGAGATCCGCACGGCCGAGGACGGTACCGGTGGGATTGTGCGGGGAGTTGACCACGATCATCCGGGTGGCCGGGGTGACGGCGGCGCGCAGGCTGTCGATGTCCAGGACGAATCCGTCGCCGTCGGGGACCAGGCGCGCGGTGCGCCGGTGCGCGCCCGCCAAGGCGACGGCGGCGGCGTAGGAGTCGTAGTAGGGCTCGATGAGGACGACTTCGCTGCCGGGTTCGACCAACCCGAGCAGGGCGGCGCTGATCGCCTCGGTCGCTCCGACGGTGACCAGCACCTCGGTGTCGGGGTCGTAGGCGGTGCCGTAGCGGCGGGCGCGATCCGCGGCGACGGCGCGGCGCAGCACCGGCATGCCGCGTCCGGGCGGGTACTGGTTGAGGCCCTCGGCGATGGCCTCCCTCGCGACTTCGAGCATGCGCGCCGGGCCGTCGGTGTCGGGGAAGCCCTGCCCCAGGTTGACCGCGCCGTGCCGGAGGGCGAGTTCGGTCATTTCGGCGAAGATCGTCGAGGAGAACGGGCGCAGACGGTCCACTGTCGGGTGATGCGGAGGCATACCCCGGAGAGTAGCCCAGCGGTCACCAAAGTTGCCATTAGATAGCGAAAGGCTATGTTTCACTTCGGAATCAGGGCTTCTACCTGGGCGGTTGTGCGTTCTCCCATGGACAGCTAGCCTCGCCGTGTTCTACCTCACATAGCCGTCGCCCCGGCGACGGAAATCCCGGAAGGGGCGCTCATGGCCTCGTATTTGGACCTGTTACTGCAACCGGCCGCGTCGGAGGTCGCCGGAACGGTACTAGGGTTCGTCCGCAACGCCGTCCAGGATGTCGGCGACTTCTTCACCGGCTCCTCCACCGGCGATTTCTTCACCGGTTCCAGCACCGGCAATCACGGCACGGGCTCCTCCACCGGCGACTGGTTCACCGGTTCGACCTTCCCGTAACGAGTACGCGGGCCAGGCCGGCCGATGAGGGTCCGGCCTGGCCCCGCCTCACAGCCGCACGCCCGACAGCTTCGCCGGATTCGCGTGATCGTAAGTGCCCCAGACCGATCCGTCACGTACCGTGAATCCGATCACCCGCGCGGGATACCACGCCTGCTCGAAGATCTCCGCGTCCGAATTCATCACCACCCCCAATTGCCCGTTCACCGTGGCGAACCGGTACCGGGTGGCCGCGTCCTCGGTGTCCCCGAGACCGTAGCGATGCACCAGCGCGAGCATGAACCGCGCCACCGACTCCGCCCCGCCCACGATGTTGACCGCCGTCGAGGTGGTGCCGTTGGCGTCGCCGATCAGCACCGCGTCCCGATGCAGCGCCGCGACCACCCGGAACAACTCACCGGAGGCCAGCGCCAGCAGCAGACGCCGCACCGCCGTCTCGTGCTCGGTGTCGGAGACCGGCAGCGCGACCGCCGCGAGCACCTCCCGGGCGCGCGTCACCCCCGCCCAGGCTCCCCGCACCGAGATGCCCAGGATCTCGGCGACCTCCTCGAACGGCAGCGAAAGCCCCTCGTACAGCACGTAGGACACCCGCTGCTCGGGCGTCAACGCGTCCAGGGCAACCAGTTCCGCCATCCGGCACCGCGGATCCCGGGTGATCAACGCGAACGGATCGGGGAACGGCGCGGGCGCGGTACCGGTCACCACCGGCTCCGGCAACCACTGCCCGACATAGCTTTCGCGGCGCGTCGCCGCCGTGCGTAGGTGCTCGACGCAGATGCGGCTCACCGCCACCGTCAACCAGGCGCGCAGATCCTCGACCTCGGACTGGTGCACGCCCGCCAGCCGCAGCCAGCTCTCCTGCACCGCGTCCTCGGCGTCGCCGACGCTGCCCGTCATGCGATACGCGACGGAAAGCAAGTGTGCCCGATGAGATTCGAACAATTCGGCGAGAAGCGCGGCAACCATCGAGCTGATTGTACGGTCCCGCCGATACACTCCCGTACCGTGGTGTCGCGAGGTCCGCCCGCCCGCGCGCGGACCTCGCGGCGACCCGCGCCGGACTCAGCGCTCGCGGCGCGAACGCACCGCCTCGGCCAAGCGGGTGAGCTGCTCGGCGGTGGTGTCCCAGTCCAGGCAGGCGTCGGTGATGGACCGGCCGTAGGTCAGCTCCGCGGCGTGCCCGAGCGTCAGATCCTGACGGCCCGCGACCAAGAAGCTCTCCAGCATCACCCCGACCACGGTGGTGTCGCCCTCGGCGATCCGTCCCGCGACGTCGGTGACCACGTCGACCTGGCGGTTGTGGTCCTTGTTGCTGTTGCCGTGGCTGGCGTCGATCACGACGCGCTGGCGCAGACCGGACTTCTCCAGGCGCAGGCACGCCTCGGCCACCGAGGCGGCGTCGTAGTTGGCGCCCGACGTGCCGCCGCGCAAAATGACGTGGCAGTCGGCGTTGCCCGCGGTGCGGATCAGCGCCGAACGGCCGTCGAGGTCGGTGCCGGGGAAGACGTGGCTGGCGGCCGCGGCGCGCACGCCGTCCACCGCGACCTGCACGTCGCCGTCGGTGCCGTTCTTGATGCCCACCGGCATCGACAGCGCGCTGCTGAGCTGGCGGTGCACCTGGCTGGCCGCGGTCCGCGCGCCGATCGCCCCGTAGGACACCAGGTCCGCGATGTACTGCGGAGTGATCGGATCGAGGAATTCGCAGGCCACCGGCAGCCCGAGGGCGGTGATGTCGGCGAGCAGTTTGCGCCCGAGGCCGAGTCCGGTGTTGACGTCGAACGAGCCGTCCAGGTGCGGATCGTTGATCAGGCCCTTCCAGCCCAGCGTGGTGCGCGGCTTCTCGAAGTAGACGCGCATCACCACGTGCAGGCGGTCACCGAGTTCGGCGGCCGCGGCAGCGAGGCGGCGGGCGTAGTCGAGGGCGGCTTCGGGGTCGTGGACCGAACAGGGTCCGACGATCACCATGAGGCGGTCGTCGGCTCCGTCCAGGACGTTCACGGTGGCCTTGCGTCCGGAGCGGACGGTGTCGGCCAGGCTGTCGGTGATCGGATGCTCTCGACGGACCTCGGCGGGCGAGCGTAACGGGCTCACACTGAGGGTGCGCTGGTCGTCGAGATCGGAATGCCGCGCGTCGACGTCGGCTGCGGTGGTCATGTCCGTGGGGTTCCTTTTTCTCGGGCCGACCCACGGAATCCTGTAACCCGTCGAGCCGGTCGAATCCGGCTCGGGGTGGTGGTCAGCGCAGGCGGTTGCCGCAGACCAGCCCACCCGGGGCCGGCTTGCTAAACCAGAAATACACGCGCTGCACATCGGTCACAGTACCAGTCGCGCCGGCGAGCACACCCGTCCACGTCGGCGGGACGGGTGTACTCGCCCGCGGTCACCACTGGCCGGGCTGGTAGGAACCGGCGGGCGTCCGGGCGATGACATTCATCCGGTTGTAGGCGTTGATCAGGGCGATCAGCGAGATCAACGCCGCGATCCGGTCACCGTCGTAGTGCTTGTCGACCTGCGCCCACGTGTCATCGCTCACACCGTGCGAGGCGTCGGCCAACCGGGTGCCCTCCTCGGTCAGCGCCAAGGCCGCGCGCTCGGGTTCGGTGAAGACCGTGGCCTCGCGCCAGGCCGCGACCAGGTTCAGCCTGGTCTGCGTCTCCCCCGCGTGCAGGGCGTCCTTGGAGTGCATGTCGGTGCAGAATCCGCAGCCGTTGATCTGGCTGGCGCGCAGCTTGACCAGTTCCTGGGTGGTCTTGGGCAGCGTCGAGTTGTCCACCACCAGACCGGCGTTGCCGATGCGCTTGATGAACTTCGCGCCGTTCTCGTTGCCGAAGTAGTCGAATCGCGCGTCCATGATGTGCCTTCTCTCTCGATGTCGCGAACGGTGTGGGCCGTTCGGGCTTTCACAGAGAGGACGACGTGGCGGGCGCGAGTGTGACAGACCGGCTCAGGGCGTGGGCAGCGCGAAACTCACGCCGGTGAGTTTCTCCGACAGTTCCCACAGCCCCGCGGCCACCGTCTCGTCGCGCGACTCCTTGGTCGACCCGGATTTCGCGGGGTAGCCGCGCAGGCCGCCGAACGAACCGGGACCGTAGTAGCCACCGCCCTGCGCCTCCGGCGAGGTCGCCGCGTACAACTCGGGCAGCGCGCCCATCTCGGCGCTCTGGGCGAAGATCCGGTTGCCGACGCCCATCAGCGCGTCCAGGAAGGATTCGGTGTGCGACTGCAATTCGGTGGCCGCGTAGCCGGGGTGCGCGGCGACCGACAGTTTGGTCGACCCCGCGGCGGTGAGCCTGCGCTGCAATTCGTAGGCGAACAGCAGATTGGCCAGCTTGGACTGGCCGTAGGCGCGCCAGCGCCGGTAGGGACGCCGCTCCCAGTTCAGGTCGGCGAGATCGATGCTGCCCGCGGCGTGCGCGCCGCTGGACACCGTGACCACGCGTTCGGCGATCCGGTCCAGCAGCAGGCCGGTGAGCGCGAAGGGGCCGAGGTGGTTGGTGCCGATCTGCCGCTCGAAGCCGTCGGCGGTGCGGCCCAGCGGCACGGCCATGATGCCCGCGTTGTTGATCAATACGTGCGCGCCTTCGATGCCCGCGGCGAATTCGCGCACCGAGGACAGGTCGGCGAGGTCGAGGCGGGCCACCCGGGCTCGTGCGCCGATGTCGGCGGCGACCTTCTCGCCTTTGGCTACGTCGCGACAGGCCAGCACGACCTCGGCTCCCGCTTTGCCGAGTGCGCGGGCCGCGACCGCGCCCAGTCCGCTGTTGGCGCCGGTGACGATGAAGCTCCGGCCGCTCTGATCGGGGATGTTCGTTGCGTCCCAACGGGTCATGGCCCGAGTCTAGCCGGGACCGTCGCGCCCGGGAGGCCCGCTTTTTCCAGGCGGAATAGGGTTGCCTAACCTACATTGGTATCCGTATGACCGCTTGCTCCGCGTGAGACCCCAGTGAGGCAGATCGTGACTTCATCATCCACCGCGTCCACCGGCCACCGCGACGGCTACGTCCCCTTCCCCGCCGAAGCGGCCGAGAGCTACCGCGCCGCCGGGTACTGGACCGGACGGGTCCTCGGCGACCTGCTGCGCGACACGGCCCGTCGCGCCCCCGAACGCCCGGCGGTGCTCCTCGATGAACAGACCCGGACCTACGCCGACCTCGACGCCGCGGCCGACCGGATGGCCTACGGCCTGCTGGCCCTCGGCATCGCCCCCGGCGACCGGGTCGTCGTGCAACTGCCCAACGTGCCCGAATTCGCGACCGTGCTGTTCGGCCTGCTGCGCGCGGGCATCATCCCGGTGCTGACCCTGCCCGCGCACCGCAGGGCCGAGATCGAACACCTCGCGGGGCTGTCGGAGGCCGTCGGCTACGTGATCGCCGACCGCCAGGGCGATTTCGACTACCGCGAACTCGCCGCCACCGTCCGCGCCGCGGTGCCGAGCCTGCGCCACGTACTCGTCGCCGGGGAGGCGGGCGAATTCACCGACCTGGCCGACGTGCCAAGCGACGGCGACACGCCGCTGCCGGACATCGCGCCGAGCGACATCGCGCTGATGCTGGTCTCCGGCGGCACCACCGGCCTGCCCAAACTCATCGCCCGCACCCACGACGACTACGCCTACAACGCCACAGCCAGCGCCGCGGTCTGCGAACTCACCGAGGACGACGTCTACCTCGCGACCTTGCCCGCCGCGCACAACTTCCCGCTGGCCTGCCCCGGCATCCTCGGCACCGTCGCGGTCGGCGGCGCGCTGAGCTTCGTCACCGATCCCAGCCCGGAGAGCGCCTTCGCCGCCATCGAACGCCACCGGGTGACGGTCACCGCGGTCGTTCCCCCGCTGGCCCAGTTGTGGAGCGCCGCCGTCGACTGGGAGGACGCCGACCTCGGTTCGCTGCGCCTGCTCCAGGTGGGCGGCGCGAAACTCGCCGAGGTCAACGCCCGCGACGTCGAACCCGCCCTGGGCGCGAAACTCCAGCAGGTCTTCGGCATGGCCGAAGGGTTGCTGAACTTCACCCGTCTGGACGACCCGGCCGACCTCGTGCACGTCAGCCAGGGCAGGCCGCTCTCGCCCGCCGACGAGGTCCGGGTGGTCGACGGCGACGGCGACGAGGTCGAGGCGGGCGCGGAGGGCGAACTGCTCACCAAGGGCCCCTACACGATTCGCGGCTACTACCGCGCGCCCGAGCACAACGCGCGCGCGTTCACCCCCGACGGCTACTACCGCAGCGGCGATCTGGTGCGCAGACTGCCCTCGGGACACCTGGTGGTCTCCGGGCGCATCAAGGACGTCATCAACCGGGGCGGGGAGAACGTCTCCTGCGACGAACTCGAGGAGCATCTGCTCGCCCACCCCGCGGTCCGCCACGCCGCGGCCGTCGGCCTGCCCGACGCCGTGCTGGGCGAGAAGGTCTGCGCGGTCCTGGTGGTCGACGGCGAGATGCCGACATTGGCCGAGATCAAGACCTTCCTGACCGAACGCGGACTGGCCGCCTACAAACTGCCCGACGTGCTGCGGCAGTCGGATCGGCTGCCGGTGACCGCGGTCGGCAAGATCGACAAGAAGGCGCTGCGCGCGCAGGGCTGAGCGACGCCGAAAGGGCCGGGCGGTCGCACCGCCCGACCCTTTCGTGTCGCTACGTCAGGCTTTCACCACGTAAGGGGCGACGCTGCCGAGCTTCTCGCAGGTCTCCTCGAATTCGCGTTCCGGGCGCGACTGCCCGACGATGCCCGCGCCCGCCCGCAGCCACGCGCCCTCGGCGTTCTGGTAGACCGCGCGCAGCACCAAGGTCGCCTCCAGCGCGCCGGTGGACGAGACCGTCACCACCGCACCGGAATACAGGCCGCGGCGGTCGCCGTCGAGCCGGAACACCGAGTCGACGCCTTCCCGCTTGGGGATGCCCGAGGCGGTGACCGACGGGAACAGCACCTCGAGGGCGTCCCAGCTGGACCGGTCGGCGGCGAGTTTTCCGCGCACCGTCGAGGCCAGGTGCTGCACGCTGCCGCGTTCGCGCACCGCCATGAAATCCGAGACCGCCGGGGTGCCGGGGTCGGCGACGGCGGAGATCTCGGCGAAGGAGGTCTGCACCGAGATCGCGTGTTCCACGATCTCCTTGGGGTCGCTGAGCAGGTCGGCGCGCGCGGCCATGTCGATCTCGTCGCCGAAACCGAAAGCGCGGGTGCCCGCGAGAGGTTCGGTGGTGACCACGCGCTCGTCGTCCACGGAGGCGACCAGTTCGGGGCTGAAGCCCGCCGCCTCGAGTCCACCCAGACGCAGCAGGAACGACCGTGCCGGGGTGTTGTTGGCGCGGCCGAGGCGGTAGCTGGCGGGCATGTCGACCGCGAAGGGCAGTCGCACCTTTCTGGAAAGGATGACCTTCTGATATCTGCCGGAGCGGATCTCGTCCACCGCGGTCGCCACCCGGTCCTGGTAGCCGGTGTCGTCGGCGCGGATGTCGGCCGGGTGCGCCTGCGGCAGCGGGCTGCCCTGCGAGGAGGCGATCAGCGCGCGGATCTCCTCGACCTCGGCCGGGTCGGCCCCGTGGATGTCGATGCCGGACTCGTCCACGCGGACCTCGATCCGGGGCACCATCAGATGGGCCAGCGGCGCGCGCTGGTCCAGGTGGTGGGTGGCCCCGAGCACGTAGGCGCAGAACTCGAAACCGATCCAGCCGTATGCCTTCCTGCCGTCGAGCGGCAACCGGCCCAACGCCTCGTCGAGTACCGCGGCGGGCGCGCCCTCCCACGCCGTCGCCGTGGTGGTCCCCGCCCAGGTGACCCGCAGTTCGTGCACGTCGAGTTCGACGCCGCCGATCGGATCGGCGGCGAAGACCCACTCCCCCGGGCGCTCGTACATGACGTATTCGCCGAACCGCTCGGCCGCTGCCAGCCGGGACATCGCTGCCGCCGGATCGGTCACATACTCAACGCGCAAGCGCTCGTCCGTGGTCGACAACGATCCTCCAAAGGTAAAGCTGACCTAACTCAAGAAGGTAAGGTTAGCATTACCTGCCCATTTCGGGCGTGTGCCCGGGACCACAGAAGCAGACCTCCGAGCATGTAGTTCGCGATGCGTAGTACCGGTTCACCACACCCCGCCGCCGCCACCATCGACGCCGACGAACTCGCCCCGCCGAGTTCCTGCGCGATCCGCCCCGGCGAGATTGAATAGGGGGATCGCCAGTTTGCGGGAGGACCAACGATGATCGAGCACCACCGGGACGCGCTCGCACCGCCCCCGCGAACCACGTCGTCGCCGGAATCGGTCGTCGCGCTGATCGACGCCACGTCCCCGGTGGAACGCGAACTCGTCGGCAAGTGGCTGGCAGAGGGCGGACTCGCCCGCGAACTCGGCCGCGACGCGCCCGTCACCCAACTCGACCTCGACGCCGACGCCATCGGCGACCGCCTGGTCCGCCGCCGCGACGACCCGCTCGTGGTGCCGATCCGGGTGGTATGGCTCCCACCGGAACGCGACGGCGTCCGCCGCATCACCTTCGCGGACCTGGCGATGCTCACCAACCCCCGCCACCCCAACCGCTTCGTCCAGCGCCGCCTGGTGCGCACCGCGCCCGACCGCCAAGTCGTCCTCACCGGCGCGCCCGCACTGCTCAGCGAACTTCGAGCCAACAACCCCGAAGCCTCCGCGATGCTGTCGGCGGGCTCGACCGACCCGTTCGCCCGCGCCATCGTGCGCGCGGCCGTGTTCGCCCTCGAACGCGCCGAGCGCACCATCATCGGCGACCGGTACAAGGTGCCCAAACTGGTCACCGAGGAGATCCTCGACTCCCCCGAATTCCTGCGCCGACTCGAACTGATCGCCGACCGGATCGACATCGACCCCCAGGAGGTCTACCGGCGGGCCGAGAAATGCCTCGACGAACTGGTCGCCGCGCAGTCGCGCCTGGTCTCGGACCTGTTCACCCAGGCCATGCGCCCGGTGCACGCCTCCACCTGGAAAGTCGACATCGAGGAATCCGGTCTGGACGCGCTGCGCAAACTCAACCGCCGCTACCCGCTGGTCTTCCTGCCCTCGCACCGCTCCTACGTCGACGCCTTCGTCCTCGGTGACGTGCTGGCCCGCAACGACTTCCCGCCCAACCACGTCATCGGCGGCGCGAACCTGAGCTTCTGGCCGATGGGCCCCATCGCCCGCCGCACCGGCACGGTCTTCATCCGCCGCAGCTTCGGCGACGACGAGGTCTACAAAGCCGTCGTCGAGGAGTACTTCGCCTACTTGCTGGCCAAACGCTTCAACCTGGAGTGGTACTTCGAGGGCGGACGCACCCGCACCGGCAAACTCCGGCCGCCGCGCTACGGCCTGCTCAACTTCCTCGCCTCGGCCGTGCGCGCGGACCGGGTGGACGACGTCATGCTGGTCCCGGTCTCGATCACCTACGAGCGGCTCAACGAACTCGGCGCCATCGCCACCGAACAGGTCGGCGGCAAGAAGAAGCCGGAAGGACTGGGGTGGCTGGCCCGCTACGTGCGCAGCCAGCAGCATTCGGCGGGCCACGTCTACGTCCGCTTCGGCGCGGCGCTGTCCGCGCGCGAAAGACTGGCCGCGCACGGCGATCCGATGACCGCACCCCCGGTGATGATCCCGCTGCACCGCACCGACGAGGCGCGCGTGGAAGCGGTCGCCACCTCCACCGACGCCGACACCGCCGGACTCGAACGCCGCGCCGTGCAACGACTGGCCTTCGAGATCGCCGTCGGCATCAACGACGTCACCCCGATCACCGTCAACGCGCTGGCCACCCTGGCCCTGCTGGGCGTGCACGCCCGCGCGTTGACCATCGGCGAGGTGCGCGCGCTGTTGGCCCCCGTCCTCGGCTACATCGACAAGCGCGGACTGCCCAGCGGCGAATTGGCCGCCCTACGCGACGAACACAGCCTCGCGGTGGTCCTGGAACAGCTGTCGCTGGCCAAGGTGGTCACCGTCTACCGGGGCGGACTCGAACCGGTCTACTCCATCGAGGCGGGCGCGCACCTCGAGGCCGCGTTCTACCGCAACAGCGCCGTGCACTGGTTCATCAACCGGGCGATCCTGGAACTGTCGATCCTGGCGGCCGTCGAGTCCCCCGGCACCGATCAGCTCAGCACCGGATGGGAGGAGGCCTACCGCCTGCGCGACCTGCTCAAGTTCGACTTCTTCTTCCCCGAGCGCACCGAATTCGCCGCGCAGATGACCGCCGAGATGCTGCTGGTCGACCCCGACTGGCACTCGCACACCCCCCTGGACACCTTCGGCAGCGACGTCCTGGCGAAACTGACCGGCTCCGGCTTCATGATGGCCCACCGCGTGCTGCGCTCGTTCATGGACGCGCAATTGGTGGTGGCCGAACGGTTGGCCGCCCGCGATCCCTCGATCGAAGTGGTGCGCAAGGAGTTCCTGGAGGAATGCGTCGCCGTCGGCAGGCAGATGCTGTTGCAGCAGCGACTGCACAGTCCCGAATCGGTGTCCACCGAACTGTTCACCAGCGCGCTCAAACTCGCGGGCAACCACGGACTGCTCGACCCCGTCGACCCGGACTCCCCCGAGGATCGCGCCGAATCCACCCGCCGCCGCACGGCCTTCGCCGAGGAACTGCGGGTCCTCGGCGTGCGGATCTCGCGCGCGGCCACCCTCGACCCGTCCAATCGGCTGGAAGGCGACTGATGAGCGAGGCCGCCCGGGACACCGAACTGTCCGCCCCCGGTGATCTCGCCGCGCTGCTCACCGCGATCCGCACCGGCCCCACCGGCCCGTCGATCGGCGCGTTCTTCGAGTTCGCGGGCGTGGTCACCGACGGCCTCGGGAAAGCGCCCCGCCGCATCGACGACCCGGCCGCCGCGCTGCGCGTCGACTTGGGAGCCGAGGCGACCGACACGGAATTCGACCGCCGCCTCGACTCCGTCACCCGCGCGTTCGCCGGCCAGGCCCCCGCCGACCTGGACCGCCTGGCCACCGCGCACTTCCGGCGCGAGAGCTACGGACACCTCTACCCGGAGGCGTGGCGACTGATCGCCGCGCACCGCGCCGCGGGCCACACGGTCGTCCTGGTCAGCCCGCTCACCGAATTCCAACTCCGCCCCGCCGCCGCCGAACTCGGCGTCACCCACCTCCTCGCCACCCGACTGGCCGTCACCGGCGGCGATCCGCCCGACACGGCCACCGACCTTCCGTCCAGCGCGGGCGAGGGCGTCCCCACGGCAGCGGGCGACGGGGTTCTGACCGGAGCGGTCGTGGGTGAACCGCCGCGCGGCGAGGCGGCGGCGGAGGCGGTGCGCGCCTTCGCCGCCCGGCACGGCATCGACCTCGCGCGCAGCCACGCCTACGCCGCCGGATCGCGGGACCTGCCCCTGCTCGAGGCGGTCGGTCACCCGGTGGCGGTGAACCCGAGCGCCGAACTGGCCGCCACCGCCGTCGCCAACCGTTGGCCCGCACCCGAGTTCCGCCCGCGCCCCGCGCAGTCCCCCGCGAACGTGGCGCGCACCGTGCTCGCCCTGCTCGCCTTGCTCGCGGGCGCGGTGGCAGGCGTGGTGTCGCGCGCGCACACCCGCGATCGACGCGCGATGGCCGACGCGCTGATGACCTACGCCGCGCGCCTCACGCTGCGGGTGGTCGGCGCGCGGGTGCGGGTGGTCGGCGCGCGGCATGCCCGCGCACCGCGACCGGCGGTGTTCCTGTTCAACCACCAGAGCCAGTTCGACGTCATCATCATGCCGAAGGTGCTCGACGGCGGGGTCACCGCGATCGCGAAGAAGGAACTGACCCGCAACCCGATCTTCGGTCCGCTCATGCGCTTCGTCGGCGTCACCTTCATCGACCGCTCCGACAGCGCGGGCACCCGCGCCCAACTGGCGCCCGTGGTCGAGACCTTGCACAGCGGACTGTCACTGGCGGTCGCGCCCGAGGGCACCCGCTCCTACACCCCCGCGGTCGGGCCGTTCAAGAAGGGCGCGTTCCACATCGCCCGGCAGGCCGGTGTGCCGATCATCCCGGTGGTGATCCGCAACGCGGGCGAGATCGCCTGGCGCAACTCCATGATCGCGCGTCCCGGCACGGTGGACGTCGCGGTGCTCGCCCCGATCGACGTGTCCGCCTGGGATCCGGCCGACCTGGACGCCGAGGTCGAGAAGGTCCGACAGCTCTACCTGGACACACTGCTGGACTGGCCGAAATCCGCCGATCACCCTGAGTGACAGGCACCACGCGGCGAGCGGGCTTGACCTCGAGGAACGTTGAGGTATCACCATGGATTCCGACGCCGTTCCGACGCCCATACCAGGAGAAAACGCCATGTCCGTCGCCCAGACCGCACCGCGAACCCTGCCCATCCCCGCCCTGAGCCGTCCCGTCGCCGTCCTCGGCGCGGTCCTCGGCGCCTTGGTGGTCAACCTCGTCATCTGGTTGATCGGCACCGCCGCGGGCGGCGATTTCAGCACCGTCGACAACGGTGAGACCATGTCCGTCGCCCCCGGCGGCGTCATCATCCTGTCCATCGTGCCGCTGCTCATCGGACTCACCGCCGCCGCGCTGATCTCTTACCGCTGGGTGGGTGTGCTGCGGGTGGCCGCCATCGTCGGGTCGATCCTGGCGCTGGGCACCATCTACCTCACCATCGCGGCCGACTTCGACACCGCCTCCACCATCGCGCTGTCGCTGATGCACGTCGCGCTGGTTCCGTTCATCGTGCTGGCCACCGAGGCCATCCGACTGCGGATCAGCGCCCGCTGAACGACGGCGAGGGGTCGCCGTCCCGACCGGGACGGCGACCCCTCGTCACGTTCGAAGGCCGACTCAGACCGAGCGGCCGAACAGCAGTTTCCACGGCATGAGCGCCGACTCCAACTGCACCTTCAGACTCATCTTCGACGCGCCGAGGGTGCGTTCCTCGAAACGGATCGGCACCTCGGCGATGCGGATGCCCTGCTTGACCGTCCGGTAGTTCATCTCCACCTGGAAGGAGTAGCCGTTGCTGCGGATCGAGGCCACGTCGATCGCGCGCAGCGTGTCGGCCTTCCACGCCTTGAACCCGGCGGTCGCGTCCTTGACGCCCAGACGCAGGATCAGGTTGACGTAGAAGTTCGCCCAGGCCGAGAGGGCCTTGCGGTACCACTTCCACTCCTCGGCCGTCGAACCGCCGGGAACGTAGCGCGAACCGAGCACCACACCGGCGTCGGTCCCGCTCAGCGTCTCCAGCATCGCCGGGATGACCTCGGCGGGATGGGACAGGTCGGCGTCCATCTGGATGACGACGTCCGCGCCCTCCTCCAGCGCCCGCGTGATGCCCGCGATGTAGGCGCGGCCCAGGCCGTCCTTCTCGGTGCGGTGCAGCACGCCGACGACGGTGGGCAGTTCGGCGGCCAACTTGTCGGCGACCTCGCCCGTGCCGTCCGGCGAATTGTCGTCGACGACGAGAACGTGCAGGTCGGGCACAGCCAGCGCCGTCAGCCGCTCCACCGCAACCGGCAGATTGTCCCGCTCGTTGTAGGTCGGCACAACAACGGTAACCCTCAAGGGTCGCCCTCCCTGCTCACCAGGTCCAGCCCGCGGCCCGCGCCGGACCACCGAGCGTGTCGGTCGATTTCGGAGCAACCCTAGTCGACGGACCTGACGGCCACCTGAGGGGTATTACGCAGGGTGTTCAGTCACCGTCTCGCCAGGACCGGTCCTCGGCGTCCTGGCGCTCGTTGCGCGCCTTGACGATGTCGAGGGCGCGCTCGGCCGTGGCCCGGTCCGGGTAGGGACCCATCCGGTCCCGGAACCAGCACTGACGGCCCTGTTCGGCCCGCTGGTGCTTCAAGCAGTAGTACCACTTTTCCGCCATGGGCCCAGCATTCCACCGTTGTCCGGACCGTACCGGGATTTCTCCGCGATCCGGGTCACAGGCCGCGCCGCCGTCCTCTCCCGGACAGGATGTCCGAATTCACTGTCCCGTCTCGGACAAATTCCGGGGCCGGGGTCGGGGACGCCGCCGAGAAAACCGATTGGTTTCTTCCGGCGGGCCCGCAGGGAAATCCAACCGGGACCGTACGCGAAACTCACGATCAGATAGATGACGAGTCATGTTTCGCCCCTTCGGGTTTCACGCACTCGATGGTAGACCTACTCGGCCGCAACAGATTTGCGACACACCACGACCCCTCCTCGCGCCCGCCCCGACGCAATCACGCACGGAGGCCGGGCATCTCGCGCGGCGCGCACCGCCGCGACCAGCGAACTCACCGCCGCGCCCCGGTGACGATCACACCGGCGACGCCCGGCGGCCGCAACCCCGCCCGGTACCTCGACGTACCGCCGTTCCGACCCCTTCGGCAACCCCTCCGGAAGGGGTGCGGAGGATATCCACCACCGAGTGCACAGCTAACGCACGCGGATGCCGCGAATCCACGAACCCGCACCTTTTCCGCGAGCGCGACGCAGGGGCGAACAACGAATACGCGTACGGATATCCGGCAACAGCAATTCTTCGCGGATGCTGCGACGCGGATAAAGAAACCAAGATCCGTGAACTGCCGAATATTCGACACCGGGCTCCGCCGATGGCCACGATTACATACCCGACGAAGGTCGCCGAGGTAATCCCGATACTCCCGCTCGGCACAAGCCCCTGAAACAATGGACAGAAATGCCCCCCCGTCCCGAGGCGGCGCCACGAAAAAGCCCGGTCGGTTCGGCAATCCACCATCGAACACATGATCGGAAAGCCCGCGACGGCGGGCGAAAGCAGAAATGCCGGTCCCCGGTGGAGGCCGACGAAACGTCCCGATCCGACGCCCTGGACCGAGCACTCCGGGCGGACCAGCACCGGCGAGACTCGACGCCATCTGCGAGCGGGGTTCCGACGCTTCGGCCGGTCGCCCCCGGCACCAGCCCGCAGCGGCGAGCATCGACGCCGCTTACGAGCAGGTTCCTGCACTTCGACAGAGGGCAGTTGGCACGGGCTTGCTGAGGCGAGGGCCGACGCGGCCCCGCGAGCAGCCTTCGACGATTCGGCCGTGGCACAACCGGCGCGGACCAGCAGCGGCAAGCGTCGACGCCACTGCGCGCGGGGTTCCGACGCTCCGGCCGGTGCACACCTGGCTCGGGCCGGCGGCGGCGAGCGTCGATCCCGCCTGCCAGCGGGGTTCCGAGGATTCGACCGGGCGCGGGCCGGCGTTAGACGAGCCCCGACGGCACAGCCAGGCGCACAGGGCGCGGGTGGGCAGTGAGCGATCGCCGACGCTGCCGCGCCCGAGGGACACCAGCAGCCGCACCAGGCAAGCCAAACGGAATGCCGCAAGGGAGGCACCGTACCGTGTCCGGGAACGAAAACGACCCCCGCACAACATATCCGCGCGAGGGTCGTAATTTATCCGGTGGCCAGGGCCGGGATCGAACCGGCGACCTTCCGCTTTTCAGGCCGGGCCATAACTACTGGTCAGGTGTCATTTTTAGGCTGTCGTGCACCCTGCATGCCCCACCGGATTTCAGTGCTTCACGACGATTGTTCGAGGCAGCCCGGTGGCATCACCTCGGGCAGCGAGTTTGCTCAATTCTGCGGCTACCTCTTTGTCTCGGCCGTCGACCGCGTGCAGGTACCGGGAGGCGGCCGCATTCGAGGAATGACCGAGCCGCTTTTTCAGGTCCGCGAGGGTGGCACCGGTCGCAGCCGCCAAGGTCTGGCCAGTGTGGCGCAGGTCGTGAAATGTGACCTTCACGCCGACCCGGTCCCGGGCACGGACGAATGCCTGGTAAGCAGCGTTGCCCCGCATCCGCCGACCGTCACGGCCGACGAACAGCCATTCCTCCCCCGCCCATTCCTCGAGGTGCGCCACCAGGTACGGCTTGAGGTGCGGCGGGATCGACACCGGCCGCTTGCCGGCATCCGTCTTCGGGTCCTTGTCGAACGCCTGTTTCGACTCCAGCAGCTCTACCCGGTTGCGCCGTACGTAGACCTCGTTCGCGTCGAGGTCGAGGTCAGTCGTGGCAAGACCGATGATCTCTCCCCGCCGGAGCCCGCACCATGCCGCCAGCAGCACTGCAGCCCGGTATCGAGGCGTGATCGCTTGGACCAGTTCCGCCACTTCGGCCGGCGTCGCGATCGGCCGCTCTTTGGCTCGGTCCGATCCGGCGCCCTTGATGTTGCACGGGTTGACCGCGATCGCATTATCGCGGATAGCCGAGTTCATCACGGCCCGCAGGAATCGGTACGACTGAGCAATCGAGGTCTTGCCGCCGGGGCCCTTCAGCGCGTCCGAATGCCACTTCCGAACCGCCGGACCCGTGATCGCGATCAGCGGCTTGTCCAGGAGTTCCGTCATGTGCAGGCGCATATTGCGCCGGCATGTCTCTTCCCATCTCGGCCCCACGTCGGAGTTGTGCTCGAGGTACGCAGATGCGTAGTCCCGGAACAACATCAGCCCGAGTTCCTCATCCAGCCAGGTCCCACGGCTGATCTTGGCCTCAGCCTGCGACAACCACCGATCCGCATCCGTCTTCGTCCGGAACGTAGTCGGAGCGTTCTGCCGCTTCCCGGACGGCGCGAGGAACGATGCCTGCCACCGCCCCGACGGCAGCTTCCGCACTTTGCCGAACCGTCTACGCCCCATCAGGCAGCCTTGCCCTCGGTCCAACGGAACTGGACGGGTTCGACGCGTCCGGCCTGGGCGAAGGCTTCCAGGTCAGCGGCTTTGAACCGGACGTGGTTGCCGACCTTGTAGAACACTACCCGGCGTTCGGCGACGATCCGGCGGATGAACCGGACCCCGGTACCGAGGTACTCGGCCGCCTGGTCGACGGTGAGGTATTCGGCGTTGTTACTCATCTGGGTTACCCCCTTCTATGCTGCGGTTTCGTGGGTTGCTGAACAGTTCTGCCCTGGCGGGTCGGGTAGGCCGACACCGAGGGCGTTGAGGTATTGGACTCGCCAGCGGGAGCGTTGCGCGACGGCGGACATGATCAGGTGCTCACGTGGTGGGGCCGACGAGTCGCCAGGCCGTACCGGGGTGATCCGCAACTGTTCGAGTTGCGGGCGTTCGATACCGGCGTCGGCGAGGAGTTGCTGAACGAACGCGAACCGTTCCGCCTTGTGATCGGGCAGCGTCTTACCCGTCCACCACCGCGAGACCAGGACCCGCCGACCCGGCAGGCCGAGGAAATCCCGCTTGTGCGCCTTCGACCGGCACACACCCGGCCGGGTCTTCTCCGTCGCGCCCTTCGGGACGATGCCGTACCGGAACCACACCGGGCACCGCGGGGAACACGGCGTCCGGCACAGTTCGGCGTGCAACCGGTCGTAATGGGCGGCCGTGGAGGCCGGCACGTCGTCGGTGTCGAGGACTTCGGCGACGCTCTTGGTGAGGTACTTCGTCAAGTACCCGACCCGCCGGGCAGCGTCGCGGGTGCCGCCGAGGACGCCCTTGATATCGACCTGCGACCCGAACCGGGTCACATGCGCAGGTTCCAACTCATCAACGGAATCCATCACTGCTTGCGCCTGCGCCCAGGTGGTGACCGGTTCCCCGGTGCCGGGGTCAATGAACGCCCGCAGCTCGTAGTCCCACTCGGGCAGGTAGGGCCGGTCGTCGGTGCCGTAGACCTCGGTGTCGTGGTGGGGCCACCAGATTTGTTTGTAGGTGGCGGCGGTGACTTGGCGTAGCACCTCCCGCGAGACCGATCCCCGGATCGCGATGTGCAGGTGTGGGGCACCGCGCTTCTGCGGTTCCACGGTGGCGAAGTACTGCACGTTCCAGCCCACTACCCGGCGCAGGTTCTGCACCCACCGGTCGAACAGGGCAGCGAAGTGCACGATGTCGCGGGCGGCCTGGCGGTAGTTGTAGCCGTCGGGGTCGACCGCGCCACCCTCCCGGACACGGCCATAGCTCGGGAGGGTGAGGGTCACGAACATGCCGGGCCGATACTTCCCGGCATACACCTGCCCCACCGTCCGCTTCTCCACCTTCCGCCGAGGCAGGTCCGGGGAATCGTCACGCCGCCGAGTGGACTTCCCCGGCCGGCCCTTCTTCTCCGCATCCAACGCGGGCAGCCGACCACGTAGGCCGGTGTCTTTCAGCTCCGCATCCAGATCGGCCACCACATCCGCGAACCCCTGCGCAGTCTCAGGATCACCGGCGCGCGTGGCCTCCCAGTACTGTTCGGCCATATCCGCCCGCGCGGTCAGCAGCTCCTTCTGATGCTCGGTCGGTTCGGTCTTGGCCGGCATCGGCTCACGCTCGAGATGCCACCCGTCGTTACACTGCGTCGCCCGCAGCTGCTGCGCCGCCTTCGCACACGACGGACACGTGGACTCGACGGTGCACTTGCACGGGGTGCCCAGATACGACACCTGCCCGGTCTCGGGGTTGAACGCCCGCATCCCCACCGGCCGCGAGCACACGCCGAACTTCTCGGCCGTGGCCTGGGCGAGTTCGATCATGTTGGGCATGGCCCGACGTTCGGCGGCGGTCAGCCGCTCCGGAGCCGCCATCAAAACCACACGTCCGATCCATCTCCCTCCCACAACGGCGCCTCAGCAGCCCGCCGGTCGAACTCACGCCCCCGCGTATTCGCCGCATCCCGAACCGCTTGCCGGTACTCACCGCGCTCTGTATCACCGCCTGCCGGAGCCGAACACGCCCCGCAGAGCATCACAGCGTCTTCCCGTTCCTTCTCCAGAACCAGCACCGTCACACCCCCGCGTACACGCGGCGACCATCAGCAGTCGTCACGAACGGAGCCGAAGCACCCGACGACACCACCCGCGAACGATTCCGCTTCGGAGGCGTGCACATCGCCACCACCTTCGCCGCCGCCACAGCATCCGCCGACCGGGCCGAATCACCCTCGATCACCCCATCGATGCAGGACCGGCACAGCTCCACCTCACCGAGCACCGTCGACCCGTCACACTCCGGGCAGACCTCCCACACAACAGCCGCGTGCAGCGCAACACAGCGCGCCGAATCACAGTGCCGCTCAAGGCAATACCGACACACACCCGCGTAGTTCACGCGAGCCGGACGGACGTCAACGGGAATTGATGCGAACTGAGTTGCCATGACCGGGCCTCTTCTCTGGAATGACTTGCCCTCTACTTGCCCCTAGGCTCCCTAGGTAGCTTCAAATCTACAGGACCACCCTAGGGAGGTCAATAGCTACCTGGCCCGCCTAGGGAATAGGGCTTAAGCTGGGCGAATGGAAACCATCGACCCCGACGATCCCCGGCCGGCATCGCAACAGATCGCCAACCTGCTCCGGGCTGCGATCCTCACCCGGAAGTTCGCCCCCGGCGAGAAGCTGCCGTCCGGGCCGCAATTGGTGGAGCGGTTCGGTGTGGCTAAGGCCACCGCCGAGGCAGCGATTCGCGCCCTTCGCGAGGAAGGGTTGGTCGTCACCCGCCCTGGAAGCGGCACATACGTTCGCGAGCGGACTGAGCGGCCCGTTGGCCTCCGGCCGCACATCGAACAAGCGTTTGAGTCGCCGAGTATCACGGTCGACTTCGCTGGATTCTCCGGTGAGACTCTGCACGGTGCGATAGCCGAACCACTCGACCGCATCCGAGAAGGCCGGCTACGCCCCGAGAGCCTCTCGATCCGTCTTCTCGTCCCCGACAGCTCTCGTCCGTGGAGCCTCCCCGCTACCGTGGCGAACCTCGAGGACAGCCCAGCCTTCCGCAAGCGTGCGACGAAGATCATGGACCGGCACGGCGGTGCCATCGTTGATTCCGTTTCCGAGCTGTCTCGGTTGGGCCTGGTCGCGAATGCCTCTGCCGAGATTCGAACCTACCCGGCTGTGCCGCTGTTCAAGCTCTACATCCTCAACGGCGAACAGGCATTCTCCGGCTACTACCCGGTCCGGGAACACGTCGTACCTCTCAACGGTGAAGAGGTGCCCATGTGGGACCTGATGGGCAAAGACGCCACGCTGTTCCACCACGCTCGCGACGTAGACCCAGACTCGACACCTTCCCAGTTCGTCGCACAGTCTCAGATGTGGTTCGACAGCATCTGGACGACCGTCGCCCGGAAGTACGAACCGTGACCGGCACTCTTCGGAAGCTGGTCGCCGCCCGGCCCCTCCTGCTACTCGACTTCGACGGCCCTGTCTGTTCTGTCTTCGCCGGACTGTCGAGCCGGGAAGTAGCCCGCCAGCTCAGCGATGCACTGGGCGCCGAACTTCCATCCGACCTCAGCGCCACGGCCGACCCATTCGAAATCCTCCAGTACGCCGCGGAAGTCTCGCCCGCTACTGCCGTAAGTACCGAACGTGAGTTGACCCGTCTCGAGGTCCGTGCTGTTGCCGTTGCCGACCCGACACCGCACGCTCACGAGGTGATCCGAGCCGGAGGCAAGCGCCACCGAGTCGCTGTCGTCAGCAACAACTCTGTTGCTGCGATCGACGCATATCTCCGTGCGCATGACCTCCGGGAGCAGGTTGCCGGCATCTTCGCCAGAACGTCGGCAGCGACGGCGCTCAAGCCTGCACCTGATCTACTCTGCGCCGCCCTCGAAGAACTCGGGTTCCAGCCCGACCAAGCCACGTTCACCGGTGATTCGATCACTGACCTCCAGGCGGCCAACGCCGCGACCATCCCGGCAATCGGCTTCGCGAACAAGCCCGGCAAGGCTGAGCGATTCGCCGACTACCAGCCAGCGGCCACCATCACCGGGATGTCCGAGCTATCCGATGCTCTCTGCGCTGATTCATTCACGGCTTGAGCCGTTCACTGCGCCCGGCCCGTTGTGCGTGTTGTTGCTGAATTTCGCCATATAGGATCAAGAGCGCGGCGCGCACAGCGCGCCGCGCCGCGCTACGAACGCACGGACGGGCGCTTCGTCGTACCTCCTCAGCGCCCGGAGCGGCGGCGCGTCGCGGCACACTGCCCGCACCGCGCGTGATCCATCTGGCCGCCTTAGCAACAACAGCACAGTGCTGGGCACGCTGCCGGCCGTCCCCGACTTACCTCCCGCAGTCGATCACGAATCCGCCGGCACCCAGCCCAGTCGACCGCTCGCGGCAACTCCCGATCAGCCACTACCAAGGGATGTTCCGGTTTCGAGCCGCGGAATGAGGCGCGACCTCCGGCCGCGTGGCCCTGGTTGATGGTGGCCTGCAGTGTGTTCCCGCGCCCCTCCAGCGTCAAGGGCGCCTACGGCGTCACTCCGTGATGAGCTTCGCTCCCCCTTGACCCCGGAGCCTCTACGCGAGAAGGGCAGGCCCTACGGGGCAGGCGGGGAAGCCAGCCCCCGGAGTGCGCAGGCCACCACCAACCAGGGCCAGGCCGTGCACCCCGCGTGCACCAAGCGCCGGTTTCGGGCGGTCAATCACGGTAAGGATCGTCACATACCCGTTCGGGGTGCAGACGCGAAAAAGCCCCCCGACCTGGTATTTGTCGGAGGGCTTTTGGTGGCCAGGGCCGGGATCGAACCGGCGACCTTCCGCTTTTCAGGCGGACGCTCGTACCAACTGAGCTACCTGGCCGCAGGCACCCGTTCTGAATGCCATACGCGAAGCGCCGGATCTCTCCGGCGCTTATCTGCGACCCTGACGGGACTCGAACCCGCGACCTCCGCCGTGACAGGGCGGCGCGCTAACCAACTGCGCCACAGGGCCTTGCGTGCTACCAACGATCCTGAGACCGTACCCCCTACGGGATTCGAACCCGCGCTACCGCCTTGAAAGGGCGGCGTCCTAGGCCGCTAGACGAAGGGGGCTCGCCCCGGATTTCTCCGGACCGGCTTCAACGGTGTTCCGTTGGGAGCTCGCATAGCTTATGACAGCTTCCCCGAGCTTTCCAAATCGGCTGGTCAGAGCCCCGAATGGCTACAAGACCAATCCGAGCTCCTCGAGTCTCGCCGCGGTCCGCCAGCCGTCGGCGCGGAAGCGATCGGCCCACTCGGGCGTGGCCATGGATTCGATCACCACCTCGAGGGCCTCCCGGAACCGCGAGCGCAGATCCACCGTGCCGCCCAACAGGTCCACCATGTAGCGCTGTCCGGCCAGCGCGGCCGTCAGCGTGCGGGTGAACCGATCGGGATCGGCATCGGGGCGCAACTGCCCGTGCTCGATCGCCCGCACGGCCAGGACCCTGGTCGCGCGGCCGAGTATCCGGCCGCCGCCCGCCTGGACGTCGCGGTAGAAGTCCGGCTCGATGATCAGCCGGTACTCCGCCTGCACGATGATGTCGTGCTCGAGACGCAGCGCCGTCTCGTCGACCATCCCGTGCAGGGTGTCGAGCGGTCCGAGATCGGTTCGCGCGAGCCATCGTTCGGCCGAGGAGCGGTAGCGTTCTACCGCCGTCTCCAGTACCGCGCGCGCCAGATCTTCCTTGGAATCGAAATGGAAGTACATCGCCCCCTTGGTGGCGCGCGACCCTTCCAATATGCGGTTGAGCGATGCAGCGGCATAGCCGCTCTTCCCGAACTCAACGGCGGCGGACCTGATGATCGCCGCGCGTGTCCGGCGGGCCCGCTCTTGCTGCCGTGCCATGCTCGAAACGCCTCCGAAGCCTACTCGTCGCCAAACGCACCCCCCGAAGGGAACGAACCCTTGGCGCGAAGTTATGAGTTTTATCAATACTTCAAACCGGGTTTTCGCCCAGTTTCAAACTTTCGGTACGAAAACTTGCGGGAATCCTGAAACACACCAGCTGGTACAATTCGTCTGCTCGGGTGCGCCGCAGGGGGTGCGCACCCGGGCATTACTTTTTCTTCAAGGATCGGCCTCCCACGGCGTCGAGTCCAGGGGTGCCACGATCGGCCGTACCGCTCGCGACACGTTCGGGCAGAACAACGATGAGCCGAATTCCGCGACCCGCGCACGTTTCACCGACGGCGCGGAATTCATCAAGTCGTCACCGTACCCGCAATCGTCTTCCGACATGCGGCAAACCGACGAGTCAGTCAGCCGATCCCGATCGATTTCCAATGCAGCAAACATCACGCAACAAGCGAGAGTGCTTGATCGATAATCGAATTGGGCGACTCCCGCGCGGCGGACATCAGGACAACAGCGTGTCCGCGGCCCGGACCGGGACGCCCCGTCCGGCAGGCGCGCACGATTCGCCGAGCGACGGACGGATCGCCCCCTGCGAGGCCGAAACCATTGCCGGACAACATCATTCGATGATATCGAGGGTTCGCGTCGCGAACGCGACCGGGGGAGGCGAGAACCGCACCGCCGCGCGGACATCCGGGACGACACGGTGTCACCGGCTCCACGAGGAGGCGGGTGAACGAACTCACGGGGCTCTGTACGACGCCGTACCGCCCCCGCCTGACGAGTGCCCCCTGTAGGACTCGAACCTACGACCTAGTGATTAAAAGTCACCAGCTCTACCAACTGAGCTAAAGGGGCTCGGCTGGACAGCCTACCCGACACCGCGCGCCGGACACGAATGCAGGGGACGAACCCCCGAGCCGCCCCGCGAACCCCGGACACGACGGTGTCCGCCCCCGCCCGGCCGCGCGCCGGCCCCAGGAGCAGGCCCCGACATCCGGTGCGGCGTAGCGTAATCCGACACCCGCGCCCCTCCCGGCCGCGACCGCACTCGGGAACGGCACACAAGAGAAGTAAGGAGGAGCGACTGGGACGGGACGGAACGGGTACCCGACGGGCACGGGCCCGGCGCGAGAGCGACAGACGTCCCCATAGAAGATAGGAATCAGTCGGACCCGACGGCGTCCCCGACGGGACACCGGAGGTAACGCGGACTCCCCCGTCGCGATAGACCCCACGTCGCGTACCCGCCGGGGTGGGTAGCACGCCGCACGGACGACCACCACCGCACGGCCGCCACACCACCTACACTCGACAGCGTTGCCGGACGTCGACGAGGACGTGAAATCGCATCTCTCGACGTCACCGTAGGTCCGATGCGTTTCGCATCACACCTACGGTGCCGTAAGGTATGGCCGCATCGGCACGGTCTTGTTCGGGGGACCGACCCGCAAGCGCGCACGCAACTCACCGAAGGGTTACTACATGGCAAGGGATCTGACTCAACTCGAGCTTCTGACGGAGTTGGAGCCGGTTGCCGAGGAAAACGTCAACCGGCACCTCTCCCTGGCGAAGGAATGGCATCCGCACGACTACGTCCCGTGGGACGAGGGTCGCAATTTCGCGGCGCTCGGCGGAGTGGACTGGGATCCCGAGCAGTCCCGGCTGAACGAGGTCGCCAAGGCGGCCATGATCACCAACCTGCTCACCGAGGACAACCTCCCCTCCTACCACCGTGAGATCGCCGAGAACTTCTCCCAGGACGGAGCTTGGGGCACCTGGGTCGGTCGCTGGACCGCCGAGGAGAACCGCCACGGCATCGTGATGCGCGATTACCTCGTGGTCACCCGCGGCGTCGACCCGGTGGCGCTCGAGGAAGCGCGCATGGTCCACATGACCAACGGGTTCGCCTCCCCCACCGAAGCCGACGCGGGCTTCCTGCATTCGGTGGCCTACGTCACCTTCCAGGAACTCGCCACCCGCGTGAGCCACCGCAACACCGGCAAGGTCTGCGAGGACCCGATCGCCGACCGGATGCTCCAGCGCGTCGCCGCCGACGAGAACCTGCACATGATCTTCTACCGGAACATGTGCGGCGCCGCCCTCGACCTGTCGCCCGACCAGGCCATCGAGGCCATCACGCTGATCCTGGAGAACTTCCAGATGCCCGGCGCGGGGATGCCCAACTTCCGCCGCAACGGCGTGCTGATGGCCAAGCACGGCATCTACGACCTGCGTCAGCACCTCGAAGAGGTCGTGCAACCGGTGCTGAAGAAGTGGAACATCTTCGAGCGCACCGACTTCACCCCGCGCGGTGAGCAGGTCCGCGAGCGGCTCGGCCTGTTCCTGGACAAGCTGGGCCAGGACGTCCTCAAGTTCGAGGAGCAGCGCGACAAGATGCTGGCCCGCGAGGCCAAGAAGCGCGAACTCGCGGGAGCGGTCGCGGGCTGACCCGCCGCCCCACCTCCCAGCGCGCCCGCACCGGCTTCCGGTGCGGGCGCGCTGTCGTCCCTGCCCGTGGCAACGATCACACCGAGTGGGAATGCGACACTGGAGCACGTGACGATGACTACCGAGGCGAGGACCACGCTGCGGATCGGGCCGTATCCGGTCGATCCGCCGGTCGTGCTCGCGCCCATGGCGGGCATCACCAACCTGGCCTTCCGCAAGCTGTGCCGCGAATTCGGCAGCCCCACCTCGATCTACGTGTGCGAGATGATCACCGCGCGCGCGGTGGTGGAGCGCAACGAGAAGACGCTGCACATGATGTCCTTCGACGCCGACGAGCATCCGCGCTCGATGCAGCTCTACGGCGTCGACCCGGCCACCCTCGGTGAGGCGGTGCGCGTCATCGTCGGCGAGGGCTGGGCCGATCACATCGATCTCAATCTCGGCTGCCCGGTCCCCAAGGTGACCAGGCTCGGCGGCGGCGCGGCGCTGCCCTACAAGCGGGCCCTGTTCCGCCGCATCGTCCAGGCGATGGTGTCGGCGGCCGAGCCCGCGGGCGTCCCGGTGACGTTCAAGTTCCGCATCGGCATCGATGACGACCACCTGACCTACCTGGACGCGGGCCGAATCGCCGAGGGCGAGGGCGCGCGGGCGGTGGCGCTGCACGCGCGCACGGCGGCGCAGCGCTATTCGGGCGCGGCGGACTGGTCGGCCATCGCCCGGCTCAAGGAGGCGGTGCGCACGATCCCGGTGCTGGGCAACGGCGACATCTTCTCCGCCGACGACGCGGTCCGGATGATGGCCGAGACCGGCTGCGACGGGGTCGTGGTCGGTCGCGGCTGCCTGGGTCGCCCGTGGCTGTTCGCCGAGTTGCAGGCCGCGTTGCGCGGTGAGCCGCTGCCCGAGCCGCCGAATCTGGGCCGGGTGGGCGAGGTGCTGTACCGGCACGGCGCGCTGCTGTCGGATCATCTCGGCGAGGACAAGGCGATGCGCGACCTGCGCAAGCACATGGCCTGGTATCTGATGGGGTTCCCGGTCGGCGCGGATCTGCGCCGCGCGTTCGCGACGGTGTCCAGCCTGGAGCGGCTGCGCGAGCTGATCGCCGAACTCGACCCCGCCGCCCCTTTCCCGAAGGACGCCGAGGGTCCGCGCGGACGGCAGGGCTCGCCCGGCAAGGTCGCCCTGCCGCACGGCTGGCTCGACGATCCCGACGACACCGCCGTGCCGACCGCCGCCGATGTGATGCACAGCGGCGGCTGAGCGCCCACCGCGCACCGCCCGTCGGATCACGATTCGAGCACGCCGGTGTATCTCGAGCACACTCGCGCGCCTCGGGAGCGAGCCCGCGCGGGCCGAACACGCGTGCGCGCCGAACGCCGTGCGCCGCCCCTATCCGCCAATCAATCGCTAATATCCAGCTACTGAGCTGCAACGGACAACTGCCGACCGCGCGCGGAGCCCGGCCCACCGCTGGGCCTGCGCGTCGTGGCGGAATCGTTATCATTGGCGGATCGGTCACGGTTGCCGGATTCATTTTCGACGGCGGCGGGGCCGGGAAACGCAGAGACGAGAAGTGAGGTTCGTTGGTGGGTGACGATCGGCACGGGCAATCGCCACGGCCCGGAGGTCGCGCCCCGTGGGAGCGCTATCCCACGGCGGACAACACCGACCCCGACAGCGCGCGCACCACCCGTCGTTCACGCCACGACGCGCCGGCCGACGCGGGTTCCGCACCGCTGACGGTCCAGGATCTGGTCGAGAAGGTCGACAACGAGCGCACGGGCCGCAGACGGCGCTCCCAGGAGCCCGCGCGACCGTCCCAGGCCCCCGCGCAGCCGCCCCGCGGCCCCGAACCGGCCGCGCCGCCGCGTCCGCAGGGCGCCAACCGCGCCCCCGGCCCCACCCCGCCCCGTCCGGGCGAGAATCCGCCGCCCCGTCCGGGCGAGAATCCGCCGCCCCGTCCGGGCGAGAATCCGCCGCGCCGTCCGGGTCCGTCGCGACCGGGCACCGGGTCGATCGTGGTCGACGACATCGCGGGCAAGAACCAGCCCGCCCCCAAGAATCCGCCCGCGCCGCCGCGTCCGGTCGCCACCACCGAGGCCGTCACCGACGTCCTCCCGGTCGCCGATCCGCCGGAGCCGCCGAAGGACTCGGAGAAACCGCGCAAGTCGGCGCGCAAGGCCACGCCCGCGCCCGTCGGTAAACCGCTGTCGCGGTTGGCGGCGGGCAAGCAGCGCCGCACCCGCAGACTCCGCACCACCGGGCGGGTCACCGCGGCCGTGCTGGCCGTGATGGTCCTGCTCATCACCGGCGGCGGCTGGAGCTACCTGCGCTCCACCAACGACGCCTTCACCCAGATCTCGGCCCTGGACGACAACCCCGAGGACGTGGTCGACGGCAACGCCCAACTCGGCGACGAGAACTTCCTGATCGTCGGCACCGACACCAGGGCTGGCGTGAACGGCGAGATCGGCGCGGGCACCCTGGACGACGCCGAGGGCGCGCGCGCGGACACCGTCATGCTGGTGCACATCCCGAAGAACCGGAAACGCGTGGTCGCGGTGTCCTTCCCGCGCGACCTGGACGTCACCCGACCGCAGTGCAACGGCTGGGACAACGACAAGGCCGAATACACCAAAGAGGTCTGGCCCTCGGCGATGGGCGACAAGCTCAACGCCGTCTACGCGCTCGCCGGACCCAAATGTCTGGTGAACGTCGTGCGCAAGATGACGGGTCTGTCGATCGGTCACTTCATCGGCATCGACTTCGCCGGCTTCGAGGCGATGGTCGACCGGATCGGCGGCGTCGACGTGTGCGCGACCAAACCGATCATCGACGGTGTCCTCGGCACCGTTCTGGAGAGCGCCGGCAAACAGCGGGTGAACGGCCAGACAGCGTTGAACTACGTGCGCGCCCGCCACGTCTACGGCGAGGAACGCAGCGACTACGACCGGATCAACCGGCAGCAGCGGTTCATGTCCTCGCTGCTGCGCGGGGCCATGTCGGGTCGGGTGCTGTTCGATCCGGGCAAGCTCAACGGCTTCATCCAGTCCTTCACCGAGCACACCTTCGTCGACAACGTGAACTCCTCGGATCTGTTGAATCTGGGCCGCTCGTTGCAGAAGGTCGACGCGGGCGCGATCACCTTCCTCACCATCCCCACCGCGGGCACCACCTCCTACGGCAACGAGATCCCGCGCGAATCCGACATCAAGGCGATCTTCAGCGCCGTGCGCGACGACCGTCCGCTGCCGGGCGAATCCCCCGCGGCCACCGCCGACGCGCCGGGCGCCAGTACGCCGCCGGAGCCGCCCAAGTACACCGCGGTCGACCCGAACAACATCTCGCTGCTGGTCTCCAACGGCTCCGGCATCACCGGCGCCGCCAACACCGCCGCGAACAAACTGGCCGCCCAGGGTTTCCAGATCTACAGCACCGGGAACTACTCCGGCGGGAACTCCTCCTCCACCCGGATCCGCTACGGCTCCGGCCACGAGGCCGAGGCCGCCACGGTCGCCACCTCGATACCGGGCGCGGCCCTGGAGGCCGACAGCGAACTCGGTTCGATCGTCGAGGTCGTCATCGGGCAGGACTTCAGCGGCACGGTCAAGACGCCGACCCCGGTGGGCGACCCGATCAACAACGTGCCGACGGCCAGTTCGACCGGTTCGACGCCGACCGCGCTGCCCGCGGACCTGGAAGCGGTGAACGCCGCCGACGAGACTTGCGAGTAGCTTTCCCCGGGGTTTGCCATCGCGCATTAACCGACTGTTCGTGACGCGGACAACGCCGAGGATTACTGTCTGGGTCCATGCGTGTCATCTACAACGAGCAAATGGCCGATCTCGCGCACCTGCTGGGTGAGATGGCCGGTCTCGCGGGCTCGGCCATGGATCGGGCCACCCAATCTCTGCTCCAGGCCGACCTGAGCGCCGCGGAATCCGTCATCGGCGACTACGACCGGATCGCGGAGATGATCTCCGAGGCCGAGGAGCGGGCCTTCGCGCTGCTCGCGTTGCAGGCCCCCGTCGCGGGTGATCTGCGCCAGGTGGTCTCCGCCATCCAGATCGTGCAGGACGTGAACCGTATGGTGGCGCTCGCGCTGCACGTGGCCAAGGTCGCGCGCCGCCGTCACCCGAACCACGCGCTGCCCGAGGCCGTCAACGGCTACTTCGCCGAGATGGGCCGCATCGCGGTGCACATGGGCGAAGGCGCGCGCGAAGTGCTGGAGAACCGCGACCCCGAGCGCGCCGCCCAGCTCAACGAGGACGACGAGGCGATGGACGACCTGCATCGCCACCTGTTCACGCTGCTGATGGACCGCGACTGGAAGTACGGCGTCGCCGCCGCGGTGGACGTGACCCTGCTCGGCCGCTACTACGAGCGCTTCGCCGACCACGCGGTGGAGATCGGCCGCCGGGTGATCTTCCTGGTCACCGGCGTGCTGCCGCCCGACCCCGACGCCGAGGTCTGAGCGCCCGGCGGACGACGCCGCGAATTCGGAACAGACACGTGTGCCCCCGCCCCGGACCGTTCGGTCCGGGGCCGTTCGGCGTCCCGGGCACCGAGAACTCCGACCCGCGCCCGCAACGCCCGGTAGGACAACGAGATCGGCCCGCGCGGGATATCCCACGCGGGCCGATCCGGTATCCGGGGTCTAGCCGAAACGACCGGAGATGTAGTCCTCGGTCGCCTTCTGGCCCGGGTTGGAGAAGATCTTCTCGGTGTCGTCGATCTCGATCAGCTTGCCGGGCTTGCCCTGGGCCTCCAGGTTGAAGAAGCCGGTCTGATCACTCACGCGTGCCGCCTGCTGCATGTTGTGCGTGACGATGACGATGGTGAATTCCTTCTTCAGCTCGGTGATCAGGTCCTCGATCGCCAAGGTGGAGATCGGGTCCAGCGCCGAACAGGGCTCGTCCATCAGCAGCACGTCGGGCGAGACCGCGATCGCCCGCGCGATGCACAGACGCTGCTGCTGACCACCCGAGAGGCCGCCACCGGGCTTGTCCAGACGGTCCTTGACCTCGTTCCACAGGTTCGCCCCGCGCAGCGAGCGCTCGGCGACCTCGTCGAGTTCCTTCTTGCCGCGCACACCCTGCAACTTCAGCCCGGCCACCACGTTGTCGCGAATCGACATGGTGGGGAACGGGTTCGGCCGCTGGAACACCATGCCGATGGTGCGGCGCACGCCGACGGGGTCAACGCCCGAGCCGTAGATGTCCTCGCCGTCGAGCAGGACCGCACCCTCGACGCGGGCGTTCGGGGTGACCTCGTGCATGCGGTTGAGCGAACGCAACACGGTGGACTTGCCGCAACCGGACGGGCCGATGAAGGCGGTGACGCTGCGGGGCAGCACGGTCAGATCCACATCGGCGACCGCGTGGAACTTGCCGTAGAAGATGTTCAGATCTTTGACGTCGATGCGCTTGGCCATGCGAGTCTTCCGTTTCGCTTATCGGTTGCGGGTGAGCAACTTGTTGACAACCGCCGCCGCGGCGTACAGGAGGGCGATCAGCAGGATCAGGGTCAGGGCCGCGCCCCAGACACGTTCGCGTCCCGCGGCCTCCGGGTTGGCCAGCTCCTGGTAGATCAGCAGGGGCAGGGAGGCCATGTTGCCGTCGAACATGTTGGTGTTGATCGACTTGGCGTAGCCGACCAGCACCAGCACCGGCGCGGTCTCACCCATGACGCGGGCGAGAGCGAGCAGGATGCCGCTGATCATGCCGGGCGCCGCGGTGGGCACGACGATCCGGACGATGGTCTTCCACTTGGGCACGCCCAGCGCGTAGGAGGCTTCGCGCAACTCGTCGGGGACGAGCTTGAGCATCTCCTCGGTGCTGCGCACCACCACCGGCAGCATCAGCAGCACCAGGGCCAGCGACACCGCGAAGGCGCTCTGCGGGGCGCCGAAGGTGGCGATCCACAGGGCGAAGATGAACAGGGCCGCCACGATCGAGGGGACACCGGCGAGGATGTCGACCATGAAGGTGGTGACCTTGGCCAGCCTGCCGCGGCCGTACTCGACCAGGTAGATCGCCGCCATGATGCCCAGCGGCACCGCGATGACCGCCGCGAGCGCGGACTGCACGATGGTGCCGTAGATCGCGTGGTAGACACCGCCGCCGGTCTGATCCGGCAGGATGCCCTTCTGCGACTTCTGCCACCAGTCGAGCGAGGCGACCGCGGTGATGCCCTCGCTGACGACCATCCACAGCACCCACACCAGCGGGACCAGCGCGATGGCGAAGCACAGCGCGACCAAACCGGTCGCGACATTGTTCTTGATCTTGCGGCCGGTGCTCACGTCGCGGAACGTAGGGGCTTTGACCGGCTTGTCGAGCGTCGAGGACGTAGTCATCACTGATTGACCTTTCCGCCCGAGGCCAGGCGGGCCAGCGCGTTGACCACGAAGGTCAGCGCGAACAGCACGAAGCCTGCCGCGATGTAGGCGCCGGTGGGCAGCGGCGAACTGAACTCCGAAGCCGCCGAGGCGATCTTGGAGGCGAAGGTGTAGCCGCCGTCGAACAGCGACCATCCGCCCGCCTGCGCCGAGGTGCGCAGCACGACCAGGACCGCGATGGTCTCACCGAGCGCGCGGCCGAGGCCGAGCATGGAACCCGCGATCACACCGCTGCGACCGTAGGGCAGCACGGTCATCCGCACGACCTCCCACTTGGTCGCGCCGAGGGCCTGCGCGGCCTCGATGTGGTTGACCGGGGTGAGGTTGAACACCTCACGGGAGACCGAGGTGATGATCGGCAGGATCATCACCGCCAGCACCACGCCCGCGGTGAAGATGGTGCCGCCGCCGCCGATGGACACGTTGCCCTCGGAGAAGAGGAAGAACCATCCGAGGTTCTCGTTGAGGAATTCCTGCACCGGGCCCAGCTTGGGGGCCAGGACCAGGAAGCCCCACAGACCGAAGACGATGGAGGGCACGGCCGCCAGCAGATCGACCAGCATGGCGAACGGGCGCGCCATCGGCTTCGGCGCGTAGTGGGTCAGGAACAGTGCGATGCCGACACCGATGGGAACCGCGATCACCAGCGCGAAGATCGAGCTCAACACCGTGACCATGAACAGGTCCTTGATGCCGAAACGCAGATCGTCGGCATTGGTGGTGTTGAATTCGGTGCTGGTGAAGAAGTTCACCTGGTCGGCCCTGAGCGAGGGGACCGCGCGGATCAGCAGGAACAGTGCGATCAACGCGATGGACGCGACGATGATCGCACCGGCCGCGACGGCCAGCGCCCGGAAGATGGTCTCGGCCCGCTGACTGTGCGGCTGACGCTTCGCCGAGGGCTGCTCGGTGGGCTGCTCCTCGGAGAGGCTCACGTCTTGATGGGTTTCGCTCGACATGGTCGCAGTATCTCCAGCCGCCTGCGGGCCCGTCGAGTCCGACGAGCCCGCTGCGGTCACCTGTTCAGGGTGCACGGTCATGATGTCGCGATCAGGAGATGGCGTTGATCGCGGTGGTCAGACGGGTCTTGAACTGCTCGGGGATCGGGATGTACCCGTTGTCCTCGAGGCCCTTCTGGCCGTTGGTGGTGGCCGAGGTCAGGAACGCCTTGACGGCCTTGCCCGTCTCCGGGTCGCTGTACTTGGAGCACACGATCTCGTAGGTGGCCATCATGAGCGGGTAGGAGCCCGCCACGGTCGGCTTGTAGAACGAGGTGGTGTCCAGGACCAGGTCGTTGCCCTCGCCCTTGATCTTCACACCGTCGATGGCCTTGCCCGCCGACTCGACCGACAGCTTCACCGGTTCCTTGCCGGCGGAGGTGACGATCTGCGCGACGGAGAGGTTCTGCGACTTGGCGAAGGACCACTCGTTGTAGGTGATCGAGTTCTTGGTGCTCTTGATCGCGGCCGAGGTGCCTTCGTTGCCCTTGGCGCCTTCACCGACACCGCCGTTGAAGGTCTTGCCGCCGCCCTTGCCCCACGCGCCGTCGGAGGCGGCGTCGAGGTAGAGCTGGAAGTTGTCGGTGGTGCCCGACTCGTCCGAGCGGAAGATCACGGCGATCTTGTCCGAGGGGAGCTTGGCGTTCGGGTTGAGCGCCTTGATCTCCGGGGCGTCCCAGGTGCTGATCGCGCCGTTGAACACCTTGGCGGCGGTCGGGCCGTCGAGCACGAGGTCGCTCACGCCGTCGATGTTGTAGGTGACGGCGATCGGGCCGAAGACGGTCGGCAGGTTCCACGCGGGCGAGGCGCAGCGTTCCTGGGCCTTGGCGGGCTCCTGCTTGCTGTTGCTCAGCGGCGAGTCCGACCCGCCGAAGTCGGTCTGGCCGCCGATGAACTCGTTGACGCCCGCGCCGGAACCGCTCGAGGTGTAGTTCAGGGTGGCGCCGTCGCAGTTGGCCTCGTAGGCGGCGATGAAGCGTTCCATGGCGTTCTTCTGCGCGGACGAACCGCTGGCCTTGAGCGACTGCTTGCCGCCGCAGGCGACGCTGCTGTTGGCGGCGTTGCCTGCGTCACCCGACGAGTTGTCGTCGCTGCCACAGGCGGCCAACGGCATGGCGACGGCGGCCAGCACACCGACGAGGGCGCTGCTGCGCTTGAGCTTCACTATTCCTCCGGGAATCACGTCCGACACGCCCGGTCCCTCACCGGCCCGGGCGGGTGTTGTGGTGCCGTTCGCGGGGAACTTGCGCACCAGGCAGCAAATGCGCTGCCCTTTAGTAACGTAAGGTCGCCCGGTTGACAGTTGGACCAGTCCCGGTGAACGGAGAATGAACAGGCCGGCGCTATCGGCTGCGGTCTCCGTGAGATTTGCCGCAGTTTTACTGGACGGCCTCCGCCGTCCCCGTTTCCCATTCGCTCGGCGCACTTCCGGCGGCCTCGGGCATCGCGTAGGCGACATCGATATGGGCGGGTGCGAAACCGAGTCGGGTATAGGTGCGCACGGCCGCGGTGTTGTCGGCTTCGGTGTACAGCAGAACCTCGGCGAGCCCGCGCTCGCGCAGGTGTCGCAGACCGGCGAGGGTCAGCAGGCGTCCCAGGCCCCGGCCCTGCGCGGCGGGGTCGATGCCCACCACGTACACCTCCCCGACGGGCGGTGTCTCCTCGGTGTGCACCTTGGTCCAATGGAATCCGAGAATGCGGTCGGGATTGTCGGTGTCGGCGACCAGGAACAGACCGTTCGGATCGAACCATGATTCGGCGCGGCGGGCGGCTATTTCCCGATCCGACCAACCGCCCTGTTCGGGATGCCAGGAGAACGCCGCATTGTTGACCCGCAACACCTCCGCGTCGTCGGCCGGACCGGCGTAGGTCCGCAGCGTCAGCCCCGCGGGCACGAGCAGCTCGGGTAGCTCCGGCGTAACCAGAGAGCGACGCATCTGCCACAGTTCGCGCGCGGTCAGCAAACCCAGCCGCGCCGCGACGGCCTTGGCCGCGGGCAGGTCGCCGTGCGCCCACACCCGCGTGCCCGCACCGCCCTCCGCCAGGGCCTCGGCGACCAACCCCGCGCCGATCCCGGCCCCGCGCGCCGACGGGTCGACCGCGACCTCGGCCATCGCCGGATGCTCGTCGTGCCCTTCGACCAGAGCGGCGTAACCGACCGGGCCGTCGGGCCCCTCGGCGAGCAGATGCCGGGCCGCGCCCGCCGTGCCCAGCGAGAGCACCGCCTGTTCGGAGACCGGGGCCACCCCGTCGGCCGCGCGCGCCCGCTCCAGCAGCGCGCGCACCGCCTCGGCCGTCCCGGCGTCCACGTCCTCGGCCCAGCGCGTCCGCACGTCCGCCATCGACACTCTCCCTCTCGTCGTACCGGCCCCGCCCCGCGGCGCGTCGACCTACTGCGCGGAACCGTTCGCGGGCGTCGGAGCCAACGGGGCCTCCTCGCCCTCGACGGCGTCCTCCTCGGTGAAGACCGGAGCCTCCCCCTTCGGCGCGTTGCGCGCGGGACGGACCGCCTTGTAGCCGACGTTGCGCACGGTGCCGATCAGCGATTCGTACTCGCTGCCGAGCTTGGCGCGCAACCGCCGCACGTGCACGTCCACGGTGCGGGTGCCGCCGAAGAAGTCGTAGCCCCACACCTCCTGCAACAGCTGCGCGCGGGTGAACACCCGGCCCGCGTGCTGCGCGAGGTACTTCAGCAACTCGAATTCCTTGTAGGTCAGATCGAGCGGGCGACCGCGTAGTCGCGCGGTGTAGGTGCCCTCGTCGATGACCAGCTCACCCAGCGTGATCTTGCCGGTGTTCTCCGGACTCGCCACACCGCCGTTGCGCCCGACCAGCAGGCGCAGGCGCGCGTCGAGTTCGGCGGGACCGGTGCCCGGCAGCAGGATGTCGTCCAGACCCCAGTCAGCGTTGACCGCGACCAGACCGCCCTCGGTCAGCACCGCCACCACGGGCACCGACGACCCGGTGCTGCCGAGCAGTCGGCACAGGCCGCGCGCGGCCGCCAGGTCGGTGCGCGCGTCTACGAGTGCGACATCCGCGGTGCCGGCTTCGAGCAGCGATGCGACCTCGGTCGGCGCCGGGCGCACGTTGTGCGCCAACAGGGCCAGTGAGGGCAACACCGACTCGGGGTCGGGGTCGGAAGTCAGCAGGAGCAGCTCCATGGCACTCCTCCTATCTAGTAGCTCCGCAGGACACACAGCAACACTGCTCGGCCACGTCGCTGATCACAGGTGATTCGGATGCAAGATTAGCGCGTGAACCCCGATGACCTCGCGGTCCGGGTGACAAGTCAACAGTCGAGGCGAGCATTCGGGCACTCGGCCGACGCCGAGTAGTGTCCAAGTAGTGTCTCCGACATGCGCAAGCTGATCATCGGGTTGCTGGTCCTCGCGGGCTTGGCGGTCGTCGTCGATTTCGGCGCGGCGGCCTATTCGGAGTACCGCGTGTCCCGTGCGCTGCGCGTCGGGGCCGACCTGAGCGCCGACCCCGAAGTCACCATCCACGGGTTCCCCTTCCTCGGCCAGGCGCTGGCCGGGCGCTACCAGAGCGTCGGCATCCGCGCCCAGGCGGTGCGCACCGACATCGCGGGACAGATCTACGTCGAGGCCAACCTCACCGGGGTGCGACTGCCGTTCCGCGACCTGTCCGACGGCCGGGTGCGCAAGGTCCCGGTGGAGAAACTCGACGCCCGCATGGTGATCGAACCGGTGGAACTGGGCAGGCTGTTCAACATCCCGGACCTCCAGGTCCATTCGCGGCCCGCCGACAAATCCGACGGCACCGGCGGGTCCGGCGGGTCGGGGATGACCACCGCCGACGGCAAACTCATCCTCACCGGCACGCTGCCGGGCACACCCGTCGGTCAGGGCGGCAGCGGCGCGCAACTGACCGGCGACAAGGTCAGCGTGCAGGCCGATCTGCGCCTGGTGGGCAATCAGGTGGAGATCACCGCGACCGGCTTCTACAAGGGCTCAGGACCCGACCTGCCGACCTCGGTCGTGGTGCCGGAACCGGACCGGCCCGGCGTGCTCGCGCGGTTCTCGCGCATCATCGATACCAAGGAACTCCCTTTCGGCATCGAACCGACCAAGGTGTTCGCCCTCGGCGGGCAGATCCAGGTCGAGGGCAAGGCCGAGAACATCACGATCGATCTGGACAGATTGCAAAGACCATGATGGAAATCACAATTCTGGCGGTCATGCTGGTCGCGGCCACCGCACTGGGTCTCGCGCTGCGCGCCCGCGAAGGGGCCGTGCGCGGCACCGACAAGGTCGCCGAGGTCGTCTCGGCGCGCACCGAACTGCTCGCGGGCGCGGGCGTCACCGGGTCGGTGCCCGCGGTCCTGCACTTCTCCGCCGACTGGTGCGGCCCCTGCGACGCCGTGCGGCGCGTGGTCGCGGGCGTCACCGAGGAACTGTCCGAAACCTCGTTGCCCCCCAGGGATATCGAGATCGACATCGATGCCGAACCGACGCTGGCGCGCGAACTCAACGTCCTGTCGCTGCCCACCACGTTCGTCTTCGACGCACAGGGCCGCGAACGCTTCCGCATCTCCGGCGTCCCCAAGGCGGGCGACCTGCGCACGGCTCTGGCCCCCTTGACGGTCGCCGACCCCGCCTGACCTCGCCCGCGGGGTCACCTTTCCGACCCCGGGTCCATTTCCCCGCCGAGTTGGGTAAACTGTTCGACGTGCAATCCGACCACGAGCTCATGCTCACCCGACGCCGCACAGTGGATCTGTGTCGGCTCGGTGGTTGTTGCTGCCTGTGCCGCTGACCGGTCGGCCGTCCGAATTCCCTGACGCCGACCGCCGTTCGCCGTAGCGAGTGATCACCCGATCCCCCGGTGAACTGGCCGATATCCCCTCATCAGAAGAGATGTTCAGCGCAGGAGTACCGATGCCGTCCACCACCGACACCACCACCGTCGATCCCGATCGGGTCGACGTCCGCGGACCTCGCTTCGCCGCCTGGGTCACCACCGCCGTCCTGGTCGTGATCCTGCTCGTCGCGATCGCGTCCCCCCTCCTGGCCGCCGTGCTGCTGGCCGCCCAGGGCGTCGTGTTCGCCCTCGGCGCGCTCAACGGCCCGCGCCGCCACCCCTACGGTCGGCTCTTCGCCGCGTTCGTCGCGCCGCGTCTGGCCCCCACCTCGGAAACCGAACCCGCCACCCCGCTGCGGTTCGCCCAATTGCTCGGCCTGGTCTTCAGCGCCGTCGGCCTGCTGGGATTCCTGGCCGGCTCCACCGTCGTCGGCGCGATCTTCGTCGGCTTCGCCCTGTTCGCCGCGTTCCTGAACGCGGCGTTCGGGATCTGCCTGGGTTGCAAGCTCTACCCGCTGGTCACCCGGCTGCGCCGGACCGGTCCCGCCGAATCCCCGGCATCGAACTGAACCCTGCACGTCACCACCCCGAAAGGAACAACATGGCTCGCTCCGATGTCCTGGTCTCCGTCGACTGGGCCGAAGAGAACCTCAACGCCCCCGGCGTCGTCTTCGTCGAGGTCGACGAGGACACCTCCGCCTACGACGGCGGGCACATCGAGGGCGCCGTCCGGCTCGACTGGAAGAAGGACCTGCAGGATCAGGTTCGTCGCGACTTCGTCAACCAGGAGCAGTTCTCCGACCTGCTCTCGGCGCGCGGCATCTCCAACGACGACGAGGTCGTGCTGTACGGCGGCAACAACAACTGGTTCGCCGCCTACGCGTACTGGTACTTCAAGCTGTACGGCCACAACAACGTCAAGCTGCTCGACGGCGGCCGCAAGAAGTGGGAGCTCGACGGGCGCCCGCTGTCCACCGACGCCGTGAGCCGTCCGGCCACCCAGTACAAGGCCGCCGCCCCCGACCTGACCATCCGCGCCTTCCGCGACGAGGTCATCGCGGCCATCGGCACCAAGAACCTCGTCGACGTGCGTTCCCCCGACGAGTTCTCCGGCAAGATCCTGGCTCCCGCCCACCTGCCGCAGGAGCAGAGCCAGCGCCCCGGCCACATCCCCAGCGCGATCAACGTGCCGTGGAGCAAGGCCGCGAACGAGGACGGCACCTTCAAGTCCGACGCCGAACTCACCGAGATCTACAAGGAAGCCGGCCTCGACGGCGAGAAGGACACCATCGCCTACTGCCGCATCGGCGAGCGCTCCTCGCACACCTGGTTCGTGCTGCAGGAACTGCTCGGCCACCAGAACGTCAAGAACTACGACGGCAGCTGGACCGAATACGGCTCCCTCGTCGGGGCCCCGATCGAATTGGGAGAGTAATCACATGTGCGCAGCACCCACCCAGGGACAGACCATCCCCGCAGGCGTCGACGTGGAGAAGGAGACGGTCATCACCGGCCGTGTCCTGAGCACCGACGGTCAGCCGGTCGGCGGCGCGTTCGTGCGCCTGCTCGACGGCAACGGTGATTTCACCGCCGAGGTCGTGGCCTCGGGCACCGGTGATTTCCGCTTCTTCGCCGCTCCCGGCGCCTGGACCGTGCGCGCGCTGTCCTCGGCGGGCAACGGCTCGGCCGAGGTCCGCCCCGAAGGCGCGGGCGTCCACAGCGTGGACGTGGCGGTCGCCAAGTAGGTCTCCGGCATCCACGGCCCCGGCCCTTCCTCGGAAGCGCCGGGGCCGTTGTGTCGGAACGAGCAAGAGTCGATAGACTCCGGATGTGGTCCTCTTCTTCGAGATTCTGCTGGTGGCCGTCGCCGTTCTGATCGGCTGGTTCGGCCTCTACGTCTTCTACCGGCTGTTCACCGAGTCATGAGCGATCTCGCGAGCGAGGGATCCGATCCGGCCGAGCGAGCGAGCGAGCACATGAACGGCAATGGGCATTCCGCCCGTCGCAGTGGCGACGAGGCGGTGGCCGAGGCGGCCGAACGGGCGAAGTCCACCGGCGCGCGCAACATTCCGGTCCTGCCGGACCTCCCCCTCCCCGAGGACACGGCCAACCTGCGCCTGGGCCCCGACCTGAGCTCCGCCATGCTGGCGCTGCTGCCGATGGTCGGCGTGTGGCGCGGTGAAGGCGAAGGCAACGATCCCGACCGCGGCGACTACCGCTTCGGCCAGCAGATCGTGGTCTCCCACGACGGCGGCGATTTCCTCGCCTGGGACTCCCGCTCCTGGGTCATCGAAGCCGACGGGTCCTACGGCGGGCCCGATCTGCGCGAGAGCGGATTCTGGCGGGTCGGCGTCGACGGCAGCGACGAAGTCATCGAACTGCTGCTCACCCACAGCACCGGCATCGTCGAACTGTTCTACGGCACCGCGCTGACCCAGTCGTCCTGGGAACTGGCCACCGACGTCGTGATCCGCTCCCAGTCCGGCATCGTGGTCGGCGGCGCGAAACGCCTCTACGGCATCGTCGAAGGCGGCGACTTCGCCTACGTCGAGGAGCGAGTGGTGGCCGACGGCCCCCTCCAACCCCGCCTCTCCGCCCGCCTGCACCGCTACATCGGCTGAACGGTCACCGCTCGAGATTAGCCTCGACACCGCAGGTCGGGACAGGCGGAATCGGCGGGTCGCTTTCGAAACGGAACGACCCCCGAGCCATACCGGTGCGATGCAATACGCACGGGTCCCGGTCGGACGGACCGGGGGCTCGGGGGCCGGGTGGCTGCTTTGGATTCGCTGGCGCTCGCGCGGCGGAATCCACCTGCAGCGGTGGCGCTAGCGGACAGCCACCTCACGTGTCCGTTGGATAACCATTCTTCGAACCACCTCCTTCCTTGTGTACCGACGACGGTACTGAAAGGCGCGGGGGGTGTGCAACGGATTTTCCGGAGGGCGGAATCCGCTGGTCGGCGACGTCGACGCCGCCGTGCGCATCCAGGCTCAGCACCAGGTCGGCGCGGTGGTCGGCGGGCAGTTGGTGGGTGACCACCACCACGACGCGGTCCGGGTCGACCAAGCCGCTCGCGGGGTCGAGCAGGTCGCGCACCAGGGTCGCGCCCGCTTCGGCCTCCAGGTGTTCGGTGGGTTCGTCCAACAGCAGCACCCGCGCCGGGGCGAGCAGCGCGCGGGCCAGCAGGATCCGGCGGCGCTGACCGCCCGACACCGCCGCCGCGCCGCCCACCAGTTCGGTGCCGAGACCGGCGGGCAGCGTGTCGAGCCAGTCGCCCAGCCCCACCGCACGCAGCGCCTTCTCCGCCTCGGCCTCCGTCAGATCGCCCCGTGCCACGCGCAGATTCTCGAAGACCGACGTGCCGAACAGGTGAGCGTCCTCGGCGAAGAAGGTGGTGTCGGTCCGCCGGACGCCGAACAACCCCGCCCACCGCATGAGCAGCGTGGTCTTGCCCGCACCGCTCGGACCGACGACGGCGATCCGCCTGCCCTCGGGCAGGTCGGGGAAGAGACGGACGACTTCGGGCAGAGCGGACTCGAACCGGTCGGAGCGTGACAGCTCGGCCGAGCGGGCCGTTTCGTCGGTCGCTCGGGCCGAAGCGTTCGTCACGCGGGGCTCTTCGTCCGCGAGGTCGCTCAGGCGACGGTAGGCGGCGCGGGCGGTGGTGTAGGCGCGGGCCGCGGCCGGGAGCGGACCGACCGCCTCGAAGGCGGACAGCGGGAGCAGGACCAGGATGGTGAGCGCCATCGGCGTCATCGTGCCGAGTGCGCCGCCGTCGGGGCCGTACAGGGTGATGCCGATGAGCAGTGCGGCCAGCACGCTGACCCCGATCGAGAGAGGGGTCGCGGCCACGGCCCAGGCGCTGCGGGCGGCCGCGGAGTCCTCGGCGACGGCGGCCCGCTCACCGGCCTCTCGCGCTTCGCGCACGGCGTCGTCCAGGCGGCCCGCGACGCGCAGTTCGGCGGCGTGGTCCAGGACGGTGACGGCCCGCGCGGTGAATTCGGCGCGGTCGGCGCGCACGGCGAGTTCCGCGTCCCGGGCCGCGCGAGCCGACAGCCACGGCGCGGCCACGCCGGTCACCAGCAGGGCGAGCGCCAGAATCGCGGCAGCGGGCACCGAGATCGTGGCGAGCAGTCCGACGGCCGCACCGGAGAGCAGCACCGCGACCGCCACCGGGACCAGCACCCGCACCACGAACGCGCCGAGATCGTCGATATCGGTCCCGATCCGCACCAGCAGATCCCCGCGCCGCAACGCGGAAGCGTCGGGTGCGGAACGCTCGAACGAAGGCATCTCGGGTTCGCCCCGACGGCTTGCTCGATCGGGTGCGGGCACCCCCGAACCGTCGATCGGTGGACGACGATCAAATACGCCCGAGCCGACCGCCGCCCCGGGTTCGGCTGTCCACGGCCCCGCTTCGATTGCTCCGGCGGGCGAACTCACCCGCCGCCGCAGCCATGCGGGTGACCGCGCGAGCGTGCCGTAGACGGTGGCGCGGGCGGTCGTCATGGACCGCAGCGCGACGTCGTGGGTCGCCAACCGCTCGAGGTAGCGCGCCAATCCGCGCGAGATGCCCAGCGCCCGTACCGCGACCACCGCCACACTCAGGTCGAGCACCGGCGGCATCTGCCAGGCCCGGGCGATCAACCACGCCGACAGCGCCGCCAACGCGAGCGCGCTGCCCAACGCCGCGGTCCCCCAGGCCACCGCCACCAGTACCCGCCACGGCGACAGGTCCAGCAATCGCCACATCCCCCGCACATCGGATACCCACGACAGCTCTCGTCCGCCGCCGCGCCCCACCCCCGCTACGCGCGCAGCCGGAGTGTCCTTCCGCCCACTCGCACCGCGAGTAGCCGAGCGCCCGATGAAAGACATCACGCCACCACCCCGACGTCGGCCGCGCGCCCTTCGACCCGCCCCCGCCCACCTCGAAGAATCGACCGCCCGATGAGAGACATCACGCCACCACCTCGACATCGGCCGCGCGCACTTCGACCCGCCCACCGCGAATGGCCCAACGCCCGACGAAAGACATCACGCCACCACCCCGAGGTCGGCCGCACGCACTTCGACGACCACATCCGCGGCGGCGAGGACGGTGCGACGGTGGCCGACGACCACCACCGTCGCGCCGTCGGCGGCCTTCGCGCGCAGGGCGGCGAGGACGGCGGTTTCGGAGTCGGCGTCGAGGTGGGCGGTGGGTTCGTCCAGCAGCAGGACGGGTCGGTCGGCGGCCAGGACGCGCGTGAGCGCGAGGCGTTGGCGCTGGCCGAGGGACAGGCCGACTCCCCCGGCGCCGACCACGGTGTTCCACCGTTCGGGCAGCCCGGCCAGCACGGTATCGAATCCGGTTGCGGTGCAGGCGGCTTCGAGCGGGTCGACGGTGCGCGCGGCACCGCGGCGTGGTTCTACCACTCGCGCGCCGAAGATCTCCAGGTTCTCGCGCAACGTGCCGGGGACGAGCACGGGCCGCTGCGGGAGCCAGGCGACCCGGGACCACCACAGGTCGGTGTCGAGGTCGGCGATGTCGACGCCGGCGATCCGCACCGCGCCCGCGTCGGGCGGGAGCAGTCCGAGGATCGCTTGCAGCGCGGTGGATTTGCCGCTGCCGTTCGGCCCGGCCAGCACGGTGACCGCGCCGGGGCGCAGCACCGCGGACAGGTCGGCGGGCGCGTGACCGTGTCGGGCGCGCACCGTGAGGCCGTCGAGGTCGACGCGGATGCCCTCGGCCGGAATGGCGGCGCGTCCGCGCTCGCTCGACGCGCGGGGCCGATCCAACACGGCGAAAGCCCGGTCGGCCGCGGCCATTCCGTCCTGGGCGGCGTGGAAGCGTTCTCCGACCGACCGCAGCGGCAGGTAGACCTCGGGGGCGAGGACGAGGGCGACGAGTCCGGCGTAGAGGTCCATCCCGCCGTAGACCAGGCGCAACCCGATGGAGACCGCGATGAGCGCGACGCTGAGCGTGGCGAGCAGTTCGAGCACCATCGAGGACAGGAACGCGATCCGCAGGGCGCGCATGGTGCGGGTTCGCAGCGCTTCGCCGAGCGCGCGCACGCGCGGCAGCATGGTGTGCCCGCCCGCGGTGTCGCCTTCGCGGCCGAGGGCGCGCAGGGTGGGCATGCCGGCGAACAGGTCGAGCATTTGGTCCGACAGTCGGGTGGTGGCGGCGAGGGTGGCTTCGGCGCGGCCTTGGGTGAGCAGTCCGATGAGCACCATGAAGACCGGGATGAGCGGCAGGGTGACCACGGCGATGCCCGCCGAGATCGGGTCGTGCAGCGCGATGACGACGAGCACGATCGGCGGCACGAGGCAGGCCAGCAGCAGCGCGGGCAGGTAGCCGGTGATGTAGTCGCGCAGTCCGGACAGTCCCGAGCCGACGACGACCGCGAGTTCGCCGCGGCGGCTGTCGAGTTCGCGCGGGGTCAGTTCGGCGCCCGCGACCAGGACGGCGGATTCGAGTTCGGTGACCACCCGCGCGCCTGCCCGGTGCGCGGAGCGGGCCTGCGCCCAACTCGCCGTGGCGCGCACCACGATCGCGCAGGCCAGGACCGCGATCTCGACGCTCCACCCCCCGAGCGCGCGCTGCGCCGGGTCGGTGATGACGCCGGCGAGCACGCGACCGAGGGTGACGGCGGTGACCACGATGCACACCGTGATCACCACCGAGAGCCCGACGCTGAGCGCCAGGTGACCGCGCACCGAGCGCGCGTAGCGCCACAGGCGGGGGTCGACGGGCGGGCGGGCCATGTCAGTCCCGCGCCGGACCGAACGGGAGTCCGACGGGGGCCGGGATCTGTTCCACGGTGAGGCGTTTGCGGAACACCCAGTAGGTCCAGCCCTGGTAGGCCAGCACCACGGGCGTCACGATGACCGCGGCCCAGCTCATCACCTTCAGCGTGTAGGGGGTCGAGGAGGCGTTGTCGACGGTGAGGCTGAAGGCGTCGCTGATGGTGGAGGGCAGCACATTCGGGAACAGCGACCCGAACAGCAGCACGGTGGCCGAGGCGATCGCCAGGGTGGTGCCGGTGAAGGCCCAGCCGTCGCGGTGGATCAGGACGCCGCCGCCCGCGAGGACCAGACCGACGACGGCCGCGCCGAGCGCGATCCAGGTCCAGCCGACGCCGTGGGCGAGTTGGGTCCACAGGCCGAACGCGCCGACCACGACCACCGTGGGGATCAGCAGCACCCGCGCGATGCGCTGGGCGTCGGCGCGCACGACACCGCCGGTCTTGAGGGTGAGGAAGATCGCGCCGTGCAGGGCGAACAGCAGTCCGGTGGTGAGTCCGCCGAGCAGGGCGTAGGGGCCGAACAGGTCGGCGAGCGATCCGCCGATGTTCTTGTCCTGCTCCAGGGGAACCCCGTGCACGACATTGGCGAACACCCAGCCCCAGGCCAACGCGGGCACCCAGGAACCGACGCCGATACCCGCGTCACACCAGGCTCGCCAGCGCGGATCGTCGATCTTGCTGCGGTATTCGATGGCGCAGACCCGCACGATCAGCGCGACCAGCACCAGCAGCAGCGCCAGGTAGAACCCGGAGAACAGGCTCGCGTACCACTCGGGGAAGGCCGCGAACATCGCGCCGCCCGCGGTGAGCAGCCACACTTCGTTGCCGTCCCAGACCGGCCCGATCGTGTTGAGGACGACGCGGCGGCGGGTGTCGCTGCCCTTGCCGAGGATCGGCATGAGCATGCCGACGCCGAAGTCGAAGCCCTCGAGTACGAAATACCCGGTGAACAGGACGCCGATGAGCAGGAACCAGAACTCTTGCAGATTCATCGTCGGCTCCTAGTAGGCGAAGGAGAGTTGTTCGACGGCGGGTTCTTCCGATCCGCGATGCCGGTCGGGGGTGTCGTCGGAGATGTCGGGTCCGCTCGGCGGGGTGCGCGGCGGGTCGTCGGGGCCGTGGATGACGTAGCGCCGCATCAGGTAGAACCACACCACCGCGAGTGCGGCGTAGAGCAGGGTGAACACGACCAGCGAGGTGATCACGGTGCCGGTGGCGTGGTCGGAGACGCCGTCCTGCACCGCGAGTCGCAGGTTCTGGTCGCCGGTGGGGTTGGGGACGACGACCCACGGTTGGCGGCCCATCTCGGTGAACACCCAGCCCGCGCTGTTGGCCAGGAACGGGGTGGGGATGGCGAGCAGGCACAGCCACGAGTACCAGCGTTTGTCGGTGATCCGGCCGCGCCTGGTCATCCACATGCCGACCGCCCACAGCAGGATCGAGCCCGCCGACAGGCCGATCATGGCGCGGAAGGACCAGTAGGTGACGAACAGGTTGGGCCGGTAGTCGCCGGGGCCGAATTTCTCCACGTAAGCCTGTTGCAGGTCCTGCACGCCTTCGAGGGTGACGCCGTCGAAGCGTCCCTCGGCCAGATACGGCAGCACGTAGGGGACTTCGATGACGTGGGTGACGCTGTCGCAGTTGTTGTGCGTGCCGACGGTGAGGATCGAGAAGTCCGGGTCGGTCTGGGTGTGGCACAGCGATTCGGCCGAGGCCATCTTCATCGGCTGCTGCTCGAACATGAGTTTGCCCTGCACGTCGCCGGTGAAAAACAGCGCGACACCGGCGACCAGGATCACCCACATGCCCGCGCGGCCGCCGGGTCGCCACATGGTGCGCGCTTCGGCCATCCGCGCTTGGTCGCCGCTGCGCGCGTTGCGCACCATCCACCATCCGCAGATGCCCGCGACGAAGGTGCCCGCGGTGAGGAACGCGCCGGCGACCACGTGGGGGAACGCGGCGAGGGTGGTGTTGTTGGTGAGCACTTCCCAGATGCTGGTGAGTTCGGCGCGCCCGCGTTCGGGGTTGTAGCGCGCGCCGACGGGATGCTGCATGAAGGAGTTGGCGGCGACGATGAAGTAGGCGCTGGCGTTGACGCCGATGGCGACCAGCCAGATCGCGCCGAGGTGCAGCAGTTTGGGCAGTCGGGTCCAGCCGAAGATCCACAGCCCGAGGAAGGTCGATTCGAGGAAGAACGCGACGAGTGCTTCCAGGGCGAGGGGCGCGCCGAAGACGTCGCCGACGAAGCGGGAGTATTCGCTCCAGTTCATGCCGAACTGGAATTCCTGGACGATGCCGGTGGCGACGCCGAGGGCGAAGTTGATCAGGAAGAGTTTGCCGAAGAATTTGGTCAGCCGGTACCAGTGGTCCTTGCCGGTGACCACCCAGGCGGTCTGCATGCCCGCGACCAGCGGCGCGAGTCCGATCGTGAGCGGGACGAAGATGAAGTGGTAGACGGTGGTGATGCCGAATTGCCAGCGCGAGATGTCCAGGACGCTCATGCCGTCACCTCGGGGTGACGACAGGGCATGATTCGCGCTCCGCGTTCGCTCATGACGACCCTCCAGCCGATCTACGACATGTCGTAGTAAAGCGTACGCCGGGCGCTACCCCCGAAAAACGTGCTTTAGGACACGAGATGCCATCAATTAGCCAGAGAGCGAATCGTTGGTGCGAAAGCCCCGCTTCCCACCCCGAATCGGGGCCCGCCGCACCGCGTGGAACTCACCAGTCGCCGACCGTGCCCGTCCGTTCGATCCCCTTGTCCACCAGCGCGGTGATCTCCTCCGCGTTGTCCGGCGCCATCATCCGCAACCCGTCCAACGAGTTGACCCGCGCCGCCAGCGTGATGCTGGACAGTAGCCAGATGCTGTCGCAGGTCAGCAGATCGGCCGTGAACAACTGTTCGTAGCGGCACTCCCACCCCGCCTTCTCCGCCTCCACGAACAGCGCGCGCTGGGTGACGCCCGGCAGCACACCGTTCTTCGCGGGCGGGGTGAGGAAGGTCTTGTCCCGCGCGATCACCACCGAGGACCGCGGCCCTTCCAATACCCGGTTCTCGGTGCTGGTGAAGATGACGTCGTCCGCGCCCATCCGGTGCGCGAACCGCAGCGCCGCCATATTCGTCGCGTAGGACAGGGTTTTCGCGCCCAGCAACTGCCACGGCGCGGCCTGGGCCAGATCGATCGAGATCCCGCGCGAGAGGCTGACCACCTTCACGCCTTCCGCGCGCGCCTGCGCCACCCGTTCGGGCACCGGGAGAACCAGGACGTAGGAGGTGGGTACCGGGACCGCCGCCGCGAGGTCGCCGGAGGTGACACTGGATCGGCCGCCGGAGAATTCGGAGTCCCGGCCGCGGGTCAGCACCAGGCGCAGCACGCCTTCGCGCTCGCTGCCCCACTCCTTGGCCGCGGTCTCCACCGCCTCGCGCCAGCGGCCCAGTTCGGGTTCCGGCAGATCGAGCGCCTGCGCGGACCTGCGTAGTCTGCCGAGATGGAATTCGAGCGCGCGAGCGGTGCCGTCGCGCACCAGAATCGTCTCGAAGACACCGTCGCCGCGCAGCACCCCGATGTCGTCGGCAAACAGCAACGGCGCGTCCGCATCTCGGACTTCGCCGTCGAGTGTCACTAGAACCCGATCTACCATGCGTCGAGCGTAGGCCAGTCGGCCCCGCTCGTCCGCCGCTCCGCGCCTTCCGAGGGCCCCGGATCGGCGCGGACGCGTCGCCCGGGCGGCCGACGGCGGACCTCGTCTCCGCCGATGCCCGACGCTGACGTGCGCGCCGCGGTTCCGGCCGCCGCCGATGGGACGAATGGGACATCGCCGACGCCGCGCGGCGCAATGGAGCCACCGCGCCCCGAGCCCACCGCGGACGGGGTTCTCGGCACGTGTCGGCGACCCCGCCTAGAGTGGATCACGTGTCGGTCGTCGTAGCACCCAGTCCGCTGCTCACCGTTGCGGGGGCCGTCCCGGCCGCGCCCGGATCCCCCGACGCCGCGGTCGCGTGGCATCACGGCGATCCGTTCGGAGAGCAGAAAGCCGCCGTGGAGCGGGTCGCGATCGTCGACCGCTCGCATCGCGCGGTGCTGGCCATCGGCGGCGGCGAGCGTCTGAGCTGGCTGCACACCATCACCAGCCAGCACATCGAGGGCCTCGGCGACCGGGAGTCCGCCGAGAACCTCGACCTCGACCTCAACGGCCGGGTGCTGCACCACTTCGTCCTCACCGACCTCGACGGCACGGTCTGGATCGACACCGAGGCCGAACGCGGTGCGGACCTGCTGACGTTCCTGACCAGGATGGTCTTCTGGGCCGACGCCCAACCGCGCGAGGCGGGCGATCACGCGGTGTTGAGCCTGCTCGGCCCCCGGGTGGACACCCTGCTCGACACGCTCGGCGTCGCGGAACTGCCCGGCGTCTACGCGGCGGTCCCGCTGCCCGGCGGCGGTTTCCTGCGCCGGATGCCGTGGCCCACCCCCGACTCGTTCGACCTGATCGTGCCGCGCGCCTCCCTCGCCGACTGGTGGACGCGCCTGACGGCGGCGGGCGCGGAACCCGCGGGCAGTTGGGCCTTCGAGGCGCTGCGCGTGGCGGCACTGCGCCCCCGGATCGGCCTGGACACCGACGAGCGCACCATCCCGCACGAGGCCCGCTGGATCGGCGGGGTCACCGAATTCGGCGCGGTGCACCTGGACAAGGGTTGCTATCGCGGTCAGGAGACGGTGGCGCGGGTGCACAACCTCGGCAAGCCGCCGCGCAGGCTGGTCCTGCTGCACCTCGACGGTTCCGCCGACGCGCGCCCCGAACCCGGCGGCGAGGTCACCGCGGGCGGTCGCGCGGTGGGTCGCCTGGGCACCGTGGTCGACCACTACGAACTCGGTCCGATCGCGTTGGCGCTGGTCAAGCGGGCCGTCCCCCCCGAGACCGAACTGGTCGCGGGGCCCGCGGCCGCCTCCATCGACCCCGATTCCGTCGAGGCCGACGACACCCCGCAGGCCGGCAGGCTCGCCGTCGACCGCCTGCGCGGGCGGTGACTTCGCGCCGCCGTCCCCGAACGTTCCCCCCGCGCTCGCGAACGTTCGGCGTCGAACCTCCCGACCACCCGTGACGAGAGGAAATCCCATGTCCTCCCCTGACCCGACGTCCGCCGGCGGTCCCGGCCGCGTGCTCGCGGTCTGCACGGTGCACGCCGATCTCGCGGTGCCGGGCCGCGTCGGCAAATCGGCGATCGACAAGCGGCCGCGGCCGGACCGGGTGGCGGTCCGCGCGCTCGGACTCGACCGCGACCACGTCTGCGACACCGCCCACCACGGCGGCGCCAACCAGGCCGTCTACGCCTACGCCGACCACGACGCGCGCCGTTGGGGCGAGGAACTCGGCCGCGAACTGCCGTGGGGCTGGTTCGGGGAGAACCTGCGCATCGAGGGCATCGCGGTCAGTGACGCGGTGCTCGGCGCGCACTGGGCCATCGGGGACACGCTGCTCGAGGTGAGCGCGCCGCGTGTGCCGTGCGCGACCTTCGGCCACTGGTCGCGGGAGCGGCAGTGGGTCAAGCGGTTCGCTCGGCGCGGTGACACGGGCGCGTATTTCCGGGTGCTCACCGAGGGCACGATCGGGGCGGGCGACACCGTCGAGATCGTGCACACCCCCGCGCACGGGATCACCGTGCGCGACTTGTTCCACGGCACGGACATGGACCGACTCGCGGTACTGCTCGCCGAGGAGCCCACGCTCTCCGACGACGTGCGGATGCAGATCGACCGGCACGCCCGCAGGCACGCGAACGCCGCACAGCGCTCCGGCGAACTCGCGGCGGAGGCGAGCTGATGGGCGTCGAACTGGTCGAGGTGGTGCGGTCCGGGTTCCGCGAATGCGTGCACCGCGGGTCGGTGGTGGTGCTCGACGCCGACGGCGAGCCCACGCGCGAACTCGGCGAGGTGCACCTGCCGATCTTCCCGCGCTCGACCAACAAGCCGTTGCAGGCGATCACCCTGCTGCGCAATGGCTTCGAACCGGTCGACGAGGCCGAACTCGCGATCGCCACCGCCTCGCACTTCGGCGAGCCCGACCATCTCGCGCTGGTCCGTCGGCTGCTGGACCGTTTCGGTTTCACCGAGGACGACCTGGCCTGCCCGCCCGACCTGCCGTTCGAGGACAGGGCGCGGGCGGCCGCGCTGGCCGACGGCCCGCGCCGGATCTACATGAACTGCTCCGGCAAGCACGCCGCGATGCTCGCCACCTGCGCGATCAACGGGTGGCCCACCGAGGGCTACCTCGATCGCGCACATCCGCTGCAACAGTCGGTGATCGCCACCGTCACCGAACTGACCGGCGAACCCGAGACCGATCTGGGCATCGACGGGTGCGGCCTGCCGATCATCCCGGTCTCGCTGATCAACCTCGCCCGCGCCTTCGCCGCCATGGCCACCGGCGATCCCGGGACGCCGGGACGCCGGGTGGCGGAGGCGATCCGGGCGAATCCGCGCGTGATCTCCGGCACCAACGGTCCCGACCTGCTGACGATGTCGGCCACGCCCGGCCTGTTCTGCAAGATCGGCGCGGACGGTGTGCACGCGGGTGCGCTGCCCGACGGTCGGGCTTTCGCCTACAAGATCGAGGACGGCCACGACCGCGCGCGCATACCGCTGACGCTGGCCATTCTGCATCGAATGGGTATCGATTGGACCGACGCGCACGCGGAATTGGCGGCCCTTCCCGTGCTCGGCGGCGCGGCCCGAGTGGGGGTGATCAGGGCCGTCCCCGGAATCCTCGGCTAGTCCGAATAGCACGATCGACGGCGAAGGGCCGGCAAACGGCGGCCCTTCCCGAGCTCTTCGCCCACTCCTGGAAGCGCGACCGCCGGACACACGCTAAAGTGTCTGACAGGAAGAGTATTAATTCGAACGGGGCCGCCAACAAACCCCAGGCCGCCCCGCAGTGACGCGAGGGGGTCAGCCATGGGCCGTGGCCGGGCTAAGGCAAAGCAGACCAAGGTCGCACGTGAGCTGAAGTACAGCTCAGCGCCGACCGACTTCGCGAGCCTTCAGCGCGAGCTGTCGGGTAGCCCCAACTCCCCACGGAGTGGTGGTGTGCTGTCCGATGAGCACGACGCGGACGCGTCCTCATCCCGGTGGGAAGAGGACGACGACTACGACGAATGGCGCCGCTGACCACGGATTTCTACGCGTGAAGGGGGAGGCCGACGGGCCTCCCCCTTCAAACGTTGACAGCCGTGGCGCGGACATCGCCTTAGAGGCTTGCCGAACGGCATCTGCGTCCCACATCCGATGTGGGACGCCGGTGTGATTTCTGCCGTTCCCGTGCGGGAACACCGGATTGTGGCCGATCCGACACACGCGAGAACCCCGTGGGCGGCGCCCACGGGGTTCTTCGTCTCAGCCGACCTCCCGGTCAGAAGCGCGGGTGTTCGCCCACCAGCAGCGCGCGCACCGCGTCGTCGTCCTTGGCCTTCTTGACCGAACCGAGCGTCCAGCATTCGATGTGCCGGGCGGTCAGCACCGCCAGGGCGCGGTCCACGTCCTCCGGCGCGACGACGGCGACCATGCCGACGCCCATGTTGAAGGTCTTCTCCATCTCGACCCGGTCCACCCGGCCGCGCTGGGCGATCATCTTGAACACCGGCGCGGGATTCCAGGTGCCGCGGTCCAATTCGGCCATCAGGCCCGCGGGCAGTACCCGGCCCAGGTTGGCGGCCAGACCGCCGCCGGTGACGTGGGCGAAGGTGCGCACGTCGGTCTCGGCGATGAGCGCCAGGCAGTCCTTGGCGTAGATGCGGGTCGGCTCGAGCAGTTCCTCGCCGAGCGTGCGGCCGAACTCCTCGACGTGCCCGGTCAGCGACATGCGGTCGATCTCGAGCAGGACCCGGCGGGCCAGGCTGTAGCCGTTGGAGTGCAGGCCGGAGGAGCCCATGGCGATCACCACGTCGCCGGGGCGGACCCGCTCGGGGCCCAGCACCGAATCGGCCTCGACCACTCCGACGCCCGTGGCGGACAGGTCGTAGTCGTCGGGATCCATCAGACCCGGATGTTCGGCCGTCTCGCCGCCGAGCAGCGCGCACCCGGCCTTCACACAGCCCTCGGCGATGCCGGAGACCAGTTCGGCGACCTTCTCCGGGACGACCTTGCCGATGGCGATGTAGTCCTGCAGGAACAGCGGCTCCGCACCGCAGACCACCAGGTCGTCGACCACCATGGCGACCAGGTCGAGACCGACCGTGTCGTGCTTGTCCATGGCCTGCGCGACCGCGATCTTCGTGCCGACGCCGTCGGTGGAGGCCGCGAGCAACGGCTCGCGGTAACCGCCCTTGAGTGCGAACAAACCGGCGAATCCGCCGAGTCCGCCCTGCACTTCGGGACGGCTCGCCTTCTTCGCCAATGGTCCGAACAACTCGACTGCGCGGTCACCGGCTTCGATGTCCACGCCTGCCGCGGCGTAGGAAGCGCCGCTGGGGGTCTGTTCAGTCATTTTCGGGGAAAGCTCCAAACCGAATCGGCGGATAGATGCCTGCTCACGCTACCGGAGCCGGTTCACGGCTCAGCCGCTACCCGCGACTCTCCCGCTCGGTGAGAGCCGCGTATCCACGGTTTCCGGGCTCGCGCGGCCAGGAATTCATTGTGCCGGCCCACGGCCGCGCGAGGGGTCGGTCCCGCACAGTGTGAGAGGGTCGGGACCGGATCGACTCACCGCGCGATCAGGGTCGGCTCAGGGCACTCGCATTCGCGTTCTCGCCCAACAGCATTGCCTCGGACTGTCCGGTGAGCACACCTTCGAGGACGTTCTTGCCGATCGCGGCCTCGGCGGGCAGCGGGATCGGGTACTTGCCGTCGAAACACGCGCAACACAGGCGCGATCGCGGTTGCTCGGTGGCCGCGATCATGCCCTCGGTGGAGATGTAGCCGAGGCTGTCGGCGCCGATGGAGCGGCGCACGCCCTCGATCATCTCCTCGTAGCTGTCGTGGGCGCCCGCGCCGTTGGCGATCAACTCCGCGCGGGAGGCGAAGTCGATGCCGTAGAAGCAGGGCCAGCGGACCGGCGGCGAGGCGATGCGGACGTGGATCTCCAGCGCGCCCGCCTCGCGCAGCATGCGGATCAGCGCGCGCTGGGTGTTGCCGCGCACGATCGAATCGTCGACCACGATCAACCGCTTACCCCGGATGACCTCGCGCAACGGGTTGAGCTTGAGTCGGATGCCGAGTTGGCGGATGGTCTGGCTCGGCTGGATGAACGTGCGCCCGACATAGGCGTTCTTCATCAGGCCCTGCCCGTACGGCACACCCGAACCCTGCGCGTAGCCGACGGCGGCGGGGGTGCCCGATTCCGGGACCGGGATGACCAGGTCCGCCTCGACCGGGCTCTCCAGCGCCAGCCTGCGGCCGATCTCCACGCGGGTGGAATGCACCGAACGGCCCGCGATGGTGGTGTCGGGGCGGGCCAGATAGACGTACTCGAAGACGCAGCCCTTGGGTTCGGGGTTGGCGAAACGGCTCGACCGCACGCCCTCGGCGTCGATCGCCAGCAGTTCGCCCGGCTCGATCTCGCGGACGAAGGCCGCGCCGACGATGTCCAGGGCCGCCGTCTCGCTGGCCACCACCCACCCGCGGTCCAGGCGGCCCAGGCACAGCGGACGCACACCGTGCGGGTCGCGCGCGGCGTAGAGGGTGTGCTCGTCCATGAAGGTGAGGCAGAACGCGCCCTTCAGCGTGGGCAGCAGTTCCATGGCAGCCTGCTCGATGCTCGAATCGGCGGCGGCGTGGGCCAGCAGCGCCGTCACCACATCGGAGTCGGAGGTCGCGGCGGGCTGGGCGCGTCCGCTCGCCGGCGAATTGCCGAGCAGGCCGTATTCGCGGGCCCGGCTGGCCAATTCGGCGGTGTTCACCAGGTTGCCGTTGTGGCCGAGCGCGAGCCCCGACCCGACGGAGGTGGTGCGGAAGATCGGCTGGGAGTTCTCCCAGGTGACCCCGCCGGTGGTGGAGTAGCGGCAGTGGCCGACGGCAATGTGGCCCGGCATGGCGGCCAAGGTCTGCTCGTCGAAGACTTGGCTGACCAGACCCAGATCCTTGAAGACCAGGATCTGCGAACCGTCCGAGACCGCGATGCCCGCGGCCTCCTGGCCACGGTGTTGCAGCGCATACAGGCCGTAGTAGGTGAGCTTGGCCACATCCTCGCTCGGAGCCCAGACTCCGAAGACTCCGCACTCCTCGCGGGGCTCGTTCTCCTCGACATCGGGACCGGCGGAAAGCGCGGTTCCGACGGCGGTGAGTGGCAGAGAATCGCTGGACACCGTCATGTCGGCGTTGGTCACCGTTTGCTCCCTGTTCGGGCGGGCTGGGGGCATAGGTCATTCTACGGGTGAAAGCGATGCCGCGATCACCGCCGCCGCGAGCGCACAGCAATCGCCCGGCGATGTTGCCCGATTCGGGACCGACCAACTGTTAGCGTCGCCGCCTGTGACGACTACGGACAGTGGGAGCACGGCACGCGACGGACGACAGCGCTCGGGACCCCGATTCTGGCTCCGCACGACAGGTGCGCCGGTGGTCGTTCTCGCCCTGCTGACCACGCTGCTGGGCATCATGTACCTCGATTACGTCATCGATCCGGAGAAGAACCTGCACCACTTCCCGATCGCCCTGGTCAACCAGGACGTCGGTGACGCGCTCGGCCCGCAGGGGCAGCAGGTCACCTTCGGGAACCAGGTCGCCGCGGGTTTGCGGGAGGCCGTGCCCGCCGATCAGATCGATCTGCGCGAACTCGGCATCGCCGAAGCGGAGCGGCAGATGCGCTCCGGCGAGGTCTACGGCGCGATCGTCATCCCGGGCGACTTCACCAAACGCCTCGGCATCCTCGGGGTCGCGAGCGTGGTCGCCGGTCAGGTGGAGCAGCCGATCATAACCTTGCAGACCAATCCGCGCACCGGCGCGTTCGCGACCTCGATCGTGAGCCGGATCGGCGCGCAGGTCTTCCCCCGCGTCAACCAACAGGTCGGGGCGCAACTCACCGACCAGGTGAAATCCCAGCTCGCGGCGACGCCCGCCGGAGCGCCCGCACCCGAGATCAGCGGGGCGGCGGCCGTGACCCTGGCCAGTCCGCTCCACCTCGTCGTCGAGGAATTCCATCCGCTGCCCAGCGGCACCGGACAGGGACTCACCGCGTTCTTCTACGCGCTGCTGCTGCTGTTGGTCGGCGTGGTCGGGTCGATGACCATCCACACCATGGTCGACGCCGGACTCGGATTCGTCCCGACCGAATACGGCCCCTGGTACGTGCACTATCCCCCGACCCCGATCTCCCGCTTCACCACCCTGCTCGTCAAATGGGGCGTGATGGCGGTCGTGGCGGCGCTGGTCTCCGGGATCTACGTGCTGGTCGCCCACACGCTCGGCATGCCGCTCGAGGAACCACTGGCCCTGTACCTCTACGGCGCGTTCGCGATCCTCGCCGTCGGCGTCACCGGCCTGTCCATCCTGGCCGCGATCGGCTCGGCCGGTCTGCTGGTCAACCTGATCCTGTTCATCATCCTGGGACTGCCCTCCTCCGGCGGCACCGTCCCCATCGAAGCGACACCCCGCTACTTCGGCTGGCTGTCCAATTTCGAACCCATGCACCAGGTCTTCCTCGGCATCCGCTCCATCCTCTACTTCGACGCCCAACTCGAAGCCGGCCTCGCCCGCGCCGCCTGGATGACCCTTTTGGGCCTCTGCCTCGGCCTGATCCTCGGCGCCACCGTCTCCCGCTACTACGACCACAAGGGCCTCACCCGCCGCACCAACTCCCCCACCACCCCACCCCCGGGCACCATCCCCCCTGGCTGATCGCGGGAGGCGGGGCCAAGGCTTGGGATCAGGGTGCGGTTAAGGGTTCGCGGGTGGGGGGTGGGTTTGTAGCGTGACCTCGCGGCAGGTGGTGATGAGGTGACGGCGAGGGGCGACAGCAGCGCGGGGGCGGTTCTGCGCGCGGTGCTCGCGGCCGGTCCGTTGCCGCGCAGCGCGGTCGCGAAGTGGGTGGGGTTGTCGCCGGCGACCGTCACGTGGCAGACGCGGGCGTTGGTGGAGGCCGGGCTGCTGGTCGAGTTGCCGGAGACGGTGGCGGGCTCGGGGGTGGTGATCTCGGTGCACGTCGCGGCGACGCGGACGACGGTGGCCGTGGTGGATCTGGGTGGCGGACTGCGCTGGTCTCGGCAAGATGATGCAGAACGCCCAGAACTACGGCCAAGCCGATGTGATCCTGGTCGGGCTCGCCGTCTACGGCACGTTCGGTCTGGTCTCCGACGCCGGTATCCGCCTGCTGGAACGAAAGGTGCTGTCGTGGCGACGGACGATCGCGGGGTAGGCGTGCGGGTGCGGCGATTGACCCGCCGCTTCGGTGACCGCACGGTGCTCGACGGTGTCGACCTGCATCTGCCCGCCGGACAGTTCGTCGCGCTGCTCGGGCGCAGCGGGTCGGGCAAGAGCACACTGCTGCGCGCGCCGGCCGGTCTCGACTACGACGTCGAGGGGTCGGGGCAGTTGAGTGTGCCCGCGAAAACGGCGGTGGTTTTCCAGGATTCGCGGCTGCTGCCGTGGCAGCGGGTGCTGGCCAACGTCCGCTACGGTCAGCCGCGCTCGCAGCGCGCGGCGGCGGTGCGCACCCTGGCCGAGGTCGGGTTGGCGGGCCGGGAACGCGCCTGGCCCAACGAGTTGTCCGGCGGTGAGCAGCAGCGGGTCTCGCTGGCCCGCGCGCTGGTCGGCGAACCGGATCTGCTGCTGGCCGACGAACCGTTCGGCGCGCTGGACGCGCTGACCCGGATCAAGATGCACGAACTGCTGCGCGAACTCGTCGCCCGGCACAAGCCGACGGTGCTGCTGGTCACCCACGACGTGGACGAGGCGATCGCGTTGGCCGAGCGGGTGCTGGTCCTGGACGAGGGCCGCATCGGCGTGGACGTGCCGATCGACCTGTCCTCGCGCACCGATCCGACCCTGCCCGAATTCCAGCGGGTGCGCCGCACCCTGCTCGCGGCGCTCGGCGTCGCGCCCGCCGCCGCGTGACGGCACGAAAGGAAACACCGTGAGTAGACAACTGCACCTCAACGCCTTCCTGATGTCGGTGGGCCATCACGAGGCGGCGTGGCGGCTGCCCGAGAGCGACCCGCACGCCCACATCGACATCGACCACTACGTGCGACTGGCCCGCACCGCCGAACGCGGCAAACTGGATTCGATCTTCTTCGCCGATTCCCCCGTGCTGATGGGCGATCCGGGCAGGCGACCGGGCGGCAAGCTGGAGCCGACGGTGATCCTCACCGCCGTCGCCGTGCAGACCAGCCGCATCGGTCTCATCGCGACCGCCTCCACCAGCTACAACGACCCCTACAACCTGGCACGCCGGTTCGCCTCGGTGGACTGGGTCAGCAATGGACGCGCAGGCTGGAACATCGTCACCACGGCGGGCGCGGACGCCGCGCGCAACTTCGGTCTGGACGACACCCCCGATCATCGCGTCCGCTACGAGAAGGCCGCCGAATTCGTGGAGGTCTCGACCAAGCTGTGGGACAGCTGGGCCGACGACGCCGTGATCGGCGACAAGGAGATCGGCGTGCACGCCGACGCCGCCAAGGTGCGCCCGATCGGGCACGTCGGCGAGTTCTTCAAGGTCGAGGGCCCGCTGAACGTGCCGCGCCCGCCGCAGGGCTACCCGCTGCTGGTGCAGGCCGGTTCCTCCGAGGACGGCAAGGATTTCGCGGCCCGCTACGCCGAGGCGGTGTTCACCGCGCAGCAGACCCTCGAGGACGGCATCGCCTTCTACACCGATCTCAAGCGGCGCACCGCGGCGGCGGGCCGCGACCCGGACACCATCAAGATCCTGCCCGGCATCGTGCCGGTGATCGGGGACACCGAGGAGCAGGCCCGTGCCTTGGACGACGAACTCGCGCGCCTGATCTCGCCGGAATTCGCCCGCAGGCAACTGGCGGAACGGTTCCGGCTGCCGGTGGACGACCTCGACCTGGACAGCGAACTGCCCGCGGAGCTGCCCACCGAGGACGAGATCGAGGGGGCCAAGAGCCGCTTCACCCTGATCGTGAACCTGGCCCGGCGCGAACGGCTCCCCCTGCGTCAGCTGATCGCGCGGTTGGGCGGCGGGCGCGGGCACCGCACCTTCGCGGGCACCCCGGTGCAGGTGGCCGACACCATCGAGGAGTGGTTCGCCGCGGGCGCCGCCGACGGATTCAACATCATGCCCGCGGTACTACCCTCGGGATTGGACAGATTCGTCGATCAGGTGGTGCCGATCCTGCAACAGCGTGGCCTCTTCCGAACCGAATACACCGAGACGACCTTGCGCGGACACTACGGACTGGACCGCCCCGCCAACCAGTTCGAGGCCGCGAACTCGCTCGTGAACGCCCGATGAGCGACCCGGAAGCCTGTAGTCCGGCGTCGGGCGGCTGGCTGGGCTATCTGGCCCGCCGCTGCCTGGCGCATCCGCGCCTGGTGGCGGGGGCAGCGGTGGGCGCGGTGGCCGCCGCCCTGCTCACCGCGGCGCTGCCGCTGATCGTGCGGCACGTGGTCGACACGTTGACCACCACCGCCGCCTCGGTCGTGCCGTGGGCGGCGCTGCTGCTCGCGCTCGGCCTGATCCGGTTCGGCTGCTCCTATCTGCGCCGGGTCAGTTCGTCGAAACTGTCCCTGGGCGTACAGCACGACCTGCGCCGCGACCTGTTCGCGGCGCTGTTGCGTCTGGACGGGCGCGCGCAGGCGCGGTTGCAGACCGGTCAGGTGGTCAGCCGCGCGATCACCGACGTCACGTTGATCCAGATGTTCCTGCAACTGCTGCCGATCGTGTTCGGCAACGTGACGCTGCTGATCGCGGTGCTGGTGCTGATGGCGTCGATGTCACCGGCGCTGACAGTGATCGCGCTGTTGGTGGTGCCCGCGCTGTGGTTCATCACCCGCCGCAGCCAGCGCGAACTGTTCCCCGCGAACTGGGACACCCAGGCCAGGGCCGCCGAGGTCGCGATCCGGGTGGAGGCGGCCGTCGCGGGCGTGCGCGTGGTGAAGGGCTTCGGGCAGGAACGCCACGAACTCGACGGACTCGCGGGCGCGGCGCGTGACCTGTACCGCTCGCGCCTGCGCGTGACGCGCATCACCAGCCGTTTCACCCCGGCCATGCAGGCCGTGCCCGCGATCGGCCAGGCGCTGATCCTGGTCGTCGGCGGTTTGCTCGCGCTGCGGCAGTCCGTGTCACTGGGCACCTTCCTGGCGTTCATGACCTATCTGGGCGCGTTCGTCAGCCCGATCCGGCAGTTCTCGATGCTGCTGTCGGTCAGCCAGCAGGGCCGTGCCTCGCTGGACCGGGTGCGCGAAGTCATCGAAGCGCCGGCGCCGCCCACGGTGTCGGCCGCCGCGCCCGCCACCGACACGACCCCGCCGAGCATCGAATTCCGCGGCGTCCGTTTCGCCTTCGACGCCACCACCGTGCTCGACGGCCTCGATCTCACCGTCGAATCCGGGCACACCGTGGCGATCGCGGGCGGTGCGGGCAGCGGTAAATCCACCCTCGCGCACCTGATCCCGCGCCTGGTCGATCCGGACGCGGGCGCGGTGCTGTTCGACGGCGTCGACATCAAGCGGATGCCCGACGTCCGGGCCCGGGTGGCGATGGTGTTCGAGGACACCCAACTGATGGCCGACACCGTGCGCGCCAACGTCGCCTACGGTGACCCCGACGCCGACGACGACCGCGTCTGGCACACGCTGCACCTGGCCGCCGCCGACGAGTTCGTCCGCAACCTGCCCGAGGGCCTCGACACCAGGATCGGCGAACGCGGACAGCGACTCTCCGGCGGTCAGCGCCAGCGGATCGCGCTCGCGCGGGCCCTGCTCACCGACGCGCCCGTGCTGGTCCTCGACGACGCCACCTCGGCCATCGACGCCAGGGTGGAGGAGCAGATCTTCGCCAGGATCGCGGGCGAGGTGCGCCGCCGCACCACCCTCGTCGTGGCGCACCGCATCTCGACCCTCGGCCTCGCCGACCGGGTCGTGGTGCTCGACGGCGGGCGTGTCGCCGAATCCGGCACCCTGGAACACCTGCGCGAATCCGGCGACCTGTTCCGCGCCCTGTTCACCCCGCCCGAGGTCGACGGCATCGGCGACGCGCACGCCACCCGGACACGGCAACCCACCGCGCCGTTGTGGGTCGAACCCGCGGGCATCGATGACGACTCCACCACCCGCGCACTGGAACAGGCGGCCACCGCCTTCGCCCAACGCGCGGCGGGCGCGCCCACCGGACTCGGGCGCGCGGGCGGCGGCGGCATGATGAGTTCGGCGCCGCCCAGCGGCGACGTGCGCGCGCTCATCGAGAGTCTGCCGCCGCTGCGCGGCGAACCCGAGGTGCCCGAGAGCTTCTCGCACACGCCCGACCGCGCATTCGATCTGGGTCGTCTGCTGCGTCCGTTCCGCGCACCGCTGCTGGCCGGTCTGGCGCTGGTCGCGCTGGACGCCTTCGCCCAGATCCTGGTCCCGTTCCTGGTCCGCTACGGCATCGACCACGGGGTTCTGGCCGGGGCGCGCGACGTATTGCTGATCGCGGCGGGCGCCGCACTGGCGGTCGCGGTACTCGACTGGTTGCTGACCATCGCGCAGGTGCGGGTCGCCGGACGAGCCAGTGAACGGCTGATCTACGGACTGCGCGTCAAGGCGTTCGCGCACCTGCAACGCCTCGGGTTGCGCTACTACGAACGCGAACTCGGCGGCCGGATCATGACCAGGATGACCTCCGACGTCGACGGTCTCTCGGCCTTCCTCCAGACCGGCCTTGCCACCGCGCTGACCAGTTCGATGACCATCGCGGGCGTCGTGGTGGCGCTGCTGGTGGTCGACGCCGACCTCGCGCCGGTCGTGCTGATCCTGCTGCCGCTGCTCGCGGTCGCGACGGTGCTGTTCCGGCGGGCCTCCACCCCCGCCTACAACCTGGCGCGCGAACGGGTCAGCGCGGTCAACGCCTACCTCCAGGAGAACGTCGACACCATCGAGGTCACCCAGGCGTATCGCCGGGAAGCCCGCAACCAGGCCGAATTCGAGCGGCGGTCCTGGGCCTACCGGAACGCGCGCCTGCGCAGTCAGGTCCTGATGGCGGTGTTCTTCCCGTTCATCGAACTGCTGTCGGTGTGCGCGACCGCGGCCGTGCTGGCCGTGGGTGTGCACCAGGTCCGCGCCGACGTCATCACCGTCGGCACACTCATCGCGTTCCTGCTCTACATCGACCTGCTGTTCGCGCCCATCCAACAACTCTCGCAGGTCTTCGACAGCTATCAGCAGGCCGTGGTCGGGGTGAACCGACTCGGCGAGTTGTTCCGCACCGAGGTCGACACCCCTGATTCGCCGTCGGCGCGACCGGTCGACGGACTGCGCGGCGAGATCGTCCTGCGCGGACTGGGATTCGCCTACGACGCCGACGCCGAACCGGTCCTCTCCGACGTCGACCTGCGCATCCCGGCCGGGCACACGGTCGCGCTGGTCGGCGAGACCGGCGCGGGGAAATCCACGCTGGTCAAACTGATCGCCCGGTACTACGACCCCACCGCGGGCGCGGTCCTCGTCGACGGAACCGACCTGCGCGACTACCGGTTGCCGGAATTCCGCAAACGGCTCGGCGTGGTGCCGCAGGAACCGTTCCTGTTCGGCGACACCGTGCGCGCCGCCATCGCCTACGGACGCCCCGACGCCGGACCGGCCGATATCGAATGGGCCGCGCGGGCGGTCGGCGCGCACGAGATGATCGCCGCGCTCGAACACGGGTACTACCAACCGATCGGCGAACACGGACGCAACCTGTCGGCCGGTCAACGCCAACTGCTCGCACTGGCCCGCGCGCAACTCGTCGAACCCGACATCCTGATCCTGGACGAGGCGACCGCCTCCCTCGATCTGGCGACCGAGGCGCGGGTGCGCGCCGCCGTGGACGTGCTCACCGCGGGTCGCACCACGATCGTCGTCGCGCACCGGTTGGCGACCGCCGCCGACGCCGACCTGGTCGCGGTCGTGGGGGCGGGGCGGTTGCTCCAGGTCGGCACCCACACCGACCTGCTCGCCGAAGCGGGACCGTACCGGGATCTGTGGGCCGCCTACGTCGGCGACGGACGCGAACCCGCGCGCGCCTGAGCGGTCAAGGACGGGCCGGGCGGGCGATCGGCATCCACTGCGCGATCTCCCCCGCCCGGCTTCCCGACGCCGACACCGCCCCCGACTCCACCGCCGCGTCGAACTCCAGCAACCCCGTCGCCAGCAGCAACCACGTGCGCGGATCGGTCTCCACCACGTTCGGCGGCGTCCCCCGGGTGTGCCGCGGACCCTGCACACACTGCACCGCCACGAACGGCGGCACCCTGACCTCCACCGAATGTCCGGGCGCGATCGAGGCCAACGTCCGCGCGGTCGCCCGCACCGCCGCCCCCAGGACGCTGCGCCCCGGCTTTTCCGCCGCGCCGTCGAGCAACCACGCGCTCACCGCGTCCACCGCCGCCCGCAACTCCCCCGCGTCCACACTTCCACGTCCAGCCACCCGGCCGAGCCTACCGAGGCGCGGACGGCGCATTGCCGCTGTCGCGGGCGGTTCCGATTCTCAGGGTGCCGGTCGAATCGCCGGCGCGAGCCCATCGACGGCTCTCGGTGGGCTCAAACGGCGCCGGCCGCTCAGCGAGCCCTTCTTCGTTCCTATGTGGCGCGCATCACAGTGCGCACTATTCCGAAATGATTACGTTTCACCTTTGCCGCTGCCTACTGTGAGTTCTCCGACGTGATGTATCGGAATGCTTCGGTCGCAGAGGAATTCGCATGAAACGACTTCTCACCACCGGTCTCGTCCTGGCCGCCGCCACCGCTGTCGCGACAGCGCCCGCGCGGGCCGAGGGATTGGCACTGGTCGACAGTCCGAGCTCGGGCAGCGCCGAGGTGGTGCCCGATTGCTTCAACGGGCCGATGGTCCAGTTCAACGGCACCGGATCGGCCGTCCTGGACATCGGCGCGGAACTGGGGGCGGTCGTCGCCCTCTCGGTATACCCCGGCCTGCCCAGCGGCAGCGGTGCGGACGCCGCGGTCGACGGCCCGTGCGCCGACACGGACGAACGAGGCTACGTGACGAGGTTGCTGACCTTCCTGCACTCGGGCTCCGCACACCAGTGATGCCTGTGTCGCCCACTCCCGCTGGTCGTGATGCCCGGGGCGGGACAACCTCCCCGGACATCACAGCTGGTCCGTCCGATCGGCGGGGGTGTCGGGCGCGAGGAGGGCGCGGGCGAGGCGGGGGGCGAGCACTCCGCCCGCGTTGAGGGCCAGGTGCAGGAGGGCCGGGGCGGTGGCGCTGCCCGCGCGGCGGGCGAGCAGGCCGAACAGCAGGCCGCCCGCGCCGGTGGTGAGGACGGTGAGCGGGACGTTGTCGCCGGCCGCTCGGGCCGGGGCGATATGCCAGAGGCCGAAGACACCGGCGGCGGCGACGGGGCCGAGTCGGGAGCCGAGGGCTTGGTCCAGCAAGGGGTCGAGGGTGGCGCGGAAGATCAGTTCCTCGCTGTAGACGGTGCCCAGCGGGATGTGCACGGTCACCCATTCGAGCGGGTCGGTGTCCGCGTCGCGGGCGGCGAAGACGGCCAGCCCGGCGCGCAGCGCGGGAACGGCGACGGCGAGCGCGTAACCCGCGGTGACCCCGGCGGCTGCGAACGCGCCGTAGCGCAGACCGCGCGGCGCGCACCAGCGCGGCGCACCGCCCAGTACGGCCGCGTAGCCGGTGGCGAACGCGGCGTTGACCGCGGTGCGTCCGCGCTGGTCCAGCGGCAGGGCCGGGCGCACGACGTTGCTCCACAGCAGCGGCGCGACCACGGCGGCGGCGAGCCGCAACCGGCTCATTTGGTCTCCCGCTCGTAGTCCTCGGCCGACTCCAACTGGAACCGGATGCGTTCGGCCAGTTCGGGATTCCAGCCCGGCGGTTCCGCTATGGCGGCCCAACCGTCGAGCACCAGGCTGCCGTAGCGGTGCCCGTGGCCGTCGGAGACGCCCTGGGCGTTGGTGAGATCGGCGGCGACCTGCCAGAACGTCACGAACGGCCACCAGCGCATCTGCGTGGACACATCCGAGCCGCGCGGTTCGGACAGCCAATCCGGTTGGGAGAAGATCAGATCCGTCGACCACCAGACGATCGGGTCGGAGGCGTGCTGGAGGTAGGCGATGCGCGGCGGTCGCCATTCGGTGTCGGGTCGCGCGAGATCGTCACTGTCGGAGGCGAATCGGACCACCAGACCGTCGGCGTAGATCGGCTCGACCTCCCGCGAACCCGGGTCGCGGCGCGAGATGAGCTGATCCCACAGGCGATTGGAGTTGGGCGGTCCCACCCACAGCGCGCCGTCGACCTTGGCGCGCAGGTCCGCGAGCCCGTCGAAGGCCGCCTCCGAGCCCTGGGACCCCAGGCTCTCCCCGTAGACGAACAGCTTCGGCCGCTTGTCCTGCGGGCGCGCGGACCACCTCTGGTACACGGCGTCGAACAGGTCGCGGCCCGCGGCGGCCGCCTTCTCCTTGTCCGACAAGAACGACAGCACACTGGGCAGATACGAGTACTGGGTGGCCACGATCGCGGTGTCCCCGCCGTACATGTACTCGACGGCCCCCACCGCCATCGAATTCACCCATCCGGTGCCCGTGGTGGTGACCACGACCAGCACCCTCCGATCGAATCCGCCCGCGCGCTCGAGTTCGTCGACCGCCAGTGCGGCTTGGTCGACGCCCTCGCGCATCGATTCGAGCCCGACGTAGGTCCGGATCGGCTCCAGCGCCTGCGCTCCGGTGACCGCCGCGATCCGACTCCTGGTCGGCCCGTGCGAGACGAACCACCGCCCCTCGAACCCGAGGGTCTCCCACGGTGCCAGCGACTGCGGACTGCCCGAACGCTCCGGCAACTGGGGCTGCACGGCGTTGGGCGAGGTGTGGTCGTTGCGGACGCTGAACGCCGAATTCGCGACGGCGAAGAACGCGCGGGAGGCGACGCCGTTGAACAGCGTGACCGTCAGCACGACCAGCAGCAGGACGCCCGCGGTCGGTGCGAGTTCGCGCGGGATCTTCACCCACCGGTTGAGCTGACGCGCCAGGAACAGCACGATCTCGCGCACCGTGCGGTAGACCGCGACCACCGCGGCGCCGACCGCGAGGCTGAGCCCGCCGGTGCGCAGGTAGGCGGCGGTCTCGGTGCCGACCATGCCCATCAGCGCGGTGATCTCGCGCTGCCAGCGCGCCGACTGCACCAACATCAGCGCCGCCGCCAGCGCGCAGGTGGTGAGCACGGCGGTCTTCACCGCGTAGGCGACCCAGGGCGGCGGCGGGCCGAGCGGGACGCGCGGCCGGATCCACACCCGGTAACCCCACTCGAGCAGGCAGCCGAGTCCGTAGCCGAGCGCCGCGTTGATCCCGCTGATCAGGCCCTGGAACATCCAGTCGCGTGGCACGAGTGAAGGCGTCACCGACAGGGCGAAGAACAGTGTCGCGACCACCAGACCCACGTAGTTGAGGTCGATGATGTCCTCGGCGCGCCGCACCAGCGCGACGCCGCGGGTCCGCAGCGTCGCGAGGGTCGTTGCCGAGCCGAACATCCGAACAGTATGGCGGGCCGGTCCGCGCGCGGGTCGGGTAGGCGGGGTCGCCACGCGGTGCGGTGGGCCGCAGATCACACCGTCGGAGCCCGGATATCGCGCGACAACTACCCAGCCCGCTCGAGTAGTTCCACGCGCCCGCCGGGCCGGGTCGCGACCGCACACTGGTGGGCATGAGCACACCAAACGCCCGGCCGCGCAGCACCTCGGCCTATGTGGCGCAGGCCGCGATCGCGTTCGGCATCAGCTTGTTCGGGGCGGGCGTCGGCATCTTCTATCTCCCGCTGGACGTCTGGCAGCGCGGCTTCCTCGGGATGACGGTGCTGTTCCTGGTGACCAGTTCCTTCACCCTGGCCAAGGTGGTGCGCGATCAACACGAGGCCGCGTCGTTGACCGTACGGGTCGATCAGGCCCGACTGGAGAAGCTGGTCTCCGAACACGATCCGTTCAAGACCGTCTGACCAACCGAATCGATGCCCACCCGGCGAGCCGGGTGAACGAGGGGTCCCGACCCGTCGGGTGGGCATCACCGCCCGTGCGCGGCTATTTGAGTTCGTGTTCGCGGGCGGCGGATTCCGCCAGGTAGGCGCGGGCGCGGGCGGCGACGTCGGCCGACCAGTCCGGTGGCTGCGCGACGGCGGCCCAGGCGTCGAGCACCAGCGACCCGTAATTGTGGCCGTGTCCGTCGGCCACCTTCTGCGCCCGCGGCAGATCCGCCGCCACCTGCCAGAACGTGACGATCGGATACCACGACATCCGCGAGGACACGTCGGGACCGCGCGGTTCGCGCAGCCAATCCGGTTCGCGGAACAGCAGATCCGGCGACCACCACACCACCGGATCGGAGGCGTGCTGGAGGTAGACGATGCGCGGGTCCAGCCAGGTCGCACCGGGTGCACCCAGGTCGAGGCCCTTGTCGGCGAAGCGCACCGCGAAGCCGTCGGAGACGACGGGCAGGATCTCCGGCGTGCCGGGATCGCGCCGGGTGACGAATTCGCGCCACAGACGGTTGGAGTTCGGCGGGCCGACCCACAGGACGCCGTCGGTGCGGTTGCGGATGTCGGCCAATCCGGAGAAGGCGCCCTCGGACCCCTGCGAACCCAAGCTCTCGCCGTAGACCAGCAGTTTCGGCCGGTCCTCGGCGGGGCGGGCCGACCAGCGCTCGTAGACCTTGTCGAACAGCAGTCGCCCGGCGGTGGTGGCCTTGTCCTTGTCCGACAGGAACGACAGCACGCTGGGCAGATACGAGTACTGGGTGGCGACGATCGCGGTGTCACCGCCGAACATCAACTCCACCGATTCCGCGCTGCTGGAATCGACCCAGCCGGTGCCCGTGGTGGTCACCACGACCAGCGCCTCGCGCTCGAAGGCCGCGGTGCGTTCCAGTTCGGCGACGGCGAGATCGGCCTGCGCCTCCGGGTCGGGGGCCGACTCCAGACCCGTGTACACGCGGATGGGTTCGCGGGCGGGCCGTCCGGTGACGCCCTGGATCGCGGCCGCGTCCGGACCGTAGGAGACGAACCAGCGGCCCTCCGACCCGAGGGTGTCCCACGGCGCGAGCGATTGCGGACTCCCCGAACGCTCCGGCTGTTGCGGCTGCACGGCGTTCTCGGAGGTGTTGCTGTTGCGAACGCTGAACGCCGAATTCGCGACGTCGAAGAACAGCTTGCTGAGCACGCCGTTGAACAGCAGGATCGCCAGCACCGCGACGATCAGGAACCCGGCGGGCTGCGCGATCGACCGTGGGATGTGCACCCATTTCATCAATTCGGCCGACACCCAGCGCACGAAGCGGCGTGCCGACCGGAACGCCCCGATGAGCACGGCCGCCACCGCCGCGCTCAGCAACCCCGTACGCAGGAAGCCGGGGGTGGTACCGGTCTCCATGCCCATCAGGTCGAAGATCTCGCGCTGCCAGCGCGCGGAGATCAGCAGCATCACCACCGCGATGACCAGGCAGGCCACCACGATCGTCGTCTTCAGGGCACCCGAGAGCCACGACGGCCGACGCTCGTAGCGCTCGCGCCACGCGTCGGGCAGTGTGACCTTCCGCCGCAGCCAGGGCAGCACCGCCTTGCGGAACGCCCAACTCAGCAGACAGCCGACGCCGTAGCCGATGGCCCCGTTGACACCGCTGACCAGCCCTTCGATCAGCCAGTCCCGGGGTAGTAGCGACGGGGACAGCGACCAGGAGAAGAACACCGTGGCGACGATGATCCCGACGTAGTCGGGATGGAAGAACCGTTCGACGACGCGAACGACTCCGTCCGCGTCGCCGCGGACACGATCCGAGACTTCTCGAGCCCCGGACGCGCTCAAAGAGCGTCGGCCCCGAACAGCTTCGGCAGCGTGCCCTCGAACGCCTCGCGCAACTCCGCGAGCGGCACCGAGAACTGCCCCTGCACCTCGACCTCGTCCGACCCCTGGTCCACTACGCCGATGCGCGTCCACGGCAGACCGCGCGCGTCGCACATCTTGGTGAACCTGGTCTCCTCGGTGCGCGGCACCGCGACCAGCACCCGGCCCGCGCTCTCGGAGAACAGCGCGACGAACGGGTCGGCCCCTTCGGGCAGCAGGATCCGGCAACCGGTCTCACCGGCCAGCGCGGCCTCCACGACCGTCTGGGCGAGCCCGCCCTCGGACAGGTCGTGCGCGGCGCTGATCAGACCGTCGCGCGACCCCGAGGCGAGGATGTCGGCGAGCAGTTGCTCGCGGGCGAAATCCACCTTCGGCGGCACACCGCCGAGATGATCGTGGGCGACCTGGGCCCAGATCGAGCCGCCGAACTCGTCGGCCGTCTCGCCGAGCAGGATCAGCGTCTCGCCCGGTTCGAGCCCGAGACCCGTGGGGATGCGGCGGTGCACGTCATCGATGACGCCGAGCACGCCGACCACCGGCGTGGGCAGGATGGGGACCTGACCGGTCTGGTTGTAGAAGCTGACGTTGCCGCCGGTGACCGGGATGCCCAGCGCGACACAGCCGTCGGCCAATCCGCGCACGGCCTGCTGGAACTGCCACATCACGCCCGGGTCCTCCGGCGAACCGAAGTTCAGGCAGTTGGTGACGGCCTTCGGGGTGGCCCCGGTGGTGGCCACGTTGCGGAACGCCTCGGCCAGCGCGAGTTGCGCACCCGCGTACGGGTCGAGTTTGGTGTAGCGGCCCGAGGCGTCGGTGGCCAGCGCGATACCGCGGCCGGTGCTCTCATCGATCCGGATGACGCCCGCGTCGGCGTGTTCGGCGAGCACGGTGTTGCCGCGCACGTAGCGGTCGTACTGTTCGGTGATCCACTTGCGGCTGCACAGTTGCGGGCTGGCGATCATCCTCAGCAGCGTGGCGCGCAATTCGTCACCGGTCTTCGGCCGGTCCAGGGTGTCGGCGCTGTCGGCGATCAGGGCGTCCTGCTCGTCGGGGCGGCGCACCGGTCGCTCGTAGACCGGGCCTTCGTGGGCGACGGTGCGCGGCGGCACGTCCACCACCGTCTCGCCGTGCCAGGTGACCACCAGGCGCTCGCCGTCGGTGACCTCGCCGATGACGGTGGCCAGCACGTCCCATTTCTTGCAGACCGCCATGAAGGCGTCCACGTTCTCGGGGGTGACGACCGCGCACATGCGTTCCTGCGACTCGCTGGACAGGATCTCGGCGGGCGTCATGTTGGCCGCGCGCAGCGGCACCTTCGTCAGGTCGATGCGCATGCCGCCGTCGCCCGCCGCGGCGAGTTCGGAGGTCGCGCACGACAGTCCGGCGCCGCCCAGATCCTGGATGCCGACCACCAGGTCGGCGGCGTAGAGCTCGAGGCAGCACTCGATGAGCACCTTCTCGGTGAACGGGTCGCCGACCTGTACGCTCGGCAGCTTCTTGCGGCCGCCGCCGGATTCGTCGCCGGAGAAGGAGTCCGAGGCGAGCACGGACACGCCGCCGATGCCGTCCAGGCCGGTGCGCGCGCCGAACAGGATGATCTTGTTGCCCGCACCCGAGGCGAAGGCCAGGTGCAGGTCCTCGACCCGCATGACGCCCGCGCACAGCGCGTTCACCAGTGGATTGCCCTGGTAGGAGGCATCGAAGACGGTCTCACCGCCGACATTGGGCAGCCCGAGGGAATTGCCGTAGCCGCCGACGCCGCGCACGACCCCGTCGACCACGCGCCGGGTATCGGGCGCGTCGGCCGCGCCGAAACGCAACTGGTCCATGACCGCGATCGGCCGCGCGCCCATCGCCATGATGTCGCGCACGATGCCGCCGACACCGGTGGCCGCGCCCTGGTAGGGCTCGACGTAGGACGGGTGGTTGTGGCTCTCGACCTTGAAGGTGACCGCCCAGCCGTCGCCGACGTCGACCACGCCGGCGTTCTCGCCGATGCCCGCGAGCATGCTCGAGCGCATCTCGTCGGTGGTGGTCTGACCGAAGTAGCGCAGGTGCACCTTCGAGGACTTGTAGGAGCAGTGCTCGCTCCACATCACCGAGTACATCGCCAACTCGGCGTCCGTCGGCCTGCGGCCCAGGATCTCCTTGATGCGGGCGTACTCGTCGTCCTTGAGGCCCAGTTCCTTGTAGGGCTGGGGGGCATCGGGTGTTGCTGCGGCTGCGCTGACGGTGTCGACCTGCGGAGTCACGGAGTACCAAGGTCCTTTCGGCCGGGCAGCGGCGGCGAGCCGGCACTGTCACGGAGGAGCGGCGTCACTGGGGTGCGGCGAGATGCCTGCAGCCAGTCTAGAGGGGGCTCGGCGCGGGCACGCAGCGGAGGGCCGCGGGACGGCGTGCCCTGTGGACAACCGCGCCGCCTGTGCACAACTCGATGCCCGCCGCGTGATCGCTGCCGCGTTGCCCGAGGTTGCGAGCCCGGTCACATCCCCGCGCGGACCGGCCTGTCACGGTGATGTTCCCGTATCCGGTCCGACGATTGCGGAGCCGGACCGCGCTCCCGCCGCCCACACCGCCCCGATACGCTGTCGGTCGTGACCGAACGAGCGGGCGTGGCGAATTCGCCGGAGGGGAAGGTCGCCGCCGAACCCGCGGCCGACGGTGTCGACGGCCCCGGAGACGGTCCGCTCGCCCGATACCGCTCCCGCTGGTTGGCCTGCGCGATCGCGTTGTTCACCGTCGCGGCGGCGGTCTCGCTGCTGGTGCACTGGTGGTCGGGATACATCGACTTGCAGGTGTATCGCAACGGCGCCCGCGTCTGGCTCGACGGCGGCGAACTGTACGGGCCGCTGCCGCCGGTGGAGAACATCGGACTGCCCTTCACCTATCCCCCGCTGGCCGCGCTGTTCTTCGCGCCGCTGGCGCTGATGCCGTTGCTGTTGGCCGAATGGGTCGTGGTGGTGACCAACATCGCGTGCCTGAGCCTGGCGCTGTGGCTGGTGCTGACCCGCATCCGTCCGTCGCTGGACCGCTACACCACGCTGAGCGTGCTGTTCGCGGCCGTCGGCTTCGCCTTCTTCCTCGAACCGGTGCGCCAGACCTTCGGATTCGGCCAGATCAACCTGGTGCTGATGACGGCCATCGCCCTGGACTGCTTGGTGCGTAAGCCGTTCTGGCCGCGCGGCATGCTCATCGGCGTCGCGGTGTCGATCAAACTGATCCCCGCGGGTTTCCTGCTCTACTTCCTGCTGCGCCGGGACTGGAAGGCGGCGGGCACCCTGGTGGTCTCGGCCGCGGCGGCCGTCGGCGTCGGATTCCTGCTGTTCCCGCGCGATTCGATGGAGTACTGGTTCGACACGCTCGCCGACACCGGCCGCATCGGCCCGCCCTATTTCGCGGGCAACCAGTCCATCAAGGGCATGACCTTCCGACTCGGCGTCTCCGACTCGCTGGCCACCGTCCTGTGGATCGCGCTGGCCGCGGTGGCGGTCGCGTTGGCCGCGGTGTGGATGCACCGGCTGATCGGGGCAGGCGCGACGGTGGCGGCGCTGCTGGTGAACGCCGCGGCGGTCCTGCTGGTCTCGCCGGTCTCCTGGTCGCACCACTGGGTGTGGGTCGCGCCCGCGCTGCTCGTCGTCGCCGACGGCATAGCGCTCGGCCGCAGGCGGCGGTGGTACCTGTGGACGGTGGGCGCGCTGACCGTGCTGTTCCTCATCGGGCCGCACTGGTTGCTGCCGCACTCGAAGGATCTCGAACTCGAGTGGGCCTGGTGGCAACAGATCATCGGCAGCAGCTACGTCCTGGTCACGCTGGCGATCTTCGTCGCGGCGGTCGCGACCTACCGCCCCGCGCGCGTCGACCACGCGTCGGCCGCCTGACCCGATCCACCGCGTCCACACAGCCCGATCGCGTCGCAGGCACCACGCCTGTCGGCCGCGTCGACAGCCGAACGAGTCGTAGGCACCACGCCTGTCAGTCCCGGGACCTACAGTGCCTGGCGTGACCGATCGCGAGACCTTCGCTCCCCTGGTGTTCTTCGAGTACGACCACCGGCCGGGCGAGTACTGCCTGATGCTGACCGACGACCACATGGTCGCGACCCAGGACGTGTTCGCCGCCGCCGGCTACGAGGGCGGCGGCTACGACTGGGCGGGCGTGGCACGCTCGGCGATCCGAGCGCGACTGCCCGAGGCCGCCGACCGCGTCCGTTTCGATCCGGAGGCGGGCATGTTCGTCGCCTACGGCTCGGACCCGGAGGCGTTGCGCGGCCTCGGCGCGGTGCTGCGCGAGGCCGTGCGGGACCGGAAACTACTCGCCGAACTGATCGGCGCGGGCGATCCGGACTGGTTCGACTGATCGCTACTCGGCGGGGGTGAGGAACGCGGCGAGGGCGGCGGCGTAGGCCGGGACGTCGTGCGCGCCCATCAATTCCCGCGCCGAATGCATCGCCAGTTGCGGCGCGCCGACGTCGACGGTCGACATGCCGGTGCGCGCGGCCGTCATCGGACCGATGGTGGATCCACAGGGCAGGTCCGCGCGGTGCACGTAGCGCTGCAACGGCACTCCGGCCTGCGCGGCGGCCAGGGCGAACGCGCCCGCGCCCGCGGCGTCGGTGGCGTAGCGCAGGTTCTGGTTGACCTTGAGCACCGGCCCGCCGTTGACCTCGATGCGGTGGGCGGGTTCGTGGCGTTCCGGGTAGTTGGGGTGGGTGGCGTGGGCCATGTCGCCGGAGGCGCACACCGAACCGGCCAGCGCGGCCAGGTATTCGGTGCGCCCGCCGCCACGCGCCAGCGCGATCCGCTCCAGCACGGCGGGCAGCAGATCCGATTGCGCGCCGCGGTCGGACTGGCTGCCGACCTCCTCGTGGTCGAACATGGCCAGCACCGGGATGGCCGCGCCGGGGTCGTCGACCGCGGCGAGGAAGGCGTGCGACCCGGCGTAGCAGGTGCCCTGGTTGTCGAGCCTGGGCGCGCTGACGAGGTCGTCGCCGTCGCCGACGATCCGACTCGGGGTCAGGTCGTGGGTCATCAGTTCCCAGCCGAGGACGTCGCCCGCGGGCACACCGGCCCGCTCGGCGACGTAGCGCAGGAACGAGCGCGGTTCCGTGCCGACACCCCAGACGGCGTTGACGTGACGCTGCGGGTCCAGGGTGACCCCGCGTCGGTCCTCGGACAGGTGGATGGCCAGTTGGGGCACCCGCAGGATCGGGTCGTCCACGCGGATCAGGTGTTCGCGCACCGTGTTTCCGGCGCGCACGCTCAGGCGGCCGGACAGGCCGAGGTCGCGGTCGAGCCAGGAGTTGAGCAGTGCGCCGCCGTAGGGTTCGAGGCCGACGACTCGCCAGCCCGCCACGACGAGGTCGGGGTGCTGTTTGACGCGCAGGTTCGGGCTGTCGGTGTGCGCGCCGACGACCCGGAACGGGGTGATCGGGGCGGTGGCGGCGGCGGTGGACCAGGCGACCAGCGATCCGCCGCGCACGACGTAGTACCGGCCCGTTTCGCCGTCGGGCCAGGGTTGCGCTTCGGCCAGTCGGGTGAATCCCCGCGCGTCGAGTTCGCGGGCGACGGTCGCGCACACGTGGAACGGCGAGGGGGATTCGTCGATGAACGAGCAGAGCCCGGCGGCGGTGGCGGAGGTTGTCGATACCGGCATGCCGGCAATCCTAGGGCGGTGCTCGGGGTGCGGGCCGGGCGTACTCCTCGCGCGCGAGGGATGGATCGCGGTGGAATGGATCCGCGCGGTATTCGCTTCGCCTTCATGCATGATCCGCTGTGCAATTCTCAGAATTGCGAATCAGCGCAAATCCGGCAACGCAAGACCCCAGTTATCCTGACACGATTGTCCGGTTGACCCTTTCGGCCGGCTTTCCGCACAACCCCGCGCGATCGGCCGTGAACACCGTGTCCGAATTTTCCAGCACGCGTGCCGGTTAATTCCGCCCGGCATTCATCGGACGAATCACGACTCCGGTGGATGAGTCAACGAAACCGTGTCGGCAAAACAATGGACGGGATAACTAGCCCAGTCCGGCGGCCACGAGATCGAGCAGGCGCATCAACTCGGTATAGCGACGCACGCCGATCCGCGCGCGCAGGGCCTGCTCGACATGGGTCTCCTCGGCCCGCACGGCGGCGACCAACTCGTCCCCGAGGCTGCTCAGGCCGATGAGGATGCGCCTGCGGTCCTCCTCGGCGGCTACCCGGAAGATCAGGCCGCGTTCGGCGAGATAGTCCGCGTGCCGCGTCGCCGAGGAGGGCGGCAACTGCGACCGCGCGGCCAATTCCGTCATCGTCACCCCGACATCGGTGGACAAATTGCACAGCATTGTCCACTGATCCGCCGAAAGCTGTTTCGCGCACAATGCGTCATCGAGATGATGCAACCAACGTCGCTCCGCAGCCCGCAGAGCGCCATGCAGCGTGGAATATCCGCTTACGATCGCCGTCATTTTTCCACCCGCCAAGAAATTCGCCCGAACAATCAGCAGAGTACCGAATGAACACGTTCAGTGAGCGCCGGCAGCGAAACGCCGGCGTACCGAAGGGCGGTGCATATGTCGTGGATCACACCATTCCGGCGGGCAGAAAAAACCGAACGGCCCGATCGGATTCACCGATCGGGCCGTGTTCGACAGTGACTCAGGCGCTGACGACCAACGCGTCGAGCACCGAGAGGAACAGCCCCATGCCGTCGTCGCTCGGGCCGGTGAGCGGTTCGGTGGCGTGCTCGGGATGCGGCATCAGACCGACGACACGGCCGTCGGCCGAGGCGATGCCGGCGATACCGCGCTGCGAACCGTTCGGGTTCTCGCCCGAGTAGCGGAACACCACCCGACCCTCGCCCTCGAGTTCGTCGAGCACCTCCGGTGCCGCCTGGTAGCGGCCCTCACCGGACTTCAGCGGGATCAGGATCTGCGCGCCCGGTTCGTAGCGGGAGGTCCAGGCCGTGTCGACCGACTCCACCGTCAGCCACTCGTCGCGGCAGAGGAAGTGCAGGCCCTCGTTGCGGGTCAGCGCACCCGGGAGCAGACCGGCCTCGCACAGCACCTGGAAGCCGTTGCAGATGCCCAGCACCGGCAGACCGCCGCGCGCGGCCTCCACGACCTTGCCCATCACCGGGGCGAAACGGGCGATCGCGCCCGCGCGCAGGTAGTCGCCGTAGGAGAAGCCGCCGGGCACGACGACCGCGTCGACACCCTTGAGGTCGGCGTCGGCGTGCCACAGGCTGACCGCCTCGGCCCCGGAGCGCCCGACCGCGCGCGCCGCGTCGACGTCGTCCAGGGTGCCGGGGAAGGTGATGACACCGATCCGCGCGCTCATGAGACGCGGACCACCTTCCACTCCTCGATGACGGTGTTGGCCAGCAGCGCCTCGGCGATCTGCTCGAGTTCGGCGTCGCTGACGCTGTCGTCCACGTCGAGCTCGAACCGCTTGCCCTGCCGCACATCGGTGATCCCGGCGAATCCCAGACGCGGGAGCGCACCGGCGATGGCCTGTCCCTGCGGATCCAGGATCTCGGCCTTCGGCATCACTTCGACCACGACTCGTGCCACGCGTTACTCCTCGAGTGGTATGCGGGGGTTACAACGGAAGCGTAGTCGTCGGGGGCGTTCCGAGCACGGTCGGGGTGGCGTGCGGATCGGCGCGCGGCCAATAGCATGAACCCATGCGCATAGCCCACTTCGGCCACTCCTGCTTGCTCGTCGAGTCGCACGGTCGCAAGGTGCTGTTCGACCCCGGCAACTTCTCGCACGGATTCGAGGGCATCACCGGCCTGGACGCGATCGCGGTCACCCACCAGCACCCCGACCACATCGACCCGACGCGGATCGAGGCGCTGATCGACGCCAACCCGGACGCCCGACTGTTCTGCGATCCGCAGACCGCCGGGCAGCGCGCCGAACGCTGGGAACCCGTGCACGCGGGCCAAGTGGTCGAATTGGGCGAGTTGCGGATCACCGGCGGCGGGGGCAGGCACGCGGTCATCCACCCGGACCTGCCGGTCGTCGACAACACCGTGTTCCAACTCGGCACCGCCGAGGACCCGTCGCAGTTCGTCCACCCCGGCGACTCGCTGTGGGTGCCCTCGACGCCGGTCGGCGTGTTGGCGGCGCCCGCCGCCGCGCCGTGGATGCGGATCAGCGAGGCGGTCGACTATGTGCGCTCGGTCCGGCCGCGCACGGCCCTGCCCATCCATTTCGGGATCATCGAACCGGACGCGCGCGGCATCTACTTCGGCCGGTTGACCGAGATGGCACCGGACGGAACCGAATTCACCGTCCTGTCCCCCGAGGACGCCCGCGACTTCTGAGCCCTCGACGGCACATTTCCGCACCTCGGGCGGCGCTGACCCGCGTCCGCGTCCACGCACACCGGCTAACAGGTCGCACATCCGGTAGCGAAAGATTGCCTGAATAGGCCCTGTTGTCCGGAAACAACAATCGCCCCTGCCCCCGGACGGATACAACTCGGTCGACATCCAAGCAAGCCAACTTCTTTCGTGGCCTTTGATGCTTAGATGCTCAAGACGGCGGAGATTAGCTGCTACCGCGCAGGAGGCGGATATGTCCGACGAGAACCGACCCGACGACCTGTTCGCCATGCGTGGGCTACGCCGCGGCGCACCTCACGAAGGGTTTCCGCACCGGGAACTGCCCGGTGAGGTGGCCTACGAGATCGTGCACGACGAACTGCTGCTCGACGGCGTCTCGCGGATGAATCTGGCCACCTTCTGCACCACCTGGGCCGACGACTACGCCCGCCGGTTGATGGCCGAGTCGATGGACAAGAACATCGTCGACAAGGACGAGTACCCGCAGACCGCCGAACTGGAACGGCGCTGCGTGCGCATGGTCGCCGACCTGTGGCACTCCCCCGACGCGGCCGCCTACGTCGGCACCTCGACCATCGGTTCCAGCGAAGCCGCGATGCTCGGCGGGCTGGCCGCGAAATTCCGCTGGCGGGCCCGCGGCGGCACCGGCGTCCCGAATTTCGTGTGCGGGGCGGTGCAGGTCTGCTGGGAGAAGTTCGCGCGCTACTTCGACGTCGAGATGCGGCGTATCCCGCTGCGCGGGGACCAACTGACCATGCGGCCCGCCGACATCGCCCGGTACTGCGACGAGAACACCATCATGGTCGTGCCCACCTTCGGCCAGACCTACACCGGCCTGTTCGAGGACGTCGCGGGCATCAGCCGCGCTCTCGACGACCTCCAGGCCGCCAAGGGTCTGGACATCCCGATCCACGTCGACGCGGCCAGCGGCGGTTTCCTCGCCCCGTTCTGCGCGCCCGACCTGGTCTGGGATTTCCGGCTGCCCCGGGTCAAATCCATCAACGCCTCCGGGCACAAGACCGGGCTCGCGCCGCTCGGCGCGGGGTGGGCGATCTGGCGCGAGCGCGCCGACCTGCCCGACGAACTGGTCTTCGACGTCGACTACCTCGGCGGGTCGATGGCGACGTTCAACCTGAACTTCTCCCGGCCGGGCGGCCAGGCCATCACCCAGTACTACGACTTCATCCGGCTCGGCCGCCAAGGCTACGGCCGCGTGCAGGGCGCGATCTACGAGGTCGCGCGGCATCTGGCCGAAGGACTGTCGAAGACGGGCCTGTTCGAGATGATCCACGACGGCGACCCGCGGCGCGGGATCACCGCGGTGTCCTGGCGGCTGCGCTCCGGGCAGGACTTCAACCTCTACGACCTGTCGGACCGGCTGCGCAGCCGCGGGTGGCTGATCGCGGCCTACCCGCTACCGGCCGACCGGCAGGACGAGACGATCATGCGCGCGGTGCTGCGGCACGGCTTCACCCACGACATGGTGGATCTGCTGCTGGCCGATCTGGACCGCTGCCTGACGCTGCTGCGCAAACACCCGCTGGGCCTGTCGCGGGCCGAGGCGGGCGGCTTCACCCACAACGCCACCGCCGTCGTCCCCGGCAACCAGTTCGCCCGGCGCTGAGAACTACGCCGCCCGGTGAACTTACGCCGCCCGGTCGGCGATGAGCGGCTCCCAGCGGTACACCTCGGCGCGCGCACCGTGGTAGAGGGCCAGGTCGACGGCGTCCAGCAGCGCCTGCCGCGGGCCGGAACGCTGCAACTGGGCGGCCGAGACCGCCAGTCGCAGGATTCCGCCGCGCCGAGCGGTGCGGGCCGCGCCCATCACCAGCGCCCGGCACCACCACGGCTCGGCACGGAATCCCTCACCGATCCCGTACACCCGCGCGCGCTGGGCCGTGTTGTGGTCCAGGTCGATGATCGAGGTCAGGCCCAGCGCGACCCGGAAGCCCAGTTCGGGCAGCGCCTCCAGCGCGCCCGCCGAGACGTCCCAGCGCGGCGCCGCGAACAGCCTGGTCCGCAGGCCGACCTGTTCCATCACCCGATCCGCGGCGGTCAGCCGCAGCATCGCCTCGTGCCGAGGCAGCCCGGCGAATTCGGCCCGGCGGCGCTTGGTGGCCGCCTGGTCGTAACCGTGCAGCACGATGGCGTCGCCGTCGGCCCGACGGCCGCGCAGCCACGCCTGCGTCGCCGGATCGTCGACCAACCGGTACTTGCCCTTGAGCCGAGGCGCGACCAGCAGCGACAACCGCACATCGCGGCGGTCCATCTCGGCCGCGAAGTCGATCGCGGCGTCACGGGTGGTGTCCCGGATCCCCGACACGGACACGATCAGCTCGGCGTTCATATCGCCCACGATGTCATTCGGACATGACAGGTTCGTGCAGGCGACGTGACCGGGCGACGAACACCCCGCCACGGGTGATCGGCGTCAGTCGCCCGCCAGGCCGAGGGTGTCCAGCACCCACGCGTACTCGAACGCCACTTCCTTCCACTTCTCGTAGCGTCCGCTGACACCGCCGTGGCCCGCGCTCATCTCCGTCTTGAGCAGCAGCGGCGAGTCGCCGGTCTTGGTGGCGCGCAGTTTGGCGACCCACTTGGCCGGTTCGACGTAGAGCACGCGGGTGTCGTTGAGGCTGGTGATCGCCAGGATCGCCGGATAGTCCTTGGCCTCGACGTTCTCGTAGGGAGCGTAGGACTTCATGTACTCGTAGACGTCCTTGTCCGCCAACGGATTACCCCACTCGTCCCATTCGATGACGGTCAGGGGGAGCGACGGGTCCAGGATCGAGGTCAGCGGGTCGACGAACGGCACGTTGGCCAGGATGCCCGCGAACAGTTCCGGGGCGAGGTTGGCGACCGCGCCCATCAGCAGTCCGCCCGCGCTGCCGCCGTCGGCGACGAGGCGGTCCGGCGCGGTGCGCCCGGTGTCCACGAGATGCCTTGCGCAGGAAACGAAATCGGTGAAGGTGTTCTTCTTGGTGAGGGTCTTGCCGTGTTCGTACCAGAGCCTGCCCATCTCACCGCCGCCGCGCACGTGCGCCACCGCGAAGACCATGCCGCGATCGAGCAGCGAGATCCGCGACACCGAGAACGACGGGTCCATGCTGGCCTCGTAGGAGCCGTACCCGTAGAGCAGCAACGGTTTCGGGCCCGCGGCGGCCTCGACGTCCTTCTTCCACACCAGCGAGATCGGGATGCGCGTGCCGTCCTCGGCCGTGGCCCAGTCGCGGTGCTGTTCGTAGTCGTCCGCGTCGTAGCCACCCAGGACCGGCTGTTCCTTGCGCAGCAGCAGCGCGCCGGTGGCGGGCACGTAGTCGAAGACCTGCATCGGAGTGATGAACGAGGTCAGCCCGATGCGCAGGGTCGGCTGATCCCATTCCGGGTTCGCGCCCGAGCCCACCGCGAACAGTTCCAGGTCGAATTCGAGTTCGCGCAGTTCGCCGTAGCCCTCGGCGGTCAGCGGCCAGACCGCGACCCGGGTCAGGGCCTCGCGGCGGTAGCTCAGCACCAGGTGATCGGCGAACGGGTCGACGTCCTCGAGGCGCACGTCGTCGCGGTGGCCGATGAGCAGCGTCATCGCGGACGGATCGGCGACCGGGGCCTCGGCCAGCACGAAGTTCTCCGCCTTCACCCCGTCGACCACGTCGTTGTGCAGGATCAGGAACCTGTCCTCGCCGCCGATCACCGCGTGTTCGGCCGAGTACTCCACGCCCTCGCGGCGCGGCAGCAGCACCCGGAATTCGCCCTCCGGATCGTCGGAGGCCAGCACCCAGCCCTCGGTGGTGATCTTGGAACCGACCCAGATCATCAGGTACTTCTCCGAGCGCGTGGCCCCGATGCTGACCCAGTACCGCTCGTCGGGCTCGTGGAAGACCTTCACGTCGGCGTCGGTGCCGGTGCCCAAGCGGTGCCGCCACACGGTGTCGGGCCGCCACGACTCGTCGACGGTCTGATAGAAGACGTGCGTGCCGTCCAGCGACCACGTCGCGCCGGGCGCGGTGCCCGCGATCTCGTCACCGAGCAGTTCCCCGGTGCGCAGATCCTTGATCCGCAGCGTGTAGCGCTCGTCGCCGACGGTGTCCACCGAGTAGGCCAGCAGCGTGCCGTCGTGACTGATCGAGAACGCGCCGAGGGCGAAGAAATCGGTGCCCTCGGCGAGCACGTTGCTGTCCAGCAGCACCTGCTCGCCCGGCACCTCGGTGCCCGCTTCCAACCCCGGCGGGGTCCAGGCGTCGATGCCCTCGGCGGCGGCGTCGATCGGGCAGCGGCAGTGCACGCCGTACTGTTTGCCCTCGAAGCTGCGCGAGTAGTACCAGAACTCACCCATCCGGGTCGGCACCGACAGATCGGTCTCCTGGGTGCGCGAGCGGATCTCCTCGAAGATCCGGCCCCGCAGGCCGTCGAGATGGGCGGTCCGGGCCTCGGTGTAGGCGTTCTCCGCCTCGAGGTAGGCGATGACCTCGGGATTCTCCTTGTCCCGCAGCCATTCGTACTCGTCGACGAACACATCGCCGTGATGGACCCGCTCGGTCGGCACCCGCTCGGCGACGGGTGCCGACACCCCACTCTCGACAGACATGCGCACCACCCTACTGTTCCGGGCCGCCGCCACCCGGATCTCGGCCCGCGGACCTCAGTAGGCTCGGCTGATGCGCCTTGCCCACGTCGCTCGTCTTGCCGCAACCGCCGCGCTGACCCTGTGCGCCCTCGGCTCCGGCGCGATCGCCCCCGCTTCCGCGTGCGCCTGCGGCGGGGTGGTCAGTCCGGGGAATTCGGCCACCGTCAACGACGAGGTCGCCCTGGCGGGCTGGGACGGCCGCCGCGAGACCGTCGTGATGCGACTGGGCCTGGAATCGGGGACCGACCACGCCGCGCTCATCGTGCCCACCCCCGCGCCCGCCAAAGTGGAGGCCGGTTCCGCGGCGACGTTCACCGAGCTGTCCCGGCTGACCGCGCCCGAGATCGTCACCGAACACCGCTGGTTCAGCGGCGACGGCTACGACGGCGCCACCTCGGCCGCCGCGCCGCCCGGCGGCGGACCCACGGTGCTCGAACGGGTCCAACTCGGCCCGATCGAGGCGACCACGCTGGCGGGCGGCACGCTCGACGGCCTGCGCGAGTGGTTGAACGCCAACGGCTACCAGATGAAACCGGAGATCATCGCCACCCTGGACCCGTACCTGCGGGAGAACTGGTCCTTCGTCGCCATCCGGCTGACCGGCGCCGACACCCTGCGCGGCGCGCTCGACCCGATCCGGATCGGCTTCGACAGCGACCGCTTCGTCTACCCGATGCGCATGTCGGCCGCCGCGACCACCCCGCAGACGGTGCGGCTCTACCTGCTCAGCGACCACCGGATGCAGCGCTCGGACACGGACGCCGGAAAGCAGTACACCGGCGTCGAATTCGCGGGCCGTATCGGTGACACCGCCGACCCGCAGTTACGCGAGTTGAGCGCCGACGGCCGCGACTACCTCACCGAACTCGAGGTCGGCATCGTCGAACCTTCCGCGATCACCAGCGATTTCACCTTCACCGCCGCACCGTCGGACGAGTCCCACCGCGCCAGGATCACCGTGGTCGACCACGTCGAATTGTTCGGATATCCCGCGGGCACGGTGATTCTGGGCGCCGCCGGACTGGCCGCGGCGGTGGTGGTGCTCGCGCTGGTGCGGGTGGTGCGCCGCGGGTCCTGACTCAGGCCCCCAGGGCGGGGCCGATGGTCGGCCACGACCGGTGCAGGCTGTCGCGCCAATAGGACCAGGAATGGGTTCCGGTGGGGCTGTAGTCGATTCGCGCGGGCACGCCCGCCGCGCGCAGTCGACGCTCGAAGCTCACCGTGCAGATGTTCACCCCGGCCTCCACCGGTCCGCCGAGGAAGATGTTCTCGGCCAGTTGGGGTTTGAGTTCCAACTCGTGCGGGCCGGGGAAGCCGGTGCCGGTGGACAGGTAGATCGCTTTGCCGCGCAACCGATCCGCCATCAGCGCCGGATCGTGGGCCGCCCAGTCCGGGCTGCCCGGCGGCCCCCACATGTTCAGCGGGTTGCCGCCGCGATTGGCGATGGAGAACATCACCGCACCCGCCGCCAGGCCGCTGTCCGGGCAGGCGGAATACCCGGCCACCGCCCGGTACAGCCCCGGATTACGGGCGGCCAGGACGAAGGCCGCGTTGCCGCCCATGGACAGTCCGCCGATGCCGTTGACGCCGTTGCCGTCGAAGGCGGCGTCGATGATCGGCGGCAGTTCGACGGTCAGGAAGGTCTCCCAGCGGTAGCGCCCGAAGCGGGGGTCGTCGCGCTGCCAGTCGGTGTAGTAACCGGCTTGGCCGCCGACCGGCAGCACGACGTTGAGGTTCTTGCCGCGGAAGAAGCCCTCGGCGTCGGTGGCGTTGGTCCAGGTGCTCTGTCCGACACCGGGATCGAGTCCGTCGAGCAGGTAGTAGGACGGGCGCGCGCCGCCGCCCGGCGAGTGCAGGACGTCGACCTGCATCGCGCGGCCCATGGCCGGGGACCGCACCCACAGCGTCGAACGGGTCGGGCTCAGGTCATCGACGCGGATGATGTCGGCCGCGGCGGACTCGGCTGGTCGACCCGCCATCGGGGCGACCGCCAGCGCGAGCGCCAGCACTAATCCAGCAATCGTCCGTCGCCGCATGGCCCCACCTCCACCACTGCCGAGCAATGCCTTCGACGGTAACCCACACGGCCGCACCGCCGGGAGGTTTTCCCGATCCCAGCGGATCTACAGCTAACTCATAGCTACTTGTCAGCCACGGCGGTCGAGCGCGCCACGGATCGACCCCGCCAGATAGTCCAGATCGGCGCGCGCGGGACTCGTCGGACGACCCCGCAGACCGAACCCGTCCCCCGGCGTGCGCGGGATGACATGCAGGTGGACGTGGAAGACCTCCTGCCCGGCCATCACACCGTCGGCGAGGAAGAAGTTCACCCCGTCGCAGTCGACCTCGCTGTCGCGCAACGCCCCCGCCAGCACTTGGCCCACCTTGAACAGCTTGCCGCCGACCTCGGGATCGAGCTGGGACAGATCGCGGGCCGCCACCTTCGGGATCACCAGCAGATGCCCCGGCGTCATCGGACGGATGTCCATGAACGCGATGACGTCGTCGTCCTCGTAGACCTTGGACGCGGGCGCGCGGCCTGCGACGATGTCGGCGAAGATCGTGTACGGATTCACCCCGGCACCCTAACCCGGACCGCCGCGCCCGGACGACGGTCCGCGACGGCTCAGAGGATCGGGGACGGGCTGTAGCGGGCCGCCTCCGGGAACTGCTTCACCAGCGCCTCGACGGCGGCGACCACGTCGGCCACCTGGGCCTGCGCCGCGCCGATGAACGCCGACTTGTCGGCCAGCGCGACGTCCAGGGCCGCGCGGTCCAGCGGGAAGCGCTCGTCGGCGGCCAGTCGGTCCAGCAGATCCGGTTCACGGCCCTGCTCGCGCATCGCCAGCGCGACCGCCACCGCGTGCTCTTTGATGACCTCGTGGGCGGTCTCGCGGCCCACCCCCGCGCGCACCGCCGCGATCAGCATCCGAGTGGTCGCCAGGAACGGCAGGTAGCGGTCCAGTTCGCGGGCGATCACCGCCGGATACGCGCCGAATTCGGCGAGCACGGTCAGGAAGGTCTCGAACATGCCGTCCAGGGCGAAGAAGGCGTCCGGCAACGCGACCCGGCGCACCACCGAGCAGAACACGTCGCCCTCGTTCCACTGCGCGCCCGCCAGTTCGGCCGCCATCGAACCGTAGCCGCGCAACACCACCTGGAGTCCGTTGACCCGCTCGCAGGACCGGGTGTTCATCTTGTGCGGCATCGCCGAACTGCCCACCTGGCCCGGCTGGAAGCCCTCGGTGACCAACTCGTGGCCCGCCATCAGCCGGATGGTGTGCGCGAACGAGGACGGACCCGCGCCCACCTGCACCAGCGCCGAGAGCACATCGTGATCCAGCGAGCGCGGATACACCTGACCGACGCTGGTCAGCACGGTCGCGAAGCCGAGATGGCCCGCCACCTGGCGCTCCAGGCGCGCCAACTTCTCAGGGTCGCCGTCGAGCAGGTCGAGCATGTCCTGCGCGGTGCCCATCGGGCCCTTGATGCCGCGCAGCGGGTAGCGGTCGATCAGTTCGCGCACCCGGCGCAGCGCGATCAGCAGTTCGTCGGCGGCCGAGGCAAAACGCTTGCCCAACGTCGTGGCCTGCGCGGCGACATTGTGCGAGCGGCCCGCCATGACCAGCGACCCGTACTCGGCGGCCCGCTCGGCCAGTCGCGCCGCGATCGCGACGCCGTGCGCGTGCACGTGCTCGAGGGACAGCCGGATCTGCAACTGCTCGACGTTCTCGGTCAGATCGCGGCTGGTCATGCCCTTGTGCACGTGCTCGTGCCCGGCGAGGGCGTTGAACTCCTCGATGCGCGCCTTCACATCGTGGCGGGTGACGCGCTCGCGCTCGGCGATCGAGGCCAGATCGACCTGCTCGACCACCCGCTCGTAGTCGGCGACCACCCCGTCGGGGATGTCGACGCCGAGTTCGGACTGCGCCCGCAGCACCTCGAGCCACAGCCGCCGTTCGAGCACGATCTTGTGTTCGGGGGACCACAGGCGCACGAGCTCGGGACTGGCGTACCGGGTGGCGAGGACATTCGGGACGAGGCTCACGAGTCCGTCAGTCTAGTGTGCGGAACCTGTCGACTTGCTGGGGCGTCGCCGGAGCGACGATATCGATCACCTCGAGCAGCGCGCCGCGCGCCATCCGCCGCGGTTCGGGTTCGATCTCGCTCAGCGCCGCGACCACCGCGCCGTCGACCACCGCGACCAACCTGCGCAACTGTTCCTGGCGCACCGAGCGGTCGGAGCGGCGCAGGACGTCGGCGAGCAGGTCGTCGAGTTGGGCGCGCAGGCGTAGCTGCACCTCGCGTAGTTCGGGATGGCGCGCCGAGGCCACCGACCGTTCGTAGCGCGCGATCAACTGACCGCGCGTGCCTTCGTCCGGTCCGATCAACAGGTCCAGGACGAGGTCGACGGTCGCCTCGGCGCCTCGGCGGCGGTGGCTGACCTCACCCACCCGGCGGCGCATCGCCTCGAGTTCGGCGTTGCCGCTGAACTCGACCGCGCGGGCGATCAGGTCTTCCAGGGATTCGAAATAGTAGGTGGTCGAGGCGAGTGGCAAATCCGCTCGCGTGGCGACCGAACGATGCCGTACCGCATCGAATCCGCCTTCGAGTAACAACTCGGCGGCGGCCGCTACCAGAGCCTGGCGACGCCGTTCGCCTTTCGGGGTCGTCGCGGTTATCACCGTGCCATCGTGCCAGTCGTCATCAGTTCATCCGTGCGAAATCGAGAGTGGAAACCCAGCCAAGGGTTTTTCTACCCCATCCGGGCGATCCGTGGGACCGAGTGCGCAAACTTGTTGGCCCGGTTGGCGTTCAAGCATTCAGGTAGCGACCCAGCCGGACCAGCGCCTCCTCGATGTCCGCGGTGGCCCCGGCAAATGAGAAGCGTACGGTGCGATCACCGGCAACCGTGTCGAAATCGATACCCGGCGCGAGCGCCACGCCGGTGTGTTCCAGGACGCGCGCGCACCAGTCCCGGGAATCGTCGGTCAGGTGGCCGATGTGGGCGTAGGCGTAGAACGCGCCGTCGGCGGGCGCGAGTTCGGTGATGCCGAGTTCCGGCAACCCCTCCAGCAGTAACCGTCGATTAGCGGCATAACGCCGAACATGTCCGTCCAGTTCGTTTTTCGCCTCCGGGCCGAACGCGTGCAACGCGGCGTACTGCGAAATCGCGGGCGGACACACCGTCATATTCGAGGCCAGCCGTTGCAGCGCCGGACGCAACGACTCCGGGGCCAACATCCACCCCAACCGCCACCCCGTCATCGAGAAGTACTTCGACACCGACCCGATCACCACACCCGCCCGCGAGGACTCCCACGCCGAGGAGGTACGACTGTCGGAATCGGCGCTCTCGTAGGTGATGCCGTGATAGATCTCGTCGGAGATCAACAGCGTGCCGTTCACCTCGCACCAGCGCACCACCGCCGCCAACTCCGCGGGCGCGATCATCGTCCCCGTCGGATTCGCCGGACTCGCCACCACCAAGCCCGCGGGCGGCTCCGGCAACGCTTCCAGCATCGCCACCGTCGGCTGGAACCGGGTCCGCTCGCCGCAGTCCAACTCCACCACCCGACAGCCCAGCGCCGTCAGCGTGTTGCGGTAGGCCGGATAGCCCGGCCGTGCCACCACCACGGTGTCGCCCGGATCGAAAGCGGCCAGGAAGATCAGCGTGAACGCGCCCGAGGAACCGGTCGTCACCACCACCTCGTCCGGATCGACCGGATAGCCGTAGGTGTCGGTGTGGTGCGCCGCGATCGCCTCGCGCAACGGCAGGATGCCGAAGGTCTCGGTGTAGCCGAGCAATTCGGCGTCGATCGCGGCCCTGGTCGCCCGCAGCACCGGCGCGGGCGCGGGCGTCGAGGGCTGTCCGGCGGCCAGAACCAGCACGTCACCGTGGGTGCGGGCGCGTTGCGCGGCGGCCTTCCACACATCCATCACGTAGAAAGGTGGAATGGTCGACCGGCGAGATTCTCCAGACACCCGCATGACGGTAGCCGGTCGCCCGCGACACCCGGAGCACGCCCGAGGACGTTTACCCGACACCGCCCCGCCACTAGGGTTCGGATAATGCTCGAGAAGGCGCGCCGACTGGAACGCATCCGTGGAGTGGGCGGCATCGGCGTCATTCCATTGAACTGGCGTGCCGACTCCACGGCCACCCGAGCCCGCCCCGACTGGGCCGACCCCGCCCACCTGCGGCGACTCGTCCGCGACCTGCGTGAACGCCCCCGCCCCGACCCGCGCGAAGTCTGGCAGCGCCACCGCGACCGCGACTACCGCACCCTGCTGCGCGAACACCGCGTACTCCTCGCGGGCCTGCTCGCCGTTGCCGTGTTCGCCGCCGCCGACTCCGCGGGCGCCGCAGGCGTCACCCACCGCACCCTCGAACCCTGGCAGGCCCAGCGCGTCGCCTTCGCCTACCCGCAGGAACTGACCTCCACCCCGCCGTCGGTGCGCCGCTACCTCAACGCCATCGCCAACGGCGAACGCGTCCGCGAACAAGCCGTCGTGGCCGCCGCCGCGCGCGCCACCCTGGAACGCGCCAGGGCCGAAGCCGCCGCCGCAGTCGCCGGCGAACGGCAACCGTGGATGTCCACCGGGGCCGCACCCCTGCCGCCCGGGTCCATCGCGCCCGGCCTCGGCGGCTTCGTCCTGCCCGCGATCGGGATGTTCACCTCCGGATTCGGCTCCCGCTGGGGCACATTCCACAACGGCATCGACATCGCGGGCCCCATCGGCACCCCGATCTACGCCGTCGCCGCGGGCACCGTCATCGACGCCGGCCCCGCCCAGGGCTTCGGCCTGTGGGTGCGCATCCGCCACGACGACGGCTCGATCAGCGTCTACGGGCACATGTACGACTTCTTCGTCTCCGTCGGCGAACGCGTGCCCGCGGGCATGCAGATCGCCCGCATGGGCAACCGAGGCGACTCCACCGGCCCGCACCTGCACTTCGAGGTCATCCAGAACGGACAACACGTCGACCCCGCCGCCTGGCTCGCCCAGCGCGGACTCGGGCTGGGCTGAGCCGAGCCCCGCCCTAGACGCTGATGCGCGACTCCACCGCGGCCAGCCCGATATCGGTGCGGAAATGGCTGCCCGTCAGCTTGATGCCCGCGATCCGGGCGTAGGCGTTCGCGCGGGCCTCGGCCAGATCGGCGCCCACGCCGACCACGCTGAGCACCCGACCGCCCGCCGACACCAACTGGCCGTCGCGCAGTTGCGTCCCCGCGTGCAGCACCGCGGCGGTGTCGGACTTGCCGCTGTCCTCCGCGCCGCTGATCACGTCACCCACCCGCGGGCGACCCGGATAGTTCTCGGCCGCCACGACCACCGTGACCGCCGCGCCGTCGCGCCACCGCGGCGCCTCGACCTGATCGAGTGTGCCGTTCGCGGTGGCCGCCAGCAGCTCGCCCAGCGGACTCTCCAGCAGCGCCAGCACCGCCTGGGTCTCCGGATCGCCGAAACGGCAATTGAATTCGATCACCGCCGGCCCGTCCTGCCCGATCGCCAACCCCGCGTACAGCAGACCCGAGAACGCGCTGCCGCGCCGCACCAACTCCGCCGCCACCGGACGCACCACGTCTTCGACGATCGCCCGCGCCGTCTCGGCGGGCAGCCACGGCAGCGGCGTGTACGCGCCCATACCGCCCGTGTTCGGGCCGGTGTCGCCGTCACCGACCCGCTTGTGATCCTGCGCGGGCAGCAGCGGCACCACCGTCTCGCCGTCGACCAGGCAGAACAGCGACACCTCCGGGCCGTCCAGGAACGACTCCAACAGCACCGGATGGCCCTGTTCCAGCAGTTCCGCGCCGTGATCGCGGGCCGCGAGCCGGTCCGCCGTCACCACCACGCCCTTGCCCGCGGCCAGACCGTCGTCCTTGACCACCCAGGTCGGGCCGAAACGGTCCAGCGCGGCATCCAGGTCGGCCGGGTTGTCCACGACCTCGCTGTGCGCCGTGCGCACACCCGCCGCGGTCATCACATCCTTGGCGAACGCCTTGGACCCCTCGATCCTGGCCGCCGCCGCCGACGGACCGAAACAGGAGATCCCCGCCGCGCGGACCGCGTCGGCCACCCCCAGCACCAGCGGCACCTCGGGACCGATCACCACCAGGTCGGCGTCGAGTTCGCGCGCCAACGCCGTCACCGCCGCCCCCGAGGACGGGTCCACCGCGCGGACCTGCGCGTGCTGGGCGATCCCGGCGTTCCCCGGCGCCGCGTACACCGCGGTGACCGAGGGATCCTTGCGCAGGGCGAGGACGAGGGCATGTTCACGGGCTCCGGAGCCGATGACGAGTACGCGCACGGCGTAAAGCTTAGGTGCAGGCCCGGGGCCCGCGAGCCCGAGCCCGTTACCAGCGAATGACGAGCGACCGACATTCCGGCGAACTCGCGCGGGGCTCGGGCGAAATGCGTTGCCGCGACGCGCCCGTCAGCGTCCGGGACAAGGGATGATGGAACGTGGGCGGACCCGATCCGCCCGGACCGACCGTTTCCGCAGTGGGCGAAGGATGTGCAGAATGGGTCTGATCGACGGACTTATGGGCAACGCGGGCCGGATCGACCCGGCGCAGGCCCAACAGGAATACGCGCGACTGCTCGGCAACGGCGAGCAGATCTACGCCGCCTACCTGCTGGTTCGCGACGCGATGCTGTTCACCAACCGCAGACTCGTCCTCGTCGACAAACAGGGCATCTCCGGCCGCAAGGTCAGCTACCACAGCATCCCCTACCGGGCGATCACGCACTTCGCCGTCGAGACCGCGGGCACCTTCGACCTCGACGCCGAACTGATGATCTGGCTCGCGGGCACCGACGTGCCCATCCAGAAGCGGTTCAACCGCCAGGTCGACATCTACGAAGTGCAGGGCATCCTGTCCCACTACGTGGCCGTGTAGCCCGCGTCCGCCGGGCGCGGCGTTGTAGCCTGCGGTCATGGCATCTGTGTTCAGCGCGATCATCGCAGGCGACATCCCCGGCCGATTCGTCTGGGAGGACGACGAATTCGTCGGATTCCTGACCATCGCCCCCGTCACGCCCGGCCACACCCTCGTCGTGCCGCGCGCGGAGATCGACCAGTGGCAGGACGTCGACGGCCAGGTCTTCGCCCGCCTCACCGGCGTCGCCCAGAAGATCGGCCAAGCCGTCCGCGCCGCCTGGGACGCCCCCCGCGCCGGCCTCCTGATCGCCGGCCTCGAAGTCCCCCACCTGCACCTGCACGTCTTCCCGGCCTTCACCCTCGGCAACTTCGACATCTCCGGCGCCGACCCCACCCCCTCCCCCGAATCCCTCGACGACGCCCAATCCCGCATCAAACAAGCCCTCCGCGACCTCGGCCACTCCGCCCACGTCCCCGCCTGAGGACTCACGTTCAGGGCGCGCCTCGCGCCCTGAATCCGCCCTCCGATCGCCGAAGCCGCCTCCACCGCAATGACTTCGGAGTAACCCGCGCCGCGCACTACGATGGCGCGATGCTTGCGAAGGCGGGGGGACGAAGGCAGGTCTTGACCGACGCGTACCGAAATACGCGCCGACTACGAGACATGCACTACGACTACCGCACGCGCAGATCGCTCGGTGAGAGGGCAAACAATAGGGGCCCCAGAACCCCGTGAGGATCATTTGGCGGACTGTCGCCCTACGAGCACGGTCGGGTCGCCGTCACCGAGGCGTGCTGGAAAGAAGAGCCCCCTGTCAGGATTGAACTGACGACCTTTCGCTTACAAGGTCAAACAACCTGCGCACTGTGCAGGTGACGGTAAGCACAGGCTGAGGCGAAGCGCTGTAGCTTTAGTTTAGTGCTGTTCGAATCCCCTGGTAGATGCAGACCTCAGTCCGATCGCGCCGCCTGACAAGTCATGGACGGCACAACCGCCGAAGCCACTCCCGCTCGTTCCGTCAAGCGGTCCACGCTTGCGCGTGACCCGTCCATCGCGGACGCCAGCCGTAGGTTATGAGAGCAAACACTCTAGGCGTTGTGCACACCTGCAAATAACCTGCATGTCAGCGACCATTAATCTATTGGTCTTCAAACCTTCAGTCGATACACGGCGAATCGCACTACAGAGTCTCGAGGTCGATCGGGACACCGAGTGCGGCGTACAGGTCAGGGTCGCCGGTGAGCACCGGGTAGCCGGTCACTTGCGCTTCCCACGCCACCTGGCAGAGGTCTGTTCCAATCGCCGCGACGGCGGTCCGGGCGACCATCGCCATTCCCGGCACGATGGCCTGACTGACCGGGGTAACGGTGAACGCGTCGGCGTCGAAATCTGCCGGGTCCGCTCCACCGATGGTGGCGGCATACAGACTGGCCGCCGGGATGACCAACGGCCGCCGTTCACGCACACTGAGTTCAACCAGGGTTCGCGCGTAGATGCTGCGAGGCAGGGCTATGAGCGCGGAGGCATCCAGGATGGTTCCCGCAGCGGTGGGCCTCACGCGGCGCCGTTGGCCTGCTGGCGTCGGTCGGCGCGATCGAATAGCGCACGGGCGCGGTGCTCCGCGGCCTCCCTCTCCTCTGCGCTGCCCTGGCCGTGATCCGCACCCCACCGAGCGAGTACATCAGCGACGGTCGTGCGCGTCTCGCCCGAACCGGCCGCGGCAGCGATGTAGGCGCTCACCGAGCGGGCCGCACCGGACCGCACCGCGTTCTCGGCGCGAACTACCAGTTCCTCGGGGAGTGTGAGACTGACTTTCCTAGTGCTCATACGCCGATCCTACCTTTATCGCACCTTCTAGAGTCCCCGAAACCCGCGTCTCATTAGATAGCGGCGTTAAATTTTGCGACGATGAAGGACGGGAACCTTATCCGGAGATAGTTTGATCTTGGATTACCGAAAACCTTCCGCCGACGACTCAGATTCAGCAGTTCGCCTGGAACGGAAAACAACCCGACTCCGGCGCGGGAGCTGGTGGGCCAGGAACAGACTCGGACAGAGGGGCCGGCGGAGGTGCGGGCACCATCTGCTCGGTAGACGGGAGAATGACCTGCTGATCGCCAGTTCTACGCGGTTCAGAGTCTCCCGCCCTGCTCATGATCCACACTCCGCAGCCGATAGCCGCGATTAGAGCCAGCGCGGCCGCGGCCTGCACGCCGCTCCGTGGTGCTATCGCGCGTGTACGCCTCGCCGGACGCGGCGTGCTGGGGAGAGTGTCGGCCCCGGAAGCCCAGCCCGCTGGCTGCGGTTCGGGCGCGGCAACGGTCCGACGCCGGGACGGAACCTCGGGAGAGACGGTCGCGGTTGATGTCCGAACGGGTGGCGGGACGGTTGATGTCCGAACCGGCCGCGCAACAGGACGACCGGACGACGTTGACGGCGATGTTGTGGAATCGCTCCGAAACCCTTCAGATACTAGGTCGGGAATGCTCGACGCCTCGCCCAGATTCATAGCGGTCAGCAGCGCGTGAGCCTTCTCGGCCGTCCATATCGGCCTTCTTCCGGATTGGCTGTGGAGCCACTCGCGGATCCCGCGATTGCCTATGACCGCCGTGCATCCCTGTGGCTTCGAGGCAACTCTGCGGCTGACCTCGGATCGCATTGGAGGAACCACGATTACGACTCCAGATACCCAAGGGCGGCTCAACATCCCGTTGCTCGCGATCAAGTGTTTGAGTCGGTAGGCGCAGCCGCGCACCTGTCGGAAAGGGTTGTCGTCCTTCTCGCGCGTGCGGACCGGGTCGACCGGCAAAACATCGTGCCGCCACGGCCCGTTCTCGTGAGCGGTGATCGTGCCGAACGTGATGTCCGGATGCGTCCCTTTGACCTCCACCGCGGCGGTGAGCTGCGGCGTGATCAGGACGAAATCGCATTCTTGACTGGGCTCGCCTGGCTTCGTTCCGTCAAGCCAGTAGCTCGACACCGCGATGCCCGGCATCGCGTACTGACCGGTCCATCCCGCCATCCACTCGGCCACCCGACGCTCACTGGGTTCGATTGTCGCGGCCCTGTTGATGACCAGCATCGGTTCCTCCCCTGTCTGTCGTGATACACAAACGGTATCGCCAACCACCGACAGTGCGGGAACAACGAAAGACGTTGGTGGAGTGGACTATCGCACTGAGTCGCCGATGAAATCGCAGCCGCTACCTAGCTGGATTCGCCGCTGAGAGGTTGCTATCGCCGTTGAGCGCCCATCGAAGGCGCTCCTGAACGACGACAGCAGATTCCATCCGGCGACCGTGACGACGGGCGGGTTCTCGTTCCTGGTGTGGGGCGCTTGCGCCCATCGGGCAGGTCCCCGGCCTGCCCGCAAAGCCTGCGCCGCTGCGCGTAGAGGCTCGCGGGTCAAGGGTGGCCGTAGGCCATCGGCGCAGCCGACGCGCAGCGCCCTTGAGGCGTGAGGGACGCGCGGACACAATGCAGGCGACCCACACCAGGAACCGCGGCCCGATGGCCGCGCCGATATGCAAACCCGAGAGACCTAGCCGAAGTGAATAGTTCTTTCAACTACAGATCTAGTTGCTTCCAGGACACTTCCTTTCTACCCGGGAGTAGTAACCTCAAAAAGCAACCGCTCGGTATAAACTTAACCCAAGCAGCACGAGTAAGCGTTGCCTAACATCGGCGGCGACTCCACGCCAAGGCATCATGATCGACATGATCATCAAACCATCGGGGTTCTGGAGCTACGTCCGAAATGACGATTCAGACTCAAACGGCCATATCACCCGAATATCCGAGCGAGTTATCTCTGAATTCAGGATGCAAACCGGAAGCGAACTCGAGATCTTCCTGGATCGGAAGAAGATAGAATGGGGAGACGCTTGGAACGAAAAGATCGACACTTCCATTCATGGAACCACGTTCTTTATACCAATTATCACCCCCTCCTATCTGCAAAGCCAGGCTTGCCGAGAGGAATTCCTTAAGTTTTGGTCCAAATCCAAGTCCTCAAATCTTCACGAATTGATACTCCCAATTATATACACAGAAGTAACCCTTGATCCGATGTCGGATGACGAAATAATCCGAATTTTGAGCGGACTCCAGCATGAAGACTGGACCGAATTGCGACTTGAGGATGAAAATTCAAGTGCGTACCGACGTGGCGTCAATCGCCTTGCCACGCGATTGAAGAAAGTGGCGCTGTCAATCGCTGACCAGCCTGAAAGCACGCCAGTCCTCACTCCTGTTATAGAGGATGCAAATCCAACTAAGAACGTCGAACAAGTCGCCGAGGATGAGCTGGGCTGGCTTGAGCAAATTGCAGATGCTGAAGTGGCGTTGGAGGGTTGGGGAGCCGCCGCCGAGGACTTCAGGAATGCAATGTTGGAGATTGGGAATACATTCCAGTCGGACGAATACCGCACACCCCCCAATGCATCCAACGCTGTACGAATTATCCATCTGAAACGGGTATCAAAAGCGCTTGACGGGCCGACACAACGTTTGCTCGACAGCGCCGGAAACTTCGGGGCCAGGGCGGCCGTAATCAGCGACGCCATCGATGCCGCCTCGCAAATAGCCATGGTTAGCACTGCTGGCGACCGAGAAAAGGCGTTGGAGATGGCTGACGACATTGAGGAGATCATTACCTCCATCCGAGAAAATGTAAAAATTGATGAAGAATTTGAAAATACGCTGAGATTGGCCGGAAAGATGAGCCGCGACATGCGCGAGCCCTCTCGGCGTATCAGAACGTCTATACTTACAATTCTGGATACCGCCACCATAATGCAACAGTGGGTGGACAAGCTTCGAAGCGTTACAGCAGAGTTCGATTCCGAGGATTTTGTAAGTGGCTGATAATATCGAACACAGCAGAGCATTCGACCCACCTGCCGGAAGTGAAAATACCTCCGTAGATCTCGGCAGGATTTCCACATACGCCATGTCGGTGGCCGAAGAATCACACAACTGGTACCAGCGCGCGGCCATAAACTCTAGACTGCGATACCGATTTGTTGAGGTTGCACAACTCACGGCAGCGGCGTTGATTCCACTATCACCTATTGTACTTGATGGAAACACAGTTGTTCCAGCCATATTGGGAGCGACGATCGTAGTTCTTACTGGGATACGATCGATATTTCATTGGAACGAAAACTATCTTCGCTTCAGTCAAGCTCGAGAGCTAGTACAGGCTGCGCGACGCGCGTATGCAGTCGGCGCAGCCCCGTATTCCGATCCAACTACCCGAGACGAAAAGCTGGTAGCTGCGGTGACAGCGATCGAACAGAGCGAGATGGGAGCGTGGCTTGAGATCGCCGGTGCCCGCCGAGCCCGAACGGACCAGGACTCAAGGAATGAGGCCAGCGGCCCTAACGACTACAATTAACTACTTCCGGAGAACATCGAACCTCGCGCTCACTTACGTCTGAACTCGCATTCAGGATGCTATTCGCGCGCACCCATGCGAGGTTCGATTTATGTCGAGTGTCTACATGATGTTACCGCTGTTCGACTGACTGCTCCAGATTGCGACGAGGGCCGCGTCCATTTTGGTAGCGACTGGCGCGGCCCTCGGCCAGGTTCCGCCAGCTGCGCGAATATAAGCCGCGTCCAGTAACCTCCCGTATCCGCACACCGCGCCACCACCTACCCGAATGCCAACGCACCACGTCGCAAACTTTCCGATATCACCCACACGCAACCGATTTCTCTTTCACTCACCCACCACCCAACCCGACATACCCATCTCTTTGGATTTCTGATTGCTCCCCCTCCCCCTCCCGTCCGACATCTCGTGCACACGAAGTGGGTATGAGATGTCGGACGGGAGGGGGAGGGGGAGTGAGCAGAAATCCCCGCTCTTTGCCCAGCTCACAGGCTGGGTCGGGTGGTGGGTGCAGGCTTCCTTTCCTGGGCTCCCCCGAGACCAGGGAAGGAAGGCTGGAGGAATACCGAAGGAAGCAGTTCGGCATCCCGTTCTACCGCGACCGGCGTCGTGGTCCTGCGGACGGCCCTTCCTCGGCCGGACAGCGTGAGTCCGGCCCTGCGGTTGTTAAAGGGCGCTGCGCGTCGGCTACGCCGATGGCCTGCGGCCACCCTTGAGCAACCACTGATCCGGACTCGGGAAGCCTTCGGAGGAAGGGGCCGGGGAACAGTCGGGGATAGAGGGAGAGGTCGAACCGGCGTAGACACGACGATGCCCCGGCCGAAGTGTCGGCCGGGGCATCGCTCGGTGGTGCTGTTACGCGGCGGGCGGGATGTAGGCGCCGAGGTCGTAGGTGCGGCCGTAGCCGCCGCCTTCGGCCGGGCCGACGTAGAGCAGTCCGTCCAGGCGGCCGCCGATGGCGATGCCGGCGGCGCGGGCGCGGCGGATTCCGGCGCTGATGGCGCGCTGGACGTCGCGGTCGAGGGTGACGGTGCGCAGTCCTTCGTCCTGGTCGTCGTCGCGGGCGTCGGTTTCCAGGATCACGGCGGAGTCGATGACGGGGTCGCCGGCTGCGGCGACGATCGGTTTCCGGTTGACCCAGAACAGCGGCTGTCCCTTGCTGTTGTGGCGGTGTCGGCGGATGACGGCGACGATCTCGCCGGATACCGCGGTGCCGGGTTCGATGTCGCGGCCGAACGGGTTGCGGGTGTTCTGGCTCATCAGCTCGGCGTTGATCTGGTCCAGGTCGGTCAGTGCGTTGGTCATGGTGTGCTCCTTGCGAGTCGGTGGTGCTGGAAGGGGCGGGGTTTCCCGCCCTTTGCTGGTTCAGTGATCGGTCAGCGAATCAGTGCCAGCACCTCGCCTTCGTCGTCGTCGCCTTCGTCGGGTTCGGGTGCTGCGGCGAGGATCTGGGCGACGCGGGAGTGTGAGAGTCCGACCGCGGCCCCGATGCGGCGGGTGGATTCGCCGGCGGCGGCGCGGCGCCGGATCTCTGCGTCGCGTTCGGTGATCGGGTCGCTGTCCTGGGCGTCCACCGCCTCGACGGTCACTGTCGAGTCGCTGTCCAGTGCTGTCCGGTCGTTGTCCAGTCCTGTCGAGGGGGCGTCCAACCGGTCCGCGTGCGCGTAGAGCGGTCCCGCCGGGGCAGGCGTCGCCGGTTCCGGGTTGCGTGGGACTTCGATCAGCGCGGTGAGGCCGTGGGTCGCGGCCAACCCGAACAGCGGCGCCGCGCCGGCGACGCACGCGGCGATCGTGGCGGGGAGGATGCGTTGCCCGGATTCCGCAGCGTGCAGGCCGTTTCCGATGACGGAGATGAGTTCGGCGGAGAACAGCTCGCCCCAGAAGAACGCCTTCGTTCCGACCGGGACCGCGACGCCTTGGCGGTGACGGCGCTGGAGCGAGACCAGCGCGACGGCGGATTGCACGATCGCGCCGTCCACGAAGATCGGTCCGGCCCACGCTAGACGGGGCGTGATTCCGGCCATCACCGACAGGTCGGTCAGGGCGGCGAACGACCAGGCGAACGCGCCTAGTCCGATCACGATCGTCATCGCCAGCGCGGTCAGCTCCGCCAGGTCCATACCGCTGGTGGACGCCCGGTTGACGGGGTGGACGGTGGTTGTCGAGTTCATCGGTCGTGTCCTTCTCGTGTCATCGATGCCGACCACGGACTCCACGCCTGCTGGTGCACGAGGCGTTCCTGCTCGGCGTGCAGGGCGTGGCCGGACAACTGATCCAGGGCGTTGTCCACGTCGGTGGCAAGTTCCTGGTTACGGGCTTCGAGTTCGGTGATCTGGCGTTCGGCGGCCGCCCACGAGTGCTCGGTTGCGATCAGTCGGGTCTCCAGTTCGGCGATGCGGTTCTGCGCGTCGCGCAGTCGGGTCTCCAGCTCCGCGGCGGTCATGCCGGGCTGGATCGCCGGCGGGGAGGCCACCGCGGGTCGCGGGTTGTCCTGTGCCGGTGCAAGGGTGGCGACGCGGGGGCTGAGGCAGGCACGGCGCAGCGGCTCGAACAGTCGATCGACCACGGCGTCGTATCCGGCGCCGGTGGGCATCGTCGCCTCGTTGGCCGGCGCGCTCACCGCTCGAGTCCTTGCCGCTCGTTGTTCGCCAGGGCCGTCGCCAGCGCGTTGCCCGCGCTGCGCGGCAGGGCGTGGCTCGTCGCGGGCGTCGGGTCGTCGCGGTAGCCGTCGAGTTCGGTCACCGGCTTGGTCGAGAGGGAGAACTGGTTGCCGTCGGTCTCCCACGCCCGGGTCACGTAGGGCGAGGTCGAGAAGCCGTGCTTGTCGCGCGGGAAGCCGCGCTCGGCGATGTGGCGGGCCTGTGCCTCGCTGCGGTGCTCGATCGGGGACAGGGCGTCCTCGCGGGCGGTCGCTGTCGCCTCGGCCGTAGTGGGGTCGGTGCGCCACCGGTCCGTGGCGTCGGACAGGTACCGCCATTCACGTGTCCACCGGTCCGTGCCGTCCATCCACGGGCCGGTGTAGTCGTTCAGGTCGACCTCGTCGGCGGGGTCGTAGGACTCCGGATCGCGGGCGATGCGGTCGCTGATGGTGGCGGCTTCCATGAAGTCGTGCCGCATCCGGATCTCGGCTTCGGACTCGACGCCGTGGGCGTTGGGCTGGGTATTGTCGGTCATCGGTTCGGCTCCTTCGTGTTCCGTGTGTTGGGAGACAGCGGTCGGGGTGGTGTCGGGCCATCGGTGATCGCCGTGCAGGTCGGCGGCTTGCTGTCGGGTTCGCCAGGTCACCGGGTCCATGCCGGGCGGTGCAACGCCCGGCATGGTCGGGGCCAGGCCCATGCAGGTTTCGCCGCTGGCGTGGTCGAGTTCGGCCCACCGCTCGGCGATTTCCGGATCGCCGCTCCAGCGCGCCCGGATTCCGGCGGCTTCGGCCCGGTACGCCGCGGCGGCGGGGTCGTCGCGGTAGTCGGTGCCCTCGGCGCGATCCCATGCCAGCCACGCGCGGACGTAGTCGGTGCGCCACGCCGCCTCGTTCGGCTCCACACCGCGACGCGCGTAGTAGCTGTCGAGGGCGGCCTCGATCTCGGTCAGATCGTCTGTGCGACGCTGTGGGTCGGCGAGGCCGCGGCCGAGTTCGAGCCGGTTCTTCTGCCCGATCAGTTCGTCCATGAACATCGCGGTCGCGCCTTGGTCCATGCGCTGAATCCCGGCCGGCCAGCGTGCGGCACCGGACAGTTCTGCGGCGTGGAATTCGTTGCGCCAGGACACCGGGTCCGCTGCTGCGGGGATCTCGTCGCCGAGATCGATTTCCCAGGGTGGCATCTCGGCGTGCCGTTCGATGAGTTCGGCCCAGTACGGGCCGACCTTCGGGTCGGCGCTCCAGCGGGCGTGGACCGCGTCCGCGTCAGCGCGCATCTGTGCGGCGTTGCGGGGGTCCTCGGTGGCTTCGGCCCAGGACCGCAGGTTGTCCGCGCGGGTGTAGTCGGTGCGCCAGGCCACTTCGACCGGGTCGGTGACGCGTGCGCGGTAGTGGTCGGTGATCTGCTCGTCCAGGTCGTCGGTGCTCACAGTTCGTGTCCCTCCCGCTCGTCCGCGTGTTCACGGTCGGCGCCGTTGCGGGCCACGGCGTCGGCCAGCGTCCGGCCGGGCTGGTGGTCGGCCAGCGCGGACCGTCCCTGCTGCTGGTGTGCGGCCAGGACGGCGGCCTTCTCGGTCGCGAGGCGCTGGCGCTGCTCGGCGTGGTACTGGTCCTGACCACCGCCGTTGATCCACCACTGCATGAAGGCGTCGCGCGCCTGGTCGGTGTCGGTGCCGTTGTCGAACTGGCCGCGGAACTGTCGCACCGCCGCCGATCGCTGGTCGGTGTAGGCGGTGGTGATCTCCCGCACCACGGCGGCCCGGTCCTCGGACTCGACCTCCCCCGCCGCAGTGGGGCCGGTGGCCGACTCCTGCTGCTCGCGGGCGGGTTCGCGGGTTCGTAGTGGCGCGTTCGAACCCCTGGCGGCCTCGGCCTGGCGCTCGGGGCTGCCGTAGCGCTGAGCGGGCGGAGTCCGCTGCGCGAGTCGCTGCACCGCCTCGTCCCGTTCGCCGCGCAGCCGGTCCCGTTCGGCCACCGCGTCGCGCAGGAGCGCGGCCTGCTGATCCCTCTGCGCCGTCGTCGCGGTCAGTCGCTGGGTCAGGTCTGCGTGTTGCTCGGTCAGCGAGTTGTTGTGCTCGATCGACAAATTCAGTCGACCCTGCAACGCATTCCGCTCATCAGCCACCCGCACCACGGCTCGGTCGCTCTCCTCGAGATCCCGCGACAGCGCCTGATTGAGTCCGACCAGATCAGCCGATTCGAGGTTTCGGCGCTGGTCCAACTCGGCGGCGTGCCACTGGCTCACCGCCGCGCGGACCTCACCGGCTCGACCGAAGCGCTCGAACACCGGCTCCTCGCGGCCGTCGGCGGTGCGGCTCACGAACGCCGACACCTCGGTCCCCGGCGCGGGCTCGGCCTGATCCAGTTCTTCGCGCATCCACGTCGCCGCGCTGATCTGGTCGCGATGGGGCCGCTGGCGGGTGATCACGCTCTCGGACTGCTCGTAGTTGACCGCGGCCGTGTAGTACGGCTCGGACAGATCGACATCTCCGGGCTCGATCTGCAAACGCAGCCACGGCTCCTCCGGCAGCCGCCGGCGCTCATCGGAATGCCCGGTCACCCCGTGCTGCTCCCGTTGGCCCTGGTTCCGCTCGGCGATGACCGTCGACTCCCGAGCGACGCGCGCCCGGTAGCGGAGCGCCTCAACACCTTTCACCCGTCCCGCGCGGACGAACAGGTCGCCGTTGCGGAACTCGGGGAACGCGGTCGCCGCGTCCAAGCCGTCCAGGGCTATGCCACGTTCGACCGGTGTGAGCCGTCCGGCGCCGAGTACCTGACCGGCCAGTGCGTCGCGGTGCTCGCGCAGCGCGGCCGTGTCGCGGGCACGGCGAACGTGGTCCACGTTCGGGTCGTTGGCCCGCCGCTGGACCGTCAGCGAATGCACGCGGTAGCGCTCCACCGCCTGATTCGCCCCACCGAGTTCGGCGGTACGTGCCTGTTGCTCCTCGCGCCGCTGATCCCGCAGAATACGGCTGATCTGCTTTCGGGCACGGCGGCGTTCCAGCCAGTTCGTCGCGGTGGCGTGCTGCTGCATCGCCACGCGCATCGCCGAACCGAATTGTCTTACGGTGGCGGTTATCTCATCTTCAACACTGCGTTCGGACATGTTCACTTCTCCTTCTTCTGGTGGGTTGTTTCGCGGTCATGCCGCGGTATGTGCGGTCAGGTAGGCACGGAGCCGGTGGCCGATGTACTCGGTGTAGGTGGGGGGAATGGCCTGAGCCAGTTCGGCGGCGGTCATCCAGTCGATGCCCATCGCGCGGCGCCACGCGGTGACGTCGCCGAATCCGGCGTGACCGTCGCGGGTGCTGCGTCCGCCGGGGTGTCCGGCCACGGTCACCCGCTGGTCCAGGTGCACGCACGGCGGGCGCAACTCGAACTCGCGCCACGAGGTCTCGAACCAACGTTCACGGCGCAGGCCGGGCAGCCCGAACATGCACCCGCACAACCGGATATCGCTGCGCATTGGCGCACCGGGCACGTTCTCTATGACCCACGGACGACCGCTGGCCTGCAACGCGGTGCGCGTCGCAGCCAACAGCCACCCGGTGCCGTGCGCGACGGTGAGCGAACGCAATCGGCTGTGGTCCTGGCACGGCGGGCTCGCCGCGATCACGTCGAATTCGTGGCCGTGCTCGCGCACGAACTCCAAGGCGTCGCCTCGGTGGAACTCGAACGGGTAGCGCGGCTGGGCTGCGATGTCCACGCCGGTCACCTCGAACCCGGCGCGGTGGTATCCCGCCGACGCGCCACCGGCGCAGCAGTACAGATCCAACAGGCGAAGCGTCATCGGTTCGCCCCGGTCTCGGGATCGGGCTTCGGTACAGCGGTGCGGCGGGTCTCGTAGCGGGCGCGGCGCGTGGCCAGGGCCTCGACGTGGTGGCGGACCCAGCTCAGGGCGTCACCGGCGGCGTAGGCCAACATCCGCACGGTCTCGACCGCGCCGGGGCGTCCGGCGCAGTGCCACCACCCGTAAGCGGCCAGGGCCAACACGTACAGGGCGACGGGGCCGGGCAGGGGCAGCAGCGCTACGGCGGTTCCGGCGGCGGCGGTGCCGGCGAGGGCCGGTCCCCAGATCCGCGCGATGTCGCGGACCTTGCTGACGCGATCGACCACCGGGGCGACCGCTTCGCCCAGGGCACCGCCGTCCTGGTTGACGGGGACGACGAGTTGGCGGGCCAGTTCCGCGGCGGGGGTGTCGGCGAGTTCGGCGGTGAAGGCGTCGAGGATTTCCTGTTCGCGGGCGCGGTCGCGGGCCGGGGTCGGTCCGTTCAGTTCCTCGCCGTGGTCGTCCGGATCGACGGGGTTCGGTATCGACATCTCGTGAATCTCCTTGCAGTAGATCGAGTTACGCGCGGTGGCGGCGCGGCGGAAGGACGATGACCGGGGCGAGTGGCGTGTCGGTGTCGACTTCGATCACCTCGGCGATGCCGGGCAGTGGGCGCAGGCGGACGAGTTCGGTGTCATCCAGGGGTGAGACCCGACCCCAGCGGGCGCGACCTCCGGAGACCTGGACGACGTCGCCTTTCTGCATGGCGCGCAACCGGTTCGGTGGGATGAGGAATTGGTCGGAGGGCTGCATGTTGCCCTCGTCGCCGTCGCGGTTGCCGCCGATGAGCTTGCGGCTCAGCTCGAATTTCGGGCGGGTGCCGTACTTCTTGGCGATGGTCTCCGGATCAGCGGACCGCATCAGCAGCGAACCGCCCGACCCGGCGGCGACCAGGGCGTCGCGGTTGTCGTCGTCGTGGCCGAGTCCCTGCCAGGACTGCGCGATCCACCACGTACCGATCCCGGCCTTACGCAGTCGCTCGACCCACTTCACCGCGCGGGTCTTGCCGTCGCTGACCGCGGAGAACTCGTCCACGACCATCAGCGATGTCCGGCCGTGCGGCTTGTCGGCCAACTGCTCGAACATCGTTCCCAGGGCGCCGAACTGGGCGCGCGCCCGGTCGGGTGTCTTCACTCCCTCCAAGACGATGTAGAGCACGTCGAAGTCGGTGAGCTTCTTCTGCCCGTCGAACGCGGTCCCGAGCGAGCGGTACAGGTTCGCGAACTCCGCGCGCGCGGAGTTCATGACCGGTTGTTTGCCGTCGATGGTGGAGGCGATCTCCATGTCGATGCCCATCACCCCGGCCCACGGGGAGACTCCGGCCTGCCCGCCCCACAGGTGGGAGAGACGGTCCACGTCGAACCGGGACAGGAACTCCATCCACGACCGCGGCGGGTTCTGTCCGATCGGGGTCGGCACGCCGTCGATCACCTCGACCCGGGCCGGGGCGTCCACGATCAGGTGGATCAGCGTCTCGCGGATCTCGTGGAAGTACTTCTCGGTGTCGGTCGTCGGCGCGCTGCCGCCGGACACCATCGCCGACAGGATCGAGCGCAGATCGTCGCGGCCGGTGTCGTGCCACAGCGACAGGTCCACGTCGTCGGGAAAGATCCCGATCCGCTCCGGACGCACCCCGAGCGCGGAGAACCAGGTCCGCACGCGGGCGGCGACCTTGCGCGACTCCGGTCCGCCGTTGCAGTCCACGATGATCGCTAGCGGGCGGCCGGGGCGGTCCTTGCGCCACCAGCGGCGATGCCGGGTCCAGGTCGAGACGTACCAGGACATGAGCACCCGCAGCATCAGCGTGGTCTTGCCGGACCCGGACCCGGCCGCGGTCGTCATGTGCTCGGCGACGTTGATCCACGGCAGAACCAGCCGGGTCTCGGTGCCGCCGATCAACTGTCGCGCGATCGACCGCGGCGGGGCCTGGTCGTGCTCGACCGCGAGTCTTCCGATCACCAGGTCCGGGTTCCGTCCGCCCGTGGTCAGCGGCAGACGACGCGCCGACAGGCGAGCCGCGGCGCGCTGCTGGCGCTGCGCGGTGGCCCACAGCGCCCGCTCGGTCCGCGCGGGGGAGGCCAACCCGACCGTGTGCAGTTGGACCTGACGGCGGGTGTAGATGATCGTCGCGGCGACCCACGCCGCCGGTATCACCAGCGCGGCCATCCCGAACAGACCACCGACGTACTGACCGGCGAGGAAATCGGTCGCCGCGGCGGTGAAGTCGCGGACCGGCGCCCGGACATCCCACGCGAACAGCGCGGTCGCGCCCGGCATCGCGGCGACCGCCGCGAACAGCCAGTTCCGCAACCGTTGCGGCTTCCACCCGAACAGGGTCGCCGGAACCAGGATCGCCGCGGTACCGATCGCGACCGTGACCAGCACCGCCGCGGCCAACAGGCCAGTGTCGGCGACGCTGTCCCACGACCAGGCCGAGAAGTCCGGCAGCCAGCCCAGCGGGTCGGACTCCAGCCCGATCGGCGGCATTGTCGGCTCGACCGCGATACTCGGCGATTCCATCACCGGCGCCGGGACGCCGGGCGGTGGCGGTGCGACGGTGGTCGCGCAGTCGGTCGGGGTGAGGATAGGTGTGCAGTCGGTCATGATCAGACCGCCTTTCCGGAGATGTCGTGCGAGGAAGCGCCGCCCGGGATCACCCGCAGGCCGGGCGTCGGTTCGGCGGAGACAGCGTTCGGGGCTAGCAGTTCGTCCACGTCGGCAAGACGCAGCCGCGGGCCGTCTGTGAGGTTCAAACTGCCTGCGGCAGAACGGATGACGTTCTTCACAGCGTTGCCGCGGCAGTAGTAGGTGACTCCCGCGCAGTCCGCGGCCCGCGCTGCCTGCCACGCCTGCGCCACCGCCGACCGCGCCGCGGTGAGGTTCTTCGGGGTCAGTTCGACCTCGACTGCCCACCACTCCCCCGCCGGGGTGCGGTAGCGACCGTCGTGGATGTGCGGGCGCGGAGTGCCGGCCTTCGTCGGCCCGACCTCCGACCGCAGGGTGCGCTCGCAGATCCAGCGCTCCAGGTCCAGGCCGACCAATGCCAGCCGGATCTCCAGCGCGGTCCGCACGTGCGCGGCCATCCCCGGACGCGGCGCCCACGCCCGAACCGGGTGTCCGATCAGGACCTCGGCCGCCGCCCTCGTCGGGAAGATCCACGCCGGACCCGGTACCGGTGTCGGGCGCAGCGGCGAGATCATGCCCGCGGCCGTCCACCGGTCCGCGATCTGGTTCACTCGACGCCGGGAGACGCCACCGAGCATCTTGCCCACCACATCACCTGGTGCGCCGTACATTTCGGCGGTGACCGTCAGCACGGTCATGTCCCGCAGAGAAAGCCGGATCATCGTTGCAACTCCTCTCGTTCGGCACGACGGGCGAGGGCGGCGGCCACGGCATTGCCCGGCCGGTGGGTCGCGAGGACGCTGGCCTGATGGCTCCACTGCGGCCCCGGGTCGCCGGGCCCGAATTCAGCCCGATCGATCCCGCGACGCTCCGCGGCGCGCAACTGGTGCTCGCGGGTCGCCTTCGCCAGCGCGGCCAACTGCGCGGGTGTCGCGGGACGCTTCGGCGCCGCCAACCGGACGTCGAACAGGTGCGCTGTCAACGGCTCCCGCCTACGCCCGCGCGACCGCCGCAGCTTCGCCGCGATGTCCTGCCCGTTCGGGCGCAGACCTTCCGCGGCCAGTTGCCGCCGCGTCCGCAGATGAGCAGGAGCGGTACGCCACTCGTATGTTTCGACCTCGCTCACCGTTCGGCCCCGTCCCGCGTCGCATCCGACCGGGCCACCGCCCCGGCGACGGCATTGCCGGACCGGTCGGTCAGCAGTTCGCCCGAGGCCAACCACTGACCGATCCGGCGGCCCGGCGTCCGGACCGGCGACTGCGGCTCCGGGTAATCGACGCAGATCACCCGATCGGTCTGACCGAGCCGCCGCGCGGCTTCCGCCAGGTGCGGCAGATCAGCGATCGGCGTCGGCACGCCCTCCGAGCGCGGCGGTTCCCGGCGAGTGGTGCTGCGGCGGCTCATCGCGCCACCTCCGACACCTGATCGGCCGGGACACAGGTTCCCGGCTTCTCCGCGGGAACTCCCGCGTCCACCGCGCGGCAGATGTTCGGCGACGGGACGTAGTCCTGCTGATCGATCCACGCCGCGGTGCACCCGCCCATCCCGACCACGACCAGGACCGTGAGCACGATCAACCGAGGCGTCACCGGCAACGCGTTCAGCGGCGCGTACACCGTCCCCACCCCGGAGAACTCCGGACCCGCCATCGAGGACAACGCGCTGTGCCCGACACCACGCCCACGATCGAACTGCGCTACCGCGTAGCCGTGCTGGATCGGCGGCTCCTGCCGCCACCCGCTCACCGCAACCACCCCGGATCCGAGTCGTTCCGGTCCACACCCCGTGTGCTCGGCCCGTACTCGGCCAGCGCGCTCGGCGACGACGAATCACCGCGGTCGGATCCCCGCTCGGAGTGCTGCGGCCGTCGCGGGTACTCACGCACCTTCTCGGCCAAGTCGCAAGTGCGCCTCAGGCCGTAGTCGTAGACACCGCCCGCCAGCCGCGCGGCATCACCCAGGCCGATCGCCGTGTGCTCGACATTGACCGCACCGAACTCCGTCGGCCACCCATTGGCGTCGAGCTTGTCGAAACGCCCCGCCTCCGCGTAGGGCTGCAACGCCCGATACTTCGCCTGCAACGCGACCATCCGCTGCCGCAACAACTCCTGCGCACGAACGATCGAATCCAACTCATCGAACAAATCCACCGGATCGTGGAACGGCTCGTTCATCACCGCACCCCCGACCGACGCACCATCCGCCAGAACCACACCGCGCCGCCGACCATCAGCACGAACCCGGCCAGGTCCGGCGCAGTCAGCATCATGTAGCCCACCGCCACCGCAGCGACCGCGAGACCGAACGTCCGCGCCCGCATCACCGCTCACCGCCGGTCCGGCGTTCGCGCCGCGCACGACGCGACTTGGCCGACTTGAGTGCCAACCGGCCGTAGTGCGCCCGTCGCGCCTGATCCGCGCGGAACGCCCGCTCCTCGGGCGAGAGCAGTCCGTCTGGATCGACCAAGCGGTTGAACTTGTCGTCCATCGCGGCGCGCGCCTTCGCGGTGCGCGCGGTCCGATCGGGGGTGTGTGCCCAGGACTCGTGGGCGGCGATCCGCGCCTGCAACTTTCGCTCGGTCGGGGTGCTCATTTCGCACTCCCGTTTTCGAGCGGACGAAGGACGGCGAGCACGTCGTCACGCTCGACCTTGATCACTCGAGGGCCGATCTTGACGGCCTGCAACAGGCCGCGGTTGATCCACCGGCGAATGGTCGTCGGATGCATGCCGACCAACTCCCCGGCTTCTTTGAGTCTGATGAGGTTCGACCTCGCCGAACCCTGCTGTGTGCTTGCCAATGCAGTGCCTTCCTCGTGCGCTTCGTGTGTATACGCAAGACCGTATACGCAGTTGCGTATACACACAATGGTTGCGTATACGCAGAATGAGGTAGGCATGAAAAAGCCCTGATCAGCGGACTGATCAGGGCTATTGACAGACTTGCGGTCTAGCTTCGCGGTCAGGTTCGTTCGAGTGCCATCCTGAAGGAGAACGCTCGGTAGCGTCCGGGCGCGTACGAGACCTCGGACCTCATGAGAAGTCGGTCCCCAGACGTGAGGAACCGCTGTTTGATCGTCACAATCGGCTCACCCGGCGGCGTGCCGAGCCATTCGGCGTGCGTCGACTCCGGCACTCGCTCGGACAGTTCCTCCTCGAGGAAGTCCGCCTCCGGCGGCGACTCGCCTGGAAGGTGGTACGTGTCCGAGATAGACACCGGCCGCTCCCCTACCGACGCTCGTACCACCACGTGCACCAGGGGCTCACCGACCGCAATCCCGAACGCATCGGCCAACTCCTCGTCAGCGACTAACTCGCGCTCGTCGCGATCGATCACCACCTCCTCGCCGTCCGCCGCTTCGGTGCCATAGGTGGTCTCCGGACTTTCCATCTGCCTCTCGGGCGCGATTCGGGTGTCGTTCCGCCGCGCGACGACCTGCGTTCCCCGCCGTTCGATGGTCTGCACCAACCCCCATCGACGGAGTTGGCCGATCGCCTTCCGCGCGACGATCTCGGATACCTCGTTCTCGCGGGCGATCTCAGCCAAACTCGGCAGCCACACGTTCGGAGGTATCACCCCTTTCCGGATGTCCGCGGCGTACTTGTTCGCGATTGCGACGTACTTCGGTTCCGCCATCGGAAACGCACCCCTTCCTGTTCCGCACGCAGCCGATCGCTGCGTATACGCAGGAGAAATGTACCGCCGCTGCCCGAACACGCCGGCAGGAACCGACCAAGTCCGCGTTTCGTATTACCGGCGCCGCCGCCAGGACTGCGCGACGTCGTCCAGGTTCCACCACGAAACAAACGACTCGTCCTGTGCGTCGAGCGTCCACGCGTCGGCCAGTTCATCGAAGAACTCGTCCGTCGCGGTCTTGCCGCCGCGAGGCTCACCGATATAGATCAGATGGTCCCCGCCGGCTTCGGCATAGTCGCGCAACGACGTGACCGACATCGGATCGCCCCACCCCGGCGGCCAACACAGGAACAGCACGCGGTCGCCCAGATCGTTCTCCGGCCAAGCGGACTCGAGGTCCGGCAGTCCTTCGACCGGATGCCAGACAGCGCGGCGGCCAACCGCTTCGGGGAACGAAGGATTCGCCACGAAGTCCGGCGGCTCGGAATCAAAAGCGCGAACGTCGATTCCTCGCTCAGCGAGCAAACCGGCCCAGTACCCGCGGCCCGCACCGATCTCGCACAGTCCACGCGTGCCGACCGAGGAGCCGATCCATTCCAGCGTTTCGGGCGATGGAACGGCATAGGCGTAGGTCTCTTGGAGAACCGTCTGCGCATAGACCAGGCGGGCGCGGCCCTCACCCGGAGAACCCACAGAGCGGCCTTCGACACCGGCCGACACGAGCGGCTCGAGCACGTCCCAATACGGGTTGCTACTGGCACCGCCGGTCAGAAAATGCAGCATGCGCAGATCCAGCAGACGCGCCTCATCCGGATCTCCGACCGGTAAGGCCGCGGCGGTGTCGAGGTACTCCGCGACCTTCGGATACTCGACCTGCAACCTCACCTCGTCCCCGAGTAGGGCGGCTAGCTCGTCACGTCGACTCGGAGACAATGCGAAGGACGTCATGCGTCCATTCTGCCGAGAGACCGGCCTAGCCACCGTCCGAATGTCCCGCTTCGCCGTCCGCTACTTCTCGGGCGACATGATCCTGTCGTAGGTGCGACGAGCCCGGGCGTTCCGCGCGCTCGCGCCATAGCGGGCGAGCATCTGCGGCGATGTCCAACCGTTCAATTCCATCAGATCGCCTTCACCACCGCCGTTGTCGAGCCAGGTGTGCGAGAAGTGGTGCCGGAACTTGTGCGGATGGACGACTACGCCGCAGTCCTGACCGCGGCGCACGATCATCTGATAGATACCGTCCTCGGTCATCGGCTGCCGATTGTTGACGCCCAGCCACAGCAGAGGACTCTGTGCGCGAGCATGTTTCGACCGAAGGCGCACATAGCGATCGATTGCGCGCGCGGCCTCGAACCCGAACTTGCACCGACGCTCTTTGCCGCCCTTCCCGCGGACCAGCAATTCGCGGCGGTCCAGGTCGATGTCGCCGCCCTCCGGCGAGTTCGGGTCGTACGTGATTCCGGCCATCTCGAACAGTCGAATCCCGGTCGCCTTGAACAACTCGATGATCGCCTGATCTCGGCGGTCAACGAACGTCTTGCCTCGACAGGTCCGTGACAACGCCGCGAGTTCCTCGGCCGTAAACACCGGCACGACCTTCTCTTTGACCTTCGGCGGTCGCATCTTGCTCATCGGGTTCGGCAGTTCCTCCTCCGCGGCGTACCACTTGAAGAACTGCTGCAACGCTCGGTACTGGTTGTTCGCGTAGCTGTCCGAGTAGCGGCCCAAGAGCCATGTCATCCACCGCTTGACGTCCTCCGCGTTCACGTCGGCCCAATCGGCGTGCTCGGTCTCGGCGCAGAGGTGCTCACCGGCGAACCACTGGACCGCCTCCACGTAGGTGTTCACGGTCTTGGACGACTTGCCTTCGGCGTTCAGGTGCAGCTTGAAGGACCGAATCTCGGGCTCGAAGACGCCCGCGTTGAGGTTGCGGGGCTGCCTCGTTCGCGACGGCGTCATGCCTCGACGGTATCAAAGTTTAGCGTTGTTCGAGCGTTGTGCTGACCCAGACAACAAAAATGCCTGACCTGTTTTACCAGGTCAGGCAGGGAAAGAGCCCCCTGTCAGGATTGAACTGACGACCTTTCGCTTACAAGGCGAGTGCTCTACCACTGAGCTAAGGAGGCGGGGCGGTGTAACCGCGGCCGGTGGACATCATAGCGGTGCGCACCGGCCGCGTGACACCTGATTGCGGTGTCACGCGGCGGTGGCAGTCGAACAGCGTTCCCGGCGCAGTATCGGAGCCGGGGTCAGGACTGGGCGCCCTGACGGGCCGCGTCATCGGCGGCCATGGCGTCGCGCAGACTCTTCGGACGCATGTCGGTCCAGTTCTTCTCGACGTATTCGACGCAGGCAGCGCGGCTGTCCTCACCGAACACGACTCGCCATCCGGCCGGGACCTCCGCGAAGGCCGGCCACAGGGAATGCTGTTCCTCGTCGTTGACCAAGACGAAGAAGCGGCCGTCTTCGTCATCGAAGGGGTTGGTGCTCAATTTCACCTCACTGGATACTGGCGCGGTATACGGGATACTGCTCCTGGGTTCTTCCGGCGCGGGGACCGTGCGGTACACGCGTCCTGCCCCGGATGACTCCCCGAGCGTGTGTCGACCCTAGCAAGGGAGACGTTACGCGCAGGCGGTTACCTCGGTCGTCGGTTCGGTGCGACCCGTCCGGTCGGGCGGGTCAGGCGGCGAAGTATTCGAGCAGGATCTTGTTGACCTCGTCGGGCTTCTCCAGGTAGCCGAAGTGGCCCGCTTCGGGAATCTCCTGGTAGCGGGCGCCGGGGATGGCTTCGGCGACCTCGCGGGAGAGGTAGGGCGGGATCATCCGGTCGTCGGCGAAACCGATGGACAGGCATGGCACGGTGATGGCGCGGTAGGCGTTGAGGCGATCGAAGTCGTGGTCCATGCGGCGTTGCGCGCGAATTCCCGGCGTGACGGGGCCGCCGGTGAACTCGAACAGGTCGAGCCAGTCGCGGGCGGCGTTGGGCTGGGCCATGGTGGCGGGCGACAGGTTCATCACGGCGGTCACGGCGGCCTCGTATTTGGCGGGCAATCGCACGCCGCTCGCGTCGAGGTCGTGTTCGCCGAGGGAGAGGGTCTTCTGGAATTGGTCGAGTCGGCCGTGACCTGCCATGAAGACGGCTTTGCGGACCAGTTCGGGCCGGGCCAGCGCCAGTTCCTGGGCGACGCGCGCGCCCATCGAGGTGCCGACGACCAGCGCGGGGCCTTCGTCGAGCAGTTCGATCAGGGCGGCGGTGTCGGCGACCAGGTCTTCGATGGCGATGCCGCCCGCGGCCTCGTGGGAGGGCGCGATGCCGCGGTTGTCGAAGGTGCACACCCGGTATCCGGCGGCGACGAGGGCGGGGACCTGGTGCAGTTCCCACACCCGGCCGGGGCTGCCGGTGCCCATGATCATCACGACCAGCGGCGCCGTCCCCTTGGCCCGGTCGCCCTTGACCTGGTAGTTGAGGGATATTCCGTTCACCGTGGCGAGCGGCATTGTCGCCCCTTTCGTGCAGTCGGTACCGGCGCGCGGCCCGGTCCACGGCCGCCTCGGACCTTCCCACGGTATAGGCAGGCGGGCGTGGACGCAGTGAGGCGGGGTACTCGGAAGCATCCGGGTGCGGCGGCGCTTCACCCGGGCCATATACCATTGACTATTCGCACGTACGAGCGTATTGAGCCGGGAGGACTTGCTATGGCCGCGAAGGGTAGCGCGAACGACATCGCGGACGACGACCTGGAACCACTCGCCGACGAAACCGCACGTCAGGCCCAGCGCGTCGTCGCGGCCTACGCGGAGGACGCCGACGAGTGCCGGATGCTGTTGTCGATGCTGGGCATCGGCCCCAACGGCCGGGGCGAGTGACGACCTGATCCCGCCGCACGGCGATATCGGTTCGCCCGGCGATCCCAGCCCGCTCGGCGTCGACGAGGCCGTCGAACGATCCTGACAACTGCACACCGGAATGAGCGACGCACACCGCGCGGTGGGCGTCGGGTCCCGGAGGCGGTCGGCACCGCTACCGCCGCCAATAGAACAAGGATGCGTGAGTGGACCAGATGACCGACCAGCCCGCCGACGATTCCGATCTCACCCTGCCCGAGGATTCCGACACCGCCGATCCGGGGGCCGGGGTGGCGGCGGATCCGCTCGAGAACGAGGGGGGCGGTTCGGGTTTCGTCGTGGTCGCCAACCGACTGCCCGTGGATCTGGAGCGGCTGCCCGACGGCACGAAGCGGTGGAAGCGCAGCCCCGGCGGTCTGGTGACGGCGCTGGAACCGGTGCTGCGCAACAACAAGGGGGCTTGGGTCGGCTGGGCGGGCGTGGCCGACGTCGAGGTCGATCCGATCATCGAGGACGGCCTGGAACTGTATCCGGTGACGTTGTCGGGCCAAGAGGTCGCCGACTACTACGAGGGGTTCTCCAACGGCACGCTGTGGCCGCTGTATCACGACGTGATCGTGCGTCCCACCTACGATCGCGAGTGGTGGGCCGCCTATGTGACGGTGAATCGCCGGTTCGCGGAGGCGACGGCGAAGGTGGCAGCCGAGGGCGCGACGGTGTGGGTGCAGGACTACCAGTTGCAGTTGGTGCCGAAGATGCTGCGCATGTTGCGCCCGGATCTGACGATCGGCTTCTTCCTGCACATCCCGTTCCCGCCGGTCGAATTGTTCATGCAGATGCCGTGGCGTACCGAGATCATCGAGGGTCTGCTGGGGGCGGACCTGATCGGTTTCCATCTGCCGGGCGGCGCGCAGAACTTCCTGTATCTCGCCAGACGTCTTGCGGGGCAGCCGACTTCGCGCGGCAGCGTCGGGGTGCGCTCGAAACTCGGTGTGGTGCAGGTGGGTTTCCGCACGGTGCGGGTGGGCGCGTTCCCGATCTCGATCTCCTCGGCGGAGATGGACGAGAGTTCGCGGCGGCGTTCGGTGCGCGAGCGGGCCGCGAAACTGCGTGCGGAACTGGGCAATCCGAAGAACATCCTGCTCGGCGTCGACCGACTCGATTACACCAAGGGCATCGACATCCGCCTCAACGCCCTCGAGGAACTGTTGTTGGAGGGCCGCTTCGACCCGACCGAGACGGTGATGGTGCAGTTGGCCACGCCGAGTCGCGAGCGCGTCGAGAGCTACAAGCAGATGCGCGGCGACATCGAACGCCAGGTGGGTCGGATCAACGGCGAGTTCGCCCGGGTCGGCTTCCCGGTCGTGCACTATCTGCACCGCCCGATTCCGCGGGAGGAACTGTTGGCGTTCTTCGTCGCGGCCGACGTCATGCTGGTGACGCCGTTGCGCGACGGCATGAACCTGGTCGCCAAGGAGTACGTGGCCTGTCACAGCGGGCTCAACGGCGCGCTGGTGTTGAGCGAGTTCACGGGCGCGGCGGCCGAATTGCGGCAGGCGTATCTGTGCAATCCGCACGATCTGGACAGTGTGAAGGACGCGATCGTCTCCGCGCTCGAGGACGACCGGGAGACCAAGCGCCGCCGGATGCGCTCGCTGCGCCGTCAGGTGCTGGCCCACGACGTCGACCGGTGGGCGCGCGCGTTCCTGGAGGCGCTGGCCCAGGGCCAGGTGGCGGGCAGCGCGCTGCTCACCACCGACGAGGAGGTCTACCCGGAGCAGTCGCCGCGCCGGTGAGGCCCACAGCGGGCTCACAGGAATCACCCAGGCGAGGTGCAGCGAGTTCCCAGGACGCCGTCGCAGGATGGACGGTATGACTGGTGTGCCCGAACGGCAGACCCCCGAGGCGCGTGTCCTGGTGGTCGACGACGAACCGATGATCGTGGAACTGCTGTCGGTGAGTCTGCGTTTCCAGGGCTTCGAGGTGCAGACCGCCGACGACGGCGCGCAGGCACTGGACCGTGCGCGGATGTTCCGGCCGCAGGCGTTGATCGTGGACGTCATGATGCCGGGGATGGACGGGTTCGGTCTGCTGCGGCGACTGCGCGCGGACGGGATCGACGCGCCGGTGCTGTTCCTGACCGCGCGCGACGAGGTGGCCGACAAGGTCGCGGGCTTGACGCTGGGCGCGGACGACTACATCACCAAGCCGTTCAGTCTGGAGGAGGTGGTGGCCCGGTTGCGGGTGGTGTTGCGCCGCGCCGGTCAGGCCGCGCCCGCTCCGTCGAATCCGCGACTGCGTTTCGAGGACATCGAACTCGACGACGACACCCACGAGGTGTGGAAGGCGGGTGAGCCGGTGGCGTTGTCACCGACCGAGTTCACCCTGCTGCGCTATTTCCTGGTCAACGCGGGCACCGTGTTGAGCAAGCCGCGCATCCTGGATCACGTGTGGCGCTACGACTTCGGCGGCGAGGTCGGCGTGGTGGAGACCTACGTGTCGTATCTGCGCAAGAAGGTCGATCCCGACCAGCGTCTGATCCACACGCTGCGCGGCGTCGGCTACGTCATGCGCGCGGGACGCTCGGCCGGTCAATGATCGCCGAACGCCCGACTGTGGACACCGGGGGCGAGCGCGCCGCGTCGGCCGGTGACGTCCCGCCGGAGGTCGAGCACGCCCGGGGTGGCGCGCGCGACCGGCCCGCGCCCGACAGATCGCGCGTGTCCGCGGCGCTCGGGTGGCTGCGCGGAGTGCCGGGCGCGATGCCGCTGCGGGCGACGCTCGTGCTGGCGCTGGTTCTGCTCGCGGGTCTGGGGCTGCTGATCTCGGGGACCGTGGTGACCTCGGGCTTGGAGCAGTCGCTGACCTCCCGCACCGACCAACAGTTGCGCGAGGCCGCGTTGGAGTGGTCGCAGCGGTTGCGACTGCCCCCGCCGCCCGCCCAGGACGTCCGGCATCCGCCGAGCCAGTTCTTCGTGCGGGCGATCAGCGCCGACGATTCGACGCGGATGGTGGTGAAGGCGTTCGGGGTGCAGGCCGAACCGGCGCTGGCCGAACCGCCGAGCGCCACCACCGGCGGCAGGCCGATTGTCGAGGGTCCGACGACGGTCGGATCGACCGGCGGTGGTGACGTCGAGTGGCGCACGGTGACGTTGCGCAACCAGGACGGCGTCATCACCGTCGCCCTGCCGTTGACCCAGAACACCGACACCGTGCGCAAGCTGATGATCCTGCAACTCGTGGTGGGTCTCGCGGTGCTGGCGATCCTGGCGGTGGCCGCGCATTTCGCGATCCGCCGCAGTCTGCGCCCGCTGCGCCGGGTGGAGAACATCGCGGCCGCGATCGCCCGCGGCGACCTGCACCGCCGGGTTCCGGTGCGCGGCACGAACACCGAGGTGGACCGGCTCTCCCGTTCGCTCAACGGCATGTTGACCCAGATCCAGAGCGCGTTCCGGGCCACCGAGGAATCGGAGGCGGCGGCGCGGACCTCCGAGGCCAGGATGCGCCGTTTCGTCGCCGACGCCAGCCACGAACTGCGCACCCCGCTGACCACGATCCGCGGGTTCGCCGAACTGTATCGACAGGGCGCGACCACCGATCCGGCGATGCTCATGGACCGCATCGAGCGCGAGGCGCGCCGGATGGGTCTGCTGGTCGAGGATCTGCTGATGTTGGCGCGTCTGGACGCCCAGCGCCCGCTGGAACGCGGTCCGGTGGACCTGCTCGCGGTGGCCAGCGACGCCGTGCACAGCGCGCGTGCGGTGGCGGCGACGAACGCGCCGGACGGCGAGCGGCGCTCGATCGAACTGGAGATCCGTTCCGGCGAGGGCACCCTCGAGGTGCTGGGCGACGACGACCGGTTGCGTCAGGTGCTGGCCAATCTGGTCAACAACGCGCTCATCCACACCCCCGCCGACGCGGCGGTGACCGTGCGCCTGACCCCGGCGGCCGACGAGGTGCGCCTCGAGGTGGCCGACACCGGTCCCGGTCTGCCCCGCGAGGAGGCCGAGCGGGTATTCGAGCGCTTCTACCGCACCGACACCTCGCGCACCAGGGCCAGCGGCGGCACCGGACTCGGCCTGTCGATCGTGCAGGCGCTGGTCACCGCGCACGGCGGCGCCGTCGAGGTGGACAGCACGCCGGGGCGCGGCACCACCTTCACGGTGCGCCTGCCGCGCGACTAGACCGGGTTGACCGCGTCGACCAGCCAGCGGTCGTCGGTTTTGTCCAGGATGACCCGGACCCGACTGCCCGTGGTGGTGCCCTGCGGGCTGTCCTTGCTGGTGGTGACCTGGTTGAGGAACAACAGCACCACCGCGTGCGACCGATCGGCCTCGACGACGCCGCCGGCCTGCGTGGTCGCCTTGACGGTGAGCTGCTTCTCCTTGGCCCCTGGCGCGATGGCCTGGTTGATCAGCGTCAGGTAGTCCTCGCGGAAACTCGCCGACAGGTTCTCGGCGGCCTTGGGGAGTTCGGTGTCGACGGTGGTGAAGTCGTAGGTGAACATGGCCGAGACGGTGCGGTCGGCGGCCGTCACCGCCGCTTCGCGGGCTTGTTCGCTCTGCTTGTCGTCCCAGTAGCGGAAGCCGTTGACGCCGAGCACGATCGCGGCCGCCACGGCGATCGCGCCCGCCACGGCGACGGCGATCCAGCCCCGGGTGCCTTGGAAGAACCTCATGCCACGAACTCCACCTTCGACGCGGACAGACCGGTATCGGTCCTGGTCACCGTGACCCGGAAGCGGTAGTACCGCGTCTGCGGCTCGGCTTGACCCGCGTTGGTCAGGGTCTGCTTGGCGGCGACGAGCACGGTGCCCTGGTTCTCGTCGTCGTCCTGGACCGCGGCTTCGACGATCTCGCCGTTGGACACCACTTTGGCCTGCTGCACGATGCTCATGAACGGGTCGACGCGACCGTCGAATTCGCTCTTGAACTGTCCCGAGGCCAACGACAGGATGCGGTCGATGTCCTCCTTGGCCGAGTCGGCCCTGATCGTGGTCAGATTCAGCACGGCCTGGCGGGCGGTCTGCACGTATTCGGCGCGGCGGTCCTCGCGCTGTCCGGCCTCGCGGGTGATCCAGATCGACGCGCCCGCGCCGACCACCAGGGCCAGCACCAGCACGGCCGCCGCGAGGACGGTGAGCAGTCGGCCGCGCGGGGCGCGCGCTTTCGGTTCGCTGTCCTCGGGCGGCGTGGCGTCGCCGGACGCGGATTCGGGGCCGTCCTCGTGGGCGGTGACCGAGGTCTTCTCACCCGGGTCCGACGCGGTCTTCGCCACCGAAACGGCGGTGGCCGCCGCCGGGGACTCCGCGGCGGCGGCCGTCGCGGCGGTGGACTCCGCTGTGGAGGGCTTCGCGGCCGCGGACTTCGCGGCAGGGGACTCCACGGTCGGGGACTTCGCGGTCGGGGACTTCGCGGTCGGGGATTTCGCGGTCGGGGATTTCGTGGTGGGGGCGTCGGCCGCCGAATCGGCCGCCTTCACCGCGCCCGCCGTCACTGTGACGGGCGCTTTCTCGGTACCCACCTCCTCGACGGGAGGACCTACCGAACGCACCGCACGGCGTCGCGCGCGGTGATTATCGCCGTTGACATCACTCATCGTTGCTGCTCCTCGAGCATCGCTTGCCAGCTCGACGGTACCGTGCCGGAACCGCCGGGGCCGACATCTCCCTGACGGTAGGTGCGGCCGTCCGGACCGATGTACACACCGGTGGCCGGGTCGTAGGACCTGGCGACCGCGGGCGTGGTGTAGGCCGCGGGGGTGGTGGTCGCCGCCTCGGGCGTGTCGCTGAAACTCGCCGGCGCGTTGCCCGAACCGTCGGGCGCGTTCCCCGCACTCGCCGGGGCGACGGGTTGCACGGGCCCGAAGGGCGGATCGTTGCCCTCGGGGACGAATCCGGTGCGGCACAGTTCCGGCGTGGGCGCGCGCACGCCGGGGAATTCCGCGCACGGCGTGTTCCTGATGCCGCGCACCGCGATCGGCGAATCCTGCGGCACCTTGCAGTAGAGCCCGGGCGGGGTGTCCACCGGATTCAGCTCGCTGGGCGAGCGGCGTTCGTTGGCGGGCAGGAAGCCGGTGGTGCAGGCGGGCGGATCGTTGACCACGACCATGAAGTCGACCATCGCGCCGTACTGCACGGGACCGCGGATGATGGTGCGCAGCGCGGCGATCAGCGGCGGAAACACCACCAGCAACTGTTCGATGCCCGCGTGATAGGTGACACCGACCTGGCCGAGGCTGACCAGGTTCGACAGCAGCAGCGGCAGGGTGGGTTGCAGCGACTCGAACTGCCGGGTGACCGCCTGCATGGCCGAGGGGCCTTCGCGCAGGATGGCGCGCAGCGAGGGGTCGTGGGCGCGCAACTGGTCGGTGACCGTGGCCAGATCGGCGGTCCAGGACCGGATATCGGCATCGGATTCGATCTGGGTGTCGAGCAGCGGGCCGATCTGGTCGAGCAGTTTCTTGGTGGGTTCGACGTTGTCCTGCGCCTCCTGGACCAGCAGCGCGGCCGAGTCGATGAACCGTTGCAGATCGGGGCCCGCGCCGTTGAACGCGCGGAACGCCTCGTCGATGACCTGACGCAGGCGGGTGTCGGCGATGCTGGAGAGCAGGCGGTCGGTCTGGTCGAGCAGCGCGCCGACGTCCTGGGGCAGTTTCGTGCGCTGCACCGGGATCACCGACCCGTCGGACAGGTTGCCGCCGGTGGGGTTCTCGGCGGGCACCAGGTCGACGTACTGTTCGCCGATCGCCGAGACGCTGCGCACCCAGGCGTCGACGTCGGCGGGGATCTTCTGGTCGCTGTCGATGGACAGTTTCGCGTCGACGCCGTCCTTGGTCAGCACGACCCCTTCCACGACGCCGACGTTGGTGCCGCGGTAGGCGACGTTGGCGTGCTCGTAGAGTCCGCCGGTGGCGGCCAACCGCACGGTGACCTCGTAGCGCCCGATGCCGAACATGGCGGGCAGTTTGACGTAGACGCCGCCCATGATGACCAGGCCGACCACCGTGAGGATGGAGAAGATGGTCAGCTGGGCGCGAACGAATTTGGTGAGTGTCATCGGCCCGCACCTCCCGGCAGCGGCACGGTGAGGCCGGGGATCGCGGGCAGACCCGGGATCGGCGGCAGGCCGGGGATGGTGGGGGTGGGTTGGGCGGCGGCGTCCGGGGCGGGCAGCAGCGGCCCGGTCGCCGGGTTGCCGACCTGGGTGGCCGAATCGGGGGCGAAACTGCCGATGATGCCTTCGACGCCGCCGAAGCGTCCGCCGAGCGGGGTTCCGGTGAGCCAGTTGGAGTCGAGTCGGCGACCGGTCATGTCGACGGTGATGAACAGGTTCATGTAGTCGCCCTTGATGGCGTTGCTGATGTTCTTCATCGGGAACGGGAAGGTCGGCAGGATCTTCAGCGATTCGATGAGGTTGGTGCCGGTGTCGGCCAGGGTCTGCAACACCGGTCCGAGGCTGCGCAGGTTGGCTTTGAGGTTCTCGCCGCTCTCGGCGACGACGCGACTGGTGACGTCGCTGAGTTCGCCGAGCGCGGTGATCGTGGTGGTGATGCTCGCGGTGCGGTCGGCGAGCACGGTCAGCGCGGGATGGATCTGTTCGATGGCGCGCGCGACGACGTCGCTCTCCTGGGCGAACTTTCCGCCGAGCCGGTCCAGTCCTTCCATGGCGGCGATGATGTCGCCGCGCTGCTCGTCCAGACCGCTGGTGAGCTGGGCCAACTGCGGGATGAGGTCACGGATGTCGTCCTCGCGGCCGGTGAGCGCGGCGTTGAGTTCGTGGGTGATGGTCTCGAGTTGGGCCAGGCCGCCGCCGTTGAGCACCACCGACAGCGAGGACAGCACCTGTTCGGTGGTGGGGTAGGCACCGGCCCGTTCCAGCGGGATGACGTCGCCGCCGCGCAGTTCGCCGACCGGCGGCGCGTCGGTGGGCGGCAGCAGTTCGATGTGATTGCTGCCCAGCAGACTGGTCTGGGCGATCTTGGCGACGGTGTTGGCGGGCAGGCGCACCTCGGGCTTGAGCACGACGGTGACCAGCGCGTGCCAGTCCTGCACTTCGATGGCGGTGACCGTGCCGACCGTGACGTCATCGACGCGGACCGGCGAATTCCTGGTCAGCGTGGTCACATTCGGCATCTGGATGGCGATCTCGTAACCGCCGTCGACGTTCTCGGTGCCGGGCAGGGGCAGCGAGTTCAACCCGTCCCACTGGCAGCCGCTCACGCCCAGCGCGACGCTCACCCCGAGCGCGAAGGCGGCCACGCCGGAGCGACATCGCCTCGACACCCCGGTTCCGCGGGTCACTGGTCGCCGTGTCATCGCTGCCCCCCGGGGATCGCCAAGCCGGTGACGCCGTCCGGCACGCTGACCTGGTTGTAGGTCTGTCCTTGCAGACTCGGATCGCTGTAGACGATCTGGTCGGGGAACGCCTGCACGCCGGTCGCCGGATTCAGCATGATGGGCGCGTAGTTCATCGCGACCGAACTGATGACGGGGGCGAGGTACTGCGCGCACAGGTCGGCGCTGCGGTCGGAGTTGTCGTATTCCAGCGCGCGGATCGAACCGCACAGGAAGCTCAGCGGATCGGCGGTGTTGTTCAACGCGATCGCGCCGGTCAGCGTGCCCTGCGCAGGTTTGTAGATCTGGTAGAAGTTCACCAGCGCGGTCGGCCCGGAGTGCAGCACCCGCTCGAGCTCCGGTCGCTTGTCCACCAACTGCTTGGTCACCTCGTTGAGCCGTTCCACGCCTTCGGTGAGTTCGCCGCCGCTGCCGTCGAGGAAGCGCTTCACGTCGGTCAGCGCGATGTCGAGATTGTCCAGGCCCGCGCCGAGGTCGGCGGCGGTGTCGCCGAGAACCTGCGAGACCGAGGCCAGTCGGCCGCCGAACTGCACGATCTGTTCGTTGCTGGAGGACAGCACCTCCACGAACTTCTGGAGGTTGCGGACCGTGCCGAACAGGTCGGTGCGCCCGTCGGAGAGCGTGTTCAAGGTCGCGGACAACTCGCGCAGGGTTTCGCGCAACCGGTCGCCATTGCCGTCGAGGTTGTCGGCGGCGGTGTTGACGAAGCGGCCGAACGAACCCTGCTGGTCCTCGCCGACCGGGCCGAGCGCGGTGGCCAGTTTGGACAGTTCGGCTTTGATGTCGTCCCACTCCACCGGCACCGCGGTCCGCTCGATCGGAATCGTGGAGTCGTCCTCGAGTTTCGGGCCGCCGGTGTAGGCGGGCGCCATCTGGATGAAACGCGCCGAGACCAGCGACGGGGAGATGATGACGGCACGCGCGTCGGCGGGCAGGTCGACCCCGCGGTCGATGGTGACCTCCACGCGCACGTTGTCGCGGCCGGGTTCGACGGTATCGATCCGGCCCACCTTCACGCCGAGCACCCGCACGTCGTCGCCGACGTAGAGGCCGTTGGTGGACGGGAAGAAGATCGTCACCGACTTGGTGCCGAGCTTGCTCAGCGCGGTGTAGAGCCCGAAGGCCACCAGCGCGACCACCAGCACCCCCGCGACGATCACCGCCCAGCGCGGGGTTTTCCTGACTGTGCTCGTGATGCTCATCGCGGCGGTTCCTGTTCGGCAGGCACGATCGACGGCGGTGCCGGGTGGGTGAAGATGTTGCGCAGGTCGTTGGGCAACTGTTCGGGCCAGACCAGCGCGTCGACCAACGGACGCAGTTCGGTACTGGTGGCGTTGACGACGTAGGCGTTGAACCACGGGCCGTTGCCGACCTGCTCGCCCAGCGCCGCCGCGTACGGGCCGACGCTGTCCAGGGCCTGGTCGAGGTTGCTCTTGTTGGCCTGCAACAGCGCGAGCACCGAATTCAACCGCTCCAGGGCCGGTTTCAGCTGCGCCTCGTTGTCGTCGACCAACCCGGTCAACTGTTGGGCGACCTGATTGACGTAGACGATGAGCTGTCCGATCGCGCCGCGGCGGCGGTCGAGTTCGCCGAGCAGGTTGTTGCCGTCCAGCAGCAGCGCGTTGATCCGGTCGCTGCGGTCGGCCAGGATCTTGGTGACGTTCTGCGCCCGGGTCAGCAACTGGGACAGGGCCTCGTCGCGGGCGTTGATACTGCGCGACAGGGCGGTCACGCCGTCCAGGGCGGTGCGCAGCGGCGCGGGGGTGTCGGCGAAACTGGCCGACAGCACGTCGAGGGTTTCGTCCACTTTCTGCATGTCCAGGCCGTCGACCGTGGTGGTCAGATCGCCGAGGGCCTGTTGCAGCGAGTACGGCGAGGTGGTGCGGTCCAGCGGAATGGTGTCGTCCACCCGCAGCGCGCCCGACCCGTCCGGGACCAGTTCCAGGGATTTGCGGCCGAGCACGGTGTTGGTCTTGATCGCCGCGGTGGTCTTCTCCCCCAGCACGATCTTCTCGTTCAGGGAGAAGCTGACCAGCACCTTGGCCCCGTCGAGTTCGACGTCCTCGACCCGCCCGCTGCGCACGCCGGCGACCTGCACCGCGTCACCGGGCAGCAGACCACCCGCGTCGGCGAAGTACGCGGTGAAGTTCGCACCGCCGCGAATGAAGGGCAACCGGTCGAACTGGAGCGCCGAGAGCGCGACGGCCACCGCCACCACCAGACCGACCACACCGATGGTCACGACGCGGGACTGCTGCTCAGCCATTGGGTTCACACCTTCCCGTCGCCTGCAGACCCGGCATCTTTACCTCCAGCGTCTGCCCGTCGGGACCGTCGACGAGGAAGTTGGTCCCGCAGACGTAGAGCTGGAGGAACGATCCGTACGCGCCGATCCGGATGAGCTGTTTGTAGGTTTCGGGCAGCTTGTCCAACACCCACTGCACGGTGTCGGACCCCTCGTCGAGGTTGGTGGCCAGCCTGCCGGTCTGCTCGATGGTGTTGCGCAGGTCCGGGCGCGCGGTCGCCAACAGCTGGGTCAGATCACCGGTGGCGCCCGCGATGCGCGGCAGCGCGTCGCCGATCGGGTCGCGGTCGGCGGCCAGACCGCTGACCAGGCGCTGCAATTCGTCGAGGGTGGTGGCGAACTGGTCGCCGCGTTCGTCGATGGTGCGCAGCACGGTGTTCAGGTTGTCGATGACGCTGCCGATGAGCTGATCGCGATCGGCCAGGGTGCGCGCGAAGGACCCGGAGCTGTTGAGCAACTGCACCAGCGTGCCGCCCTGACCCTGGAAGATCTGCAACAGCGCCGAGGTCAGATCGTTGACCTGAGCCGGGTCCAGCCCGCGCAGCAGCGGTTTGAAGCCGCCGAGCAGCAGGTCGAGGTCCAGCGCGGGCGAGGTCTGGTCCAGGCCGATGGTGCCGCCGGAGTGCAGCACCCGCGCCGAGCCGGGACCTTCCAGCAGTTCGAGATACCGGTCGCCGACCAGGTTCTCGTACCGGATGGTGGCCTTGGTGCTGGTCAACAGGGTGTATTTGCGATCGACATCGAATTCGACGTGTGCGAGGTGGTCGTCGCCGACCTGCACATCGCTCACCGACCCCACCGGCACGCCCGCGATGCGGACCTTCGCACCGGGCAGGATGCCCGAGGAACTGGTGAACACGGCGTGATAGCTGTGCTCCCTGGCGAAACGCACCTGACTGAACACGATCGCGAGGCCGGCGAACACCAGCGACATCACCACGGTGAAGATCGTCAGTTTGACAGTGGTCGCGGTGTTCTTCACGGTGCTCCCATCCCCGGTAGCCCGGCGAACAGCAGTTGGAACACCTTGGGCGGTTCGTTGAACACGATCGGGCCCGTGCTGGGCATGTACGGGGCCCCTTGATTGGTATCGGTGACCAGGTAGTCGGCGTGGCTGCCGGGCGCCCGGTCCACCACGCCGTCGCAGCGCGGCCCGCCGGTGGCGTTCACCTTCGGCAGGTCCTCGGGATAGGTGTAGGGCTTGGCGCCCCACATGAAGTTGGTGTTCATGCCGATGCCGGGCAGCACGCCGCCGAAGATCTCCTCGGCCAGCGGAACCAGCCCGCCGACACCGTTGACCAGGCAGCTGAGCGCGGGCCGGTAGGCATCGAGCAGTTGCGAGGTGGGCCGCAGCAGATCGAAGGTGGCGGCCAGATTCGTCTCGTTCTCGCGCAGGACCGCGCCGGTGGTGTTGCTCAGCCCGACCAGGCTGGCCAGCACGTTGTCGAGATCGTCCTGCTGGTCGACCAAGGTGCGGCCGATGACGGTGGTGTTGTCCACCGTGCGCAACAAGTCGTCCGCGGAGTCGGCGTAGATGCCGGTCACGCCGGCGGTCTTCTGGAGATCCGCGCGCAGCGTCGGCAGGTACGGATTGATCTCGCGCAGGTATTCGTCACTGCTGGTGAGCAGTTCGCCGAGTTTCTCGCCGCGTCCGTCCAGCGCCGAACCGAGCGCGCCCAGGGTCGCGTTCAATTTCTCCGGCTCGAGCAGTGCGAGCACGTCGGACAGGTGCTGGAACAGCGTGTTGAATTCCACGGTCACCTGTTCGGCGGTCACCGTCGAACCCGGCCGCAGCGAAGTCGGCGACGGCTGTTCCGGAATGACGAAATTGACGTACTTCGCGCCGAATACCGTGGTCGACCTGATGTCGACGGCGACATTGGCGGGCACCCGCCGCAATTCCTCGGGCGATACCTCGAGGTGCAGCAGCGCACCTTCGTCGTCGAGGTCGACCGAGACGACCCGGCCGATCTCCACCCCGCGCACCTTCACCTTGGCGTCGGTGTCCAGGACCAGGCCGCTGCGGGGGGCCTGGACCAGGATCTTCGCCGTCCTGGTGAATCCGCCGGAGAACATGACCAGGGAGATCGACACGACCACGACCAGCACGAGAATCATCCCGAGGCCCGCCAGTTTCAGCCCGAGCCCACCGCGTAACGCGCGCACGACGCGACTTTCCGATTGCTTCGAATCCGCCATATCGCTCTACCCGGAGAGATGGAAGTTGCCGGAGGTTCCGTAGATGGCCAGCGAAATCAGCAGCGTCACCGTGACCACCGCGACCAGCGAGGCCCGTACCGCGTTGCCGACCGCGATACCGACGCCGACCGGGCCGCCCGCAGCGTTGTAGCCGTAATACGTGTGGATCATCATCACCGCGAGCGCCATGAAGATCGCCTGCGCGAACGACCAGAGAATATCGCTCGGAATGAGGAACGTGGAGAAATAATGGTCATAAACGCCCGATGACTGTCCGTAGATGACGACGGTCGCGAAACGCGCCGCGAGGAACGAGGCGATCACCGCGAGCGCGTAGAGCGGAACGATGGCGATCATTCCGGCCAGCACGCGGGTGCCGACCAGATAGGGCACCGGGCGGATGGCCATGGATTCGAGCGCGTCGATCTCCTCGGCCACCCGCATCGCGCCGAGTTGGGCGGTCGATCCCGCCCCGATGGTCGCGGCCAGGCCGATGCCGGAGATGACGGGCGCGGCGATGCGGACGTTGATGAAGGCCGAGAAGAAGCCGGTCAGCGCCTCGATGCCGATATTGCCCAGTGAGCTGTAGCCCTGCACGGCGATGGTGCCGCCGGTGAAAAGGGTCAGGAAGCCGACGATGACGACGGTGCCGCCGATGACGGCCAACGCCCCGGTGCCCATGCTGATCTCGGCGATGAGCCGGATGGTCTCGGTGCGGTAGTGCACCAGGGCGCGGGGGATGGAGGCCAACGCCTGCGCGTAGAAGACGGCGTGTTTGCCGAGGTTGTCCAGCGAGGCCGAGAATTTGCGCGCGCGGCGCACGGTCCGCGGGAAGCGGGATTGGATCACGAAGGCCATCGGGTCACCGCACCGTGAACTTGATGCCGACCGCGGTGACCACCACGTTGACCACGAACAGGGCCATGAAGGCGAAGACGACGGTCTGGTTGACCGCGTCGCCGACGCTCTTGGGTCCGCCGCGGACGTTCAATCCGAGGTAGCAGGCGACCAGGCCCGCGATCAGACCGAACAGGCCCGCCTTGATCTCGGAGATGACCAGTTCGGGCAGGTGGGTCAGCAGGGTGATCCCGTTGACGAACGCGCCGGGGTTGACGTCCTGCAACAGCACCGAGAACAGGAAGCCGCCGAGGATGCCGATGGTGCAGACCAGGCCGTTTAGCATGAGCGCCACGAACATCGAGGCGAGCACGCGGGGGACAACCAGGCGGTGCACCGGGTCGATGCCGAGCACCTTCATGGCGTCGATCTCTTCGCGGATGGTGCGCGCCCCGAGGTCCGCGCAGATGGCCGTGGCGCCCGCGCCCGCGACGATCAGCACGGTGACGATGGGGCCGACCTGGGTGACCGCGCCGAAGGCGGCGCCCGCCCCGCTCAGGTCGGCCGCGCCGATCTCGCGCAACAGGATGTTCAGCGTGAAGCTCACCAGCACGGTGAACGGGATCGCGACCAGCAGGGTCGGCACGAGCGAGACGCGCGCGATGAACCAGGACTGATCGATGAACTCACGCGCTTGAAAGGGCCTGCGGATGCTCGCCCGGGCCACGTCGGCGGTGAGTTCGAAGAACCCGCCGACGGCCCGCAACGGCACGGCAAGGACCTCGTTCATTCGCGATCCTCCTTGCTCATCGTGCTCGTGTAACGCACGACACGCCCCGCCACGGGCATCGTCGCCGCAATGATTAGAACATGTTCATCTCGCTGATGCGAGATTTTGTCCACTTTGAACTGCGATTTTCCAGGAACCGGCTCATTTATTTAGAACACGTATCGCCTGCGCTCGCTTCGTGGCCTGTGAGGAGAGTTACACATCGGACTCTCATGTCTACCAAGTGGCAGACCCGCGATCAATAGTTGGACAACCGATCAGTAGGTAACCGATGGCAGCCGCCATCGGCCTCCCATCAGCCCAGATCGTTCAGCGAGGTCGCGGAGAAGGTGCGCCCCTGCGGGCGATCCGCGAAGTAACCACCGAGCGTGTCGGCCAAGCCGTCCACACTCCACCGCTCCCCCTCGGCGTCGAAGCGCCGCTCGACCACCGGAGCGGCCATCAGCGCCACCATCGGCCCGTAGACGACGAACAACTGACCGGTCACCGCGTCGGCGGCGGGCGAGGCCAGGAACGCGACCAACCGCGCCACGTGATCGGGCGAGAGCGGATCGACCTCGCCGTCGGGCGCCGCGCTGAACACCGCCTCGGTCATCGCGGTCCGCGCGCGCGGCGCGATGGCGTTGGCGCGCACGCCGAATCGCGCCAGCACCCGCGACGCCGACAGCGTCAACGCGGTGATGCCCGCCTTGGCCGCGCCGTAATTGGCCTGCCCCTCCGGACCGAGCAACCCGGCCTCGGAAGAGGTGTTGATCAGCCTGCCGTAGACCGGAGCGCCCGCCTGTTTGGACTTGCCCCGCCAATAGGCGGCCGCGTTGCGCGTCAAGAGGAAGTGACCGCGCAGGTGCACCGCGAGCACCGCGTCGAAGTCCTCGTCGGACATGTTGAACAGCATGCGGTCGCGGGTGATGCCCGCGTTGTTCACCACGATGTCCAGGCTGCCGAACGCCTCGGTCGCGGTGGTGACCAGCGCGTCCGCGGTGGCCCGCTCGGCGATGCTGCCCGCCACGAACTCGGCCTTGGCCCCGAGCGCCCGGATCTGCTCCAGGGTCTCGGTCACCGTGTCGTTCTCGCTCAGATCGTTGACGACCACCGACGCGCCCGCGGCCGCCAGCGCGAGGGCCTCGGCCTTGCCGAGACCGGCGCCCGCGCCCGTGACGACGGCGACCCGACCGGACAGGTCCGTCCCGGATTCGCTCACGACGCGACCTCACTGTGCTCGATGGCCTCGCGCACATCGCACGAGCGGCTGATACTGGGCTGTGTAAGCTGGGTCACGGAGCGACTCTAGAACGTGTTCCTATCTGTCGGCAAGCACGCTCACTCCAGTTTCAGCGCCGCCTTCGGGCACTGCGCCACCGCGTCCTCCACCTCGCCGAGCAGATTCTGCGGCACCTCGGCGACCAGAATGTGCAACTGGTCGTCGTCATCGAGTTCAAACACGTCGGGGGCGAATCCGACGCAGATTCCGTTCGCTTCGCACTGATCGAGATCGACCGTGACCTTCATGGGAACTCCTTACCGAAGCCTGTGCTGCGAGCCTACAAGTTCCCCCGGTCACGCGGAACGCAACCGGGCGGATTGGAGGTCAATACTGGAACATGTTTCAGTCGATATGCAATCATCGGATCAACCGCTTCCAACGAAGGCTCGAGGTTTTGTCATGCGCATCGCGTATACACCGCAGCAGGAGGAGCTCCGCGCGGAGCTGCGCGACTATTTCGCGCGGCTGATCACCCCGGAGCGCAGGGCCGCGCTCAGCGCCCAGACCGGTGAATACGGCCACGGCAACGTCTACCGCGAGGTCGTGCGCGACATGGGCAGCGACGGCTGGCTCACCCTGGCCTGGCCCGAGGAGTTCGGCGGTCAGGACCGCCCCACCATGGATCAGCTGATCTTCACCGACGAGGCCGCCATCGCCGGCGCGCCGGTGCCGTTCCTGACCATCAACTCCGTCGCGCCCACGATCATGCACTTCGGCAGCCCCGAGCAGAAGAAGTTCTTCCTGCCGAAGATCGCGGCGGGCGAACTGCACTTCGCCATCGGCTACTCCGAACCGGGCGCGGGCACCGACCTGGCGAGCCTGCGCACCAGCGCGGTCCGCGACGGCGACGACTACGTCGTCAACGGCCAGAAGATGTGGACCAGCCTCATCGCCTACGCCGACTACATCTGGCTGGCCGTGCGCACCGACCCCGCGGCCAAGAAGCACAAGGGCATCAGCATGCTCATCGTGCCGACCGACACCGAGGGTTTCTCCTACACCCCCGTGCACACCATGGCGGGCCCGGACACCAGCGCCACCTACTACCAAGACGTGCGGGTCCCGGTCAGCGCACTGGTCGGACAGGAGAACGGCGGCTGGGGGCTGATCACCAACCAGCTCAACCACGAACGCGTCGCGCTCACCTCCGCCGGACCGCTGGGCCTGGCGCTCACCCAGACCGTCGACTGGGCCCGCACCACCAAGGCCGCCGACGGCTCGCGGGTCATCGACCGCGAATGGGTGCAGCTCAACCTGGCCAAGGTGCACGCCAAGGTGGAATACCTCAAGCTGCTCAACTGGGAGATCGCCAGCCGCGCCGACGCGGGCGGTGAAGCCGCTCCGCGCCCGTGGGACGCCTCCACCTGCAAGGTCTACGGCACCGAACTGGCCACCGAGGCCTACCGGCTGCTCATGGAGGTCCTCGGGCCGCAGGCGTACCTGCGCCAGGACTCCCCCGGCGCGCAACTGCGCGGCCGCCTCGAGCGCATGCACCGCGCCGCGCTGATCCTGACCTTCGGCGGCGGCACCAACGAAGTGCAGCGCGACATCATCGCCATGACCGCGCTGCGTCAGCCCGCCGCGGCCCGCTGAGAATCGGAAGCTGGTTCACCACCATGGATTTCACCCTCACCGAGGCCCAGAACGATCTGGGCCGCCTCACCGCCGAGGTCACCGGCAAACTCGTCACCGCCGACCGACTGCGCGAACTGGACCGAGCGGGCCGCTACGACGAGGCGCTGTGGAGCGCCCTGGCCGAGACCGGCGTCCTGGCCGCCGCGCTGCCCGAGCGGGTCGACGGCGGCGGCTTCGGCATCCTCGAGCAGACCTCGGTCCTGCGCGAATTGGGCCGCTCGGTCGCCGCGGTCCCCTACCTGTGGTCGATCGTGCTCGGCGCGGGCGCGCTGGCCGCCTTCGGCGACGACGCGCAGCGCGAACTGGCCCGCAGCGCGGGCACGGGCGAGATCGTGCTCAGCGCGGCGCTGACCGAGGAACGCAACTGGGAGCCCACCGCGCCCGCCACCGTCGCCCGCGAGGAGTCCGACGGGTGGCGGCTCACCGGCGCCAAGACCACCGTCCCCTACGCGACGCGGGCCGCCCGCATCCTGGTGCCCGCCACCGTCTCCGGCCGGGCCGCGGTCTTCCTGGTCGACCCCTCGGCCGCGGGCGTGCGGATCACCGAACAGCAGGTCGTTGACCTCGGTGACGAGTACGAGATCGAATTCACCGACGCGCCCGCGGAATTGGTGGGCGACCTGGACGGGGGCGCGCGCCTGCTGGACTGGCTGCTCGTGCGCGCCTGGCTGGGTCTGTCCGCCCAGCAGTTGGGCACCTTGGAGAAGTCGCTGGATCTGGTCGCCGACTACGCCCGCGAACGCGAGCAGTTCGGCAAGGCCATCGGCGCGTTCCAGGCCGTGGCCCAGCGCCTGGCCGACGCCTACATCGACGTGCAGGGCCTGCGGCTGGCGGTGACCCAGGCGGCCTGGCGGCTGTCCGAGGACCTGCCCGCCGAGGAGGTCGCGGCGGCGGTGCACACCGCCAAGTTCTGGGCGGCCGAGGCCGGACATCGCGTGGCGCACACCGTGGTCCACGTGCACGGCGGCGTCGGCATCGACCGCGACCACATCGTGCACAACTACTTCACCGCGGCCAAGCACAACGAGTTCGCGCTCGGCGGGGCGGGCGATCACCTGCGGGCATTGGGCGCGCTGTTCGCCGCACCCGCCTGATCCGGTCGGAATCGACCCGACCGGGACGGGCGGGTCGATTCCTTCCGGCCGGACGCGACGGTCCGGCCCCTCGGGATCCCGGACGCCGGCACGACTCGGGCTCACCGGGGGTCGACGGTGGACGGGCCGCCGACGGATATTTTCGATCGGGTCTATTTCGTCCGAAGACGATCAAAGTCCGGTGATGTATCGCGGGCGAAACCGCCGGGTGAACTTCGGATTACGCGACCGAACCCGTCACGGCCGCAACTCGGCGAGCACGCTGAACTCGAAGGCGTCGGTGTTGGCCAGATAGACCGGCTGGGTCGTGTGCACCCCGCGCACCCGCACCGTCCCGCGCGGCCCCCGGTACCCGACCCGGCGGGCCCGCCGCTCGATCTCGCGCGGCTCCAGACTTCCCGCGGTCTGCACCAGCGCCGCGAACAACAGCATGCCCTCGTAACAGGATTCGCCGATATTGTTCAGCGCGGGCGCGAACGCGCCGTAGCGCGCGGTGTAGCGGCTGCCGAAATCCATCCCCTCCGGCGTCACCACGCTCTCGAAATAGCCGCTGGCCGTGAACAGTCCGCGGGTGCTGTCGGGTCCGCCCGCGTAGAGCACGTCCTCGCCGATCATCATCGCGAGGCGGATGCGGTCGTCGTCCAGGCCCGCCTCGGCGAACGCGCTGTTGAACGCGGCGGCGTCGGCCCCGACCAGCAGTTGCAACACCCCTTGCGCGGGCGAGTCCGCGATCAGTCCCAGCACCGGCGCGAAATCCCGCCCGCCCAACGGCACGAACGCCTCACCGATGATCTCCAGATCCGAGCCAGCCATGAAATCCCTTGTGGCGCGCGCGGTCTCCCGGGGCCACACGTAGTCGTTGCCCACCACGCACCACCGGCGGACGCCGAATTCCGTGCGCAGCCAACGTAAGGCGGGGAACAACTGCTGACTAGGAGTCTCCCCCACCATGTAGACGCCCGCCGTGTCCTCGCCGCCCTCGTAACACGTGGTGTACACGTACGGCACCCGACCCGCGGTGTGCGGCGTGATGACCTTGCGCGCGTCGGACAGATGCCAGCCGACGACCCCGTCCACCCGCCCCGACCGCACCAGCGCCTCGACCCGCGCGGACAACGCGGGCAACGGCGCGCCCGCGTCGACCGGATACAACCGCACCGGCCGATCCAGGATGCCGCCCCTGGCGTTGA
>NZ_BAGG01000012.1 GCF_000308695.1 Nocardia takedensis NBRC 100417 | reverse complement strand
TCGAGGCGGTCAACGCGCGCTGGGTGGCGTGTGGCCGAGGCGATCGCCAGGGTGGTGCCGGTGAAGGCCCAGCCGTCGCGGTGGATCAGGACGCCGCCGCCCGCGAGGACCAGACCGACGACGGCCGCGCCGAGCGCGATCCAGGTCCAGCCGACGCCGTGGGCGAGTTGGGTCCACAGGCCGAACGCGCCGACCACGACCACCGTGGGGATCAGCAGCACCCGCGCGATGCGCTGGGCGTCGGCGCGCACGACACCGCCGGTCTTGAGGGTGAGGAAGATCGCGCCGTGCAGGGCGAAC
>NZ_BAGG01000013.1 GCF_000308695.1 Nocardia takedensis NBRC 100417 | reverse complement strand
GAGCGCATGTTGCAGCGCTACGCGCTCGACCGCGACGCCCTGCCCGAGGACATCCACCCGAAGAACAACGCGCCGGACTTCCTGTTCAACGAGGGTTTCGACAGTTGGCGCGACACCCCGAAGTACCGCTTCGACAACAAGGACGACCTGCTGCACAAGGTCAAGGCCAGGCTCAAGGAGCCGGAACTGGCCGCGCGGATCAAGCGCATGGACACGCTGTTCAACATCGTGGTCGCGGTGCTGGTGGTGGCCTACTTCGCGGTGCAGGCGCTGCGGCTGTCGGTACCCGCGTGGATGCCGTTGCCCGTCTTCGTGATCGCGATGGTGCTGCTGCGCAGTTCGCTGGCGGGCTTCGGGCACTACGCGATCCACCGCGCCCAGAAGGGCATGAACAAGATCTACACCAACGCCTTCGACTTCAACTACGTGGCGTTGGCGTTCGTGACCGCGGACGGGCACGCGCTGCTGCACCACCCGCACACCCAGAGCGAAGTCGACATCAAGAAGAACGTCTTCACGATGATGATGCGGGTGCCGCGGCTCTACCGGATCCCGATCCACACCCTGCACAAGTTCGGGCACACGCTGACCGGCATGACGATCCGCCTGCTCGACGTGTGCCGCCTGACCCGCAAGGTCGGCGTCAAGGAGATGTACGGGTCGTGGGGCGGGGCGCTGCCGCACTTCATCGGCTCCTTCGGGGTCCGGTTCCTGCTGGTCGCCGAGTTGATCGTGTTCGTGGCCGCGGGTGACTTCCTGGCCTGGGCGCTGCAATTCGTGATCAGCCTGTGGATCAGCACCTTCCTGGTGGTGGCCAGCCACGACTTCGAACTCGACACCGAGGAGACCCACTCCGACACCGAGGACTGGGGCATCAACCAGCTCGAACAGGCCTACGACCTGAAAGTGGTCGGCAACCGCTACGTCGACTGCTTCCTGTCGGCGGGGCTCAGCTCGCACCGGGTCCACCACGTGCTGCCCTATCAGCGCAGCGGTTTCGCCAACATCGCCACCGAGGACGTGTTGCGCGAGGAGGCCGCGAAGTTCGGGGTCGAATGGCTGCCCGCCAAGAGCTTCTTCACCGACCGTTTCCCGAAACAGATCCAGACATATCTGCTCTCACGCTCCGACGAGGCAAAAGAACGCAACTGGGGGTTCGTTCGCGAACACTGCTCACCGTCGGCACTGAAGACCTGCGTCGTCTACACGGCCCAGGGCTTCACCGGAATCGGCACCGTCTGAGCCGATTCCAGCTCCGCGCCCACCGAGGCGGGGTATCACCACACATATATTCCGAAAGGTAGAAGGTCGTGTCTGTGACGATCGAGGAGAGCGGCGTGCGCCGCTCGGGGAAGTCCCGCCACCAGGCGGATGGGGAACAAGGGCACGACCTCGCCGAGCGGATGCTCCCGCCGGCGCCGCCCACCACGGTCGGGGTGATCGAGTCCATCGCCACCGGTTCACCGGCGCGGGTCTTCGACCAGCTCGCCGCCGCCGAGCAGGTCGCCGACCTGTTCGCCGATCCGGCCCAGCGCGCCCGGATCTCGCGCATCTACAAGAAGACCCGCATCGAGACCCGCCGCCTCGCGGTCGACCCGCTCGATCCGGAATTCCTCGCCTACAGCCGTCGTCCCGGAACCATCCGGGAACGGATGAACCTGTTCTTCGAGCACGCCGCGCCCTTGGCGGTCGATGTCGCGGGCCGGGCGCTGGCAGGCGTGGACGACCCCGCCGACATCGGACTGCTGGTCTTCGTCACCAGCACCGGGTTCATCGCCCCGGGCGTCGATGTCGCCGTGGTCAAGCAACTGGGCCTGTCCCCCGCGGTCGGCCGCGTGGTCGTCAACTTCATGGGCTGCGCCGCGGCGATGAACGGGATGCGCACCGCCGTCGACTACGTCCGGGCGCACCCGGACAAGAAGGCCATGCTGATCTGCATCGAACTGAGTTCGGTCAACGCGGTCTTCGACGACGACGTCAACGACGTCATCACCCACAGCCTGTTCGGCGACGGCTGCGGCGCGGTCGTGATCGGCGCGAGCCAGGTCCATCAGCCGCTGGCCGCGGGCCGGGTGGTCATCCGCGACAGCTTCAGCCATCTGCTCGACGGCGCCGAGGACGGCATCGTGCTCGGCGTGAACGACAGCGGCATCACCTGCGAACTGTCCGAGAACCTGCCCACCTACATCTACGACGGCGTAGACCCGGTCATCACCGAACGGTTGCGCGCCAACGGATTACGCAAGTCCGACGTGGACCTGTGGGCGATCCACCCGGGCGGCCCCCGCATCATCGAGGAATCCGCGCGTTCGCTCGGCATCCCCGACGACCGGGCCGCGCTGAGCTGGGACGTGCTCGCCGAACACGGCAACATGCTCAGCGTCTCGCTGATCTTCGTGCTGGAACGCATGATCCAGCAGGCCGACACCACGGCCCCGATCTCCACCGGCGTCGCGTTCTCCTTCGCGCCGGGGGTCACCCTCGAAGGAATGATCTTCGACATCATCCGCCGGTGATCCGCACCGCCCGGCAGTTCCAGAAAGCACAGTAACCATGCAACTCATCAGATTCCTCATCTCGATTTCCTGGGTGCGGATCGCGGGCGTCATCGCCACCGGTTTGGTGGCGGGCGCCGCCAACACCTACCTGGTCACACTCATCAACTCGGTGGTGTCACCGGAGCCGCGGCCCGAGGACCTGCTGGTCCGTTTCGCGCTCACCGGAGTCGTCGTTCTGGTGAGCGGCCTGATCTCCCAGATCCTGCTCATCCGGTTGGCCCAGGACGCGATCCTGCGCCTGCGCCAGGATCTGAGCGCGGGCGTGGTGTCCGCGCCGCTGGAACACCTCGAACGGCTCGGCACCCACCGGCTGATCGCGACGCTCACCGAGGACGTCCGGTCGCTGTCGCAGGCGGTCACGGCCATCCCGGCGATCGTCATCGACGTGACCACCATCATCGGCTGCTTCGTGTTCCTGGCGGTCCTGTCCGGACCGATCTTCGCGATCACCGTGGCGGGCACGCTGGTCGGCATCGCCTGCGTCGAACTGTTCCTCAAGAGGGTCAGGGCCATCTACCACCGGGCCCGCGAGAACGAGGACCTGCTGCTCAACTCCTTCCAGGCCGTCACACTCGGCATCAAGGAACTCAAACTGCATCGCGGCAGGCGACGGGACTTCATGGACCGGCACCTGCTCGGCTCGGCGCGCACCCTGCGCGACCAGAACGTCGACGCGGGTTCTCGATTCTCGGTGGCCCAGGGCCTGGGCCAACTGCTCCAGCTCGGCACGATGGCGCTGATCCTGTTCGTCGTCGCGGTCGCCATCGACCTGCCGCGCGACGTCATGGTCGGCTACGTGCTGGTCACCACGTTCCTGGCGATGCCGATGCAGAACTTCATGCACCGGTTGCCCGACCTGGTCCGCGGCGATGTCGCGCTGGCCAAGATCCGCGCCATGAACCTGTCCATGGAAACCATGCACAACGAGGAACAACTGCCCTACACCGAACGGGACCTGGTCACCTCGGCGCGGTTGGAGCTCGGCGGCGTCGGCTACAGCTACGCGGCCGAACCGCCCGTGCCCGGGTCCGACGGTCCGGGTGCGCCGCCGCCCGGTGGACCCGGACGGCCCGGTCCGGGCGGTCCCGGTGGTCCGGGTGGTCGACACCCGCACCCGCATCCGGGGGCTCACGCCGGTCCGCCGCCGGATGTCAACGGACGCAACCGCATCGACCATCGCGGTCACGACGACCGCCCGGTCCCGCTCGGTGCGCCGGCAACAGCCGAAGACGGCTCGGGATTCCGCCTCGGCCCGCTCGACCTGGTCTTCGAGCCCGGACAGATCACCTTCGTCGTCGGCGGCAACGGCAGCGGCAAATCGACGCTCGCCAAACTGATCACCGGCCTCTACGTGCCCAGGACCGGGACGATATCGCTGAACGGGGAACCGATCGATCACCGGAACATCGAATGGTTCCGGCAGAACACCTCGGCCGTGTTCACCGACTTCCACCTGTTCGAGGACTACCTCGGCTTCGACCGCCCCGGCATCGACGACGAGGTCCGCCACTACCTCGAACAGTTGCAGATCGCCCACAAAGTGACCGTGCGCGACGGAAAACTGTCCACCATCGCCCTGTCCCAAGGCCAGCGCAAACGCCTCGCGTTGCTGACCGCGCTGCTCGAGGACCGGCCGATCTATCTGTTCGACGAATGGGCCGCCGATCAGGAACCCCGATTCCGCGACGTCTTCTACGGCGAAATCCTCACCGACCTGAAACGCCGCGACAAAACCGTCATCGTGATCACCCACGACGACCGGTATTTCGACCGCGCCGACCAACTCGTCAAATTGGATTTCGGCCGGGTCGCCGCACCCGTCGCCTGATCGCCTTCGCAAGGGCCGCACGAAATCCCGTGCGGCCCTTACCGAACTCTCAGAGAAACGCCAACGAAAACGTCATCGCCGCGCTCTAGGGTGCGTGCGTGATCGCGAAATACGCCCTGTGCACCGCCGCCGCCCTCGTCGCAGGCGCGGCACTCACCGCCTGCTCCTCGGGCGCGTCGCCCACCGGAATCGCGCTGGTCAACGCCGATACCGGGCCGACAGGGGCGCGGATCGCCGACTCGCTGCGCCAAGACGGCGGCGGCCACGAATGGACCGTGCTCGGCCCCGACGAGGTCGACCCCGCCGACTACGCGGTCGTCATCACCCTGCCCGCCGACCTCACCACCTTGATGACCACCCTGGCGGGACCCACCCCGCAGCGCGCGAAAGTCACCGTCACCGCACACGAGAACGCCGACGAGACCCTGGTGAACGACGCCGCGGACCAGGTCACCCACCGCATCGGCGCGGCGGGCGTGGACGCCGCCCTCGCCGCCACCGCCCATGCCCGCACCCAACTGTCCAGCGTGCAGTTCACCGCCCAACTGCTCGGTGCCGGCGTCGACGCGGCCGCCGCCGGAGCCGACCAGTTCAGCGGCGGCGCACAACAACTCCTGGACTTCCTCGCCTTCGCCAAGGAAGGCTCCGCCCAACTGACCTCCGCCATCGCCGTCCTCAACGAAACCGTCGACGGCGCCGCCGCCCAAGCGAATCAACTCGCCGACGCCCTCGACACCACCGGCCTCACCATCGCCCAAGTGCAGCGCACCGCGAGCACCGTCGGCGCCGGCCTCGACCAAGTCCTCCCCCTGCTGCGCGCACTCCCCTTCGCCGACAACCCCGCCCTCGCCGACATCATCACCAAACTCGAAGGCTTGCGCACCGTCTCCGCGCAAGCGGGCACCCAACTCGACGGCCTCGACCAACTCGTCGGCGCGGCCGTCGACCCCGACACCGACCTCGGCACCCTCCTGCGCACCGTCGTCACCCGCCTACAAGGCGCGAGCGCCCAACTGGAAGAAGGCGCGAAACTCGCCGAAGGACTCCCCGCCCTCGCCGACACCGGCGGCACCCAACTCGTCGATGCCATCACCCAACTCACCGGCGGCGTAACCCAACTGCAGACCATAGTGAAAAACCTCAACACCCAAACCGGCAAAGCCCTCGAGTCCCTCCCACTCCGCTCCAGCACCCAAAGCTCGAGCATCGCTATGGCTCTCACGGACCCGGTGGAAATCGTGCGGAACTGAGGGGGCTGGGAGTTGCCGGCTTACGGGTCTCAGGGCGGTGTACCCGGTGTTTGATTGGCCGCGCCTTCGGCGCGGCGTGTTCGCGGCCCCTTGTGTCTCGTCGGCCGGCGGGCGAGACTCGCGCCTGCGGCGCATGCGCTTCGCCCACCGGCCGACGAGACGGCCGCGAACGTCGCTCGTCAGGCTCGCTCCCGAGTGGGGGCGTGAGGCGGTGATGTTGCTCGGGGGTGTACCGAGTGGTCACGTCTGTTGTCAGGCGCTTCGCTTGCGGGCGACGAGACGGCCCCGAACGTCGGTCATCGGGTTCGCTCCCCGAGTGGGGACGCAAGGCGGTGATGTTGCTTTACGGGCTTACCGTGACTGGGCGCGGGGGTGGTCACCTCGCCCCGAGGGGGGCGTGGGGTGGGGATGTCACTCGTGGGGTTTGCTGGTGCGCGGAGTGGTGCGGTCCTCCACAGAGTGGTGACGCCACCTTCGGGTAGACGCGAAAAGGGCGACCCGGTGTCCCGGATCGCCCTTCGCGCAGAAGAATTCAGGCCGCGTTGATCAGATCGATCACGAAGACCAGGGTCTTGCCGGAGAGCGGGTGTCCGCCGCCCGCGGCGCCGTAGGCGAGTTCCGGGGGGATGGTGAGTTGGCGGCGGCCGCCGACTTTCATGCCCGGGATGCCGTCCTGCCAGCCTTGGATGAGGCCGCGCAGGGGGAAGCTGATGGATTCGCCGCGGCTCCAGGAGGAGTCGAATTCCTCGCCGGTCTCGAATTCGACGCCGACGTAGTGCACCTCGACGGTGCCGCCGGGGACGGCTTCCTTGCCTTCGCCTTCGATGATGTCCTTGACGACGAGATCGGTGGGCGCGGGTCCGGCCTGGAATTCGATTTCCGGCTTGGTCATTCGGCTATCTCCTTCTTTCGGTGACGTTGTGGTGCGGACGGTGGTCCGCGTCAGCGGTTGTCGATGTTGTGGTAGTCGCGGGCGCCGTAGCCGGTGTAGATCTGGCGGGGGCGACCGATCTTGAGCGGTTCGCTGTGCATTTCGCGCCAGTGCGCGATCCAGCCGGGGAGCCGGCCCATCGCGAACAGGACGGTGAACATGCGGGTGGGGAAGCCCATGGCCTTGTAGATGACGCCGGTGTAGAAGTCGACGTTCGGGTAGAGCCTGCGCGAGACGAAGTAGTCGTCGGTGAGCGCGGCTTCTTCCAGGGCTTGGGCGATGTCGAACAGTTCGTCGTCGCCGCCGAGTTTGTTGAGGATGGCGTCGGCGTGCTTCTTGGCGATGGCGGCGCGCGGGTCGTAGTTGCGGTAGACGCGGTGCCCGAAGCCCATGAGCTTCACGCCGTCTTCCTTGTTCTTGACCTTGCGGATGAATTCCTTGACGTCGCTGCCGGAGGCTTTGATGTCGTCGAGCATCTCCAGCACGGCTTGGTTGGCGCCGCCGTGCAGGGGGCCCCACAGCGCGTTGATGCCGCCGGACACCGAGGTGAACAGGTTGGCGTCGGAGGACCCGACCAGGCGCACGGTGGAGGTGGAGCAGTTCTGCTCGTGGTCGGCGTGCAGGATCAGCAGCATGTCCAGCGCGGCGGCGACCTCGGGGTCGACCTCATAGGGCTCGGCGGGGAAGCCGAAGGTCATGCGCAGGAAGTTCTCGACCAGGGTGAGCGAGTTGTCCGGGTAGAGGAACGGCTGTCCGACCGATTTCTTGTACGAGTACGCCGCGATGGTGGGCAGTTTCGCGAGCAGTCGGATGGTGGACAGTTCGACCTGTTCGGGGTCGCGCGGGTCCAGCGAATCCTGGTAGTAGGCGGAGAGCGCGTTGACCGCGGAGGACAGCACCGGCATGGGGTGCGCGTTGCGCGGGAACCCGTCGAAGAACCGTTTGAGGTCTTCGTGGAGCAGGGTGTGCCTGCGGATGCGGTCGGTGAAGTCGTCGAGCTGGGCCTGGGTGGGCAGTTCGCCGTAGATGAGCAGGTAGCTGACCTCGATGAAGGTCGAGGAGCCCGCGAGCTGGTCGATCGGGTAGCCCCGGTACCGCAGGATGCCCTCTTCGCCGTCGATGTAGGTGATCGCGGATTTGGTGGGCGCGGTGTTCATGAAACCGGGGTCGTAGGTGACGTACCCGGTGCTGGCCAGCATTTTGCCGAGGTCGATTCCCGAGTTGCCTTCGGAGGCCTCGGTGATCGTCATGGCGTATTCGCCACCGGGGAAGCTCAGTACCGGCTTGGCGTCGTTGACTTGGTCGTTCTCGGGCACGGAAGGATCCCTCTCAGGCTAGGACCGTCGGCATCGAAGTGCGGTCGGCACGGCGGTGCGATTACCTAGACGCTAGTCGCTGTCCACGCGGCCCGAGCACGAGGGTGCCCCGGGTGTGACCTCACAAACGTACTTTCGTCACGTGAGTACGGCGGGGTTTGTCGAAGTGTTGCCGGCGCGGTGTCGCGGTGTGGTCGCGGCGGTTTCAGTCGGCCGACTCGTCGGTGACGGGGTGCGCGCGAGGCGTTGACCGGGCCACCGAGTAGCGAACGAAGGCGGGGAAGGCCAGCGCGGCGAGAACGACGCCGAGGACGACGAGAACGCCGCCGCCCGCGCTCGCCACGGCGGTACCCACGGCGACCGCCGCGAAACCGTGGGCAACATCACCGAGGCGCGGACCGCCCGCGACGACGACGATGAACACCCCTTGCAGTCTGCCGAGCATCTCGTCGGTCGCCACGGTCTGCAACATCGCCACGCGCAACGCGCCGGAGAACATGTCGACCGCGCCGCCGAAGGCCGAGCACGCCAGGGCCAACGCGAGGCCGACGCCGAGTCCGAGGCCGTGTCCGGCCAAGCCGACAGCGACGCCGAAGCCGACCATCGCCACGCCCCACAGCGCGATGCACACGATCACGGCGAAACCTTGGCGGCGGACCTGGGAGATCCAGCCGGAGAAGATGCCGCCCAGGACCGCGCCCGCGGAGATCGAGGCGAACAGCAGGCCGAGGATGACGCCGCCGCCCGCGGGGTCGCCGAAGGTCTCGTGCGCGATCTGCGGGTACAGCGCGCGCGGCATGCCGAAGACCATCGCGATCACGTCGACCAGGAACGAGCACAGCAGGATCGGTTGACCGGCCAGGTAGGCGAAGCCGTCCCATACGGCGCGCACCCCGGCGGTGCGTTCGACGCCGACGGGCGGGATGGGCGGCAGCTTCCACACCGCCCAGACGGTGGCCAGCAGCGCGAGCGCGTCGATCAAGTACAGGGTGGGCAGTCCGATGACCGGGATCAGCACGCCCGCGAGGACCGGCCCGGCGATGGCACCCGCCTGCTGCACGGTCATGTTGAGGGCGTTGGCCGCGGGCAGGTGTTCGGGCGGCAGCAGTCGCGGGACGGCGGCGCCGCGCGTGGGTTGGTTCACGGCGAAGAACGCCTGCTGCACGGCGAACAGCGTGAGCACCACCCAGACGTTGCCGAGTCCGCTCGCGGCTTGGGCCCAGAACGCCAGCGCGGTGAGCCCGGTGCCGCAGGTGGTGATCATCAGCAACCGCCGCCGGTCCATGACGTCGGCGAGCGCGCCGCCCCACAGGCCGAACGCGATCAGCGGGACGAGGCCGAACACACCGGCCAACCCGACGTAGCCGGAACTGCCGGTCAGTTGGAACAGCTGTTGCGGGACGGCGACGACGGACAGTTGCGCGCCGACGACGGTGACGATGTTGCTGGTCCACAACCGCCGGTAGGCCGGGTAGCGCAGGGGGGCGGTGTCGGCGAGCAGTTCCACCGGCGGGAGCGTAGTGATCCGACGACGGCGGCGACAGCGTTCATCTCGTCGCGAGCCGGACCGGTCGACTCAGGGTTGCAATCGGTCGACCGACTGTCCTTCGGCGGTGACGCGGACCCTGATCCGGTTGTGCAGCCTGCCGCGGCGGCCCTGCCAGAACTCGACCTCGTCGGGACGCAGCAGGTAGCCGCCCCAGTGCGGCGGCACCGGGATGTCCTCGACGTCGGCGAAGCGTTCGGTGGTCGCGACCAGCAGTTCGTCCATGTCGGCGCGGGAACCGATCGGTGCGGACTGGTGTGAGGCCCACGCGCCGAGTTGGGATTCGCGGGGCCGCGAACGCCAGTAGACGGCCGTGGTCTCGCCGTTCACCCGCTCGACCGGACCGCGGACGTGCACCTGGCGGCCGAGCGCCGCCCACAGGAAGGTGGCCGCCGCGAACGGGACCGCCGCCAGTTGCGTCCCCTTGGCCGAGTCGTAGTTCGTGTAAAAAGTCACACCTTCCGGCGAGAGCCCTTTACACAGCACCGTCCGCGCGACCGGGCGCGGCGTGTCGCCCGCCGTGGACACGGTGGCCAGCACCATGGCGTTGGGTTCGGCGACGCCGACCGCCGTGGCCTGCTCGATCCAGTGCCGCAGCAACGGTTCCCAGCCCGCTGCCAGCCACGTTTCGTCCAGGTCGGTGTCCTCGCCGCTGCCGCGGTGCAGGACGCCGTAGTCGACGCGCATGCCGGCGAGGTCGGTCGCGACGGGGAAATCGGCAGCATTCCCACCGCCCGGGGTGCCGGGAGGTGAATAGCTGTCGTGCGAGGAATTGTCCAGGTCACGCATGGCCCAGACGTTACTCCGCAGTAGCAGGGGGCTAAGGTTCTGGTGATCGGCATGTGCTCGGCGGCACCCGCGGCGAAGCGCATGCGCCCCGAAGTGCAAGGAGAGTCACACCATGACTACCAGCCCCGCGGTTTCCGACGGTCGTGCCGTCGTACCCAGCGATTTCGTCAGCGGCCTCGAGGGCGTGGTGGCTTTCACCACCGACATCGCGGAACCCGACAAGGACGGCGGCGCGCTGCGCTACCGCGGCGTCGACATCGAGGATCTGGTCACCGGCCAGGTGACTTTCGGCGACGTGTGGGCGCTGCTGGTCGACGGTGAATTCGGCCGCGGTCTGCCGCCCGCCGAGCCGTTCCCGTTACCCGTGCACACCGGCGACGTCCGCGTCGACGTGCAGGCCGGCCTGGCGATGCTCGCGCCGATCTGGGGTTATCAGCCGCTGCTCGACATCGACGACGAGACCGCCCGGGAGAATCTGGCCCGCGCTTCGGTCATGGCGCTGTCGTATGTGGCGCAGTCCGCGCGCGGCATCTACCAGCCCGCGGTGCCGCAGAAGAAGATCGACGAGTGCTCGACGGTCACCGAGCGATTCATGACCAGATGGAAGGGCGATCCGGACCCGCGCCACACCGAGGCCATCGACGCCTACTGGGTCTCCGCGGCCGAGCACGGCATGAACGCCTCCACTTTCACCGCGCGCGTCATCGCCTCGACGGGCGCCGATGTCGCGGCGTCGCTGTCCGGCGCGATCGGCGCGATGTCGGGTCCGCTGCACGGCGGCGCGCCCGCGCGCGTGCTGCCGATGATCGAGGAGGTCGAGCGCACCGGTGACGCCCGCGCGCTGGTCAAGGGCCTGCTCGACCGCAAGGAGAAGTTGATGGGCTTCGGCCACCGGGTGTACCGGGCCGAGGACCCGCGCGCCCGCGTGCTGCGCGCCACGGCCAAGCGCCTGGACGCTCCGCGCTACGAGGTCGCCGCGGCGCTCGAGCAGGCCGCGCTCACCGAGTTGCGCGAACGTCGCCCGGATCGCGCCATCGAGACCAACGTCGAGTTCTGGGCGGCGGTGATCCTCGATTTCGCCGAGGTGCCCGCGCACATGATGCCCGCGATGTTCACCTGCGGCCGGACCGCCGGCTGGTGCGCGCACATCCTCGAGCAGAAGCGGCTCGGCAAACTGGTGCGTCCCGCCGCGATCTACACCGGTCCGGGGCCGCGTCGGCCCGAGGAGGTCCAAGGCTGGGCGAGCGTCGCGCACTCCTGAGGCGAATTCTCGGCGGCGAGCCGGGCGGGCGACGGAACTCCGTCGGCGCCCGGCTCGTCCCGTCTCAGTCCTCGCCGAGGGTGGCCGCCCAGTCGACGGCGACCGATTCCCCGCGATCGATGGCGAAGAAGGCCGTCTCGACCCGTGCCCCCAGGTCGATGCGTCCGATCGCGACCAGCGGCACCGCCTGCACGACCCGCACCCGCCACGCTGTCGGCTCGTCCCAGGCCCGCAATTCCAGGTCCAGGCGCAGCACCGGGTCGGCGCGCGCCGAGTAACCGGCGGCGACCGGGGTCGCGGCCAGCACCGTGGCCTCGGCGCGGCGACCGTCGGCGAGGATGCGGGCGGTCTCGGCCTCCGGGCGCGCGACGGCGGCGCTGTCGGGCAGATAGAGCACGACTCGGGCGCGGTCGCCGGGATCGACCCGGCAGGCGACGGTGTCCCCCGCGCCCATCCATTCCAGATCGGCTGCGCACACCTGCTGTTCGAACCTGGTCTCGTAGGGGCGCTCGCCGTCGAGGTGCACCCGCACGGTGAAGTGGGAGCCGCGGTGTCCGGGACGCACGGCCAGGACGGTCGCCGTCGCCTCCGCGCCGCGCAGGAGTAGCTCGCGCCGCGCGGCGGCGGTCAGCGTCGCGGCCCGTGTGCCGAATCCGCGCGTCCGCGCCCGCCATCCCGTCGCCGCGGTACTCAACTCCGCCCCTCCACCGCCACCGTGAGCTGGTCCATGGCGCAACGGTAGACCCCGTCTGGGTCGGTCGACCCGGGATTGCGGAGGACGCCGCGTCGTCCGTACCCGCCGGTCCGCCGCGGGGACGGCGCGCGAGGGCCGGGATCGGGTCGCTGACGCGCCGGCATTACGACAGCCGCCGGGCGCGCCGACGCGTTTTCCGATGTGAGAACAAACACACCACCCCGGGCGCGTCGCGTCCGGCGCGTCGATCCGTCGAGCCTTCGCGAACACCGGGGCGTACCGTGGGCAAACCGCCGCCGCGCCGCAAACCGACGCGCCGAAGCCGCTGTCCGGCCGAAAACCGGACGGCACCGCGCGACGCGACCGACCGATCGGTTCGAGCTACCCTCCAGCAAATCGCCCGCACCCGCTCATGGCCACAGCGCGGACACGCCTTACCCTTGTGGCCATGACCTCTGCGTTCCCGACGATCCCCGACGATCTCAAGCCCGCCGACGGCAGGTTCGGATGCGGCCCCTCCAAGGTGCGTCCCGAACAGTTGCAGTCCCTGGTCGACGTCGGCGCATCGGTGTTCGGCACCTCCCACCGGCAGAAGCCGGTCAAGGACGTGGTCGCGCGGGTGCGCGGCGGCCTGCGGCAGCTGTTCGGCCTGCCCGACGGATACGAGGTCGTGCTCGGCAACGGCGGCACCACCGCGTTCTGGGACGCCGCGGCGTTCGGCCTGATCCGGGAGCGTTCGCTGCACCTGACCAACGGCGAGTTCTCCAGCAAATTCGCCGCGGTGGCCAAGGGCAATCCGTTCATCGGCGACCCGATCGTCGTCTCCGCGGACCCGGGCAGCGCCCCCGAACCGGTCGCCGACCCCGCCGCCGACCTGATCGGCTGGGCCCACAACGAGACCTCGACCGGCGTCTCCATCCCCGTGACCCGCCCCGCGGGCTCGGAGAACGCGCTGATCGCCATCGACGCCACCTCCGGCGCGGGCGGCCTGCCGGTGAACATCACCGACGCCGACGTCTACTACTTCGCGCCGCAGAAGTGCTTCGCCGCCGACGGCGGACTGTGGGTCGCGCTGATGAGCCCGGCCGCGCTGGCCCGCGTCGAGGAGATCAAGTCCTCGGGCCGCTGGACCCCGGAGTTCCTGTCGCTGCCGATCGCCATCGACAACAGCACCAAGGACCAGACCTACAACACCCCGGCGCTGGCCACCCTGCTGCTGTTCGCCGACCAGATCGACTGGCTCAACGGCAACGGCGGCCTGGACTGGGCGGTCAAGCGCACGCTGGACTCGTCCTCGCGGCTGTACGCCTGGGCCGAGTCGAGCGAGTACGCCACGCCCTACGTCACCGATCCGGCGCACCGCTCGCAGGTGGTCGGCACCATCGACTTCGCCGACACCGTCGACGCCGCCGCGGTGGCGAAGGCGCTGCGCGCCAACGGGATCGTCGACACCGAGCCCTACCGCAAGTTGGGGCGCAACCAGTTGCGCGTCGGCATGTTCCCGGCCATCGACCCGGAGGACGTCAGCCAGTTGACCCGCAGTATCGACTGGGTCGTGGAAAAGCTGGCCTGAGCCGAATTTCGGGTCGCAACCCATGGGCAACCACCGGACCGCTGGTCGGCGCCGCGGAATTCACTCGAATTCCCGGTGCGGGCCGCGGTCCGGTCGCAGGTTCGGAGAACCTCCGCGATGATGAACGACGCACCGCCGGACGCGAACTCGGGCGGGTCGCGCGCAGGCGCGGCAAACCGATACGAACAGAGCAGATTAGCGGGTGCGGTGGTCTGTCCGCCGATTTTCGGCCCGCGTGTCTTGCCTCGAGATCATGAACTGTGCACTACTGTTTCGACACAGTGGGCGGTGTCGCGAGCCGACGCGATAAGGAGGTAACGGTGCGTGAACTTCGAGTGATCGGGGTGACGCCCGACTCCACGCACATCGTGTGCATCGACACCGAGTCCGGCACCAAGTTCCGACTGCCCGCCGACGACAAACTGCGCGCCGCGGCCCGCGGAGACCTAGCACGATTCGGCCAGATCGAGATCGAAATGGAAGCAACCATGCGTCCTCGCGATATCCAGGCCCGTATCCGCGCCGGCGCCTCCGTGGAGCAGGTCACCGAAGAATCCGGTATGCCGTCCAGCCGTGTCGAACGTTTCGCGTATCCGGTCCTGTTGGAACGCGCGCGCGCCGCGGAATTGGCGCAGAAGGCGCATCCGGTGCGTGCCGACGGTCCGGCCGTGGAAACATTGATCGATATCGTCACCGCGGCGTTCACCGAGCGCGGGCACACACTGGAAAACGCGGAATGGGATGCCTGGAAGGACGAAAAAGGCTTCTGGGTCGCGCAGTTGCAGTGGCAGAACGGCCGTTCCGAAATCGCGGCGCACTGGCGTTATCAGCCGGACGCGCACGGCGGTTCGGTGTCCCCGCTCGATGATCCGGCCTCGGATCTGATCGATCCGGATTTCGGTCGCGCGCTGCGCGGTCTGGCCTCGATCCTGCCCCCGCAGGCCGAACTCGAGGCCGCCGCTCCGGTGGAGCAGGCCGTGGAGGCGCCGCGCCCGCCGCGGGAGACAACGCCCGTGCCGCAGGCCCGTCCGGCCGCACGCACTCCGCAGCAGCAGCCACGCGAGGAGTTCTACGGTCAGCGCGCGGTGGCGGCGGGCGGCGCGCCCGCGGCGATCCCGTCGACCGGTGGCGGCAACGCGCCGTCGGCCCCGGCCCCCGCGCCCGCCTCCGTCCCCGCACCGGTTCCCGCGCCTGCCACACCCAGCGCGCCCGCCGCGACGACACCGCCGCCGAGTGCGCCCGCCGCCCCCGCGGCGAGCACGGCTCCGACGCCGCCCACGGCGCCGAGCACCCCGGCCGCGGCCGCCTCGGCGACGCCGCAGCCCGAGGAACCCGTCAAGCCGGGTAACGCGAAAGCCGCGCCCGCCAAGACCGCACGGACCAAGCGGGGCAAGGCCCCGATGCCGTCCTGGGAGGACGTACTGCTCGGGGTGCGCAGCTCCGGGCACTGAGTCACCGTGAGAGCGCCGCGATCCCCTTCGGATCGCGGCGCTTTCGTCTGTCCGGCGTATCTACCGCGAACGGCCGGGGCACCGCGCCGGCTAGCGCCTTCTTCGTCCGGAGCGGCCGGGTGAAAATTCTCGGATCGCACCGAACAGGTGAGGCCGGAGAGTTTTCCCGAAGGTAACCGAGATTTGCCGATTGTCCGCCGAGTACTTACGGACCCGGCATCGATTTCCTTTCGACCTCGATACGAATAGGACAGTTCCGGCCTGTCGCAGGCCCGGGAGTGTAGATTTTTCCGGGTGTCGCCGGCGGAAAACGTCGGCATCGGGCTGTTCTCACGCGGGGGACGTTCGCCACCACCCGGAGTTCGCTCGAAGTTCGCGGAAATGTTGCGCGCAATCGGGAGGTGCCGAAAATGCTGTCCAAAGCCTCATCGCTCTGGTACGTCGACGCCGCCGATCCACTCGCGGTGCTGCGCGCCGAGCACGACCCGGACCCGGACGCGGCCTATGCCCTGGCCAGACAGCTCTACGCCGATCGCGACGTGGTTCCGATCATGGTCGGCACCCTCGGCGGGTGCGCGGGACCGGACGTCGACGAGGTCTACATCGGCTGCTATCCGGGCGTCACCATCGTGTGCTCGACGATCGCCGCGCAGATTCGCCCGACCGCGCTGCCGGAGATGCTGATCCGGCCGTTGGCCTCCGAGCACACCTACCTGCTCTCCTTCGACACCGCCTACGGTTGGGGCGCGTTCGCGCACTGGGAGCGCGGGGAATTCCGGCGCGGGTTCAGTTCCACCCGGGTCAACATCCTGGAGGACAAGGGTCTGCCCGCGGTGTGGGAGCGGCCGTACTGGGCCGGTGACCATCCGGTGCTGTGGCAGGCCGGACAATTCTCCGACCCGCTCACCCTGCCGTTCGACCCGCCCGACTTCGCGGACGCGGCCACCGACCAGTGGCTGGGCTTCCGGTACCGGAACCGGCCCGGCGAGGACGCGCTGGTCCCCGGCGACATCGCGGTCTGCGGGTTCACCCTGTTCCCCAAAGGCCGAGCGCCCGACCACGCCGAGTTGATGGCGCTGGACAGCGACGATCCCACCGACGCGCTGCGTCATCGCCGCGGCCTGTTCGGCTGGTGGCGGCGCAATCACGACCGGGTCGGCTGACCGGGTTACAGCACCGCCGCGAGCCCGGTGACCACCAGACCGATCCAGGCCAGCAGCACACCCGTCACCGCGCCGCCGACCACCCAGCGGGTCACCGGCTTCTTGCTGCCGCTGAACACGCTGGGCGTCAGGCAGATCGCGGCGATGCCGTTGATCAGGATCGCGAGCAGCGGATGTCCGCGCGCCATGGCGACCCCGAAGGCGTAGACCCCGACGCAGGTGAGCGCGGCCACCACGACCAGCACGGTCAGACCCGCCGCCCACGGGGTCGGCGCGCGGTGGTCGGGATATCCCCCGGACGGGCGGTAGGCCCGGTCGCCGGTCACGATCGCAGCTCTCTCACGATGTCCTCACCCGTTCGTAGAAGGCCATGGCCGCCGCCGTCGCCACGTTCAGCGAGTCGGTGCCCGCGGCCATCGGTATGCGTGCCCTGACGTCGGCGGCGGCCATGGTCTGTTCGGTCAGCCCCGGGCCTTCGGCCCCGAGCAGCAGCGCGACCCGGTCGCCGGTCAGCGCCGCCGCCAAGGTCGGGGCCGCGGGGTTCGGGGTCAGGGCGACGACTTGGAAACCACTGTCGCGCAGCATATCCAGCCCGCCGGGCCAGTGCGGCAGACGCGCGAAGGGCACCCGCAGCACGTGGCCCATCGAGACGCGCACCGCCCGCCGGTACAGCGGGTCGGCGCAGCGGTCCCCGAACAGGATCGCGTCGACGCCGAATCCGGCGGCGTTGCGGAACATCGACCCCAGGTTCTCGTGGTCGTTGACGCCTTCGAGCACCGCGACCGTCCGGGCGGTGGCGAGCAGGTCGGCGGCGTCGAGTTCGGCGGGCCGAGGGGCGACGGCGAGCACGCCGCGGTTGAGGTGGAACCCGACGATCTCGGCCATCACCTCGGCGGTGGCGCGGTAGTAGGGCACGTCGCGCCCGGCCAGGTCCGCGGCCAACTGCTCGTGGCGTTTCGCGACGCCGAGCAGCGCGGCGGGCCGGAACCGGGAATCGAGCATGCGCTGCACGACGACCACGCCCTCCGCGATGACCGACCCTTTGCGACCGGGCAGATCGGGCCTGCGGTCCGCGTCGGACAGGTCGCGGAAATCGTCCACCCGCGGATCGGCGGGGTCCTCGATATCGATCACGTCGGCCACCGCACCATCCTGCCCAGCGGCGGCGGAGGCGGCTGCGGCAGGTCCCGGCGCGCGGTAAAATCGGCTGCGTCGGCCCGGTGCGGCATGCGAAGGTCGAGCCATGACCCTGCCACCCGGAATCACCCTCCGCACGGCCGCCGACCAGGACGCGGCGGGGATCGGGCTGCTGCTGGCCACCTCGTTCGCGTTCGGGTACGAACCGCCGGACCCGGCCGCGCCCGCGCCGGTCTTCCCGAAGGGCGGCGCGCTGGTCGCCCTGGACGGCGACCGCGTCGTCGGCCACACCAACTCGATGACGATGGAACTCACCGTCCCGGGCGGGCGCACCGCGACGGTCTGCGGCATCTCCGGGGTCGGCGTCGCCCCCACGCACCGCAGGCGCGGCATCCTGCGCGCGATGTACGCCGAACAGCATCGGCGCATCGAGGACCAGGGTTTGCCGCTGACGATCTTCACCGCCAGTCGGGCCACCATCTACGGCCGTTTCGGCTACGGGCCGACGATCCGCCACAATGCCGTCACCGTCGATCGGCGCTTCGCCGAATTCCTGCCGCAGGCACCCGATCCCGGCGGTGTCGTGGTGGTCGCGCCCGCCGAGCACCGCGCGGAGATCGCCGAGGTCTACGAGCGCTGGCGGCTGCTGACGCCCGGCGCGCAGGCCCGCCCCGAGACGGGGTGGGCGCAACTGTTCCGCGACGAGGAACGCTGGCGCGGCGGGGGCAGCGCGCAGATGGCGCTGCTGCACACCGACGGCTACGCGCTCTACCGATTCCACTCCCAGGACCGGCACAACGACCTGCGGGTCACCGAATTCCGCGCGGTCACCGCCGAGGCGCACGCGGCGCTGTGGCGCACGCTGCTCGGCTTCGACATCGTCACCGAGATCAGGACCGAACTGTCCGATCACGACGCGTTGCCGCACCTGCTGACCGACTCCCGTCTGGTGCGCACCCGCGACCGGGGCGACAGTCTGTGGCTGCGGATCATGGACGTCCCCGCCGCGTTGACCGCGCGGACCTACAGCCGCGACCTGGACTTGGTGCTTGAGGTGACCGACCCGTTCCGCGAGGCGGGCGGCGTGTTCGCGCTGCGGGTCCGCGACGGCGTGGCCGAGTGCGCGCCGAGTACCCGCGCCGCCGAGGTCACCCTCGGCATCGATGTGCTGGGCAGCCTGTACCTGGGCGCCTACCCGGCCGAACCGTTCGCCGCCGCGGGCCGTCTGCGCGCCGATCCGGCGGCGACGCGGGCGCTGACCGAGGCGTTCGCCCATCCGCGCGAGGCCGAACTGGGCTGGTTCTTCTGAGTCCGCCGCGCCCGCCGTACCGACCGAAATGTCCGTAGTCTGGAGAGCATGAAGCCGATCCAGTTGGTTCTCAATATCCTGTGGCTGATCTTCGCCGGGTTCTGGATGGCGGTGGGCTACGTGGTCGCCGGAATCATCTGCTTCCTGCTGTTCTTCCTGGTCGTGCCCATCCCGTTCGGCATCGCCTCGTTCCGCATCGCGGGCTACGTGCTGTGGCCGTTCGGACGCACCGCGGTCGACAAGCCGGGCGCGGGCACCGGCTCGATGCTCGGCAACATCGTGTGGTTCATCGTCGCGGGCTGGTGGCTGGCCATCGGTCACCTGCTGACGAGCATCCCGCTGTTCATCTCGATCATCGGCATCCCGTTCGGCTGGGCCAACCTGAAGTTCATCCCGCTGTCGCTGTTCCCGCTGGGCAAGGACATCGTCGACAGCGACCGCGCCTTCGGGGAACGCTGAGCGGCTACTCCGACTCGGCGACGATCTGTTTCATGATCGCCACCGCGCGGGTCAGCACGACCAGTTGATCCTCGCTCAGCGACGAGAGCTGTTCGGTCATCCACGCCTCGCGCGCGCTCGCCTCGTCGGCGATCAGCGCGCGGCCCGCCGGGGACAGCGAGACGATGATCTGCCTGCCGTCGGTCGGATGCGGATTGCGTTCCACCAGCGCCATATCCGTGAGCGAGGCGATGACGCGGGTCATCGACGGCGGCTGCACGCGCTCCTTGGCGGCCAGCGCGCCCGGAGTCATCGCGCCTTCGCGGTTCAAGGTGGCCAGGGCGGAGAGCTGGGTCAGCGAGATCTGCGCGTCCGCGCGGCGTCCGCGCAGGTGGCGGGTCAGTCGAACCACCGCCAAGGAGAGTTCACCGGCCAGCGCTCGAACATCCGATGGCGTCGTCACAGTGCGCAACGATACGGGACGGGTTCGGAGGCGACGCGCGTTCCCGCGGCTAGGCTGGCGGGGTGAACCGCGCCGTCCCGCAGATCCCGCCGAGTCTGACCGACCCGCGCCCCGTGCTCGCCCTCGGCAGCGCCCTGTGGGCGATCGCCACCGTCGTGGTGTGGCTGAGTGGGGAGCGCTGGGAGTCGGCCCGGCCGATCTGCCTGATGGGGCTGGCGGTCGGCGTGCTGGGCACGGTGATCTTCCTGATCCAGCGGCGCGGTGCGCGACGCGGGGACAAGGGCGCCCAGACGGGTCTGTGAAATCGGCTCAGCCGACGTCGAATTCGTCGCTGATTCCCGTAAAGGGGCGTAACGCTCCGTCACCGCCGAGACTGCTCGCGGTATGGACGAAGCGGTAGCGTCCGGGCGCGATGTCGGCGGGGACATCCCAGGTGAACCGCGCGACCGATTGACCGGGAGCCGGTGCGCTCCAATGGAATCGCACCGCCCACTCCCCTTCGTTGGCCACCCGACGCCACTCGCCCGTCGCGGTGCGGACCTGCACTTCCAGGAAGGTGCCGTTGCGGCGCGGGTCGTGTTTCGGGTGGGCCGAGACGAATTCGACGCTCGCCGTGGCCCCGCGGGCCTGGAACGGGGCGGGCTGGGTCAGCACGTCACCGAAGGCGCGACCGGCCGGGGCGGCATCCGGGCCGGGGGCGGCCACGAAATTCGGTTGCAGGTCCGAGATGTCGCGCGGGGCAGGTCCGCGCGCGATCGGCTGCCCGGCCGCGAACGCGGTCGCGAGGCGGGTGAACTCCTGGACGTAGGCGGGCAGGGTGTAGCGGCCGAACAGGGTGGAACCGCCCTCGTACTGCTGGGCGTCGTATTCCTCCGGGGTGGTGACGTACTGGTGGTAGGCGTTGGCGTAGCCCTGCATCAACACCTGTTCGAGGTCGACGCCCAGCGCCGCCGCGACCGCGCGCCGCACCCGCAGGCCGGACACGATGGTGAATTCCGCGCCCGCGCCCGCCAGATACAGCTCGCCGATGCGCATGATCTGGATCGGGACCACGTTCGGCACCCACGGGTGCGGCGGCATCAGCCCCAGCGGCGCCACGATGGCCTTGGGGGCCTGGGCGTCCGCGAGCCAGGCGGGCACCGGCGCGTTCGCGCCGCCGAGGGCGTCGACGAACGGGTTGCGCACGCCTTCGGGGATCGGCAGGCCCGGCAGGCCGGGACCGTCCTCGATACTGCCCGCGATCAGCGACACGCCCGCGGCGCCCGGTGCGGTGCGCCGGGGTTGGCCGTCGGGGGTGAATCGGCCGTCGACCGCGGTGTCGGCCAGGTCGATGTAGCACAGCAGCGCGCCGACCGGACCGCTGATCGATTCCGCCCGCGCCAAAGCGGTTTTCGAGGCCGCGTACTGGCGTTCGCCGATGATCCGCGTGTTCTCGAACTCGTCCTCGGTGGGTCCCGAGGTGGGCCGCAGGTTCAAGTTCGGCGACATGTCGCCCGCGTTGGTCTGGGCGAAGGCCGCCAGGAAGTCGGGCTGTCCGTCGAGGTAGCGCACGCCGTGGTCGCCGTGTTCGTGGACGAAGGCGGCGTAGCCCTTGTTGTCGCTGCTGATGAGCCGGTTGGTGTTGCTCATCGAGGTGTTGTGGGTGGCGTACCAGGTGATCGCGCCGACCGGCTTGCCGCCCTTGCTGATCGACAGCGCCGTGACGGCGGGGTCGATCGCGTCGGGGTAGTACGCGCGGTCGGCCTCGGGGTTGCGCTCGAAGGAGACCCGCGACCGGTTGACGCTGGCGTCGTGCAATTCCGCGCGCCCGAGCGCCAGACCCGCCGGACCCAGATCGTCGTGCGCGGCGGCGATCGCCTCGACGATGCCGCGCACTTCCGCGTCGTAGACCTGCTGTTGGAAGCCGAAGATCGAGAGGTTGTAGGCGTAGTCGTGGCTCGAGCCGCCGCAGGTGGCGTGCGAATGCGTCGAGGTGAGCATGACGTTGCGCTCGGTGTAGAGATCGCCGTAGCGGCGGGCCAGTTCGGTGAGTACGCCGCGGTGCACCGACTGGAAGATCATGCCGTTCTCGGCGACGACGTAGACCACGCGAGCGCCGCCCGCCGCGATGACGTAGGCGCGGGCGCGCGGGCGCAGGTGGATGCCCGCGGTGGTCTGGGAGAACTGGGAGTAGCCCATCATCCCGCAGTCCGCCGCAGGCCCGGTGAGATCCGAGATGCCGAGCCCGATCTCGTAACCGCCCGCCGCGGCGGGGGCGGCCGAGGCCGTGCCCGCGGGTAGGGCGGCCAGGGCTACCGAGCCCGCCGCCGTGGCGGCCAGAACGGTTCTGCGTGACACCGACATACGCGTCTCCTTCGTCTGGAAGGCAGCGAACCACATAACTGGACAATCGTCCAGCCCAGATTTTTCGACCAGCGAATTGACTGTGCGCGCGCCGAGGGCTTAACTCGCTCTGTGTCCTCCCGATTGAGCGTCGAAGAACGACGGGCCCACCTTATCGAGGCGGCCATAGGTCTCGCCGAGAAAAAGGGCGTAGCCGGTGTGACCACGCGCGATGTCGCTCAGGCGGCCGGGGTCTCGCTCGGAGTGGTGCATTACTGTTTCGAGAACAAGGACGCGCTCATGACCGAGTTGGTCAAAGCGCTCTCGATGGAATTGCGCGATTCCGTCGATGCCGACGAAACGGTCTGGCAGGACGCCGGAACTGGAAAAGAAGCGCTTCAAAAACTGGTCCGCGCCGGCCTCGAACTCATGTGGCTCAATATCGAAGCCACCCCCGAACGGCAACTGCTCACCTACGAGACCACCACCTACGCGCTGCGCGAAGGCGAACAGACCCCCGCCAAACTCGCCATCGCCCGCGAGCAGTACACCTTCAACGACTCCACCGTCGCCGACATCCTCGACCACGCGCGCGACGCCACCAAGACCAGCTGGACCGTCCCCGTCGCCACGCTGAGCCGCTTCACCCTCACCGTCATCGACGGCATCGTGCTGCGCTGGCTCGTCGACGACGACAGCACCGCGGTCCGCGACCAACTCGACCTGCTCAGCCGGATGGTCGCCACCCACTCCACCGACGCCGACTAAGCGTCCTGCGCCGGGGGCGGCGCCGCGACGTGGGTCACCGCGCCGTCACGCCACCACGGCACCGTCACCGTTCCGGTCACCGCACCCGACAGGCGAACCCGCACCTGCTCGTGCACCACCAGCTCACCCTCGGTCGACGGCAAGGCGAACACCAGCGGCAGCACCGTGCCCAGCGGTTCGGCCGCCCACGTGGTGCGCCGCCCCTCGCCCAGCACCTCCGCCGTCACCGCCTGCGAGACCGGCGGCAGATCCAGCAACCGGGCCAACGCCCGCGCGTTGTCCACATCGCCGAACACCAGACGCCGCGGGGAGACCACGAACCCGAACCACGGCTGATCCAGCACCAGCGCCGCCGCGGCGTCCACCGGAGCACCCGACACCGCCCGGACCCGGTGCGGCAACTCCAGATCCACCGGATCGAGCCTGCCCTCGGCCACCGCGCGCGCCAACAGGGCGTGCGTACGGGCGACGACCTCCGCCGACGGGGTGTGCGCCTCGTCGGCCAACGCGTCCAACAGGGCCTCGGCCAGATCGACCGTCACCACCGCCGGATTCACGAACACCGAACGCAACCCGTCCAGTTCGGGACCGCCGAAACCCGAGAACCCGAATTCCGGCAGCAGACCCGCGAATTCGGCGTCGGCCGGATGCCGGTACAGACCCAACCGGGTGCCGCGCACCCGCGCGTGCCTGCGCAGCCACCACGCCGTGTACCCGTCCGGATCGGCCAGCACCCGGCGGGTCCGCGGCTCGGACACCAACTGCAACAACGCGTCCGGCCAGGCCACCTCGTCGACCAGATCCAGATCCCGCACCGCGACCAACCGCGGCGGATCCTGCACCAGCCCGTCCCACCAGGACTCCTCGTCGTCCAACTGGTGATCGGGACCCGTCGGATCGTCCTCGACGACCACCCCGAAATCCCAGCCCACCCCGAGCGCGCGCAACGCCTCAGCGCCATACTCGGCCACCAGATCGGGATCGACGGTGCCCAGCGGCGCATCCGACACCAGCAGCGGATACAGCGGGGCATCCGGCAACAGCAACTCGTCCGCGGGCCGGTACTCGCCCTCGGAATCGGGCAGTTCCACCATCCCCAACCACGGTGGCAGCGGGCGACCGGCCACCGCCGCCGCCAACCGCAACACCGCCTCGGTGATCTCCAGATCGTCCGCGCGCTCCTCGAGTTCCGCGCGCAACACCGGATCGGCCAGCAGATCCTCCGGCGTCGCCGTCCGCGCGCCCAACCGCGCCAACAGCGGATGCGCCGCCTCCGGATGCACCACCCGCGCCCACGGCACCGTCACCGTCGGGTCCAGACCGTCACCCAGCACGACGGTGCGCGGACCCGTCACCACCCGGTCATCGGTCAACGGCACCGCCAGCGCGCCCAACTCCTCGGCCGCCAACGGATCCGCCGCGAACGCCTCCAACGCCTCGTACAGCGCGTGCCACCAGCGCGGCGACCGCGGCGACCCCGCCGTCAGCTCCGCGATCCGCGCCAAACCTAAGCGGTGCACGTCCAGGACGGTCAGCGCCTCCGCCCATGCCGGACCGGACAGCTCCGGGATCACCAGCGGAGCCACCACGTCGTCCAGCAGTTCCGCCAGATCCGCTGTCAGTCCGGTGACGACACTGGCTCGCGTCGGCACCGCCACGGGGTCCGGCACCGGAACCCCGAAAGCGGTCGTGGGACGGGCGGATTCGTCGGTATCCGGGGTGGGGCGGACCGGGAGCCAAGGGTGGGTGCGGAGTTCGGTGAGGACCGCTTCGCGGAGTTGGGCATCGACCTCGCCGCGCGCGAACCCCGGAGCGGGAACCAGGATCAGACGGTCCGGACGCGGGAGCGCGCGGGCGAAATCGGCGTAGCCGCGCACCAGTTCGGACAGCACCGAACCGGGGAGCAGGCGGCGGCGGTCGGGCTGCATGGGAATGTCCGCGATCAACAGCGCGGGCAGCGACAATTCCTCGTCCGACCGCGTCGGCGCGCGCAGCACATCCGGTTCCGCGGCGACCGGATGACCCGCGCGCACCGGGACCAACCAACGGGTCCGCGCGGTCGAGTACTGCCACCACACGCGGGTCAGCGCGCCGGGACCGGTGATCCGCAACTCCGTCAAACCGCTGTCCAGAACGGTGGTGGCGGAGGTGATCTCGTCCTCGGCGATCCGGATCTCACGCAACGCGGGCAACTCGACCAGCAGGTCCGCCGCCTCCGCGCGCATCGACTTCACCAGCGCCTCGACGTCGACCTCCGCACGCAACCGCAGGATCACCTCGGTGTCCGCGCCCGCGGCCGGCTCGTCGGACACCGGCCAAGCCAGGCGCAGCACGGGCGGCGCGGAACCGTCGGCAGGGTCGCCGATCCCCCACTCGCGCAACGCCTCGCGCGTCCGCTCGCGGGAGAAACGCAGCGAACCGGTGGTCGAACGGATCTCGATGTCCTCGCTCACCGACAGCACCGCGGTGAACCCGACACCGAAGCGGCCCACCACCTCCTCGGACTTGTCCGAGGCCCGCAACGCCGTCAACGCGTGCACACCCGCCAACCCCAGCGGCACACCGGTGTTCGCGATCCGCAGCACGCGCCCCTCGACCCGCACCCACAGCCGCCCCGGAACCCCCGCCTCGGCGGCGGCGTCGGCCGCGTTCTGCGCCAACTCGGTCAGCAGCCGATCCCGATACCCCGCCACCACCAGATCGGCCTCGGTCGCGGAATCCTCCCGCAACCGCGTCGGCGAATCCCGCCACGCCGCCAACACCGCGGCACGCAAGGCCGCCGTATCGAACGGGTCGACGGGATTCAGTTCCGCGGCGATGACTCGAACTCCACGCCGGAATCAGCGCTCTCGGCGACACCCGTATGCGCCGCGCCAGCGTCAGCGGTTCCCCCGGAAGTCGGCTCCTCGGCCGTCGTTTCCGTGGCAACGACACCCTCAGGAGGAGCGGCTTCAGAGGCGACGGCGGCCGTGGCCGTGACAGCCCCCTCGGAAGCGAGGGTGGCCTCACGGGCAGACGTACCCTCGGGAGCGGGGGCAGCCTCGGAAGCGGGGGCAGCCTCAGGAGCGACAGCAGCCTCAGGAGCCGAAGCGACCTCGGGAGCTGAGGCGGTGTCCCCAGCGGCTCCGCCGAGTACCCGGCCCACCTCGACGACGGAATCGGCGACCGCGTGCTCGACACCTTCGACGGCGTCGGCCGTCGGCCCGACTTCGGGCACCTCGTCACCGGCCGCCACCTCGGGCACGTCGGCCGCGACCGGAGCGATACCGGTGGCGGCGAGATTGTGCACCAAGTCGTCCTCGGACCGCGCGACAGATTCCGCATCGGCGGTGGCGGTCTCGCCCCC
>NZ_BAGG01000014.1 GCF_000308695.1 Nocardia takedensis NBRC 100417 | reverse complement strand
TGACGTTGCGGCAGGCCGGTGGCGGCGTCGCGCGAAGGCGCGCCGTTGGCGCCGGGCTGACGCTGGGGCAGGCCGCCCGGTCCGGCCGGACCGCCCTCCGCGCCGGGCCTGCGCTGCGGGCCCTCGCCGGACTGCGGATCGCGCGGCGGTTGCGCGCCCGCGGGACCGATCACGCTCGGGCCGCCCGGCGACCGCGGCGGGCCGGACTGACCCAGGTTGCGCTTGGGCAGGTTCGCGGCGGCGAGCTTGCCGCGCTGCGGGACGTTCTGCTGTTGACCGGGGGCCGGCCGCAGACTCGGGCTCGACTGGGCCTGATCCTGCGGGTTCTGACCGAGGGCCGAGTTGCCGGGCCTGCGCTGCGGCAGACCACCGCTCGCCGCGGCCGGGGTGGGGCCGGCGGCGGGCGCGGGCTTGCTGAGCGGAATCGGCCCGCTCACACCCGGATCGACGGTGACCATCATGTTCCCGCCGGGGGTACGGGTGACCGCCCTGGTCTGCATGGTCGAGGACGGGGTGGGCCGCTGCGGACCGGGCCGCTGCGGACGCTCCGGGGTGCCGTCCTGCTTGGGGCTCGGGGTGACCGGCTGCACCGACAGCGGCTGACCCGCGACGATGAGCGCGACCGGCACGTGCACCGTCACCGTCACGCCGGGATCGCGGGCGGTGTCGAAGGTGGGCCGCAGGCGCACGGTCAGGCCGTGACGCTCGGCGAGCCTGCCGACCACGAACAGACCCATGTGGCGCGCGGTGTCGGGGCCGGGCTCGGCGGTCTGCTCGAGCTTGCGGTTGATCTCGGCCATCTCCGCGGGCGGCATGCCGATGCCGCGGTCGGCGACCTCGATGAGCAGACCCTGGTCGCCCGCCTGCGCGAAGGTGAACTTCACGTCGGTCTCGGGCGGGGAGGCGCGCAGCGCGTTGTCCAGGAGTTCGGCGAACAGGTGCGCGAGGTCGGAGGCGGCGGGTTCCTTGAGCGAACCGCGCGGGGTGGCGCCGAGCTTGACCCGCTCGTAGTCCTCGACCTCGGAGATCGCGGCGCGCAGCACGTCGGCGATCTCGACCGGGGCCGACTTGGCGCGGCGCTGCTTGGTGCCCGCGAGGATCAGCAGGTTGTCGCCGTTGCGGCGCATGCGGGCGGCGAGGTGATCCAGCCGGAACAGGTTCTCCAGCAGGCGCGGGTCCTTCTCGTCGTACTCCATCGCCTCGATCAGGCTGAGCTGATGGTCGACGAGGGACTTCGAGCGGCGCGCCAAGGTCTCGAACATGTCGTTGACCTGCGAACGCATCTGGGCCTGGTCACTGGCCAGGCGCAGGGCCTGACCGTGGATGTCGTCCACGGCGCGGGCCAACTGCCCGATCTCCTCGGTGCTGCGCACCGGCATCGGCTCGAGCGGCACGTCCTCCGGGGAGGCGCCGTTGCGCAACTGGGCGACCTCGTGCGGCAGGTCGCTCTCGGCGACGCGCAGCGCGGCCAGGCGCAGGCGGTGCAGCGGCACGATCATCGAGCGCGCGACGAACACGGCCAGCAGCAGCGCGGCCAGGATGGTCGCGATGACGACGGCGGTGTAGGTCCACGCGTCGGTGCTCGCGGTGGAGGACAGCGAATTCATCGCCTGCTGGATGTTGTCGGTGGCCTTGCTGACCACGCGTTCGTAGACGTCGACGCTGGTGGTCAGCGAAGTCTTCAGCTCACCGATCGGGATGCGGCCGGCGAGCGCGTCGGGGCTGGTGATGAGCGCGACGCGGGTGTCGACGCCCGCGCGCAGGTCCGCGATCGAGGCGTCGCCGTCGGAGAACCGGTGGGCCAGCATGTCCAGCAGCTGGCGTTCGGTGTTGGAGGCGGCGAGGATTGCCTGCTGGCCGTCGGGGTCGCGCTGGAGCACCTTGCTGAAGGCGGCCAGCTCGCTGACCAGGGTGGCGCGGGTGTTGATCGCGTCGACCAGGCGGAGTTTGGCCGCGTCCACATCGGGGTCGCTGACCTGCGAGATGGTGCTCTCCACGATCCGCACGCTGAAGTTGCGGATGCGGTCGATCGCGGCGAGGGATTCGGCGGCGACGGTGGGTGCCTTGCCCGGCGCGCGCACGGCCTTGACCTCGGTGATCATGCTTTCCAGTAAGGCGCGCGACGTGCCGCCGAGCAGCCCGGTGGCGCCCTCGGCCTTGGCGATGGCCTCGTCGAGTTCGCTGAGGTCCTTGTCGGTGACCACGGTCTGACCGTTGAGCGAGACCAGCTGCGAACCGGCCACGGTGGCCGCCGCGGCGCTCAGGCCGGTGACGGCGGGAATGGCCTCGACATTTTCGGCCACGCTCGCGAGTCTCTGCGCGTTGGAGAACTCGGCGGTAATCCTCGACACGCCGAGTCCGACCGCGACCGCCAGTGGCACGGCGAGAACCGCCGTAACCTTCCAGCGCAGGTCCCAATTGCCGAGCGCCCAGCGCTTCCTGCCGGACCTTGCGGCGTCACGCATCTCCCACTCACTTTCCAAACTGGCCCCGACCCGCGCCATCAGCGAACCTCAACAATCGCATGCCGGCTCGCCAGACGGAGCTGGCCGAGAACTACGGCTGGCCGAGAAATTGCGTCTACGACGGCCCGAATAAGTGACATCAGATTCTAACGGATCAATAACAGCTTGGGTGACATCCGGTAAGGGTACGGGGCTTGACCAGCCTGTTCCAGACAAAACCGGAGGTCGCGGCACCCACCCGGGCGTCGCGTGAAGTCTGCCACAATCATGCAGATCTATCGAGGCGGGCATCCAGGCGAGGTTAGGGAGTCGAGGGTTTGAACCTCCAGCACGAGTACCGACCGGTCTATCAGACCAGCTTGGTCGATCCGACCGAGTTCTGGACCCGTGCCGCCGAAGCCATCGAATGGGATGTCCCCCCGACCCAGATCGTCGACACCACCGCCCGTCCCGTCGCCCGCTGGTTCCCCGACGCCCGCCTCAACACCTCGGTCAACGCCCTGGACCGGCACGTGCGCGACGGCCGCGCCGATCAACCCGCACTCGTCTACGACTCGGCGATGGCCGACGGCGGACGGGTGCTCACCTACGCCGAACTGCTCGACGAGGTCGCGAGGTTCGCGGGCGCGATGGTCCGCCTCGGGGTGGGCGTCGGCGACCGGGTGGTGATCTATCTGCCGATGATTCCCGAAGCGGTCGTGGCGATGCTGGCCTGCGCGCGCATCGGCGCGGTGCATTCGGTGGTGTTCGGCGGATTCGCCGCCCCCGAACTCGCCGCCCGCCTCGACGACGCCGAACCTGTGTTGATCGTCACGGCCTCGGGCGGCATCGAACCGACCCGCAGAATCGAATATCCGCCTATCGTGCGCGCGGCATTGGATCTGGCGCACACGGCCGTGCCGCGCGCGGTCGTGGTGAAACAGCGCCGGAAATTCCCCACCCCCGATTTCTCCGATCCGCGCTGGTCCACCGGGACCACCGCGGATTCCGGCGCGGTGCGCTGGCTGGACTGGGACGAGGCGGTCCGCGACGTCGAACCCGCCGCGCCCGTCTCGGTGGCCGCGACCGATCCGCTGTACATCCTCTACACCTCCGGCACCACCGGGAAGCCCAAGGGTGTGGTGCGTGACAACGGCGGACACGCCGTCGCACTGGCCTGGTCGATGCGCAATATCTACGACATCGGCCCCGGTCAGGTCATGTGGGCGGCCTCCGACGTCGGCTGGGTGGTCGGCCACTCCTACATCGTCTACGCGCCGCTGCTGGTGGGCGCGACCACAGTGCTGTTCGAGGGCAAACCGGTCGGCACCCCCGACGCGGGCGCGTTCTGGCGGGTCGCGGCCGAACACGGGGTGCAGGTGCTGTTCACCGCGCCGACCGCCTTGCGCGCGATCCGCAAGGCCGACCCGCAGGCCCGCCTCGCCGAGCAGTACGACCTGTCCGCGCTGCGCGCGCTGTTCTGCGCGGGCGAGCGACTCGACCCGGCCACCTACGAGTGGGCCGACGCCACCCTGCTCGCCGACCGCGCCGACTGCCCGGTTGTCGACCACTGGTGGCAGACCGAGACCGGCTGGCCGATCGCCGCCGATCCGCTGGGGCTGCAACAGCTTCCGATCAAACCCGGCTCGACCTCGGTGCCCGTCCCCGGCTACCGACTGCGCGTACTGGACGCCGAGGGCAACCCGGTGCCCGCGGGGACCGAAGGCAACATCGTCATCGGCCTGCCCTTGCCGCCCGGCACCCTGACGGGGCTGTGGCACGACGAAGACCGGTTCGTCCGCTCCTACATGTCGGCCTTCCCCGGCCACTACCTGACCGGCGACTCCGGCTACTTCGACGACGACGGCTACCTGTTCGTCCTCGGCCGCAGCGACGACGTGATCAACATGGCGGGCCACCGCCTCTCGGCGGGCAGCATCGAAGCCGCCATCGCCGGTCACCCCGCGGTGGCCGAATGCGCGGTCATCGGTCTGCCCGACGAACTCAAGGGGCAGCGTCCCATCGCGTACGTGGTGCTCAAGGAGGGCGTGGAGATCGAACGCGACGTGCTGCGCGCCGAACTCGTCACCCGGGTGCGCGAGCAGATCGGCGCGATCGCCACCCTGCACGACGCGATCGTCGTCGCCGCGCTCCCCAAGACCCGCTCCGGCAAGATCCTGCGCAAATCGATCCGCCAGATCACCGCGGGCGACGACTACGACATGCCTTCCACCATCGAGGATCCGGCGGTGCTGGTCGCCTTGGCCGACCAGATTCTGTCCGGGCGCACCCCCATCGCGCCGGTCACCGACACCGATCACCCGACCCCCGCCTGAGCGGCGCGACCCCGCCGGGGTTCTCTCAGAGTTCTCTCACAGTTGGTTCACACGAGTGTCAGCGGTTACCCCTAGCTTCGTAAGCGTCCGTGCAACACCGACACGAACCTCTGGAGGCTCATCCATGAAGCGTTTCCACAGCCGTACCGCATTCGCCGCGATCGCCGCGGGAGGTGTCGCGGGTGCGGCCGTGTTCTTCGGTCCGTCCGCCTCGGCCGATCCGAGCTCCTTCGCGGCACCGCTGCTCGAAACCGAATGCAGCTTCGCGCAGGTGGACGCCGCGCTACACGCCGAGGCCCCGCAGCTCGCGGCCGTACTCGACGCCAACCCGAGCCAGAAGGCCCAGTTGCAGGCCCAGTTCGACCAGCCGGTCGAGCAGCGTCGCGCCGAATTCCAGCGCTTGGTCCAGGAGAACCCGGAAGCCGTGCAGCAGGCGCAGAACGATCCGCGCTACGCACAGTTCCAGGACACCATCGCCCAGGTCGCGGCCACCTGCCAGAACTACTGACCGACCACGCCGGGCACGAAGTGCTTCCCCGGCGCGGCGCCGATGCGAAACTCTGATGTCGGCATCCCCCGGTGAATGAATCGAAAGAGGCGACCCGTGCCCGAGGTGACCGGTTCGAACCCGAGCGTCCTCGTCGTCGATGACGACGAGGACGTTCTCGTCTCCGTCGAGCGCGGGCTGCGCCTGTCCGGCTTCCGAGTGCGGGTGGCCCGCGACGGCGCGGCGGCGCTGCGCAGCGTCACCGAGGATGCCCCCGACGCGATCGTGCTCGACATGAACATGCCCGTCCTGGACGGGGCCGGTGTGGTGACCGCGCTGCGGGCGATGGGCAACGAGGTGCCGATCTGCGTGCTCAGCGCTCGCGCCTCGGTCGACGACCGGATCTCCGGACTGGAATCCGGCGCCGACGACTACTTGGTGAAACCGTTCGTGCTGGCCGAATTGGTGGCCCGTATCCGCGCGCTGCTGCGGCGGCGCTCGGACACCGCCGCGCCCGCCACACCCGGCGCGATCACCGTCGGCCCGCTCGAGGTCGACGTCGCCGGCTACCGCGCGCTGCTGCACGGCCGGGAAGTCGAGCTCACCAAAAGGGAATTCGAGTTGCTGTCCACGCTGGCGCGCAACGTGGGCGTGGTGCTGAGCCGGGAACGGCTGCTGGAGTTGGTGTGGGGCTACGACTTCGTCGCCGACACCAACGTGGTCGACGTCTTCGTCGGCTATCTGCGCCGCAAGCTCGAGACCGAGGGCACGCCCCGTCTGCTGCACACCATCCGCGGGGTCGGGTTCGTGCTGCGGGCGCCGAAGTGACGGTGCCCGCGCCCGGGGCCACCCGACCCGCGCGCAGGCGGCGGTCGTTCTCCTTGCGCACCAGGGTCGCCGGGGCGGCGGCGATGGGCGCGGTCATCATCGTGACGTTGCTGAGTCTGATCAGCATCCGCGTCATCGAACGCAACAATCTGGCGCAGAGCGATCAGCAACTCGCGCTGGCTTCGCGACTGGTGCTGATCGAACCCGTCATCGCGGTCGGTCTGGTCGGCTTGACGGGCCTCAATCAGCAGATCGCGGTGACCGTGCGCGACGAGGGCGCGGTGACCGCGAGCAGTCCGACCGAACTGCCCGCGACGCCCGTGGGCAACACCACCGCCGAGGTCGACGGCACCCCCTACCGGATTCTGACCACGGTGGAGAACCAGCCGCCCGGACGCACTGTCTCGCTGGGCATCCCGGCCGAGGAGGCCGCCAGGGCTACCGCCGAGCAACAGCGCTGGGTGCTCGCCGGGGCTCTGCTGGCCATCGCGGCGAGCGCGGCGCTGGGCTGGTTGCTGGCCGGTCGCGCGGTCCGGCCGATCGTGGATCTGACCCGGCAGGTCGGCAATCGCAGCGCCGTACCCGACCCTGGCGATCCGCAACCGCCCGTGGACGGTTCGGGCGTGCGGGAGGCGGAGAAACTTGCCGAGGCGGTCAACACCATGCTGTACCGGGTGGACCAGGCCCAGGCCGAGACGGCCGCCGCGCTGGAGACCGCCCGCGATTTCGCGGCGGTGTCCGCGCACGAACTGCGCACCCCGCTGACCGCCATGCGCACCGACCTGGAAGTCCTGAGCACGCTGGACCTGAGCGAGGCCCAGCGCACCGAGATCCTCGCCGACCTGCGCCGCGGCCAAGGCCGGGTGGAGACCACGCTGGCCGCGCTGGAGCGACTGGCCACCGGCAACCTCACCAATGTCCGCGACCACGTCGACATCGACGTCGGCGACATCTGCGATCAGGCCGCCCACGATGCCATGCGCCACTTCCCCGGATTGGTCGTGCACATCGACACCGACGCCGAACTGGTCACCAAGGGCCTGCCCGCGGGTCTGCGACTGGCCGTGGACAACGCGCTGGCCAACTCGGTGCGCCACGGCCGCGCCACCCACGCCGTGGTCGCCGCGCACCGCACCCCCGACGGGCACGTGCTCGTCACCGTGGACGACAACGGCGTGGGGATACCGCCCGGCGAGCGCGAAGCGGTGTTCGAGCGGTTCTTCCGCGGCAGCGGGGCGGGCAAAGGCGGTTCGGGACTCGGCTTGGCGCTGGTGGCCCAGCAGGCCCAGTTGCACGGCGGTCGCGCATATTTCGCGGACAGTCCGCTCGGCGGTGCGCGCCTGGTCCTGGATCTACCGGGACGACCGACGAACCGGCCTCCCGGCGAATTCTGAGCGAACGAGAAAGGCCGGGTGCGCGGGAATCCCGCGCACCCGGCCTGGTTCCGCCGAGCCCGGTGATTACTGGGGCTTGGTGACGGTGACGGGCTTGGCCCAATCCGACAGCGTCACGTTCACCGTGCCGCCGTCCTTCTTGATGACGGCGCGCACCAGGTTCGGGCCCGCGCCGGTCGAGGCCGCGGTCGACGGCTGCGCGGCCACCGAGGTGCTCGGCGGGGCGACATCGGCGATGTACAGGGTGATCGGGAAGGTGCCGCCGCCCTCACCGAGGCGCGGGACGATCGGGTCGATCACCTTCGAGTCGATGGTGCCGGTGACCTTGACCACCGCGACGCCCTCGACACTCTCGCGCCCCTCGACCTTGGGGTTCTGGACCTGCGCGATGACGTTGGCCAGACCCTTGTCCTTGTCCAGGATGATGCCCGGATCGTAGATCTTCTCCGACGGGCCGAGATCGGCGTACTTGCCGTCCTCGAGCTGGGCCCACATCGACTTGTCGACGACGACGAACTTGGCGTTGATGAACGGCGCGTCCGGCTTGGTGCGCACCTTCGCCTCGCCCTGCGCGGCGCCCGCGCCCTGCGGCTGGTTGGTGACGTCGGCCGCGACCGACTCGACCGGCAGGTTGGCGATGTTCTGCACCTCGAGGTCGAGGTGGACGGCTTGCAGGGTCTGGGTGGTCCGGGAGGACTCCTGGACGATCTGCGCCGCGTCGGGCAGCGGGCCGGTGGCCGTCGCCGCGGTGGTGCTGTTGCCGGAATCGTCCGAGGTGCAACCGGTCACGATCGCCGTGAACAGCGAGGCCGCGACCGCGACCGCACCGAGGCGGACCGGCGAGAGCCGGCCGAACCGAGGTCGGAACGTGGTGGATGTACGCGTGGTGGTGTCACTCATGGTCTGCCCCCAGAAGAGTGCAAGGTCGGTTCGACCGGGTGGATCGACAGCTATTGCTGCCGTTGATGGGCGCGACAGTCCCGCGGGCGGACGAAACTCGTCCGCCGACCGGGTTCTCGATGGCCGACCCTTGGCCGAACCCGGTCTGGAACCTGCTGCGCGCGCCGACGATACCCTGTGTCCGGTCCATCCGCATAGATCGACGGAAAACCCGTGATCGACCGGATCCGGGTTAAGGGAACGTTTAGTGAGACGTTAGGACCACCACGCACCATACTGTCCATGACCATCGAGGCGGTGTGCGCGACCTGGGGGATTTCCGGAAACACCGGGAGCCGCGAACCGCGCGGGGCCACGCCGCGAGCCGGTGAAATCAAATCCCGGTCGGAAACGATACGGCCTTGGAACCGCGGAACAGAGCACGAAGGAACACGATGACGAACACTCGCCCCGACACGGAGGAACAGGACTTCCGTCGTCCCCCGCCGCCGCAGGGCCCCCCTCCGATCTCCAATGTCTGGGTCTACAACGGGAAAGCCTACGACCTCAGCGACTGGATCTCCAAGCATCCGGGCGGCGAGTTCTTCATCGGCAGGACCAAGAACCGCGACATCACCTCGATCATCGGCTCCTACCACAAGGATCCCGAACGGATC
>NZ_BAGG01000015.1 GCF_000308695.1 Nocardia takedensis NBRC 100417 | reverse complement strand
CCGCGACTACCACGGCCCTGCCGAATTCGCGGGCGCGCACGTCGTGGTGGTCGGCGGCGGGATCTCCGCGGTGCAACTGCTGGACGAGATCTCACAGGTCACCACGACCACGTGGGTGACCCGCCGCGAACCGGTGTTCCGCGACAGCGATTTCACGCCGGAGGCGGGCCGCGCGGCGGTGGCGATGGTGGAGGACCGGGTGCGCGCGGGCCTGCCGCCCGGTTCGGTGGTGTCGGTCACCGGCCTCCCACTGGACGACCGACTGCGCGCCGCGCGCGAGCGGGGTGCGCTGCGCAGGCTGCCGATGTTCGACCACATCGAACCGGACGGGGTGCGCTGGGCCGACGGCGCGTTCCAGCCCGCGCAGGTCATCCTGTGGGCCACCGGCTTCCGCAGCTCTCTCGACCACCTCGCGCCGCTGCGGTTGCGCGGACCCGGCGGCGGCATCGAGATGTCGGGACGGCTGGCGACCCGCGTGGCGGTGGACCCGCGGATCCATCTGGTCGGCTATGGACCGTCGGCCAGCACGATCGGCGCGAACCGCGCGGGGCGCGCGGCGGCGGTGGAACTCACCGACTACCTGGCGACGACCGCGACCACCTGAGGCCCCGCCTCAACGGCGCGGCCTCGGTGGCGACTCGGGAGTCAGGCTCCGACGTCGAAGATGTCCGGGTCGGCGCCGATGCGACCGTCGGCGTCCAGGGCGTCGATCGCGGCGATCTGCGCGTCGGTCAGCTCGAAGCCGAACACGTCGAAATTGGCGACGATGCGCTCCGGGGTGACCGACTTGGGGATCACCACATTGCCCAGTTGCAGGTGCCAGCGGATGATCACCTGCGCGGGCGTGCGGCCGAGTTCGCGAGCGATCGCGGTAATGGTCGGATCATCGAGAAGGGTGCCCTGCCCGAGCGGCGACCACGCCTCGGTGGCGATGGCGTGCTCGGCGTGGAAACGGCGCAGCGCGGTCTGGGCCAGCCGGGGGTGTAGTTCGACCTGGTTGACCACCGGGACCTCGCCCGTCTCCCCGATGACGCGCTCGAGGTGGGCGACGGTGAAGTTGGAGACGCCGATCGAGCGGACCCGCCCGTCCTGCTTGAGCGCCTGGAACGCGCGGAAGGTGTCGACGAATTTGTCGGCCTTGGGCAGCGGCCAGTGGATCAGATACAGGTCCAGGTAGTCCAGGCCGAGCCGTTGCAGGCTGGCGTCGAAGGCGCGCAGGGTGCTGTCGTAGCCCTGCTCGGAATTCCACAGCTTGGTGGTGACGTACACCTCCTCGCGCGGCAGTCCGGATTCGCGGATGGCACGGCCGGTGCCCTCCTCGTTGCCGTAGATCGCGGCGGTGTCGATGCTTCGGTATCCCGCCTCCAGAGCCGTCTTCACCACGGGATATGCCTCGTCGGAGGGCACCTGGAAGACGCCGAAGCCGAGCTGCGGGATCACGGTCCCGTCGAGGAGCACGATCGGAGGCACGGCGGAGGTCTCGCTGCGGAAGGTCACCCGATCGACCGTAGAAGTGCGCGCGCGAACCGTCAACGAAGAGCCCTGGCGTGTTGGTCGCCGCGACGCAGGTCGAGGGCGGAACGACCGGCGCGCGTGATCGGATTCGCGACATCGATCACGCGCGGGATCACGGCCCGTCGACGAGTCCGAGCCGCCGGTAGCGCACCGACCGGCGCGCGCGCAGCTTCTCCGGGTCGGTGTCGGCCAGTTCGGCCAGCTCGACCGCGATCGCGGTGACCATCCGGTGCGCGAATTCGTGCGGTTCGTCCGCGGCGTCGGGATATTCGGCGACCAGGCGGTCCACGATGCCGTCGCGGTGTAGCGCGTCGGCGCGGATTCCCTGCGCGGCGGCCATTTCGGCGGCGTGCGCGGTGTCGCGGTGGACGATCGCGCTCGCCCCTTCCGGCGGCAGCGGGGCCAGCCAGGCGTTGGTCGCGGCCAGGACGCGGTCGGCGGGCAGCAGCGCCAGCGCGCCGCCGCCGGTGCCCTGCCCGAGCAGCACCGACACCGTCGGGGTGTCCAGGGTGACCAGATCCGCCAGGCAGCGCGCGATCTCGGGCGCGAGGCCGCGCTCCTCCGCCTCGCGCGACAGCGAGGCGCCGAGGGTGTCGATGACCAGCACCAACGGCAGTCGCAACTCCCTGGCCAGTGCCATGCTGCGACGTGCCTCGCGCAGGGCCGCGGGGCCCATGGTGTTCTCGGCGCTCTGCCGCGAACGGTCGTGCCCGAACACCACGCAACCCCGGCCGCGGAAACGGGCCAGCGCGTGCACGACCGTGCGGTCGGCCTCGCCCTGTCCGGTGCCGCTGAGCGGAACCCGGTGCGTCACATGGCGTAACAGCTCGCGGATACCCGGCCGATCCGGGCGACGCGAGATCAGGACCGAACGCCAGACTTCCTCCGGCGAGGCTCGCGAGAATCCGACGGCGGGCGCGGGCGGGCGCGAGAGTTCCCGGGCGACAACCGGGTCCGGGCGGACCGCGCCGCTGAACACGCTCAGCGCGCGATAGGCGATCCGGCGGAACACCGACACCGGCACCACGCCGTCGATCACGCCGTTGCGGTACAGGTTCTCGGCGGTCTGCACGCCTTCGGGGAAATCCGCGCCGTAGAGGGCCTTGTAGACGCGCGGGCCAAGGAACCCGATCAACGCGCCGGGTTCGGCGAAGGTGATGTGCCCCAACGATCCCCAGGAGGCGAAGACACCGCCCATGGTCGGATCGCGCAGATACACCAGATAGGGATGACCCGCCGCCTTGTGCTCGGCGACCGCGCCCGCGATCTTGACCATCTGCACGAAGGCCACGGTGCCCTCCTGCATGCGCGTGCCGCCCGAGGTCGGCGAGACCACCAGGGGCAGCGCGAGTTCGGTCGCGCGCTCGACCGCCGACACGATGCGCTCGGCCGCGGCCACGCCGATCGACCCCGCGAGGAAGCCGAATTCGCAGGCGATCACCGCCACGCGCCGACCGCGCAACAAACCCTCGCCGGTCAGTACCGCCTCGTCGGTGCCCGCCGCGAGTTCGGCCTCGCGCAACTCCTCGCGATAGCGCGCGGAGGCGACGGGCGTCGACGGCGGCCGATCCCAACTGACGAAGGACCGGGCGTCCAGCAGTTGCCCGAGCAGCTCACGCGCCGAAATCCGCATCGCGCGAGCATATCGGGCGCACCCGGACGTGGCGGCGCCACAACCGGGTCACCCGGTCCCGACCCCGGCGCGCAGGGCTGCCACCGCGCCGGGACCGAACCGTCAGTAGCCCTGCATCACCTTGCGCAGCGCGTATTCGGTGAGCGAGACCAGCGCCTGCTTGGCGGGCTCGCGACGCCGCGCGTCGATGGACAGGATCGGCACATCGGCGGGCACGGCGAGCGCCTGCCGGATGTCCTCGATCGGGTAGCGCGGCGAATCGTCGAACTCGTTGAGCGCCACCAGGAAAGGCAGGTTGCGTGCCTCGAAGTAGTCGACGGCCGCGAAACTGTCCTCCAGCCTGCGGGTGTCGACCAGCACCACGGCGCCGATGGCGCCGCGGATCAGGTCGTCCCACATGAACCAGAAGCGGTACTGGCCCGGTGTGCCGAACAGGTACAGCACCAGGTCGTCGGCCAGGCTGATCCTGCCGAAGTCCATGGCCACCGTGGTGGTGGACTTCATCGGAATGCCGGTCAGGTTGTCGATACCGGTGCTGGCGTTGGTCACCAAGGCTTCGGTGCGCAGCGGAACGATCTCCGAGACAGCACCGACCAACGTGGTCTTACCGACACCGAAACCGCCCGCGACCACGATCTTGGCCGAAGTGGGTTTGCTGGTGCGGGTATCGACCTGCGCCGTCGAATCAAATACGCCGGAGTCCACTGAGAACCCTTTCGATCAGCTCGCGACGTTCATCGTCGCTGGAATCGTCTTTCAATGTCGCCGAAACCCGAACATGCCCGGCTTCGATCAGGTCGGCCACGAGCACCCGCGCCACTCCGATCGGAATACTCAGGCGCGCCGCTACTTCGGCGACGGACGGCGATTCTCTGCACAACTCCACGATTGACGTCTCGATGTTGGTCAGTTCGAACTGCCGCTCCAGAGGTACCGGATGCGACGCGACGAGGGCCTCGAGCGCCAACTCGACCGCGGGCCTGGTGCGACCCGCGGTCAAAGAGTACGGACGGACGAGGCTCGGCTCGGCGCTCCCCATGCGGTGATCTTCTATGTCCATCCCACCATCAGGAACCCATCGTGACGCGCGGGGTGGCCTGTACCGTCTGGCCCACGCGTTCGACCAACAGCGCCATCTCGTATCCGACCTGTCCGATATCGCAGGACGTGTTGGTCAGTACGGCGAGGTAGGAGCCGTCACCGACAGCCATCAGCAGCAGGTAGCCGTGTTCCATCTCCACGACCGACTGCAGGACGGTGCCGCCCTCGAATAGGTTCGAGACGCCGACCGACAGGCTCGCCAGACCCGCGGTCACGGCCGAGAGCTGCTCGGCGCGGTCGACGGGCAGCTGCGCGCTCGCGGCCATGAGTAGTCCGTCAGCCGAGACCAGGACGGCATGAGCTACGCCAGGAACCTCGTTGGCGAAGTTCGAAACCAGCCAATCCAGCTGACGATTCGTACCACCTAGATCGGGGTTCATCGGTCTCCTTTATCTCCGGTTAGGTTCGGTGCTTTCACTGCGCGGCCATCCCGGACGCCCTGCTGGTGACGACTCAAGCTTGACCTGATGGATTCCGGATCACGGCGCGGGGCCCGGTCCACGGCGCCCGTGACGGCGCCGGGGACAAGCCTTACGCCCGGATTGCGTTGCGGCAAGCCGGCGGCCGTCTTCGATTCGGATTGGACCTCGCTGGCGCGGCGGGCGGCCTGCCAGCCTTCGTCGCCCGGGGCGTCGAAGCCTGCGGCCACCTGGGAGCGGTCCGGGTTCGGATCCGCCAGCCACGCCGACATCATCTCGGCGAAGATCGGGCTGTCCATCGAGGACCCGGTCTCGGTCGCGGGCTGCAACCGGGTCTGGAAGAACGAGGCCGTCTTGGCCGGGTTGGACTTGTAGCTGTGCCTGCCCGGGTCGCGGCCCAGCGGGTCGTTCGGGTCGATCGACTCCTCGGGCGCGGTGGGCCGCTGTTCCCGCTGCGGCAGGGCGACTCCGGGCGGGGCGACCTCGCGGGGGAGGTTCGTCGCGCCCGGTTGACGCTGCGGCAGACCGCCGCCGAGCGGTTCGCGCGCGGGCAGGCCGGTGGGCGCGCCCTCGCGCGACTGTTCGGCCGCGGGCTGACGCTGCGGGAGCCCGGTCGGACGCTGTGGCAGACCGCCGGGGCCGCGCGGCGGCAGACCCGTCACGCCCGGCTCGCGGGGCGCTTCGCGCTGGGGCAGGCCGTTCGCGCCCGGGGAGCGCTGCGGCAGGCCGGTGACGCCCGGTTCGCGGGTCGGGAGGGCGCCGGAGGCCGGACCTTCCGCGGCCAACGGCGTGGCGTCGGGCTCGCGCGGCGGCACGTTCGGCTGCCGCTGGGGCAGGCCGCCGGGCCGTTCGCGCTGCGGCAGGCCACCGAAGCCGCTGTCCTGCTGCTGTCCGGGCCGCCGGATTCCCGGCCGGGCAGCCCGTTGGCGCCGGGCTGCCGCTGGGGTAGGCCACCACCGAGCGGTTCGCGACCGGGCAGACCGGTGGGCGCGTTCTCGCCCGACTGCTCGGCGGCGGGCCTGCGCTGGGGCAGGCCACCGGCGGGATTGCCGCCCGCGGGGATGCCGCTGGCACCGGGTTCACGGGTGGGCAGTCCACCGTCACGCTGGGGCAGACCGCCGTCGCGCTGAGGTAAGCCACCGTCACGCTGGGGTGCGCCGCCCTGGGACAGACCGCTC
>NZ_BAGG01000016.1 GCF_000308695.1 Nocardia takedensis NBRC 100417 | reverse complement strand
ACCGACCCGCAACAGCAAGCCCACACCCTCGCTTACATCGCCGGGACTATCGCAACCACCGACCCCGACCGGGCCGAAGCCATCGCTCACGGCATTGCCGACCCTCAACAACAAACCCACGGCCTGGGCCAGATCGCGAGCGCTATCGCAACCACCGACCCCGACCGCGCCGAAAAGATCGCCCGGAGCATTGAGGACCCGCAGCCGCAAGCTCGCGCCCTAGCCGACATCGCGGACTCGATCGCGACCACCGACCCCATTCGGGCCGGTCAACTCCTCAACCAGGCCGAAACCATCACCCACAATCTCATCGATCCGTGGCAACAAGACAGGGCCCTCGCTCAGATCGCGAGCGCGATCGCAACCACAAACCCCGACTGCGCCGAAACGATCACCCACAGCATCACCAACCCCCAACAACAAGCCCACACCCTCGCCGACATCGCGGACTCGATCGCAACCACCGACCCCATTCGGGCTGGTCAACTCGTCAACCAAGCTGAAACCATCGCCCACGATCTCATCGATCCGTGGCAACAAGGCAACGCTTTCGGCCGGATCGCGAGCGCGATCGCAACCACCGACCCTGACCGCGCCGAAACCATTACCCACAGCATCACCCAACCGTGGCACCGAGCACACGCCCTCGCTGAGATCGCAGGTGCGATCGCAACCACCGACCCCCTGCGGGCCGGTCAACTCACCGACCAGGCCGAAAACATCACCCACAGCATCACCGACCCCTGGCAGCAAACCCATGCCTTCGCTTGGATTGCGGGTGCGATCGCAACCACCGACCCCCTGCGGGCCGGTCAACTCACCGACCAGGCCGAAAACATCACCCACAACCGCATCGCCATAGAGCAGCAACCCGAAGCTCTCACCCACATCGCTACCGCGATCGCAACCACCGACCCCGACCGGGCCGAAACCATCGCCCTCAATCTCACTGATCCGTGGCGGCGAGCCAACGCTTTCGCTCGGATCGCGAGCGCGATCGCAACCACCAGCGCCGATCGAGCCGAATCCATCGCTTGCAGCATCACCCAACCGTGGCACCAAGCGCAGGCCCTCGCTGAGATCGCAGGTGCGATCGCAACCACCGACCCTGACAGGGCCGTTCGACTCATCGACCAGGCTGAAAACATCACCCACCAGCTCACAGACCCGCAACAGCAAGCCCACGTCCTCACCGTGATCGCGAGGGCGATTGCACTCACCAATTCTGACCCCGCCCGAACCACGTGTGGACGAGGCAAACGCCTACTCGCCCTTGCTTGGCTGCGCTCCGGGTGGGTTCTACCCATATCGGCTTTGTCCACCGTCGACCGGCGTACTCTCGCGGCCCTCGCCGCTGCTGCCCAGGACGATGCTGTACGCGAGACTCGTGGCAATCGGTGGCCGCAGGACAGCATTGGCGGTCCTATCGCTCCGAACACCTTCGCCCACCCCAATGCGGTCACACAACGCAGCGATAGAACCGAAGATGCACCAACCCCCTAGACGCCGTTACCCTAATTGTCAAGTCCACTGCCAGCCAGTGTCGACCACAACGGACCATCCGACGCGGTGCGGGCCGCCGGACAAATCCCGGCGGCCCCTAATGCGTCCAGATAACCCAACCGCCCGCCTAGAGCGGTTAAGCCGCGTCGATCACCATCCACCCTAGAAGAAAAGCGCTGGCCGTCCCCGTTCCCATCCTCGGAGTGCCCTGGCCAGGGCTACCCGGACAAGGGACCGACGTACGGCCGACGCAACCGCCCACCAGTAGTTAGATAGAGTAACTACCCCAGATGACCAGGCGCTTCCCTGTTGCCCATGTTTTGTGTATCCTGCCGAGGGCACCAAAATAGTGGCTTTCAAACCTACGCCGTAAGGCGTAGGTTTTTCGTTTTCTACGTCGCTGAGCTGCGCGAATGCATCGCCAGCAGGCGCGTGTCGGATGAGATCCATCAGCTCTACGCCGTCTACGGCTGGTCGGTGGTCGCCCTCCTCGACGTATGTGGTGACCTCCGGGGTCGTTGCCTCACCTTCGGTGCCCGTCGCAGCAGTGACCAACCCGCCACCGAGCAGCGTCTTGAACGGTTCGGCCAGGTCAGCACGGACGTAGTCCTGTTCGATGTAGACCTTCTCGAAGAAGGCTTGGTTGAACAGTCGCCGGGTTTGGGGGCTGGCGGCGAGGTAGGCCGCGTAGCAGTTGCTAGCGTAGCTGAGTGCGGTTCGGAGGTTCTTCTCGACTACTTCCAGGTCGGCCCGGTCGCTGCCCCGGTGCGGCATGTCCTGGGTAGCGGGGTCCGCAAGAGACCACCGACCCGCTTTTCGCTACGTATAGGCGTTTATGGTCTCGAATTCTTCCTGGCAACCAGACAGCAATAGGAAATTCGGTGATGTATTACGTTCATCTTCAGGACGAATCGTACATCCGAAACTGGACGGTTGACTCAAACTAGGACGAGCAAAAATACCCGATGAGAGCATGCTTTGCCTTACTAACGACAACTCCCATGCCGGAAATTTGCGCATCACAACAGTGAATGTGATCGACGAGACGGAAAACGAACTTTCCATGATCAGCAATACCGATGTAGGCTCCCTCCTCGGTACACAGCAAACCCCAGGACCAGATGCCTGTGGGGCTCTGGTCCTGGGGTTTCGCGTCTACTTGGCGGTAGGGCGCTGAAACTACCAGGGAGACGCGCGGTTGTCAGTTACGACGGACACATCCGTGACCAGAGCTTTACCGCTGATACCACCGGGCCCCGACGGATGTCGCGGTCCATCAGTGGAAGGTGGCTCGTCATGAGTCAGGTTGGAACGATCGCTCACACGGGACCGGTGTGTCCGGAAAGCGGTATCTGGCAGATTGTCGGCACTCCGTCAACCACCGCGCCCATCGCCCAGGGCAACATCATGCCGCCGTATGACGGCAAGGGTGCCGGCTGGAAGTTGATCCAGCTCGCGTAGTTGACAGAAGCCTAACGGGGCCGCTGTCCGCAATCGGCGCCGTTCGGCTCATCCACACCAATCCGCTGGGTGCACGGTTCCCTGCCCGCCGGCTTGGGTTCGAAATCTCGCTTTGTTCCCCCTGGCGATCGCGAGACTCCACTCTCCATGATGATGCGGTCACCAGCTCTTCAACGCGACTGGAGCGCACGCCAAACATGGCCTGCGGGAACGTCGCGGTAGTTCACCCGCGAGTAGCCGCTTGCGCATGTTGCCAAGGGCTGCCGCGCAAAGCTCAGCAAGGCCAAATTCGCCGAATATGAGATAATGGACTCATTGGAGAAGCCCTCAGGTGTATATCAGACGAATCAATATAAAGAACTACCGAAGTATACAAGACTTGGATATCAGTCTTGACGACTATACGGCGTTGATAGGTCCCAATGGATCCGGCAAGTCCTCGGTGGTGTATGCGCTCGACTGGTTTTTCAAGGGCGGCGGTCTAGGCATTGCGGACGTATATCGGGATGGAAGCTCGCCCGAGCCGGAGCCGGTCGTGGAAGACGATCAGCGCTACATATCTGTCATGGTGACCTTCGATTCCCTTACCCCGGCCGACCGGCAACGGCTCGGAAGATACGGGTTGGGCGAGCAGGCGACATTTAGGCGTACCTGGACAGCGGTCGACGGCAAAGAGAAGATCGTCGGCAATGCCATGCAAGGACCAGGTTTCGCGGAGGCACGCGACGGAACGAGAGTGGGCGAGTACCGCCCCGCATACACCGCGTTGCGAGAAAAATTTCCAGAGCTTCCCGACCTCGGCAGTAAAGCAGCGAAGGCAGCCATACTCACCGCGCTTGAGGATTGGGAGGCAGATCTGTCGAATGCGGACAAACTAGAGCAGACTTCCGATGTCGATGCTTCTCATCTCTTCGGCGCTATTGGGACGGCAGTCATCAACCAATGCTGCCGCATGGTCTTTGTGCCGGCCGCGTTGAACATCGCGGGCGAAGTAGGAGCGATTGGAAAGAAGACCGCTCTCAACGAACTGGTCGGAGCGCTGATGGCTGCAGCCGGTGAAAAGGCCCATGCAGACTGGCGGGTGAAACATAGCGACGCGATCGACGAGTTGCAGAAGTCTGTTCGGGAAGGAGTCGCCAAGTCGACTGATGTCCAAGCAGCACGGATCAACGCGCGGCTTGACCAGTTCATTCCTGGAACGTCGATCAAGTTCACCCCCGATATTCCGGAATGGCAACCCAGGTCGACGGTGTCGGTGAGGACCGATGTGATCGTCAACGGCATCGCAAATGATGTTGCAAGGCAAGGCCATGGGACACAGCGTGCGATCATGATGACGATGTTGCAGGCGATGGTTCCAGACGCCACAAGCGCCGCAGACAGCCATGTCATCCAGGACGGCGAGGAAGTCGAAGATGCCGATGCTCGACTGGCCGCAGAGTTGGAACAACTTCCTTCGCTGATTATCTGCATCGAGGAGCCCGAAATTTACCAGCACCCAGTGAGAGCGCGAACGTTTGCTCGGGTGCTGACGAATCTGGCACAGGAACCGAATGTCCAGGTGATTGTTGCCACCCACAGCCCGTACTTCGTGCGCCCAGAGCAATTCTCGGCCTTGCGACGGTTCGGGATCGTCGGCAACCAATCGACAATTAAGAGCACTTCGATTGCTGAGATCGCGGCAGATATCGGCAAGAATGAAGAGAATGTCAATGTGGTGGTGGCCAAGCAGCTGCCTACCTCCTTCTCGGAGGGATTCTTCTCCGATCGAGTTGTACTCGTCGAGGGTGATACTGACAAGGTTGTGATCGAAGCTCTAGCAGAACGCTGCAGTATGCCACTTGACGCGGCTGGTGTATCGGTTCTGTGTATGGGAGGCAAGGGGAACCTTCGCGTGCCCAGTGCAATCTTGCAGGCGCTCGCGGTACCGATATATGTGGTTGTCGATGGAGACGCTTTGTGCTCGTTGCGTAGCGAAAAGCATCAGCCGGGATCGACGGGACAACTCGACGCGTTAGAAAGCAATCGGAAACAGACAGGGGAAGTCATTGGTTGGCTTCCTGGCGGTGTTGCGTCGGGTGCCAAGTTCGAGGGCGATTCGCTGTCGACGCCAGACTTTACACTTTGGCATGACGATATTGAGTCAGAGCTTGAGAAGTGGCCCGACTTCGTCGGTCAGCTGACAGCTGTCGGCGGCCAGCTGCGAACGAAAAAGATGGCTCACTATCGAGCTGCAGCCTATGCGGTAAACCTGGAAACTATGCCTGCGGCGCTAAAAACATGCTTAGAAAAGATAGCAGGATTTGCGTCGAAATACTGACGTATCCCAAAATCGTAGATAGGCAATGACCGATCGGGCATCGACTTCTGGAAGACATCGCATAGGGATTGCGACCGAGTAACCCCGGCTGAGCAGCAAGGGATCGCTACTGCTCAGCCGGGGCCTAGTCGATCAGCTATTCTTTTTCTTTAAGGTTCCTGCTGGGATTGTGCAGTATCGGGCTCCCTAGCAATTTCTATCGTCCGTCAGCCATAGGCATAAAGAAGTACAAGCAAATCAGGAATCGGAGGAAGAAAGCATCGGCGCCTAATCAGGAAGCTTCCGTTCCTGATCCCCCCGCTCCGCCACCGCCGGTCGCATCCTCACCCCCGCCCGCTTCAACGCCTTCGCTACCGTGCTCGCATCAACCCCCAGCTCCTTGCCGATCCGCGCCGTCGTCCACAACTCCTCGACGTACAACCTCGTCGCTCGTTCCACCAACCGCTCCGTCATCTTCACCATCGGTCGTTTCGCCACACCCGCTCGCCGTAGGTGAGCCTCGACCGTGTTCCGATGTAGTCCATACTCAGCAGCCAGCTCCATCATCGAAGCCCCGCGCTGACACTGCTCCACCAATAGCACAACCTCGTCTGGCTGCAACTTCCGGTTCGGCCGATACGCCACTTCATCGCCAGACTTCTCGCAAACTTTCGCCTCGGCGCCTTCGACTCCAACTTCCAGCTCCTCCCCCAACTCCCGAACCAACCGCGCCAACGGTGCGGGAAAACTTGAAAGGGATTCACGGAGGCGCACCAGAATCCACCTGGCGCGAGGAGGAACGACAAATGTCGAACCCGTCGACAGAGGTCCCCCCGTTGCCCGATCGCATGACCTGGGATGAGTTGAGCTCCCTACCCCCCGACCAGTCAGAACGCATCGAATTGATCAAAGGTCGCCCGGTGTGGGTTCGTACCGGTCCGCCGGAACACCAGCGCTTCGCCACTCGCCTGCGCAACGCACTGGAGACCGCGGCGCGACGCAGCATGAAAGCCCGTCCCGGTGAATGCTGGCAGGTGGATACCAAGACCAATGTTTTCCTGAGTCGCGCCAAGGATGATTTCCTCACCCCGGATTTCATGGTCTATCACTGCCCAGACGAGCCGTGGACGCCGATCTTCGCCGAGGACGTCATCATCGTCGGCGAAGTGCTCTCCCCGTCCAACCACATCGGCCAAATGCTGACGAAACAGGCGCGCTACGCCGAGGCCGAGATCGACGAGTACTGGGAGGTGCTGCTCGATCGCGAAGGCCGCCGGATCGACACCATCTTCACCTACGTGCTGGCGACTCCAACAAACCTTCCGTCCGGCGTGACCCCATTGCGCCCGCGGCAGTACGCACTGGTCAGTGAGTGGTCCCCGACCGTCCACCCCGAAATCGAGCTGAACCACCCCTTCCCACTCACCATCGGCTGGGCCGACCTCGAATACTGAGAACCTGGCGGTACTGCTTCCTGGACTTCACGGCAACGTCCGAGATCGCCGTATTTCCGGGGGATTGCCAGTGAACTCCCGCCCGGAACGCTAGAGGTCATCGGGTAGCAAGCGAAAAGCGGCGTGGCCCGTGAGCGGCGTGATCGCACGGAAGTCGCGGCGGTCGAGGGTCAAAATTTCCGTCGTTTCGTATCGTTCGGCCAAGGCGACGTTGGTCGCGTCGGTTAGATCCAAGCGCAGGGCGAGGTAGCGATTCTGTACTCGGCGCGCGATCCGCAGCAGATCCGCGGAAACCGTGGGCACTTCGATCCGGCCGGTGCGCTCTTGGCCCAAGAGCCAGTCATTGACCGCGTAGGCCGCCGGACGGTTCAGATTGCGGGTAGTGACATGTTCGACTTCGAGGAGGACGAGCGGAGAGACCACGGTAAGAGCCGCCTGTTGCAATGCTGCGCGCGCGTTGATGTGTTCGGGATCCGCGGAGTTGAAGGCGGCAACCAGTCCCGATGTATCACCGACGACGATCATTCCGCGTCGGGTTCGGCGACGGCGATACCCTGTCGCAAAGCGCTGTCGATCTCATCAGCCGTCACCGCATGGCCGTAATCGAGTACCGGAATGTCCCATTCCTCTTCCCAGCGACGAGTACGAATCGCCGCGAGGTGAAACGCTTCGCGAAAATACTCGGACTCCGGGCGGCCTTCGCGCGCCGCCGCCTGTTTCACCAGCTCGAGATCCTCCTCGTCGACCATCACGGTCGTCTTTTTCAAGGCCATATGGTTATGGTACCCGCACCATAACCTTGCGGCCAGGCCGAGCCGATGGCAGGCGTGAAGGGCGGGCGACACCGAAGTCCGGTTTCGGCGAAGCCCGCGCCACCGCCATCGACAACCGACGCCGGGCTTCCTCGATCCAGCCAAGAGGGCTTCTTCGGCAAATCGACACCGGCGACCTATAGACATCCCTCGACGAATATTCGGTGGCGGTGGACCGCCCCGGCACGGGATCATTGCTCACCTGCATCGCTCGGGTTCGAGACGAGAAGGGGGAGCATGAGTTCGGGGACGAGTGCGGTGAAGTTGGTGGTGCGGCTCTATGGTCGGGAGTTGGCCACGCGGAAGATGATGGCGGTGCCGGCGTTGCTGGCGCCGGCGTTGGGCAATGTGTGCAATCTGTATGTCGCGCCGTTGATCGTGGCGATGGTGGTCGGGAAGGTGGCAACGACCGGGGATGCGGGTTTCGGGGTGTTGGCTCCGTATGTGCTCGCGTTCGGTGGCAGCCTGTTGTTGGCGGAAGTGTTGTGGCGCATCGGGTTCCACTGCATGAACCGGGTGGACGCGTATGGGATCGAGCAGCTGTATGTGCTCGCGATGGATGAGTTGTTGGCGAAGGATGCGGCGTTCTTCCACAACAACTTCGCGGGGTCGCTGACGAAACGGTCGTTGAGTTTCGCGACGCGGTTCGAGCAGTTCGTGGACACCATCGCGTTCGAGGTCGTGGCGTCGCTGGTGCCGTTGGTGTTCGCTTCGGCGGTGTTGTGGCGCTACGACCCGTGGCTGGTCGTGGTGCTGGTGGGGATGATCGTGGTGACCGGCGTTGTCATCTTGCCGTTGATTCGGAAGCGGCAGGAACTCGTCGACGATCGGGAGGCCGCGGTCGCGCGGGTTTCCGGGCATGTGGCCGACAGTCTGGCGAATATGCAGGTGGTGCGGGCCTTCGCCGCGGAAGCGCAGGAGGCGGCCGAGCATCGGCGGCGGGTTGCCTCGTCGCGGCGGAAGTCGCTGCGCAGCTGGGATTACGCGAATCTGCGGATCGATACGTTGGTGGCGCCGCTGTTGGTGATCACGAATGTGTTGGGGTTGGTGGTCGCGCTCGGCCTCGCGGGCAGGGGTATCGGGGTGGAGGCCATCGTGGTGGTGTTCACCTATTACTTCAACGCCACCACGATCATGTTCCGGTTCAACCAGATCTACCGGCGGTTGGAGACGGTGCTGACCGAGGCCGCGCAGTTCACCGAACTGCTGTTGGACGAACCGACGGTGCTCGATATCGAGAAGCCGGAACCATTGCGGCCGAACGGTTTCGATGTGCGGTTCGAAGCAGTGGAGTTCACGCACGGTGGTGCGCGGCAACTGTTCCACGGGTTCGATCTGGAGGTGGCAGGCGGCGCGAAGGTCGGGCTGGTCGGGCGGTCCGGCGGCGGCAAGACGACCATCACGCAACTGCTGCTGCGGTTGATGGACATCCAGTCCGGCACGATCCGGATCGGCGGACAGGACATCTCCCGGCTGCGGCAGGCGGATCTGCGCAGTCTGATCGCCTACGTGCCGCAGGACCCGGCCATGTTCCATCGGACGCTCGGCGAGAACATCCGGTTCGCGCGGCCCGACGCCACCGACGAGGAAGTGCTGCGGGCCGCCGCGGCCGCGCACGTCACCGAATTCGTGGACGCGCTGCCGCAAGGCATGGACACGCTCATCGGTGAGCGCGGCGTGAAGCTGTCCGGCGGGCAGCGGCAGCGGGTCGCGCTGGCGCGGGCGATCCTGCGGGACGCGCCCATCCTGCTCCTGGACGAGGCGACCAGCGCGCTCGACTCCGAAAGTGAAGTGCTCGTGCAGCAGGCCCTGTGGGAGTTGATGGAGGGACGGACGGCGCTGGTCGTCGCGCATCGGCTCAGCACCGTGGCCGGGATGGACAAGCTGGTGGTACTGGATCACGGGCGGATAGTCGAGCAAGGAACCCACGAGGAACTGTTGGGCGCGCAGGGGCCATATTCGCAGCTGTGGCGGCATCAGTCGGGTGGATTCCTCGGGGAGGACATGGCCGTTCACTGACCACTCCTCGAATGTCGCCACCTGGCCGCAGCCGGATCCGGATGTTCGACAATCCTGGCGCATCGGGATGAGCTGGGAGCAGCGCCGACGACCTCGACCAGGGACTAGCGGGAACCGCTCACCGCCGCGATCTGGTCTTTATCGAGTGCCTGCATACCGCGACCATGACACAGCGGTACGACAGACTCGGCCCCCGCCGCGAATGGCGCACCACCACGGGGTCGTGGGCCGATTCGGTCCGGACGGGACCGCCGAGGCGCTGTGCGACGCGATAGCGACGGATCAGCAGGACAAGAATCATCCGTTCGACCGACACCCACGGCAATGGGTCCGGAGTTAGCGTCGACGGAGCCCTGTTCCGCGACCGGGAGGCTCCATGCGCGGTATTCGTTTCGGCTCTCCGATGATCGTTCTCGTGCTCGCTTGTGTGCTGCCGGGATGTGCTGGTTCGCAGGGAGACTCCGGGAATGGTGGGCCGCCGCCGGCCGGGCCGCCGATCAAGGAGCAGGTGGTGGCGTTGTCATCGAGCGCGGACACGGAAGTCGCGGTGTCCGAGGCGTGGACGGTGAAGGTCCCGTCAGCGCCGGGAGGTGCCACCTTCACCGTGCGGGCCGCGCCGGAACGGGACGAGAATCCGGCGCTGAGTCGCGCCGACCTCACGATGTCAACGGGTCAACCGTCGACGCCGTTGGAGTTCACGTACCGACTGTCGGAACCGGTGCCGAACGGTGTCGAGGTCTACTTCGTCGGCACACCCGGGGTCGCGGATACGGCCGAAGCGGCGACGGTGGTCGCGGCGCAACTCGACGGGGATAGGCGGATCGCTACCGCGCGGATTCCGCATCTCACCTGGTGGTAGGTGTTCGCCGCCGAGGCGAACCACTTCCTCACCTCCGCGGTCGGACTGCGGACCAATGCGCCGTCCTGCGACACCCAACCGCGGCCGGACTGGATCGAAGATCCCGTCTTCCTGGAGGGCAAGGATGCTCCGATGCTGGTCTGCACCGGAGCCGACCCCGCCGATCGGGACACCGCGGTGGTGAAGATCCGGAACAATCGCGGCGTGGCGATGATCGTCACCGCGCCGGTGACGCCGACATGGGCCCACCTGGATGCCTACTCCGGGTTGCCGAGCAACGTCATCTCCGAATTCCTCACCGCCACGACCGAATTCTTCGGCGTTCCCGCGCCGGAACGTCCCCGCACGTGGGTACTACCGCCGGGGGCCGGGGTGGATATCGGATTCACCGAACAATCGCTGACGGGGCAACCGGTCGCGAAGATCACGACGAAAGTGTCGACCTCGGCGGTCGCCTACGGGCTGATCTGGACCGCGCTCGCCGAACACTTCGACGACGTCACCGCACTCACCGCCATCGAGATGGGCATCATGGGCGTGTGTTTCGGTGAGGGCGCGAATGCCGCGGTGACCGCCTCGGACGCGACAGCGGTGGCGGCGGGTGTCGCGCGGATCGTGGGATGCGCCATTCAGAGCGCACCCGACATCCTGGGGGAGATCAGCGGACATATTTCCGAGCAAGCGTGGAGCGAATTACAGCGCACGCATGCGATCACGGACAAGCTCCGCTCGATCCGATTCCTGCTGCTTCGGGTCCTGGGAGTGGCGCAAGCGACCGTCGTCATCGGTGACACGCTGTCCACTCTCGCGCTCGGATCGGGCGCCTACGAGATCGCGCTGTTCACGAGAATCGGAGCCCAGAGCGGGCTTTCCTCGCTGTGCGGAAGAATCGATGAGCAGCGCAAGATCGAGCATCCGACGCTGGGCCAGGTCACGGTCGGGCTGAGTCGGCCGACTCGCGCGAGTTTGTCCGGCGAGGGATGCGTCGCGGTGGTCGACAAACGGGGATCGAAGCTGTTGGTCCAGAAAATCAGCGTCTACGGCGAAGAACTCGAGTTCGCCGAACCGGTGACGGATTCGACCAACAATGTCTTTCTCACCTACAACCCCGGACGCTACAACGGGGTACTCACTCTCGTTCCCACCGACCGCGGGTACGCGAACATCGGCTGGACCGACGAGGACGGACCGAACTATCAATCCACCACCCACGCCTACTATTACGCCGAACTCGTCCCGCCGGGTGGTGACGGCCGCTACGCCATCGAGCAGTCCAGCAACGACTGCCGACCCGACTGCGCGGGCGGAACGATCACCAAGAAAGTCTTGCGCTGGAACGGGGCGAGATACGAGTAGTCACACAACCTCGTTCTCCGGCAACCGAAGACGGCTACCGGAGAACGAGGACCGTTCAATTCCCGACGATCAGGGCAGGACCTGCGGGATGAGCTGCGGGGCGATCGCGCCGACGATCAGGCCGACAACAGCGCCGTTCAGCGCCGGGCCGAGAGCACACAGCGGGATGAGCACGATGCCGACGAGGGTCGCTGCGCAGATGACCGCACCCAGCGCACCACCGACGACAGCACCCGCCGCGGCGCCATTGGCCATCGGATCGTGGTTGGCCGCATTCGGATCCGTCGCGATGTCCTCGACATTCGCGATCGGCTGCGCGATCTCCGGAGCCACGACGGGCTCCTCCTGGACCTCGTCGATCTGCACGATGGAGGCCGACTGCGGCGCGATGATTCCGGCGTCGGCGGAAGCCGCGCCCGCGCCGGCGAAAGTCACCGCGGCCGCCAGCGGCAGAGCCACGACGAGTGCCTTACGACAGAAAGTACCGACAGTTCTACGCATGATTTTTCCTATCCTCCCGACCCCGCTGTGCGCGACCGAGTCCAGCGCACAGGATGTTTCCGAGTTGCGAATTGCAACGGAACAGTTCTATCCGATTTTTGCGGTCGAATCAAATCCTCAGCAACACAGCACTTATCGCCGATTGTGTTCAGATGCGAAGTGATCGTCCGCATTTCGAGGATTGCACGGCGCGATGAGGTGCACGTGACGAAACGCGTTCCTGCTCAGCACCTCTCCGAATTGACTGTCGGTGCGACAGCGCGATAGGAATGAGCGGCCAACGCGTCATCTTCTCACCCATCTGAGCACGGGTGACGAAGCAGCGGTGTCCGAGCTGATTTGCAGCGTGCGAATTCTGGCATGGGTTCGCGTGGGTTCCGGCGGGAATCGCGGAGGGCGAGAATACCTACCGCCAGGTAGGCGTGGACGATCGCCGATGTCGGTCCGGCACACGACGGGCAAAACCGCTGCGGCGCGCAGCATGACCGCCGGGCCGATGATTCCGCACATCGAGGCGCAGATCATCCGTGAACGAACACGGGCTCGCATCGCGGAATACCGCCGGGAGCAGGTCCCGAATCACCGCAAATTCCGCCGGCGATCCACACGGATCATCGAACAAAACGGCCCGGCTCCCCTCCGATGGTTGCCGGGCCGCTCGGTTCATTCACTCAGGGCGCGAGGGAATCTCCGCTGAGACTCGACGATCCGATGCTCAGCAGTTGCAGGATGTTCTGGACGAAGTCGCAGCCACCCGGCGCTCCGATGGGGTATTCGACACAGGCCGCGACCGGCGCGGCGGATTCGGTCGCGGCTTGCGCGGTAGCCAAGGGGGCCGACAGCAGTGCGGCGGCCAGTACCGCGGCGGCGAATGGTTTCTTCATCGAGTTCCTTCTGTCCGATTCCTTCGCGAACCTCCACTCCACCCCCGCGAGCGTTAGGGCTCAGGCTATTCAAGACATCGCCCCAGGTCACAGACCCCGATTTCGTGGCCACGGATGCGGGGGTCACCGACGGCGGATCGCCGACTCCCCCGCGACGTCACCGGAATTTCGCGCTTCGTACGCCGAATGGATCACAGGACGACAGATGCCCCTTATTCTATGGGCAGGCGAACTGAACGCCCGTCCAGTTCGGCCACCCGCGTTGGTCCGTCGCAGCACCAACGATCGACCGACCGACGGAGTTGTTCCATGCGAATTCCGCGTCTGCTCGCGCCCCTCGTCGGCGCCCTCGCCCTGACCAGCGTGCTCACCGTGGTCGTTCCCGCCGCCGCACGCGCCGACACCGACTCGCTCGCCGCGACGGCGGTCACGGACGCGCCGTGCGGCGGTGGCGCGCCGACCTTCGACGACATCGTCGGCGCGGCGGCCACGGCCTTGCGCACCGCCGTTCCGGCCGACCAAGCCGAGGTCTTCGACCAGCGAGTCGCGGAGTTCCGCGGCACGCTGGCGGCAGTCCGCGTGCATCGCGACGGGCTGCCGGTGCATCCGGACACCGTCAACGAGCGGACCGAATTCCTGGACGATCCGATCGTCACCTACCTCGTCAACGGCCTGGACGCCGTGCGGACCGGGCGGATCGACCACACGGTGTCGGTCTCCCGACTGACCGTCAACGACGCGATCGAGACGTTCATCCTCGCCACCCGGATCGTCAAGATCCCCGCGCAGTTGGCCGCCAGCCTGGTGCCGACGGTCGGGATCCTGCTCAAGCCACTGGTGGGCGCCGCCTTCAACGGGGTCAAGACATTGGCGCGCGGTGTGCAGGATCACCTCGCGGCGACCTGCGCCGCACCGAACGTGTACCCGAAGCTCGTGTTGGAAGAAGCGGTCACCGAGCAGGTGGCGCTGCCCGCGCAGATCACCGACCTCGCCAACTCGCTGACGCGAGCCGACGGCAATTGCACCCCGGTTGCCGAACTGACCATGTCGGCCGTGGTCGAGCGCACCCGCGCCTATCTGCTGGCGAACTCCGCGCTGCCGCTCGACCACCTCGCGCTGAACGGCGCGGCCGACTCCGTGCAGACGTTCCTGCGGGACAACCGCATCGCACAGATCGCGCTGATGCGGCGCACCGAAGAACTCGGGCCGCTGGTCGACGCCATCGATCACGGGCTGCTCACCTTCCTCACCAATTTCGGCTTCGACCTCTACGAAGGCAGGGCGCTGGACACCGTCGCCCTGGCCGACGTGCGGGTCGAGCACGTCTTCGACCTGGCGACCCTCAGCCTCGACCTGACCAGCGTGCTGCTCTCCGTCGGCAACGCCGCGCTCGGATGGACCGGGGTGGCGTCGTCGGTCACCACGCCGCTGGCCCTGGCGCAGACGCTCGCCTTCGCGCCGACGACCTACGGGACGCCGATTGTGAAGGGTGTCATGCAATCCATGTGCGCGGTCCAGTGATCGGACGCAGGGATCAGCTCACCTCGCAGCCCTGTCGAGATCGGCCCGCGTGAGACGACAGCCGGAGGTCGCCCTGAGTACTGCTGTCTCGAAAGTGCCGAAACGCAGGAGGTTTCCGTCCTCGCCGGTGAACGAGACGTCGTGATTGCCGAACGCGTCGGCAACCATCTCGACTCGGTCCATGCCGAAGTTCGCGGCGATGTCCGTAGCCGTCCGCAGCAGGCGGTTCCAGTGCGCATCGGCGATCGGGATGTCCGAGACGAAGGAGCGCGTGGTGACGAATCGGCCGGCGGTGTTCTCGTAGGGTCCGGGGCACGTTCCGCCGACGTCGCGGCTGCGTCGCCACTGCCATCGGACAGCGGCGTCGAGCGCGGTCGCGGTGCCGGCGATTTCCCGGATCGCCGTGAGGAGGCGCTGTTCCGTGGTTTCCAGGGAAGGCCGGGTGCGTAAGCGATCCCAAGCGCGGCGGGTTTCGTCGGGACTGTGGGTTTCGGGACCGTCGAACATAGTTCCCCCTGGTCGGTGCGGTGTCGGGTTCGGCAGTCGGGTCATCGGTGCAGGAGTTCCGCGGGGAGACCGCCGACGATGACGGCCATGTTGTAGCCGGACGTGCGGAGTTCGCCTTCGTAAGGGCCTGTTCCGCTGGGGCGGGGATATTCGCTGTGACCGGACGCGGCTTCGCGGGGTATGCCGTCGGCGGTGGTTCCGCCCGCCACGGAAAGTTGCTCGAGCCGGGTGGTGACAGGGTCGGGGCCGAAGGTTCGCAAGGTGTCGGCGAGGGTGATGGGATCGTCGGCGGCGCGCAGGACGTAGCCGTGGCCTTGGCGGAGACCGAGGTCGGGTTCGTCGGAGGCGTTGATGCCCGGGGAACCGTAGAAGACGGCGTCATCGACGGGTTGGCCGTGGGCGGGGTCTTGGAGAGCTCGGGCGAGGGTGTAGGAGCCGTAGGAATGGCCGAGGGCGGTCAGGTGCGGGTCCGGGCTGTTCGAGGCCACGTCGATGCCGTCCAGGAATCTGGCCAGGCGTGGCGCGCCCGCTTCCGCGCGGTCCGTGCGGGCGGCGTCGAGCCAACCGGCGGCGAAATCGTCGGGGCCGCCCTTGCTCACGGGCGGCTCGTAGCCCAGCCACGCTATCGTGGCGACCTTCTCGTCGCCGCGGCCGAGACGGTCCAGTTGGTATTCGGTCTCGGTCCGCAGTGCTTTGCCCTCCGCGACCATGCCGCCGAGCGAAGTGATCGTGGTGTCCTTGCCGGGGACGGTGACCGAGACGTGGTCGGCGTTGTCGGGGTCGCCGATGGCCAGGGCGGCCATGCCGCGTTCGCCGGATGTCATGTCCAACAACAGCAGTCGTACGCCGTGGTCGTTCTCGTCGCCGGGGACCATCGGGTTCTCGGCCACCAACTGTTCGATCTTGTCGAGGTCGGTCAGCTTCGATTCCACGAGTTCCAGTTCGGCGTCCTCGTCGGTGAACACGCCGCCGAACGGATGGTTCGCGAGATTCGTTCGGAGGGTGTCCCGGCGGTCGGCCAACCGACGTCGTTCGACCTCGATTCGATTCGTGTTCGCCTCGTGGCGGGCGAGGGACGGGATTCCGTCGCGATCGCCGATCCACTCGGGGTGCCGGGCGATCACCTCTCGCCGTTGCGATTCGGGCAGCGCTTCCCAATAGGCGCGCGCCGCGGCCGGGCTCGTATCGGTCGGCGGGGCAGGCGCGGTCAGGTGGCCGGGTTTTTCGGTATCGGCCGTGCCGTGGTCACGAGCCGCGCCTTCGGACACCTTGGAGAGAACCGCCGCGGCGTCGGACGCGATATCGACAGCCTGGGCGATCAGTGCTCGAGCGCGAGCCTGCGATTCGACGCGACGTTGCTCGCGTAGGGCGAGAACCTCGGGTGCGCGCGGCGTCGAGTCGACGGTGCCGTCGTCACGCAACTCGAAGCCGTCGGTCGCGGCGGTTGTTTCGATGTCGGCGAGTTGGGCTTTCAGGTGGGCCACGGTCACGCGCGTCTCCCCGGTCACGGTCCGTACCGCTTCCAGCACGGTGAGTTCATCGGTCAACTCGTTCGAGGTGACGGCGAACCGTTGCCGGGCGGCCTCCGCTGCTTGCCCGGCCCAGCCGGACAGCCCACCCGCCTCCGACACCTGCGCGCGTACGTCCTCGATCATTCGAATGCGCTGCGCCAGCGCTGTTTCCACCTGTTCCAGAGCTCCGACATCCCAGTGCCGGATAGTCCGCAGATCCACATGTCCCCCTAGGAGCGATCATCGGCACCGGTAGGCTATCGGCAAACTCGGACCAGGGGGACCAATGACCGATTTGACCGTCGATCCCGCGCGCCTGCGCGCCACCGCCGCACTGCTGGACCAGCTGTTCACGAGCACCTCCCGAGCGTTATCCGACCTGGACACCACGATCGACGGCAGCGGCGCGGGGTGGGCTGGGCCCGCCGAATCCGCGTTCGCCACCTTCACCGGCTACCTCGCAGCACGCCGGATCGCGTTACAGCGGCACCTCGCGACAGCTTCCGAGTCGCTCACCACCGCCGCCAACAGCTTCCACGAACTCGACACCGCGCACGCCGCCGCTTTGACGGATTTGTCCCTATAGATCCACAGGCCGAAAGTTATCCACAGCCCTATTGGTCCACTCGGGATGACTGTGCACGGATAAGCCGGACGCGGAAATCGACAGATCGCTCGGCTGCGATTTGTCGCTCGAACAATTTCTCGCCGAATTGCCGCTCCGAAAACGGGAGCAAGCACGCCGCGGCGGAACCCCGAATCGCGACTGAGGATATTTCGAGGCGATCCGCCGCTCGGCGAACCGATCCACACTCGTGCACAGGCGGGCGGGGTTAGGGTGGGGAGTCGGGACTCGATCGGGGGTTCGTATGGCGCATGATCCGCACGCGTTTCCCGTCGTGGTGAGCAATGCGTGTGCTGACGCGGCGGTGGAGTTGTTCGGGTTGGGGAGTCGGGGGGCGGCTCGGGAATGGGTGTTGGAGGTGATCGCCGACCGGGGGGAGGTGGTCGAGAGACTGCCGGAGGAGTTCGGGCGGCGGCGGAGTCCGTCCGGGTATTTCCTGGTGGCGGAGTCGTTGTTGGCGTTGCCGTTGGCGGCCGGCAAGGACCGGGACGGCGGGCCGGTGTGGGTGGCCACGCAGTGTCTGGGGGTGCCGCAGTCGGATGTGGTGGACCCGTTCGCACTGGTGGGGAACCAGTTGTTGGAGCAAGTGAGTTTCACCGTGCACGCGATCCAGCGTTTCCAGGAGCGCGGCGGCGGGGTGCCCGACGCGGTCGTCGCGCGGCGGCAGTTGGTGGATCTGCTGGTGCAGGACGTGTACGCGAGTCGGTCCGCGCCCCGGTGGTGGCGGTCGGCCTCACCCGCGCTGTTCTATTTGGTGGCGGGGAGCGGGGACGAGATCTGCCTGCCATGTCGCGGCGGTGACGGGGTGCGGCCGTTCACGGCGACGACGTTCATGCACCGGGCGGCGGACCTGTTCGCAGTACCCGAACAGGATCTGTGGTTGCGGTGCCGGGTCGATCCGGAGCGGTTTCCCTCCGGCGGATCGGCGGAGCGACGGTTGCTGCGACTGTTGGGGAAAGGGGCGCGGCTGTCCTGGCACAAGCCGAAATATGTGCCGTTCGAGGTGCGCGCGAAATGGTGGCTGCTGTTGTCGCCGGGATTGGCGGCGCCGGTGGCGTGGGAACCGGAAGATCCGGCGCGGCCGCTGGTGGTGCTGGGACTGTGCGATGACCGGGCCTGGTGGCGGCGGATTTTCGGGCGCTAGTCCGCCGCGGCGACCCTCGCGGCCCGGCAGTGGCTCGACGCCGCAACCCTCGCACCACCGCAGTACCTCGGCCCCTCGCGGCCCCGCAGTACCCCGTCCTCACAGCCGCGCAGTGCCCCGCCCCTCACGGCCCGGCGGTGGCGGCCGCCGGGCCGGTCTGGTTAGCCGCACAATGACCTCGGCGGTTCGCCCGTGAAGCGTGCCGGCGGAGCGTCCCGGCGGAGCGGACGTCGGTTCGCCCGGCAGAGCGTCCCGGCGGTGCGTCCCGGCGGTACGGATGACTGGTCGACCGGGCGCGTGCCACGGCCCGTGCCGTGCGATCCGCGCCGACCGGCGCGGTGCCATGCCGGTCCGAGGAGCCGGGCGATCCAGCGTCCGGGACAAAGAGGGCGAACGCCCGAAACGCGCTCAGTACCGGCGCGCCCCCGCGTAGGGCATGGAATCCAGGGGAGATTCGACCACCCCGGTCCCGTCGGTGGCCGCGTGGATGACCTTGCCGTCGCCGGCGTAGAGCGCGGAGTGGCCGCCGCCGTAGTAGGAGACGAGGTCGCCGGGCGCGAGATCGTCTCGGGCGACGGGGGTTCCGGCGGAGAGTTGTTCGTAGCTGGTGCGCGGGAGGTCGACTCCGGCTTGTTCGTAGGACCATTGGACCAGGCCCGAGCAGTCGAAGGAGTCGGGGCCGGTGGAGCCCGCGCCGTAGTGTGACCCGATCTTGCGGCGCGCGGCGTCGACGGCGAGTTCGCCGGAGCTCCGCGCGGGGGCCGCGGGGGTCGAGAACTGGGGTAGGCCGGGCAGATTCACCGTGATCGGCGGAATCAGGACGGCGGAGAAGTCCAGGGGCGCGGGGAACAGGAACGAGGAGGCGATGGGGGTGGCGAGGTGACCGGGTGGTGCGGCGCTGTCGGGGGCCTTCCCCGCCTCCGGCGCGACCGCTTCCAATTTCTCCACCGGACCGCTCGGCGGCGTCGTTTCCGGGGTGCCGCCGGGTTCGGGTCGATCGGATTCGGGCGGATTCTCGGGGTTCGCCACCAGGTCGTGATCAGCGGACTTCGAAGGATGTCCGAGAGCGATTTCCGGTCCGAACCGCATTTCTCCGAGTACGCCGCCCGGCGTGGGTATTCGTGGGAACGGTGCGACCAAATGGCCGGGGGCCGTCCGGTAGAGGGCGGGGGCGTGGATCGCGTCGGGAATCTCGAAAGCGCCGACGCCGGGTAGTTCGACGGTTTGCGCGCCTGCCGTGCCCGCCCCCAGCGTGAGGGCGGTGGCCGCGATGCCGATCGCCTGCACGATCGTGCGACGCGGCCCGCGGGATTGTCGGACGTCTTCGGGTACTGCCATTGTTCGGTCCTCCGATGCTCATATCGTCGGCCGAGGTCGGACACTCACTGTTCACCACGGCCTTCGAATGGATTCGAAAAACATCACGGTGCGTCCTGTGGATCCGAGGACCGATCTTTCGGCATATCACGGTCCGGACAAAGTCGAACACACCCGGAGGAGATAACGAACAAATAAAGAATCGTCGGAATATTCAGCGCGCGAGATGGGCGCGCAGGATGCGCGCGACTTCGTGGGGCCGCTCCACATTGGGGGAATGCCCCGCGCCGGTCACGATTTCGACGGTGGCGCCCGCGGCGCGGTAGCGGGCGACGGTGCGGTCGACGTCGTACATGCGATCGCGGTCGCCGTGAATCACCAGGCAGGGCTTGCCGAGTGCGCGGACCTGCGCGTCGAGCGGGTCGGCGGCCAACCGTTTCCGCCGCTGCGCCAGCACGATCCCGTACATGGCGGGGCTCATCGCGCGGTGGTCGCGCACGGGGGTCATCGGGTCGGCGAAGGCGTTGTCGACGGGGAATCCCGGTGCGACGCCGGTGCGCAACCCTTGCCGGACCGCGAAAGTCGGTGCGAGGCGGTGCAGTAGGCCGCCGAGGACGGGCAGTGCCATGATCTCGCCGCCGGGCGGGAGGGTGGCGTAGCTGTAGTCCGGTGCCTGACCGAGGATTCCGACCTCGCGCACGCGGTCGGTACGGCGCGCCAGGGCGAGGACGACGTCGGCGCCGAAGGAGTGGCCGAGAGCGAAGACCTCACGCGCGTTCAGGACGTCGAGGACGGAAACCAGGGCACGGGATTGGGATTCGGGATCGAGTCCGGTGTGACCGCCGGTGCGGCCGTGGCCGCGCAGGTCGACGCGCAGCACGCGGAAATCGGGGACGAGCAGTGCGGTGAGGTCGTCGAACCAGTGGATCGAGCCGCTGAAACCGTGCACGAACAGGAGCGCGGGCGCGTCGTCGGGCCCGTCGACGCGCACGTGCACGGGGCCGCCGTCGGCGTCGACCATCCGATCGACGGCCCCGTCACCGAGATCCGAACTCATCGCTCCATCATGCCGGTCAGCGCACCCGCGCGGGGCGGCGGTCCTCCTCGAAACGCAACTCCATGCTGACCGGGATGACCTCGACCTCGAGCGCTTCGCGCAGGCGCGCCACGGCGTGGGCGAGGATGCGGCGGCGCAGTTCGGCGACGTCGGCGGCGGGTTCCGCGGTGACGATCAGGTGCAGTTCCGGGGCGGAGCGTTCGCCGCCGAGCCAGGCCGTGGCCGAGCGGACGCCGTCGTAGGTCTCGATATCGGCGGCGACCGGGGCGGCGGCGGTCGCGGAGGCGAGCACGGTGGTGCCCGCGGATTCGGCCGGTCGGGTCCGCCAGGTGACCGGCCGTGGCAGCCGGAACAGTTGGGCCGCCAGCCAGCGCAGGCTGAGCAGTCCGAGGATCACCGCGCCGGCGAGGACCGCCCAGAACACCCAGGTCGGCGGGGCCGCGGTGCCCGGGACCAGCGGTGCGCCCGCGTCGATGTCGCGCAGTCTCCCGTAGTGGGCGGCCACCAGGAATCCGCCGGCCGCGAGCAGCAGGACGCCGAGCAGGCCGAGCAGGGTCCGGTTGAGCGCGGCGGGCCGGTTGACGCCGTTCACGATTCGCCTCCCAGTCGCGGTGCGCGCAGGCGGGCGCGGACGCGGCGCACGGGCGAGCCGATCTCTTGGACGCGCCGGTTCACCGCCGAGCACACCTGGTCGGCGACGCCGTCGGTGTCGCTGCGCCAGGCGTCGCCGCGCACGGTGACGACCTTGCGGCGCACCCCGACGCGGGGCGACTCGACGCCGTCGACGGTGCTCGCCGCGTTGCGCAGCGCGGTGCGCAGTCCGCCGCGCGAGACGCCGGCGCGCAAATCGTCACCGTCGGCCAGCGGCAGGACCGCGGGCCGCCCCGGCCACAGCGCCGCCACCAGCAGCGCCGCGCCCAGCACGGCGACGACGATGCCGACGATCAGCACGAGCGGATCGCTCCAGGTGCGCGCGTGCAGTTCCGTGGCGACGGTGTCGTAGGACAGATATTGCGAGGTGTCGAGCAGGCGCTGGGCGAGCGAGACGCCCACCGCCACACTGAGTCCCAGCAGCGCCAGGGCCACCAGAACCGCCGGGGTGACGCGGCGAGGTCGCCGGATCATCGCACTCTCCGTCCGTCGGTGTTCGCGGAACTCAATTCGGTGACCACGATGTCGACCGCGGCCACGGTGAGCCCGGTCAGTTCGCCGGTCCGCCGGACCAGGTGGGCGCGGCACGCCTCGGTCACCGCCGTGACCGGGCGCGGATAGGTCACGCCCAGGCGCACGGCCAACGAGGTTCGGTCGCCGCTGATCTCGGCGTCGGCGTCGACCGCGCCCGCCACACCGTCGACCTCGCGGGCCGCCTGTTCGGCGATGCGCCGCACCACCCGGGGCGCGAGGGTGGTGCGGCCGGGCAGCGCCGCCTCCGCGATCGCGGTCATCGACGGTCCCGGCGCTGCGCGGACCTGATCAGCCCGGCCAGATCGAGTTCACCGTCGAGCCAGCGGCCGATCAGCAGGCCGACCAGGCCGAACAGCAGCACGATCGTCAACGCGCCGAATCCGCCGAAGGCCGCGGCGAATCCGAGCGCGAGCCCGACCAGCAGACACAGCGTGGTCGCGCTCATCACTGCACCCGGCTGGGGCGCGCGGTGTCCTCGTCGTCGTCGCCGGGGATGAACACGTCGTTGACGTTGATGTTGACCTCGACGACGCTCAGGCCGGTCATCTGTTCGATCGCGTTGATGACATTGCGGCGCACCGCGCGCGCCAATTCGGCGATGGCGACGCCGTATTCGACGACGAGTTCGAGGTCGACGGCGGCCTGGGTCTCCCCCACCTCGACCGAGACGCCTTGGCCGATGCTGGCGGACGCGCCGGGGATGCGGTCGCGGATCGCGCCGAAGGCCCGTGCCGCGCCCGCGCCGAGGTCGTGCACGCCGCGCACTTCGCGGGCGGCGAGTCCGGCGACCTTCTGCACGACGATGTCGGCGATGGTCGTGGTGCCCTGTTCGCTGGTGAGCGCGCTGACTTTGGTGACACTCGTGGACGGACGTTCGGCGGCCGCGGCAGGGGTGTCGTTCTTGGTGTCGGTGGTGGTCGCGCTCATGGTTCCTCCTGATCGACTCGAATTCTGTTGTGGTGCTTATTCGGTAGGACACCGGTCGCGCCGATTCGGCACGGGGCGATCGGTGTGAGCTAGGTAACGTCCTTTCGGGGCTCGGGTCGTTCTCGGGCGTCCTCAGCGCGGCCCCCGTTCTCCGAATCATCAACGGGCGCGGTCAAATCGACCTCGACATCGGCCTGCGCGGCGTGATCGGCGGTGTCGACAGCTGTCGGCAGCGGTGCGGTGGAACCCGCTGCGACGGCGGCGGATTCCTCGGAGCGGAAGGCGCTCGCGTCGAGTTCGGTGACGATCAACCGCACCGGCGCCCGCGACCATTCGGTCTCGGCGAGCGCGGCACGCACCGCGGCGGCGGCCCGTTCGAGCAGCGGCGGCAGCGGCAGCGCGGTGGCCACCACGCGCACCTCGACCCGGGCCGCGGTCACGTCGACGGCGGCGCCGCGCGCGTCGGCCCGCCACCAGCGCGGAATGTCGGCCACGGGGGCAGCGGGACGCAGACCGGGTACCGAGTCGATCGCGTCGAGGATCGCGGCGGTCACCGCGCTCACGACCACTCCGGTTCGATGTCGGTCACCGCGACCGTCACCGCGGTCACCTGCTGACCGGTCTGTTCCGCCACCACCCGGGACACCTCCTGTTGCACGGCCGCGCCGACCGTCGCGACTCGACGTCCGGCGGTGAGGACGACGTCCACGTGGACGGACAGCGCTGCGCCGTCGCGCCGGACCCGCACGCCTTCGGCGGGGGCGGGCTCGGCGCCCGTCCAGCGCTGCTTACCCACCCGGACCAGGCTCGACACCAGTCCGCGCATTCCGGGTTCGAGTCGTGACACTCCCGGGGTGGCCAGCGCGGCGCGCGCGGCGACGGCGGCCAGCACCCGGTCCTCGACGACGATCTGCGCGGTCGCGTCGGTCATCGCGCACCGTCCGAATCGGGCAGGACGTCGGCGACCACGATGTCGAGCCTGCCCAGGACCAACCCGATGCGGGTGTCCAGCGCGGTGGCGACGCGTTCGCGGATCAGCGGCAGCGCCTGGTCGACGGTGGTGCGGCCGAGGGTGATCGCCACCGACATCTCCACCTCGACGCGGTGCGCGCCGTCGGCGACCCGGATGCGGCAGTGTCGCGCGCGCACGCCGGGCACGGTGTCCACGGCGTAGCGCAGGACGGCGGCCACCGCCTGTTCGCTGACCTCGACCGCGCCGGGGTGCGGGGTGGGCAGCGCGATTCCGCGACCGCGGCGGGCTTCGGCGCGGACGGCCGACATGATGCGACCGACCAGGTCGGGCGGGGTCGGTTCGGGTTCGGCGACCAGTTCGGCGGTGGCCGCGCGCAGGGCGAGCAGGCTCTCGCGCGCCGCCGCGCAGTGCGGGCAGGTCAGGTCGTGTTCGTCGCCGAAGCCGGCCCGTACGGCGTCGAGTCGGTCCCAGACCTGGTCGACCTCGCGCCCGCAGGGCAGTCGGTACTCCTGTTCCTCGGTCGTGCTGTTCATCGCCACGGCTTCATCACCTCCGCCAGTTGCGCTCGTGCCCGCGCGATGCGACCGCGCACGGCGGTGGTGTTCGCACCGACGATGTCCGCGATCTCCGCGTAGGACAGTCCGTCCAGTTCGCGCAGCAGCCAGCAGGCCCGCTGCTCGGGGGTCAGCGTCCCCAGCGCCTCGTTGAGCGCGCGCAGTTGTCCGCTGACCTGTGCCGCGTGCTCGGGTCGTGCGTCCGAGCGCGGCGATTCGGTGTCGTCGGGGTCGAGGTCGACGGCGGGTCGCCGCGCCCGGATGACGTTGAGGCACCGGTTGGTCGTCATGCGATACAGCCAGCTCACGAAGGCGCCGTCGGCTTCCAGTTGCGGAAGTCGCCGCCAGGCGTCGAGGTACACCTCCTGCACGACGTCCTCGGCGTCGGAGCGATTGGCCAGCATTTTGGTCGCGAGCCGGAACATCCGGCCCTGGGTCCGCACGACGAGCTGTTCGTAGGCCCGCACATCGCCGTCGCGCGCCCTGCTGACCAGGGTCGCGTCGTCGGTCACCGCGTCGATCGTGGTCACGCCACCTCCTGCACCACTCGTCCTCTGGGACACCGGGGCCGCGGATTCGTCACGTCCATTATGACGTGACGCTCGTCTCACCGTTTGCCGCGTGATTGCCGAGGCTCGGGCGGTGTCCTCTGTTCGTGCGCCGCAGGAATTGGGGGCACGACGTCAGGGATATTCCCGATGCGCCGGACGTCTCGTTCGTGCCACGATGTGCGGTCGACCCTGTTCGACCGAAAACGTTGGGGCGCAGTCGCATCGACCCGTCCGTACACGTCGTGCACCGACCGGTTCCCGGTTGTCACGGTTTCGTAACGACCACGAACGGGTATTCAGCGAGGTATGACAGTGACGGACAACCGACCAACCCGAATCGCCGGTGTCGAGGTGGGGACCGCCGTCCTGGCCACCATCGCCTGCGTCGCCTTCACGGTCGCGGTCGCGGTGCTCACCGCCTCCGCGGTGCTCACCCTGCTCGCGGGCGCGAGCCTGATGCTCGGCCTGGCCGTCGTGCTGGCCATCCTTCCCAGCGCGGAATGACCGCCCGACGGTCGCCGAATATCACAGCCGGCGGGGCGGTGGCGGCACGTAAGGTACGAGCATGGCGGACCCCGATATCTCCAAGCTCGTCCAGTCCGTCGTCGAGGAATACCTGATCGACGGCGAACGCAGGTACAACCGGGGCGAGGTGGCCCAGCGATCGGGCGTCTCCCCCAACGTCTCCCGCAAACTGTGGACGGCCCTGGGCTTTCCCGCCAATCCCGACGACGCCGTCGACTACACCGATTCCGACGTCGAGGCCGTGCGGTCCTTCCGCGGCCTCAACGTCGTCGCCGCCTCCGATATGCGCCAGCAGGCGTCCGCGGCCCGCGCGCTCGGCCTGAGCATGGCCCGCCTCGCGGAATGGCAGGCCGATCTGGTGTTCGCCGAGATCTCCGACCGGGTCGCCACCGCCGTGGCCGAGAACGACATCACCGACCCCGAGGAGATCGCCGCGCTGACCCTGGCGGCGGCCGAGGAGACCACCTCGGTGGTGGCGCGCATCCAGACCTATGTGTGGCGACGGCATCTGGCCGCGGCGATGTCGCGGTCCTTCGACGGCCACATCACCGAGGATTCGACCAGGGAACTGGCCGTCGGCTTCGCGGACATGGTCGGCTACACCCGGCTGACCAGGCATCTACACCCCGACGAACTGTCGATGCTGCTCGAGGCGTTCGAGTCGACCACCACCGCGGCGATCACCGACAACGGCGGTTGGGTGGTCAAGAACGTCGGCGACGAGGTCATGTTCGCGGCGGAGACGGCGGGCGACGCCGCGCGCATCGCGCTGGCCATCCAGGAGTCGACCATGATGGTCGGCGGCACCCCCGAGCTGCGGGTGGCCCTGGCCTACGGTCCCGTGCTGCAACGCCTCGGCGACCTCTACGGCTCGGTGGTCAACATCGCCTCCCGACTCACCGGTGTCGCGCGCCCCGGGACGATCCTGGTCGACGACGGCGCGGCCAAACAGTTGGCGGGCGACTCGGAATTCGATCTCCAGAACCTGCGCAGCGTCCGCGTGCGCGGGTTCAACCGACTGCGTCCGCACCTGCTGCGCCCGAAGGAGGACTGAGCGCGTGCCCGATCCGGAACGGGAGTGGCCGGGGCTGCGCGAACGGTTCCTGATCACCGCCGACGACGCGGTGCTGGCGCTGAACAAGCCGGTCGGCATCTCGGTGACCGGCGAGCGGCACGACACCGACATCGTCGACCTCGCGGCGGCGGCCGGGCAGACCCTGTATCCGGTGCACCGCATCGACAAGGTGACTTCGGGTCTGGTGTTGCTGGCCGTGGATCTCGCCGCGCACGGCGAGCTGACCAGGCAGTTCACCAAGCAGACGGCGCGCAAGACCTATCTCGCGATCGTGCACGGGTCCGCTCTGCCCGAGCGCGGGATGATCGACCTGCCGCTGAGCGTGGGCCGCAAGAACCGGGTGCGGATCGCGGCGCAGCGCGAGGCGATCCGCACGCGCGAGGACGCGGGCCGCACGCGGTGGTCTGTAGAGGACGCCGATCTGCTCGACACCAAGCGCTACCCCTCGGTGACCGAGTTCGCGACTCTGGCCCGCCTGGGCGAGTACACACTGCTGGCGCTGCGTCCGGTCTCGGGGCGACGTCATCAGATCCGGGTGCACCTGGCCTGGATCGGGCACGCGATCGTCGGCGATCCACTGTTCGACAAGTCGGGCGTCAGCGAGCGGACCCACCTGCACTCCTACCGACTGGTCCTGGCGGCGTCGTGGCGCACGCCCCCCGAACTCGACCTCACCGCCGAACCGGGCGCGGATTTCTGGGGGCCCTTCCCGGGGGCCGATCCGGGTGTCCTCACCGGTGTCGAAAAACTCCTCGATGTGACCTAGATCATTGATCGACTCGGTGCCGCGCGAAGGTGTCCGGATTCACGGCGACGCTCAATACCCAGGTCAACTAGCCTGAATCGGTGCCGACAGCACGACGGTGGCACACTCTGACGCAACGGAGCGATCCCCGGAGAAAGCGAACGCCGATGATCCTGGTGGCACAGGTCAGCGACACCCATCTCGATCTCGGCACCCGCAACGCGGAGCGCGTCACCCGGGTGATGGAGTTCCTCGGCGGTCTGACTCCGCGCCCACTGGCCGTCCTGCACACCGGCGACGTCACCGATTCCGGCAAGACCGAGCAGTACGCGCAGGCCCACGCGGCGCTGGCCACCGACCTGCCCCTGTACCTCACGCCGGGCAACCACGACGACCGCGCGCACTTCCGCACCACCTTCCTGGACGAATCGCCTTCCGACGCGCCGATCAACCAGGTGCACAAGGTCGGCGACCTGACTGTCGCGATGCTGGATTCCACCATTCCCGGCGAACCGGGCGGTGTGCTCACCGACGCCACCTTCGAGTGGTTGCGCGAGACCTTGGCGGAGGCCCCCGCCGACTCCCCCGTCCTGCTGGCCATGCACCATCCGCCCGCGCGCCTGTTCAGCCCGATCGTGGACGAGATCGCGCTGGCCGACCCGGATCACCTGGCGGACCTGGTCGCCGGTGACGAACGGATCATCGGCGTGCTGACCGGTCACGCGCACGCCGCCGCCGTCACCACCTTCGCGGGAAAACCGCTGCTGGTCGGCCCGAGTACGGCCTCGGTGCTCGGCGGGGAATGGGAACTGCGCCTGCCGGACCGGGTGATGGACTACGCGCCGGACCCGGCGGTCGCGCTGCACGTCATCGACAACGGCAGGCTGACAACGCATTTCCGGACCGTGCCGATGGGCGGACGGATCGACGTGCAGCCGGACTGAGCGACATCATCGGCGCGCCAGGTGTTCGCGCCGGAAGGCGGCGGGCGTCGCGCCGGTCCAGCGCTTGAAGGCGTAGATGAACGTGGAGGATTCGGCGTAGCCGAGTCGGATCGCCACATCGCTGACCGACAGCGGCGTGGCGGTCAGCATCTCCTCGGCCAGCGCGCAGCGCACCTCGTCCAGCAGGGCGCGGTAACTGGTGCCCGCCGCGTCCAGATGACGGCGCAGGGTGCGGGTGCTCATGTTCAGATCGCGGGCGACGGTGTCGATTCCGGCCGGAGCCGCGAACCCGTCCACGCCGCCCGGCACCAGCAGTTTGCGCACCTCGGCGGCGATGCCGGTGCGGGCGCGCCTGCGATCGACCAGGTCACGGCACTGGGTCAGGCACATCGCCCAGGTGTGCTCGTTGGCCTGCGGCAGCGGCTGATTCACCAGGGCGGGGTCGATGGCGAACAGGTTCTCCGGCATCGAGAATCGCGGCGTCACGCCGGTGACCTCGGCGATCCGGTCGGCGTAAGGCGGTTCCTCGAAATCGAATTCGGCTCTGCTGAGCGGCAGGTGGCGACCGATCAGATCGCTCATCACCCGATTCATCGCGGTGACGTCGCGTTCCACCAGGAACTGCCGGACGTCGGCGGGCACCGAGTCGACCTGGACCCTGGCGACGAATTCGCCCTCGGTCCATTCGGCGGTGGGCAGGCAGAAGGTGAAGCTGAGGTCCAGGAAGCGCAGTGCGAAGGTGATCGCCTCGATCAGGGTGGGGCTGGAGACGCAGGCGAAGCCGAAGATGCCGAAGGTGGTGATCCGGTAGCGCAGGCCGATCTCGACGCCGATGGCGGGACGGTCGCCGAGTTCGGCGACCAGGTTGCGGACGACGGCGAGTTCGGTGTGCGCGTCGATCTGGGCGTCGGGGTCGTGCAGCGTCGACTCGGCCAGGCCGGTACCCGCGAGCACGCGGGCCGCGGGCACGTCGCATTCGCCCGCGTAGGCCACCATCAGGGCCACGCTGGCGATGCCACGCGGGAAGTTCCAGTCGCGGATTCCCGGATCGATCACGCGCTTCATCCGACCAGTATGGCCGAAATTCTCGATCACGATTTCCGGAAGCCCCTACAGTGAAAGGAGGACGAACATGTGGGGAGAATCACATGACAGCACAGGGCGAGCGCGCGGCGGACACCTCGGTGATCATCATCGGCGCAGGATTCGGCGGCATCTGCGCCGCGATCGAACTGCTCCGCACAGGCATCCGCGACATCACCATCCTGGAACGGGCCACCGCACTGGGCGGCGTGTGGCGCGAGAACACCTACCCCGGCGCGGCCTGCGACGTGCCCTCCCCCCTTTACTCCTATTCCTTCGAACCCAAGCCGGACTGGCCGCAGCGCTACTCCCCGCAATCCGCCATCCACGGCTACCTCGACGGCGTCGCGCACCGCCACGGCGTCGACGAACACATCGTCTTCGGCGCGGAAGTCACCGAAGCCGTCTTCGAGGAGTCGAGCGGCCAGTGGGCGGTCCGCACCGCCGACGGTGTCGAACGCCGGGCCCGGGTCCTGATCCCCGCCGTCGGCCAACTCTCCCGGCCCGCCATGCCCGCCATCCCCGGCATCGACACCTTCGCGGGCGAGTCCTTCCACACCGCGCACTGGAACCACGAGGTCGACCTCACCGGCAAACGCGTGCTCTGCATCGGCACCGGAGCCAGCGCCGTCCAGTTCATCCCCGAAATCCAGCCGAAAGTCGCGCACCTGACGCTGTTCCAGCGCACCCCCGCCTGGGTCATCCCCAAATTCGACACCGACTACGGGCCGCTGCAACACCGCCTGTTCGCGCGCATCCCCGGCATGCTGCTGGTCGAACGCTTCGGCTGGTGGGCGCTGGCCGAATTCGTCTCCCTCGGACTGGTGGAACTGCCCGCGATCTCGCGCATCGTCTCCTGGATGGCGAGTCGCAACCTGCGCAAACACGTCGAAGACCCGGAACTGCGCGCCGCGCTGACCCCGGACTACCCCATCGGCTGCAAGCGGGCGCTGTTCTCCAGCGACTACTACCCCGCGCTGACCCAACCCAACGTGGAGGTGGTGACCACGCCGATCACCGCCGTCACCCCCACCGGGATCACCACCACCGACGGCGTCGACCACGACGCCGACGTCATCGTCTACGGCACCGGCTTCAAAGGCACCGAATTCCTGTGGCCGATGAAGATCACCGGGCGCGGCGGGCGCGAGATCGGCGAGGTGTGGGACGAGGGCGCGCACGCCTACTACGGCGTCACCGTGCCGGAATTCCCCAACATGTTCCTGGTCTACGGGCCCAACACCAACCTGTCCTCGGGCTCGATCATCTACATGATCGAATCCCAGACCCGCTACATCCGCGAGGCCGTGCGCCTGCTCGCCGAGAACCCCGGCCACACCCTCGAGGTACGCGCCGAGTCCGAGCGGGCGTTCAACGACGCCTTGCAGGAACGCCTGGTGCGCACGCCCTGGAACTTCTGCACCAGTTGGTACCGCACGGCCTCGGGCCGCATCACCAACAACTGGCCCGGAACGGTGTCCAGTTATCGCCGCAGGCTCAAGCGCGTCGAGCGCGCGGACTACCGGCTGACCCCGGTCGCGTGAGTCGCCGCGGCGCATCGGCGTCGGCAGGCCCCGAGGGCCGGCAGACTTGACCCGTGAGTGAACAGACCGCGACCGCCTTCGACGCGCGCGGCCCGCTGCGTCCCATCGAACTGGCGACCGGAGCGGTACTCGGCGGTGTCACGGTCGGGTTGATCACCGTCGGCTCGGTGATCCCGTTCGCCGCGGCGCTGCAACTGGTCGCGGCGGTCCCGATGGGCATGCTCGCCCACCGCTACCGGCCGCGCACCCTCGTCACGGCGACGGTGGCCGCCACCCTGGTGACTTTCGTCGCCGCCGGGGTCATGCCCGCGCTCGGCGTCGTCGGCACCGCGACCATCGGCGGCATCATCGGCGGCGTCAAACGCCGCGACCGCGGACTGTTCGCCGTCTTCCTGCTCTCGATCCCGGCCGGACTGCTGTGGGCGGGCTTCTCGGTCGGCTCGCTGCTGCTGTTCAGCCGCACCCGGGAACTGTTCTTCGACACCATCCGCAACACCGCCGCCGGGGTGCAGCGCATCGCCGCGCGCCAAGAGCAGTTGGAACCGCTCGGGCGCGCCGCCGCCGACGTCACCGCGTTCATCCTGCGCTGGTGGTGGGTGGTGGTCGGGGCCGGTGTGGCCTCCGGCGTCATCGTCAGCGCGCTGGTGTCCTGGTGGATCCTCGGCTCGGTGCTGGACCGGCTCGCCTGGCTGCCCAGCCGCGACCGACTCGACGCCCCGCCCGACAACCGGCCGGTCCACCCGCTGCCAGTCGCCCTGCGCGCGGCCGGATACCGCTACCCCGGCGCCGCCGCCGACGCGCTGCACGGCATCGACCTCACCGTCCACAAGGGGGAATTCGTCGCCGTCGTCGGACACAACGGGTCCGGCAAATCCACGCTGACCAGGCTGCTCGCCGGACTGCCGCCCACCTCGGGTGAGGTCACCCGCCCCGGATCGGCGGGGCTCGGACAGATCGGCGGCACCGCGCTCGTGCTGCAACGGCCGGAGAGTCAGACCCTCGGCGTGCTCGTCGCCGACGACGTGGTGTGGGGTCTGTCCGAGGAGTCCGCCGCCGAGGTCGACGTGGAAGCCCTGCTGCGCGAGGTCGGCCTGGACGGCATGGGCGATCGCGAGACGGCCACGCTGTCCGGCGGGCAACAGCAGCGCCTCGCCGTGGCCGCCGCGCTGGCCCGCCGCCCCGCGCTGCTCATCGCCGACGAGGCCACCTCGATGATCGACCCCGACGGCCGCCGCGACCTCGTCGCCCTGCTGGCCGACCTGCCGGTCCGGCACGAGATGGCGGTCGTGCTGGTCACCCACCACGAGGCCGACGCCGCCGCCGCGCACCGCGTCGTGCACCTCGCCGACGGTCGCGCCGTACCGCACCTGCCCGCGTGGCCGCGCCCCGCCCGCGACGGCCGCCGCCGCCCGATGGGGCAGACCGTGCTGGAACTGCGCGAGGTCCGCCACACCTACAACCGCGGCACGCCCTGGGAAGCGCCCGCCCTGCACGGCGTCGACCTGACCGTCCGGCGCGGCGAGGCACTGCTCGTCGTCGGCGGCAACGGGTCCGGGAAATCCACGCTGGCCTGGATCATCGCGGGTCTGATCCGGCCCAGTTCGGGCCGGTGCGACCTGGCGGGCAAATCGGTCGCCGGACAGTCCGGGCGGGTCGCGCTGGCCTTCCAGCACTCCCGGCTGCAATTGCAGAAGCAGACCGTGGGCGAGGAGATCGCCGACTGGGGCGGTCGCACCACCGGATCGGGCGCGGTCGGGCGGGCCATGGACGCCGTCGGCCTGGACCGCGCGCTCACCGCGCGTTCCATCGAATCGCTCAGCGGCGGACAGGCCAAACGCGTCGTGCTCGCGGCGATGGTCGCCAGCCGCCCGCAAGTGGTGGTCCTGGACGAACCGCTGGCCGGACTCGACCCCGAGGGCCGCGCCGACATCGTCGAACTGCTCGCGCGCCTGCGCGACGCCGGCCTCACACTGATCGTCATCTCCCACGACGTCGCCGACATGTCCGCGGTGTGCGACCGCACCGTGCACCTGGAATCCGGGCGCATCCTCGAATCCCAGCCCGCCGCCGACCACGCGCGGATACCCGACAGCCACCGCGCGGCGCCGGCCCCGTTGCCCGGTGACCCGGTGTGGCGCCTCGACAACGGAGGACACCGATGAGCACCGTCCTGCTGCGCCGTGTCCCCGTCGGCAGTCCCGTGCACGACCTGTGGGCGGGCACCAAGATGATCGCCGCCTTCCTGATCAGCCTGCTGCTGATGTTCTGGCCGAGTTGGACCGTGCTCGGCGTCATGGTCGTCTTCCTGGTGCTGATCGGCGTCGTGGCCCACCTGCCGCTCGGCACACTGCCGCGACTCCCCTGGTGGTTCTGGGGGCTGCTCGGCATCGGCGCGCTGATCAACGTGCCGGTCGGCGGGGCCGCGGTCCTGCGGTACGCGCAGGTCGTGGTGTTCGGTCTGGTCCTGGTCGTGGCCGCCTTCCTCATCGCCTGGACCACGCCGATGGGCGATATCGCGCCCGCGCTGGCCAAGATGGGCGGTCCGCTGCGCAGACTCAAGGTGCCCGTCGACGAATGGGCCGTGGTGGTGGCGCTGACGCTGCGCGGACTGCCGCTGCTGCTCGAGGAGATCCGGGTGCTGCGCGCCGCGCGCAAACTGCGGCCCAAGGACCGGATGAACGACCTCACCAACTACAGCCCGATCATCGACATCCTCACCGCCGCCATGGCCGTCGCCACCAGGCGCGCCTCCGAGCTCGGCGAAGCCATCACCGCGCGGGGCGGCACCGGCACGCTCACCGCGCACCCCAGCGCCCCCGGTCGTCGCGACGCCCTCGCGCTGGTCGTGGTGGTGCTGGTCGGCGCGGGCGCCGTCGGACTGGACCTGCTGATCTGAGCGGCGGTCCCCGGCCGGACAATGGAACCGTCCGGTGGGGTGTCGCGTCCTAGTCTTGTGGGCACGTGCGGGCCTGACGATGAGCGAACGGGGTGTGGGTATGGCCGACAGTGAACGGGAGGCGCGGCTCGCGCAGAACGCGGCGCTGCGCGCGGAAGTGGACGATCTGCTGGCCACCTTCGAGCGGCAGCGGCGCGATTTCGCCGAAGCGCAGGCGCGGGTCGCCGCGGCCACCGTCACCGCCTGGTCCGCGGACAGGTTGATCCGGGTCACCGCCAACAGCGCCGGCGTGCCCACCGAGGTGCATGTTGAGGCCGACGCGTTCAAACGCTCCACACCGGAGACGCTGGGCCGCTCGATCACCGAGGCCACCCGGGCCGCGGCGGCCCTCGCCGGAGAGGAAGCGCGGCGGGCCTTCAGCTCAGTCGAGAGCGTCGGGGTCGACATCCCCGACCTGCCCGACCTGGTGCCCGGCGCGCCCAGCATCAAAAATCTGGTGCGCTCGCTGATCCCCGAACCCGCGGAACCCGAAACCCCCATGGACGACGAGGCCGAGGACGAGTTCTTCCGCAACCGCAGCTATCTGGACGGTGGGCGATGAGCACCCTGAAGGTCGACCCCGACGCCCTGCGCTCCACCAAACCCGGCATCTCCGCGGCCGCGCGGAAAGTCCTCGACGCCATCGAGAACGCGAAATCGGTGATCGAGGCCGAAGGCGAATGCTGGGGGTCCGACGAGATCGGCCAGAACTTCGCCGAGAACTACACCGAGGGCGCCGAGGAGGGTGTCACCGCACTCGGGTATCTCAGCAAAGCCGTCGACGCGCTGGCGGGCGGGGTGGACGCGATCGCGTCCGCCTTCCAGGATCAGGACACGTTGAACGCCAAAGCCATGGACAAGGCGAAAGAGGCTGTGCAGTAAGGGGTCTGGGCGACCTCGGCTTGGTGCGACCATGACGACGATGCCACCCGGAATGGCGGGCCCTGGTCGAGCCGGCTTCGAGGATCAGCGGGGATGGCAACCCGGGGTCGTGGGGCGGGCGGCGAAACGGTCGGACAGGAAGTTCATCGCGCCGGTGACTTCGCCGAGGGCGGCCGGGTTGTGGCCGGGTAGCCAGGAGTGGCGGTAGGCGAGGTCCGCGCCCAAGGCGCAATAGCGGTCGACCAGGGTACGGAAATTCGCGTGGGGGATCACGTTGTCGGAGGTGCTGTGGAACAGGTACGTCGGCGCGGCAGGGGCGACACTCGACAGTTCCTGGGCGTCGAGGGCGGCGCGGAAGTCCGGGTGGTCCAGCACATTCGGCGCAACGGTGAAATCGTCCAGGCGCGCGCCCGCGTACTTCGGCAGCAGTTCCTCGCCGCAGGCGGTGGCGTCCTCGGTGAGCACGGCGCGGCCGCGGTCGTTCAACAGATCGAACGAGCCGGGGTTGTTGCGGACCACGGCGTGCAGCATGAGGACGGCGAGCCCGGCCTGCCCGGTGCCCTCGGCGGTGCGCGCGATACTCACCCAGTCGGCGGGCACACCGCCCGCGGCGACACCCGCGAAACGCACGTCCGGCGCGTAGGAAGGTTGGTGTTCGGCCGCCCAGAGCGTCGCGTACGCGCCGCCCGAATAGCCGTACGCGCCCACCGGACTCGCCGGTCCGAGTCCGCCCTGCCCCAGGCCGCGCGCCGCGCGAATCCCGTCCAGCACACCGCGACCGGCGTTGCGGCCGTCCAGGAAGCGGGCGTCGGGCCCGTCGTAGTCGCTGGTCACCACGGCCCACCCGCGCAGCAGCGCCGCGGCCATGAACGGCGAGTCGACCAGGGTGTTGAAGCCGCTCTCCCACCCGCCGCGCAACGCCCGCGAGGGGGCGCAGCGCGCGCCGAGACTGTCCACCGCGACTTGGTAGGACAGCAGCGGACGCGCGCCGGGCGTCGAGAGCGGCGGCACCATGACGGTGGCGACTCCCGCGACCGGGCGGTCCGCGGAATCGTCGGTGCGGTAGAGCACCTGCCACGCCGAGATCGGCAGCGGCAACCCGAACACCTGGATCGGCCGCACCCGCAGCACGGAACCAGGTGCGGCCTGGGCCAACCCGTCCGGCGGGAGATAGAACGAATCCGCTTCCACCGTCTCGACATCCGCCGCCGCGGGCGATGCGACGAAAATGCCGAGCACCGCGAAACACGCTGCCAGCAACACCGTAATCCGTCGCGCCGAACCACCGGAGATCGCCATCGCGCACCCTCCCATCCCTGGCGAGGCGTCGACCCCACCTCGACGATCCCCCGACGGTACGCCCGCGTACCGCCCCGTGGCTACGGGTCAGCGGACGGGCACCGCACTCGCCGGGGTTCGCCCTCTGTGCGGACATCGATTCGGCGGCTAGGGGTTACGCGCCGGCGACGACCATCTCGCCACGAACACCGGCCGCGACTTTCACGAGCGCGGCATCCCGGCTGCCGACTCGCGCACCTACTTCGCTTGCGTTACAACGCTTCCGCAGGTTTCCGCACGGGTTCGCAACGATGCCACTTCCTCCCGGCCCCGGGTGAGCGGGCCTCCGGGATGCAGCACCGGCGTTGCTCAGGCCGCCGGCGGCGGGTTCTGGCGGTCCGCGCCGGAGCCGAGGAGCCGGTCGCGCAGCTGGCCCGCCGGCAGCGGACCCAGGCAGCCCCGGCAAGCCTGGTCACGCAGCCAGCCCGCAAGAAGCGCCTCCAAGCGGCCCGCCTGCCCGGCGAGTCCGTCACGCCGTCAGCCCGCGAGCAGCGGCTTCAGGCGGTCGGCGCCGGATTCGGTGAGCCAGTCGGTGAAAGTGCGCAGGCCGGGGTGGATTTCGCGGAGGGCGGGGATGTCGGCGTGCCAGCCGTCGCCTTCGCGGGTGCGTCGCCAGACCGCGCCGATGTCGGGGCCGAGTTCGTCGGCTTGGGCTTCGGTGAGTTCCGAGTAGCGCAGGGGGTGGCCGGTGGCGGCGGCGATGGCGGCGGCGGCGTCGCCCATGGTGACCGCGTCGCCCGCCAATTCGAGGACGCGGCCGTGGAATCCGTCCGGGTCGGCGAACGCCAGCGCGGCGAAGACGGCGATATCGGCGACAGCGATCATCTGGGTCGGGCGGTCGGTCGGGAACAGGTGGCGGTGCACGCCGCCGGTCACGCCGTCGATCGGGAATCCGACGGACAAGTAGTTCTCCATGAAGCGCACCGGCCGCAGCAGCGTGTAACGCAGACCGCTGGCGACGACGTGCTCCTCGATGCGTTCCTTGCCCGCCGCACCGCGATGCGGGCCGGTGAAAGTGGCGACGCCGCTGAACACGAACTGCTCGACCTCCGCGCGGACCGCGGCCTCGACCAGCGCGATCCCGCGCCGCGCCTCGACTTCGACATCCCAGCCGCCGGGACCGTAGGTCGCGGGCGGCATGCCGAAGACGGCGCGCGCGCCCGCGGTGGCGGCGGCCAGCGAGTCGGGGTCGTCGAAGTCGCCCACCGCGAGTTCGGCTCCGAGCGCGGCGAGTTCGCGTGCGACGGGAGCGGCGGGATCGCGAACCAGAGCGCGAACGGCGACCCCCTCGGTGAGCAGGAGTCGAGCGGTCGCGCCGCCTTGGTTGCCGGTCACTCCGGTGACCAGGACCGGCGCTTGCGATACGGACATGGTGGTCTGCCTCTCGATAGAATCGGGTCGGTCGACCCGATTTCGGACGTTAGGAGTGCCCGTGCCCGAACGGAAGTCCGCCGCCGTAGCGCCGCGTGACGAAACCCGGGCCAACGCGCGCACCGACGCCCGCCGCAACCGCGCCTTGGTATTGACCGCCGCGCAGCGCGCCTTCGCCCAATCGGGCACTTCGGTGTCGTTGGCCGAGATCGCCCGCCGCGCGGGTGTCGGCGCGGGGACCGTGCACCGCCATTTCCCCACCAAGATCGCGCTGCTGGAGGCGGTTCTGGAACAGCGCGTCGACGGCCTGACCGCGACCGCGCTGCGTTTCCGCGGCGCACCCGACGCGGGCGCCGCGCTCCTCGAATTCTGCGCGCTGCTGGTCGTCCGCACACCGGGCAACAAGGCCCTGTGCGACCTGCTCGAAGCCGACGACGGTTGGCCGCGCCCCCTGGTCCGCGACGCGGGCGAACGCTTCGAACGCGCCCTGGCTGCGCTGCTGGTCGCCGGACAGCGCGAGGGCTCGATCCGGCCGGATCTCACCGTCCCCGACCTGCTCGCCCTGTTCGTGGGATGCGTTGCCATCCAACGCGCCACGGGTGGCGGGCAGACCTTGAGCCACCCGGCCCGAGTGGTGCTCGAGGCGCTGCGCGAGCCCCGCTCCGAGCAGATCGCCACCACGGCGAATCCCGCGCGGACCACCGCGAGCCTTGTTGGACAGCCCCTCCGCGACGCCGCTGACGGACAGGTCTTCGCCGCGGATCGCCGTAACGGAACTCGCCCGAGTGACGAAACCGGTCGCGCGGAACTCGCGGAACAACGCTGCCCGATCTGCGCCGCCGAACTGCGCCGCTCCCCCACCGGCCGACCGGCCCGCTACTGCTCACCGGCCTGCCGCCAGAAGGCCCACCGCCGCCGCCTCGCCGCCCCCGATCGGTTCACCTGACCGAGAACCCCTGCGTCGACCACCCCTACCCGGCAGCGCCCCCAGGCGACCCCCACCCCGACGGACCTCACATGACCGAGAAGCCGACGAGCTCGACCATCGACCGCATCAGCCACCCCGGGCGACCCAGGTCAACATCACCACCCCGTCCAAAGCCCCCGGCCACCCGGGCCGAGCGCCCGGCACGAGCAGTCCACCTATTCGGCCATCCGGCCGCCTGCCCCGCTCACCGATCAGCCGCGACAGTTCCACCGCTCGAGCGCGGCGCAATCACCGCCGACGGCACATTTCCGACGCTGTCGCTCAACCGCGTGCTCTCCGGGACTCCACCGGTCGGTGCCGGGCGACCGGATAGCCGCCCGCCGCGTGCTCGATCGCGGCATCCGCCACCCGACCGGGCAACGTCACCGCGATCGGGGCCTCACTTCTCGTCGATGGCCTTGCGGGCGGCGTCCTGGACCGAGTCGACCTTGTCGGCGTATTTGCCGTCGGTCTTCTGATCGACCAGGTCACCGGCCTTGTCGATGACCGGGTCGAGTTTGTCGGCGTTCTCGCGGGCCAGGGCCATCGCCTTGCCTGCCAGGTTCTTGAAGTCCACCGGTACTCCTGATTCTCGTGGGGGCACAGCGTTTCCACGATACCGAGCCCGCATCGAAGGGGTTCGGCTAACTACGCGCGATCAGTCGGTCTCGCCCAGCCAGGCCGGGTGCCACAGGCGGCCCGCCTCGGTCCAGTTCATGTAGCGGACGGTGCCCGCGATGCGCGGTGTCACCCACACGGCGTCGCGGCGTTCCTCGGTGGTGAGGTCGTTGACGAAGGGACTGGTGGCGCGTTCGCCGCGACGCAGTCGGCCGGCGAGTTCGCGCAGGTCGGTGTCGCCGAAGCCGGTGCCGACGCGGCCCACATAGTAGAGCCCGTCCTCGTGTTCGACGCCGACGAGCAGGGATTTGAATTCCCGTGCGGTGCTGCGTCGCCAACCGCCGACGACGACCCGCCGGGTCTGCCAGTTGCGTTGCTTGACCCAGGAGTGGCCGCGCTTGCCGGGCAGGTAGACCGAATCGCGGCGTTTGGCGATGACGCCTTCGAGTCCGTGGGCGATGCTGTGGTCGAGGGCGGCAGCGCCGGGGCCGGGCAGTTGGTCGGGCACCAGCAGCGAGGGCGCGGTGGCGGCCAGTGCTTCGAGGACGCGGCGGCGGTCAGCGAAGCGTTTGCGCAGCAGCGAGGTGCCGTCCAGGTACAGCAGGTCGAAGGCGACGAGCACCGCACGCGTCGGATCTGCTTGCAGCAGTGACAGATCGGCGACGCCGTGTTCGTCAAGGACGACGGCTTCCCCGTCCAGGACGACCCGGTGCCCCTCGAGTTCCGCGGCCACGGCGGCCACGCCCGGGTACCGGCCGGTGACGACGTTGCCCGCGCGACTGCGCAGCGTCGCCGTGCCCGAGTCGAATTCGGCGATGAGCCGGAATCCGTCCCATTTGGTCTCGAAACACCATTCGTCGTCGGGGAGGTCGGCGACCTCGCCCGAGGTGGCCAGCATCGGCGACAGACCGCGCGGGAACGGCGCGCCCCCGTCGCGACGCTCGGCTCCCGACTGGTCGCGCATCAGATGCATCAGCCACTGGTCGCCCTTGGTGCGGATCAGCGCGTAGCGGCCGGTGAGCCGGGTGCCCGAGAAGGTGACGATGACCTCGTCGTCGCGCCATTTCTCGGTCTCGTAGGTGCCGCTGTCCCAGATCGTCATCGCGCCGCCGCCGTATTCCCCTTTGGGGATCTCGCCGTGGAAGTCGAGGTATTCCAGCGGGTGGTCTTCGGTGTGCACGGCCAGGCGGTTCTGGTCGGAACTGGTCGGGGGGCCTTTGGGCACCGCCCAGGAGACCAGGACGCCGTCGCGTTCGAGTCGCACGTCCCAGTGCAAGCGCCGCGCGTGATGCTCCTGGACGACATACCGGTTCCCGGCGCCGGCCTCGGGCGCGGCGGCGGGCACCGGTTCGGGCGTGCGCGACGGGTCGCGCATCGAGCGGTAGCGGGTGAGCGCGTCGGCGGGAGCGACGCCGCCCGGCGCGGGCGGGTCGAGATCGGCCAGCAGGTCGCCGTCGTCGCGGACGCGGGCCAGCACCTCGTCGAAACGCAACTGCCGCAGGCTGTCGCCGTCCTCGATCTCGGCCCAGGTGCGGGGTGCGGCGGCGTTGGGTTCGGCGCGGCCGCGCATCGAATACGGGGCGATGGTGGTCTTGGCCGGATTGTTCTGACTCCAGTCCAGGAAGACCTTGCCCTTGCGCACCGCCTTGGCCATGGTCGCGGTCACCAGGTCGGGGTGCAGTTTCTCCAGATTGTCGGCGATCTGCTTTGCCACCGTCGAGGCCCCGCCCGGACTCAGCGGCTTCGCCAGCGGCACATAGAGGTGGATGCCTTTGCTGCCGCTGGTCACCGGGAAGGCGCGCAGGTCGATCTGCTCGATGATGTCGCGGACCAGCACGGCTACGCGGGCGCATTCGGCGAGGCCTGCGCCGGGGCCGGGGTCGAGATCGAAGACGATCCGGGTGGCCGCGCCGCGCTCGTCGCCGTCGAAACGCCACTGCGGCACGTGCACTTCCAACGCGGCCTGCTGGCCGAGCCAGGCGAGACCGGCCTCGGAGTCGATCACCGGGTAGACGACCCGGCGATCGGAGTGCTCGACGGTGTGGCGCTCGATCCAGGACGGGGCGTGGCCGGGCAGGTTCTTCTCGAAGAACGACGGTTCGTCGACGCCGTTGGGCCAGCGTTTACGGGTGACCGGACGCCCCGCGATGTGCGGGAGCATCGCGGAGGTGATCGCGGTGTAGTAGGCGATGACCTCGCCCTTGGTCGTCCCTGTCGCCGGGTAGAGCACCTTGTCGAGGTTGCTCAGGTCCACCTCGACCTCGGGGCCGCCGGGGCCGCCCGCGAAGCGTCGCCGCACCACCCGGCCCGCCGCGGGTCAGCGCGGTCCGTGCTGTTCGGGCGGGATCGCCTTCTTGGCGGCCTGCTTGCCCTTCTCGATCTTGTCGGAGTACTTGCCGCTGGTCTTCTGGTCGAGGAAGGCGCCTGCTTTGTCGATGCCTTGGTTGATCTTCGGCGCGTTCTTGGCCGCGGCGTCCTTGCCTTTGCCGATCAGGCCCTTGAGGTTGTCTGCCAGACTCATGCCGTCGTTCCTCTCGTTGTGCCGAATGGTGCGAGCCGACGAAGTGGTCTCACCCCACATCTTCCCACCACGCCGAGCGCGGCGGGAGTACCGCGGGATCGAGACGCTGGCCCGGCATCGGCACGGCGACGGCGGTGCCCGCCGCCCCGGCCGCCCGCACCATCCGGCGCACCGGTTCCGACCAGCGGTGGAACGCCAGGTTGAAGGTGGCCCAGTGGATCGGCACGAGCAGTCCGTGACCTGGGTCACCGACGCACAGATCGGCGTGCGCGCGCACCGATTCCTCGGGATTCATGTGCACGTCGGGCCAGTGCTCGTCGTAGGCGCCGATGGGCAGCAACGTCAGGTCGAACGGGCCGTGGGCCGCGCCCGCCTCGGCGAACGCCTTCGTGTAGCCGGTGTCGCCGCCGAAATACACGCGACGGGTCGGGCCGATCAGCGACCACGACGCCCACAGCGTGGTGTTGCGGATCAGACCGCGCCCGGAGAAATGCCTGGCCTCGGTGCAGGTCAGCACCAGGTCGACGCCGTCACGGTCGCGACCGAGCGCCGAGAGCGACACCGACTTGCCCCAGTCCAACTCCACGATCCGCTGCTCGGGCACACCCCAGTGCCGCAGATGCGCGCCGATGCCCAGCGGCACGAGGAACGGCGCGGACTGCGCGGCCACCAGACCCATCACCGTCGCGCGATCCAGGTGGTCGTAGTGGTCGTGGGAGATGATCACCGCGTCGATCGGCGGCAGATCGGTCAGCGCGACCGGCGTCGGATGCAGTCGGGCCGGGCCGACCAGCGCCGACGGCGAAACCCGTTCGCTCCACACGGGATCGGTGAGCACCCGGTAGCCGTCGACCTCGATCAGCGCGGTGGCGTGCCCGAACCAGGTGACGGCCAGCTCGGCGGCCCGCTCCGGCAGTTCCGGGGTGCGCAGCGGCACCGGGTTGCGCGGACGCCCCAGGTTGCGCCTGGTCAGGGCCGAGTACAGCAGACCGGGCACCGAACCCACGATCTGACTGCTCGGCTCGCTGTTGTGGAACTGCTTGTTGCGGTAGGTGGCCGTCCCGGTCACGCCCGGCTGGATCGCGGGCATCGCCGCGCCGATCGCCGAGGGAATGTCCCAGACGGCGCGCACCACCCATGTGAGCCCGACGGCTCCCGCGGCGACACCGAGGATCTTGCGCACATTCGTCATGGTGATCTGCCCGTCCTCACTCCCCCTCAACGACCGATGAATCTCGCCGAACGCTTCTCCTGCCTGGCCAGCCGCCCTTCTTTGGCGTCGTCGCTGGTCCAGGCCGCTTGCAGGGCCGCGCGCTGCTGCGCGGACTCGGGTTCGCGGGTCCCGTCGTCATTGAACACCAGCTTCATGTGACGCAACGACAACGGAGCGAGTTCGGCGATGGATTTCGCCCACGCCTGCGCGTCGGCCAAGGTGCCGACGCGGTTGGCGAAACCGAAGGTGTAGGCGTCGGCGGCCGAGATCGTCTCCGCGCCGAGCAGGATCGTACGGGCCGGGCCACCGCCGATCAGCGAGGCCAACCGGCGTACCGTCCAGCGGTCCACCGAGATGCCGAGCTTGGCCGCCGGGATCGCGATGTAGGCGTCGGGCGCGATCACCCGCAGGTCCGAGGCCATCGCCAACTGCACCCCCGCGCCCAGCGCGCCGCCGTTGATCGCCGAGATCACCGGGATGGGCAGCGACTCGACGGTGTGCAGCATGTCCATCAGCCCGTCGAGGAAATCGTCCGAGTACACCCCCGACAGGTCCGCGCCCGCGCTGAAGATGGGCCCCCGCCCGGTCAGCACGATCACCCGCGCGCCGTCGGCGACCGCGGCGAGCACCGCCTCGCGCACCAACCCCACCAGTTCGCCGTTGAGCGCGTTGCGACGTTCCTCGCGCTGGAGTTCGATGGTGACAACGTCACCGTCGCGGCCGACTCCGAGCATGCATCCTCCCCAACTCGCCGTGTCCTTCGGTCATCTTCACTGTGCCACAGCACAGCGCACACCCTCGTGAAGGCCGATAGCATCGGCGGCTGTGCCGACAGATTTCGACATCCTGGTGATCGGCGCCGGTCAAGCCGGTCTGTCGGCGGGGTATCACCTGCGCAGGTTGGGGCTGGTCCCCGAACGGGATTTCCTGATCGTCGACCACGCCCCCGGACCGGGTGGCGCCTGGCAGTTCCGCTGGCCTTCGCTGACGCTGAGCACGGTCAACCGGGTGCACGATCTGCCCGGAATGTCCTTCGCCGAGACCCTGCCGCCCGAGGCGGACGCCGTCCCCGCCGCGACCGCCGTCCCGCACTACTACGCGCTCTACGAGAAACGCTTCGACCTGCGGGTTCGCCGTCAGGTGTCGGTGACGGTGGTCTGTGACCGCACCGCCGACGGGCAGCGCTGCGACGGACGAGGCGAGATCCTCAGGGCGGAGATCCTCGATGCCGGGGCCGACCGCGCGGGCGCGGGCGGCGCGGCGACCGGCAACCTCGGAACCGGCAGCCCGGGGACCGGCAACGTGGGGACCACCAGCGTAGATGCCGACAGCACGAGCCCCCGCCACGCGGAGACCGGCGGAGCGAGCAGGCACGCGGCCGGGACCGCCGTCACGGAGATCCTCCGCGTGCGCGGGCTGATCAACGCCACCGGCACCTGGGAGCGGCCGTTCATCCCGCACTAT
>NZ_BAGG01000017.1 GCF_000308695.1 Nocardia takedensis NBRC 100417 | reverse complement strand
TGATCCAACGGATCTGGTTGACAGCGGCCGAATGCGGCACCGCCACACCCTTCGGACGACCCGTCGACCCGGAAGTGAAGATCACATACGCCGGATTCGACCCACGCAACGGAGCAAGACGCTCGACATCGGAAACCGGCTCACCCGAGAACCCCGACAGATCCAGATCATCGAGAACCAGCGTCGGCAACCCGAAACCATCGAAACCATCACGCGCAGTCGTCAACACACACACCGGTGCCGCCGACTCCAGCACATACCCCACACGCTCAGCAGGCTGATCCAGATCCAACGGCACATAACCACCACCAGCAGCCTGCACCGCACAAGCCGCGACAACCAGATCCACCGACCGACGCAGACCCAGAGCCACCAACGACTCCGGACCCACACCCTCGGCGATCAACCTACGCGCCAACCGATACACCTGGTCGGCGAACTCCACATACGTGAGCACCGCACCGCTCTGCGGATCGACCACGGCGACGGCATCCGGCGTAGCGACAGCCTGACGAGCGAAATCACCCACCAACGTCCCGGTGGTATCCAACCCACGCTCGGTCGCATTCCACCCCCGCAGCGACCGGTAGAGCTCGCGCTCGTCCAGCAGCGGGATATCGCCCACGGCGCGATCGGGATCGCCCGCGACCGCGCGCAGCAGTCGGACGAAACGGCGGCCGAGGTCGGCGACGGTGGCGGCGTCGAACAGGTCGGTGGCGTAGATCAACTCGGCGGCGATGCCGTCGGCGTTCTCCGACATGACCAGTTGCAGATCGAATTTCGCCACGTCGATGGGCAGGTCCACCGCACCCGCGGTCAGACCCGGCAGTTCCAAGGCGGTCTGGCCGGTGTTCTGGAACGACAGCATCACCTGGAACAGCGGGTGCCGCGCCTGGGAGCGGGCCGGGTTCAGGATCTCCACCAGTCGCTCGAACGGCAGATCGGCGTGCCCGAAGGCGGCGATGTCGGTGGCGCGGACCGTGCCGAGCAGGTCGGTGAAGCTCACCGCGCTCTCGACCGGTGTCCGCAGCACGAGGGTGTTGACGAACATGCCGATGAGGTCGTCGAGGGCGCGTTCGCCGCGTCCCGCGACCGGTGTGCCGACGGCGATGTCGTCGGAGCCCGACAGGCGCGCGAGCAGCACGGCCAACGCGGTGTGGGCGACCATGAACAGGGTCGCTCCCCTGGTGCGCGCCAGATCGACCAGCGCGCCGTGGGTTTCGGCGTCGATGGTGAAGGCGTGGGTCGCGCCGCGTCCGCTGGCGACCGCGGGGCGCGGCCGATCGGCGGGCAGGTCCAGTTGGTCGGGGAGGCCGCGCAGCGCGTCGGACCAGTACGAGATCTGCGCGGAGATCACCGATTCCGGGTCGTCCTCGGCGCCGAGGACTTCGCGCTGCCACAGCGCGAAGTCGGCGTACTGCACCTCGAGCGGCCGCCAGGACGGTTCGCCGCCCTCTACGCGCGCACTGTAGGCGATCATCACGTCGCGGGTGAGCGGGCCCATGGAGAACCCGTCGGCCGAGATGTGGTGCACGACCAGCGCGAGCACGTGTTCGGTGGGGCTGACCTCGAACAGGCGGGCACGGAAGGGCACCTCGACGGTGACGTCGAAGGCGGTCTGCACGAAGTCGGCCAGACGGGCGGGCAGATCGGTGTCGGCGACGTCGATCGGCGCCAGGTCGGGGATGACCTGCCCGGTCGGGACGATCCGCTGGTAGGCGGCGCCGTCGATCTCCGGGTAGTAGGTGCGCAGCGATTCGTGCCGCGCCAGCACGTCGGCGACGGCGACCTGGAGGGCCTGCCGGTCCAGCAGACCGGACAGGCGCACCGCGGCGGGAATGTTGTCGACGGTGGATTCCGGATCGAACCGGTTCAGGAACCACATCCGCTGCTGGGCCAGCGACAGCGGCACCAGATCCGGGCGGGTCTGCGGGGCCAGGGCGATCCGCGCCCCCGCGCCCGCCCGCGATTCCACGCGGGCCGCGAGCGCGACGACGGTGGACGCCTCGAACAGTTCGCGCACGCCCAGATCGGTGTCGAGCGCGCCGGACAGTCGCGCGGCGACCTGGGTGGCGCTCAGCGAGTTGCCGCCGAGGGCGAAGAAGTCGTCGTCCAGGCCGACCCGGTCGACGCCGAGGACGTCGGCGTAGATGTCGGCGACGATCTCCTCCACCGGCGTGGTCGGGGCGCGGAACACCGCGGCCTCGAACACCGGGGCGGGCAGTGCCTTGCGGTCCAGCTTGCCGGAGGCGTTGAGCGGGAACTCCGCGAGCACCATGACCAGCGCGGGCACCATGTAGGCGGGCAACTGCCTGGTCAGGTCCTCACGCACGAGGTCGGTGTCGACCGGGCCCGCGCCCGCCGCCACCACGTAGGCGACGAGTTGATCGCCGGTGCGCTGGTCGCCGCGCACGACGACGACCGCTTGGGCGATCTCGTCCAGACCGGTCAGGGCCTGCTCGATCTCGCCGAGTTCGATGCGCAGGCCGCGCAGTTTCACCTGGAAGTCGGTGCGGCCCAGGTATTCCAGTTCGCCGACCGCGTTCCAGGCGACCAGGTCGCCGGTGCGGTACATGCGGGACCCGTTCGCGCCGAACGGATTCGCCACGAACCGGTCGCCGGTCAGATCCGGCCGCGCGACGTAGCCGCGCGCCAACTGGACGCCCGCGAGATAGAGCTCACCCGCGACACCGACCGGCGCGGGCCGCAGCCGCGCATCCAGCACGTAGACCTGGGTGTTGAAGACGGGCGCGCCGATCGGGACGAGATCGGTGTCGGTGTTGTCGACACGGTGGTAGGTGACGTCGACCGCGGCTTCGGTGGGGCCGTAGAGGTTGTGCAGCGACGCGCCGGTCAGCTCGCGCAGACGGTGCGCGGGTTTGGGCGGCAGCGCCTCACCGGAGGCGAACACCATCCGCAGGCTCGTGCAGCGCGAGGCCGCGGCGTCGGCGACGAAGACCGCCAGCATCGACGGCACGAAGTGGGTCACGGTGACGCGCTCGCCCGCGATCACCTCGGCCAGGTAGGCCGGATCGCGGTGCCCGTCGGGCTTGGCGATGACCAGGCGCGCACCGATCTGCAATGGCCAGAAGAACTCCCACACCGACACGTCGAAGGTGGCGGGGGTCTTCTGCAACACCGCGTCGGCCGGGGTGAGCCCGTACTCGGACTGCATCCAGACCAGGCGGTTGACGATCGCGGAGTGCGAGACCGCCACGCCCTTCGGCCTGCCGGTGGACCCGGAGGTGAAGATGACGTAGGCGGTGTTCGACGGCCGCAGCGGGGCCCGCAGTTCGGCCGCCGACAGGGGTTCCTCCGACAGTCCCGACAGATCCAGCAGGTCGATGCGGACCTGCGCGGTGTCGATGTCCAGATCGGACCCGGAGGTCAGCACCGCGACCGGATCGGCGGTGGCCAGGATGTATTCGGTGCGTTCGGCCGGATGGTCCGGGTCCAGCGGCACGTACGCGCCGCCCGCGACGGTCACCGCGTACATGCCGACGACCAGATCGACCGAGCGCCGCATCCCCAGCGCCACGAACGATTCCGGGCCGACGCCGCGGTCGATGAGCCAGCGCGCCAGGCGGAAGACCCGCGCGGCGAACTCGGCGTAGGACAGACTCGTCCCCTCGAAGGTCAGCGCGGTCGCCTCGGGGGTGGCCTCGGCCTGCGCCAGGAACATCGAGACCAGCGTCGCGGTGGCGTCGAGGTCGTGGGCGGTGTCGTTCCAGCCCGTGGTGACCAGCGCTCGTTCCGCCGCGTCGACCAGTTCGATATCGCCGACGACCGTCTCCGGGTCGACGGTGATCGCGGTCAGCACCCGCACCAGGCGGTCGGCGATGCGCCGGACGGCGCCCTCGTCGAACAGGTCGCGCAGGTAGCCGGCGCGGATGCGCAGGCGCGAATCCAGTTGCGCGATCAGGGTCAACGGATAGTGCGTGGCGTCGGCGGCGTCGAGGTCGGTGACGGCCATCCCGTCGATGTCGGCGGCCTGGGCGCGGATGCCCTCGGCGTCGACCGGGTAGGACTCGAAGACCACCAGGGTGTCGAACAGTCCGGCCACGCCGGCCGCGGACTGGATCTCGGCCAAGCCGATGTAGTGGTGGTCGAGCAGGTCGGCCTGCTCGCCCTGGGTCCTGGTCAGCAGCGTGCGCGCCGATTCGGCGGGATCGAAGCGGACCCGCACCGGCACGGTGTTGATGAACAGGCCGACCATGGCCTCCACACCGGACAACTGTGCCGGTCGACCGGAGACGGTGGTGCCGAACAGCACGTCCTCGCGGCCGGTGATCCGGCCGACCAGGATGCCCCAGGCGACCTGGAGCACCGTGTTCGGCGTGACGCCCAGCGAACTGGCGACCTCGGTCAGCCGCGCGGTGGCGGTCTCGTCCAGCTCGAAGAAGTACTCCCCGGACAGCGCGGCGATCTCGCGGCCCGCGTCGGGACGGGCCAGCAGCGTCGGCTCGCTCACCCCGTGCAGCGCGTGCGTCCACGCCGCGATCGAGGCCGAATGATCCTGCTGGGTGGTCCATTCCAGGAAGTGCCGGTAGGAGCGGACCGCGGGCAGCGCGGTCGCGTCGGCGTGCAGCGCGTACAGGGCCAGCAGATCCCGCATGAGCAGCGGCATCGACCAACCGTCGAGCAGGATGTGGTGGTTGGTGACCACGAACCGCCAGGCGTTCGCCTCGGTCCTGATCAGCGTGAACCGGATCAGCGGCGGTTCGGTCAGGTCGAAGCGGCGCATCCGGTCGGCGGCCACCAGGTCGGCGGCGTCGCCCTCGGCGACCCGGTCGTATTCCGACCAGTCGACCCGCACGCTGTCGAGCACGATCTGCACCGGGTTGCCGTCGCCGTCGGTGACGAAGGCGGTGCGCAGGTTCTCGTAGCGGTCCACCAGCGCCTGCGCGGCCGCACGCAACCGGTCGGCGTCGACGCGGCCGGTCAGGGTCAGCACCGCCTGGGCGGTGTAGACGTCGACCGAGGTCGCGGCCAGGCGCGCGTGGAACAGCAGACCGGCTTGCAGCGCCGACAGCGGCCAGATGTCGGTGAGCGTCGGGAAACGCCGCTCCCAGCCGTCTATGTCGCGCTGGGTGACCCCGCGCGCGGTCGCGCCGCGGGCGGCGCGCACCAACGCGAAGTCCGACGGCGTGTGCCCGCCCGCCGCGGCCGACTGCGCGTGCCGCGCGACGGCTTCCAGCGCCGCGACCCACAGGTCGGCGAATTCGCGGACCTGGGCCGCGTCCAGCAGCGTCGACGGGTAGCCGATGTTGGCGGTCAGCTTGTCGCCGACCACGATCGCGTTGACGTCGAGCGGGGCCATCGCGGGCATGTCCGCGTCGTAGGCGCCGCCGAGGGCGCCCAGTTCCGCGGCGGGGATCCACCCGAAGCCGCGCAGCGCCTCCGGGACGTCGCTATCGGAGACCCGGCCCAGGTAGTTGAAGCTGACCTGACCGGGCAACCGCTGCGGCAACTCGCCCGCGGTCGCCGGGTTGAGGTAGCGCAGCAGGCCGTAGCCGATGCCCTTGTCGGGCACCGCGAGCAGTTGTTCCTTGACGGCCTTGACCGCGCGCCCCAGGGCGGGTCCGCCGCCGAGCGCCTCGTCCGTGTCGATACCGGCCAGCTCGAAACGCACCGGGAAGATCGCGGTGAACCAGCCGACCGTGCGGGACAGGTCGGCACCGGGCACGACCTCTTCCTCGCGACCGTGGCCCTCCAGGCGGATCAGCAGCGCGTCCTCCGGGCGGCCCGCGCCGCGCCGGGCCCGCCACGTCGCGGTGGCCAGCGCCAGCGCGGTCAGCAGACCGTCGTTGACGCCGCCGTGGAACAGCGCGGGCACGGTGGTCAGCAGGGCCTTGGTGACCTCGGCGGACACCTCGACGCTCAGTTTCTCGATGACGCCGGAGGTGTCCAGCGCCGGGTCCATCGCGCGCTCGGTGAGCAGCGGGTCGGGGGTGCCCGCGACCTCGCGCCAGTAGTCGAGTTCGGCGACGCGCTCGGCGCTCTCGGCCTCGCGGAGCAGGGCGTGCGCCCAGGCCCGCATACTCGTGGCCGGGGCGACCAACTCGGGACGCTGTCCGCTGCTGAGCATGCCCCAGGCCGTCACGAAGTCGGGAACCAGGATGCGCCAGGACACACCGTCCACGACCAGGTGGTGGGCGAGCACGATCAGGCGACCCGTGCGGGTGGGCTCCGACGGAGCCAGCCACACGAACCGCACCACGACACCGGCGGCCGGGTCGAGCCGGTCCAGCGCGGAATCCAGTGCGGCGTGGGCGATCCCGACCAGTTCCTGATCGGTGGCGGTGTGCGGGAACTCGACCCGCTCGATCAGCGCGTCCACGTCCACCGTGCCGGGCGCGGCGGTCTCGACCGTCCAGTCCTGGCCGTCGTGGCGCAGACTCGCGCGCAGCATGTCGTGGCGGTCCACCACCGCGCCGACCGTCGCGGCGATGCCCGCGCGGTCGATGCCCAGCGGAAGTTCCAGCGCCAGCGTCTGATTGAACCGGCCGAAGGAGCCGGGACGCTCGGCCATGAACCGGACGACCGGCGTCAACGGCATCGACCCGACGCCGCCGCCTTCCGGTTCGGCCAGCGCGGGCGCCGCGGCGGCCGCGCTGTCGGCGGTCTCGGCGACCGCGGCCAGACCGGCCACGGTGCGCTGCTCGAAGACGTGGCGCGGGGTGAAGGCCACACCGCGCGCCTTGGCCCGCGAGACGAGCTGGATGGAGACGATGCTGTCACCGCCGAGAGCGAAGAACGAATCGTCCACGCCGACCCGCTCCACACCCAGGACCTCGGCGAACACCTCCGCGATGGTCTGCTCCACGGGCGTGCGCGCCGCGCGGAACACGACCTCGGTCGCGAACACCGGTTCCGGCAGCGCCCTGCGGTCGAGTTTGCCGACCGGGGTCAGCGGCACCTGGTCGAGCACCATGATCGCCGACGGCACCATGTAGGCGGGCAGTCGCTCCTCGAGCGAGGCGGTCAGCTCCGCGATATCGATCGAACGGCCCGGCGTGGCGACCACGTAGGAGACCAGCGACACCGCGCCCGCGGCGCTCCTGTGCCCGAGTGTGGTCGCGAAGTCGACGCTCTCGTGCGCGGCCAGCGCGCTGTCGATCTCGCCCAGTTCGATGCGGAAACCGCGCACCTTGACCTGGAAGTCGGAGCGGCCGACGTATTCCACCGCGCCGTCGGCGGTCCAGCGCACCACGTCGCCGGTGCGGTACATGCGCTCACCCGCGACGTACGGGTTCGCCACGAAACGCTCGGCGCTCAGTCCGGCGCGCGCGTGGTAGCCACGGGCCAACTGGATACCGGAGATGTAGAGCTCACCGGCCACGCCCACGGGCACAGGACGCAGGCGGGCGTCCAGGATCAGCGACTGGATGCCGCGGATCGGCGCGCCGATCGGCATCGGGTCGCCCGCGCGCAGCGGCACGCTGATGTTGACCACCATCGCGGTCTCGGTGGGGCCGTAGACGTTGTGGAAGCGACGCGCCGAACCGTCGGCCAAGGGCAGCGCCCACTTGGCGATCAGCTCCGGCGGGTACGCCTCGCCGCCGACGGCGAGCACCTTCAGCGAATCGAGTCCGGTCGGGTCGAAGGTGGCCAGCGCGGCCGGGGTGATGAAGACGTGGCTGACCCGCTCGGCGCGCATCAGCTCCGACAATTCCTCACCGCCGTACACGCCGGTCGGGGTGACCACCAGCGCACCGCCCGGACCGAGCGCCAGCAACAGTTCCAGGATGGAGGCGTCGAAGCTCGGGGACGCGAAATGCAGTGCCCGCGAGTCGGAGTCGAGGCCGTAGTGCTCGATCTGCGCGGTCGCGAAGTTGGCGAGCACGGTGTGCGAGACCACCACGCCCTTGGGCACACCGGTGGAACCGGAGGTGTAGATGACGTAGGCCGGGTTCTGCGCGCGCAGCGGACGCAACCGGTGCGCGTCGGTGATCGGCGCGCCGTCGTAGGCGTCCAGGTCCAGATCCTCGAGCACCAGCCAGCGCACCGAATCGGGCAGGCCGGCGCGGGCGGCGGCGACCGTGATGCCCAGGGGTGAACCGGAATCGGTGACCATGTGCGCGATGCGATCGGCCGGATAGGTCGGGTCGACCGGGACGAAGGCCGCGCCGGTCTTGGACACCGACAGCGCGACGAACACCGAGTCCGCCGAGCGCGGCACACCGACCGCGACCAGGTCCTCGCTGCCCACGCCCGCCTCGATCAGCAGGCGGGCCAGCCGATTCGAGCGTTCGTCGAGTTCGCCGTAGGTCAGCGTCGTGCCCTGGAAGATCACCGCGGGGGCCTGCGGATCGCGCGCGGCCGCGGCGGCCAGCAGTTCCGGCAGGGTGCGCGGCGCGACGGCGGCGGGGCCGGTGCGCGCGATCAGATCGGCGCGTTCCTCGGCGTCGAGCAGTTCGATCGCGCCGACCTCGACCGCCGGGTCGGCGGCGACGGCCTCGAGCACCCGACGCCAGCGGGTGACGAATCCGGCGGCGGTGGCGGCGTCGAACAGGTCGGTCGCGTAGGTCAGCGCCAGCGACATCCCGGAACCGTCGGCGCGTTCGGCCAGCGTGAACTGGAGGTCGAAGCGGGCCACCGACTCCTCGAGATCCAGTGCCGCGACCCGCAGGCCCGGCAGTTCGATACTCGTGTTGTCGAGGTTCTGGAAGGCCAGGGCCACCTGGAACAGCGGGTTGCGCGACTGCGAACGCTCCGGGGCGAGCAGTTCCACCAGTCGCTCGAAGGGCACGTCGGCGTTGCCGTAGGCGTCCAGGTCGGTGCGGCGCACCCGGTCCAGCAGGTCAGCGAACGAGTCGCCCCCCGCCACGCCGGTGCGCAGCACCAGCGTGTTGACGAACATGCCGACCAGGTCGTCTAGGGCCTGTTCGCCGCGTCCCGCGATGGGCGAGCCGATCGCGATGTCGTCGGTGCCCGACAGGCGGGCCAGCAGCACCGCCAGCGCACCGTGCATGACCATGAACAGCGACGCGCCACGAGCGCGGGCCACCGCGTCCAGCGCGGCCACCAACTCGGCGGGCAGGTCGGCGTGCAGCGTGGCGCCGCGCAGCGAGGCCACGGCCGGACGGGGACGGTCGGCGGGCAGGGTCAGCTCGTCCGGCACGCCGTCGAGCGCCTGGCGCCAGTAGTCGACCTGACGGGCCAGCAGCGACTGCGCGTCGTCCTCCGCGCCGAGCACCTCGCGCTGCCAGATCGCGAAATCGGCGTACTGCACCGGCAGCGGGGACCAACCGGGATCGCTGCCCTGACTGCGCGCGGTGTAGGCGGTCATGACGTCGCGGGCCAGCGGGCCCATCGAGAAGCCGTCACCGGCGATGTGGTGCACGACCACGACCAGCACGTGCTCGTCCGGGCCGAGCACGTAGAGGCGCGCGCGCAGCGGAACCTGTTCGGCGACGTCGAATCCGGTGGCGGCGAACTCGGTGACGGCGGCGGTCACCGACGCCGGGTCGACCTGGATCGGCCGCAGGTCCAGCACCAGCGTCTCGGCGGGCACGATCACCTGGATCGGCGTGCCGCCGTGCTCCGGGTAGCGGGTGCGCAGCGATTCGTGGCGGCGCACCACGTCGGCGACCGCCAACCGCAGCGCCTCGATGTCCAGCGCGCCGGACAGGCGGATGGCCAGCGGCAGGTTGTAGGCCGCCGAGGAGGTGTCGTACTTGTTGAGGAACCACATGCGCTGCTGCGCGTAGGACAGCGGCACCAGTTCCCCGGCCCGGCGCGGCCGGGCGACCAGTCGTGCCCGCGCCGCACCGTCGGTGTGCGATTCCACCCGGGCGGCCAGCGCCTCCACGGTGGTCGCCTCGAACAGGGCGCGCACCGGGATCGACGCGCCGAGCGCGGCCCCGATCCTGGCCACCACCCTGGTCGCGATCAAGGAGTTGCCGCCGAGATCGAAGAAGTCGTCGTCCACGCCGACGCGGTCGAGGTCGAGGACCTCCGCGAACACGGCGGCGACGGTTTCCTGCACCGGGGTCACCGGTGCGCGGAACGCGCGGGCCTGCGCGGCCGGAGCCGGCAGCGCCTTGCGGTCCAGTTTCCCGTTGACCGTCAACGGAATCCATTCCAGACGCACCAACGCCGCCGGAACCATGTAGGACGGCAACAGATCCGCCGCACCCCGACGCACCGCGTCCAGATCCGGGACGGTATCCGGCTCGGAGACGACATAAGCCACGATGCGCTGATCGCCGGGCTGGTCCTCCCGCACGATCACCGCCGCCTGGGCGATACCCGACTGCGCGAGGACCGCGGCCTCGATCTCACCGAGTTCGATGCGGAAACCACGCACCTTCACCTGGTCGTCGGCGCGGCCCAGGTACTCCAACTCGCCGAAACGATTCCAGCGCGCGAGGTCACCGGAACGGTAGAGACGCGCACCGGGGGTCGTGGACAAGGGATCGGCCACGAAACGAGTCGCGGTCAGATCAGGGCGACCGAGGTAGCCGCGCGCCAATTGCGGTCCGGCCACATACATCTCACCCGCGACACCCACCGGGACCGGACGCAGGCGACCGTCCAGCACGTACACCGACAGACCCGCGATCGCGCGACCCACGATACTGCCCGACGCGGCCGCCACCGTGGCGGCATCCAGGGCACGGTAGGACACGTGCACCGTCGTCTCGGTGATGCCGTACATGTTCACCAGCAACGGACCACCCGAACCGGCCGTCCCGTCACCGTGGCGCGAGATCCAGTCCGACAGCCTGCGCAACTCCAGCGCCTCGCCACCGAACACCACATACCGCAGTGCCAGCGGGGTGGCGTCCTTCCCGGCATTCCGGTCGGCTTCGGCGAGTTGGTAGAACGCCGAGGGGGTCTGGTTGAGCACCGTCACCCGCTCGGCACGCAACAGTTCCAGGAACTGTTCGGGCGACCGCGAGGTGTAGTAGTCCACCACCACGACCGTGCCGCCGAACAGCAGCGGGCCCCACAGTTCCCACACCGAGAAGTCGAAGGCGTAGGAGTGGAACAACGTCCACACGTCCTGGGGACCGAACCCGAAATCACGATCGGTGTTCGCGAACAACCGCACCACATTGCGATGCGCGACGGCCACACCCTTCGGCCGACCCGTCGAACCGGAGGTGTAGATCACGTACGCGATGTGATCCGGGCTCAGCGGCGCACGGCGGTCGGCGTCGGTGATGGGCGCGTCGTCGGCGTCGACCACCGACCCGGTCTCCACGGCGAAACCGTCGAGCACGACGGTCGGCAGATCCACCGGCACATCCAGTTCCACGGTGGAATCGAGGATGACACTCGTGGGCCGGGAATCGGCGAGCACGTAGGCGATCCGCTCGGCCGGGTAGGCCGGGTCGACCGGCACATAGCCCGCACCCGCCTTGACCACCGCCAACAGCGCCACGACCAAGTCCAGCGACCGCGGCAGGATCACCGCGACCAACGACTCCGGGCCCGCGCCTTCGGCGATCAGCCTGCGCGCCAACACATTCGCCAACGCGTCGAGTTCGGCGTAGGTCAACGACTCGCCGTCGAACCGCGCCGCGACACGGTGCGGATGCGCCGCGACCGCCGCATCGAACAGGGCGACCAGCGTCAGGCTCTGATCGGCGAGCGGACCGGTGGCGATGTCCGCACCGGAGGACACCCACCGCTGCGACACGTCGAGGCGTTCGCCCTCGCCGAGCAGATCGATCTCGCCGACGATCACCGAGGCGTCCTCGGCCACCGCGCGCAGGACCCGCAGCAGGCGGTCGGCGAAGCCCGAGATGGTCTCGGCGTCGAACAGATCGGTGGCGTAGTTCCAGGACAGGGCCAACGAGCCGTCCGCGGATTCACCCACGGTCAACTGCACGTCGAACTTCGCCGTGCCCGCGTCGAAGTCGACCACGTCGAGTTGCACGCCGCCGGGCAGCGCGAGGGTGCCCAGTTCGGCCGCCGAGGCCGCCTCGAAGGTCAGCGCGACCTGGAACAGCGGGTGGTGCGACTGCGAACGGGTCGGGCTGAGCACGTCCACGAGACGCTCGAACGGCACGTCGGCGTGCGCGAACGCGTCCAGATCGGTGCGGCGCACCTGCTCGAGCAACTGCGCGAAACTCGCGCCCGGATCGATCTCGGTCCGCAGCACCAACGTGTTGACGAACATGCCGACCAGGTCGTCGAGGGCGCGCTCACCACGGCCCGCGACCGGCGTGCCGATCGCCACATCCGTGGCGTTGGACAGCCGCGCGGCCCAGGTCGCCAGGGCCGCGTGCACAACCATGAACAACGTCACCCCGTGCGCCCGCGCCACCTCCGACAGCGCGCGATGGGTCTCCGCGTCGAGGGAGAACCCGTGCAGCGCACCGGCGTTGGAGGCGATCTCGGGACGCGGGCGGTCGGCGGGCAGATCGATGCGGTCGGGCAGGTCGCGCAACCGGTCGCGCCAGTAGGCGACCTGCTCGGCGGCCACCGACTCCGGATCGTCCTCCGAACCCAGGACTTCGTTCTGCCACAGCGTGTAATCCGCGTACTGCACCTCGAGCGGCATCGCCGCGGGCACTTCACCGCGGGCGCGCTGGGTGTAGGCGGCGACCACGTCGCGCAGCAGCGGACGCAACGAGAAACCGTCACCGCTGATGTGGTGCAGCACCAGCACCACCACGTGACTGCGTTCGTCCAGACGCAGCAGCGCGGCGCGGAACGGGATCGCGGCGGTCACGTCGAAATGCGTGCTCGCCAGTTCCACGATGCGCGCGGACAGGCCGGGCAGCGTCACCGATTCGGGAACCAGGGTGGTGCGCACCTGATCGGGGTGCAGCACCCGCTGGTAGCCGACGCCGTCGACCTCCGGGTACACCGTGCGCAGCGCCTCGTGCCGCGAGAGCACGTCGTTGACCGCCGCCTCCAGCGCGGTCACGTCCAGTTCGCCGGTGAGCCGCAACGCGACCGGGATGTTGTTGACCGCGGTGGCGCTGTCGAAGCGGTTGAGGAACCACATCCGCTGCTGGGCCTGCGACAGCGGCACCAACTGCGCGCTGTCCCCGTCGGGCAGCGTGACGGCGGCCGGACGCGACCGCGCGGTCAGCGGGACACGCCCGCCCCGACCGGCGGCGGATTCCACCCGCGCGGCGAGCGCGTCGACGGTGGACGCCTCGAACAGCAGGCGGACCGGGACCTCGGTGTCGAGGGCGACGCCGAGACGGGCCACCACCTGGGTCGCGACCAGCGAGTTGCCGCCGAGTTCGAAGAAGTCGTCGTCCAGGCCGACGCGTTCGGCGTCGAGCACCTCGGCGAAGGTGGAGGCCACGATCTGCTGCACCGGGGTGGCGGGCGCGCGGTATTCGCGGGCCTCGAACACCGGGTCGGGCAGCGCGCGGCGATCCAGCTTGCCGGACGGGTTGAGCGGGAAAGCGTCGAGGACGACGAAGGCCGTCGGCACCATGTAGGGCGGAAGTCGCAGCGACAGCGCCGCTTTCACCGCGTCCAGCTCGAGCGGGCGTTCGGCGTCGGCCACCAGGTAGGCGACCAACTGATCGCCGGTGCGCTCGTCGGCGCGGACCACGACCACCGCTTGGGCCACCGCGTCCTGCGCGGTCAGGGCGGTCTCGATCTCGCCGAGTTCGATGCGCAGACCGCGCAGCTTGACCTGGAAGTCGGTGCGGCCCAGGTACTCCAGCTCACCGTCGGCGGTCCACACCACGAGATCGCCGGTGCGGTAGGCGCGTTCGCCGTCGCGGGCGAACGGGTTGGCCACGAAACGGTCCGAGGTCAGATCGGGGCGGCCGACGTAGCCGTGCGCCAACTGCGCGCCCGTCAGATACAGCTCGCCCGCGACACCCGCTGGAACGGGATGCAGACGCGAATCCAGCACCAGCACACGGGTGTTGAACACCGGGGCACCGATCGGGACGGTGACCTGGTCGGCGTCGGTCACCTCGTGGAAGGTGACGTCGACGGCGGCCTCGGTGGGACCGTACAGGTTATGCAGGCGCGCGCCGGTCAGCTCGCGCAGACGCTGCGCGGTCGTGGCGGGCAGCGCCTCGCCCGAGGCGAAGACGTTGCGCAGTCCGGTGCACTCCTCGGCGCCCGCCTCCGCGACGAACACCGACATCATCGACGGCACGAAATGCGCCGTCGTCACATGCTGGTCCACGATCGTGCGCACCAGGTAGGCCGGGTCACGGTGCCCGTCGGGCTTGGCGATGACCAGGCGCGCGCCGACCTGCAATGGCCAGAAGAACTCCCACACCGACACGTCGAAGGTCGCGGGCGTCTTCTGCAACACCACGTCCTCCGCGGACAGCCCGTACTGGGCGTGCATCCACACCAGACGGTTGACGATCGCCTCGTGCGAGACCGCCACACCCTTCGGACGACCGGTGGAACCGGAGGTGAAGATGACGTAGGCGGTGTTCTGCGGGCGCAGCGGCCGGTGCCGGTCGGCGTCGGTCAGCGGTTCGTCCGAGAAGCCGGACAGATCGAGTCGGTCGATCCGCACCTGACGGGTCAGGGTGGTCGCCAGGTCCGCTTCGGAGGTCAGCACGCACACCGGTCCCGCCGAACGCAGGATGTGCTCGATGCGCTCGGCCGGATGGTCCGGGTCCAGCGGCACGTACGCGCCGCCCGCCGCGTTCACCGCGTACAGCCCGACCAGCAGGTCCAGCGACCGGCGCATGGCGATGCCGACGTAGGACTCCGGCCCGACCCCGGCCTGCTTGAGCCAGCGCGCCAGGCGGTGCACCCGGCTCGCGAACTCGGCGTAGGTCAGACTCGTCCCCTCGAAGGTGAGCGCGACGGAGTCGGGGGTGCGCGCGGCCTGCGCCTCGAACATCGAGACCAGCGTGGTCGCGGCGTCGCCGACCGGCGAGGTCAGCGCGGCGTCGACCGGGAATTCGCTGTCGTTCCAGCGTTCGAGCACCTGGACGCGCTCGAAGTCGTCGAGCAGATCGATGTCGCCGACCGTCACGGCCGGGTCGGCGGCGATCGCGCGCAGCACGCGCAGGAACCGCTCGGCGAAGGAGTCGGCGAATCCGGCGTCGAACAGGTCGGTGGCGTAGAGCAGTTCGGCGTCCATGGGCGAGGTGCCTGCCTCGCGGCCCTTGCCGCCCCTGGTCTCGCCGAGGGTCAGTTGCAGATCGAATTTCGCCGTCGGCTGGTCGATCTCGAGTTCGGAGACCCGCAGACCGGGCAGCTCCAGGCTGGTCCGGCCGAGGTTCTGGAACGAGAGCATCACCTGGAACAGCGGATGCCGCGCCTGCGAACGCGCCGGGTTGAGCACCTCCACCAGACGCTCGAACGGCACGTCGGTGTGCGCGAACGCTTGCAGGTCGCGTTCGCGCACCTGGGCGAGCAGGTCGGTGAACGAGCCCGCGACGTCGACGCGCGAACGCAGCACCAAGGTGTTGACGAACATGCCGACCAGCTCGTCGAGGCCCTGCTCGCCGCGACCGGCGGCGGGCACGCCCACGGCGATGTCGTCGGTGCCCGACAGGCGCGCCAGCAGCGCGGCGAACGCGCCGTGCACGACCATGAACAGGGTGGTCCCGGCGGCCTGCGCGACGTGATCGAGCGATTCGACCAGCTCACCCGGCACCGAGAACCGGTGCGTGCCCGCGCCGTAGGAGGCCACGGCCGGGCGCGGACGCTGCGAGAGCCGCAACTCCTCCGGCAGCGCCGCCAGCGCGTCGCGCCAGTAGTCCAACTGCGCGCGGATCAGCGACGTGGGATCGTCCTCGTCGCCGAGGGTTTCGCGCTGCCACAGCGCGTAGTCGATGTACTGGACCGACAGCGGCGACCAACTCGGCGCGGAATCCGAGCGCCGCGCGATGTAGGCCGACATGAGGTCGCGCACCAGCGGCCGCATCGAGAAACCGTCGGCGGCGATGTGGTGCACCACGACGGCGAGCACGTAGTCCTGGGTGGTGTCGCGCCAGCGCTTTCCGTTGCCGCTGTCGACGCGGTACACCCGCACCCGCACCGGCGGTTGCGCGGTGACGTCGAAACCGTCCAGCGCGAATTCGTAGAGCGCGCCGGGGATCTCGTCCTCGACGGCCGAGCGCACCTCCAGCGTGGGCACGGCCCGCGCCAACGGCAGCACCTGCTGGTAGGCGATGCCTTCGTGCGACGGGTAGACGGTGCGCAGCGATTCGTGGCGGGCCACGACATCGGCCAACGCGTCCCGCAGCGCGTCCAGATCCAACTGGCCGTGCAGGCGCACCGCGACGGGGATGTTGCTCGCGGCGGATTCGGTGTCGAACCGGTTCAGGAACCACATCCGCTGCTGTGCCAGCGACAGCGGCGGGAACTCCGGGCGGGGGCGCGCGGACAGTTGGGCGCGTCCGCCGGTACCCGCGTTCGCCTCGACCCGGGACGCCAGCGCGGCGACCGTGGGGGCTTCGAACAGCAGTCGAACCGGCACACTGGTGTCCAGTGCCGTGCTCA
>NZ_BAGG01000018.1 GCF_000308695.1 Nocardia takedensis NBRC 100417 | reverse complement strand
CGCGGGGGCCGGGGCGGCTGCGGGCGCGGAGGTGGGCGCACCCGGCACGCAGACCCAGCGGTCCACGGGGAACTGCCAGTTCGCGGCGATGCCGTCGTGGGAGCAGTCCTCACCCGGGCGGTGCATATCGCGGATCTTGTCGCGCGCCACACAGTTCAACTGACCGTCGCGCAGATCCCACTGGGCGGAGATGCCGCCCGCGGAACAGTCGCCGCCGACCTGGTAGACGGGAGCGGGCGGGTCGACCTCCAGGGGCGGGGTGGCGGGGCCGCGCGCGGAGTCGTCCAGATTGGTGCGCAGCATCAGACCTATCGCGACGATCAGTCCGAGGAAGGTGCACACGATCATCGCCGCCGCCAGCACCCGGCGGCCCAGCGGATTGTCCTCCGGTGTCGTCCTGTCGGTCTCCATCGCACCGCCTTCGCTGGTCGATCGGAACGTCGGACCTCAGCCGCCGCCCGGTGACGTGGGCGCGGACGGGGTGGGCACGGCGGCGGTGGGGACGCAGACCCACCCGCGGCCGGTCACGACATCCCACCGTCCGGGGACGCCGCCGTCGGAACAACCCTCGCCGACCTGATGCGCGGGCCGGGTCGGCAAGGGCGAAGTGTTCGGCGCGGAGAACCGTCCCGCCTCCGACGGTGGAACCGCGACGGTGGTGCGCGGCACCGTCACCGAGGCGACGGGTGCGGTCGTGGTGGTCGAGGCGGGGGCGTTCTCCTGATCGCCGTCGGCGCCGATCATCAGTCCGATCGCGACGGCGAACGCCGCCACCGCGGCGACGGCCGCCGCGATGGCCAGTACGCGCGTGCTGTTCTCTGGCCTGCCGTTCCCGGGTGGGGGACCATCGCCGGATTCCACCATCGCCTACCGCCTTCCCAGCCGGGACGCCGTCACGAAAGTTGATCCTTTTCGGAGGTTACCCGAGAGTTGCCAGGTCAAAGATCACTATTGTCCAACGATCCAGATCGCCCGCTCGACGCGCTGATCCATCCCTTAACGGGAGGTTCACTGGTCGAGATCGATCCGAATGGTCAGCAGATCGGTGCCGACCGCGCGCACCACCGCGCTGTTGCCTCGGGGCAGCGTCGCCAACCGCGCGACGGGATCGTCCTCGGGCAGCAGGACGGCCGTGCCCGTGTGCCAGCGCCCCCGCAACCGGACGCGAACCCGGTTGTCCTTGCGAATGTTGCGCACATACTGCGAGCGCTCGCCGAATTCGGAGACCAGCCAGAACGCGTCACCCTCGCGCCTGCCGCCGATCGGGGTGATCCGCGGCCGACCGCTCACCCGGCCGACGGTCTCCAGCAACTGGTGTCCGGGCAGCCTGCGCAGCAGCGGATTGCCGACGCGGCGCTGGAACGCGGTGACCACGCGATGCTGAATGTCGTTCCTGGACACCCGATGACGGTAACACCCGACCGGCGGACCCGTCAGTGCAGAACAGCCGGGGAGGTGTGGTCGTCCAGGGGCAGCATCCCCTCCACGAACGCCTTCACCCACATCGCGTTGACGTAGATCTCACCGCCGTGGTTGTCCAGGAAGGCGGTGTCGGCGGCATCGCGTCCGGTGGCGATGCGGACCAGTGTGCTGCGCGGGGCCAGGCCGCTGGCGTCGAGCACCTGCCACGCGCCGTCGACGTGCGCCTCGGCGACGGCGTGGAAATCCATCGGCCAGCACCCGGGCGCGTAGGCCGCGACCAGCCTGGCGGGCACTTTCACCGCGCGCAGCAGGGCCACCGTGAGGTGGGTGAAGTCCCGGCACACCCCGGAACCGGCGAGCAGGGTGTCCACCGCGCCGTCGGTGTGCCTGCTGACCCCCGCCGCGTAACGCAACCGCCGAGCCACCCAGGCGCGGATCGCCGCCACCTGCTCGGCGGGCGAGCCGTCGCCGAATTCGGCCGTCGCGAAGGTGTGCAGTTTGTCGGATTCGGCGTAGCGACTCGGGCGCAGGTACAGCGCCAGGTCGTAGTCGGTGGCCGGTTGCGGACGGGCATTGCCCAGGACGGTGGCGCTGTAGTCGGCGACCAAGGTGCCCGAGCCGACCGCGAGGCGATGGATGCGGGTGCCGTGCGGTCCGACGATCTCGATCGGGTCCACGGGTTCGCCGTCCAGGGCGAAGGTCAGCGACTCGTCGATGGCCAGGCCGGGCGCCCGGGCGACGGTGATCTGGAACTCCAGGTCCGCGGACGCGGAAACCGCCACTTCCAGATGGGCCGACACATCACGCTTCACCCGACAGATACTGCCCGAGGATCGCCGACTCGGCCTGTCGGATCGTCCCACGCCGGGATTCGTGTACTCGACCGGCGCGCGATAGGAGAGAATCTGCGCGTGCGGACCCAGTTCACTCACGAGCTCATCGCGTTGACGAACGACCTGACGCTGATGTGCCGAGTCGCCCACGACGCCGTCGCGCGCGTGGTCGACGCCCTCGTCGACGCCGATCTCCAGGCTACCTACGAGGTCTTCGCGCTCGACGAGCAATTGCAGAAGATGTACGGCGCGTGCGAGGCGCGCACCGTCGTGTTGCTCGCCCTCCAAGCCCCCGTGGCTCGTGATCTTCGTCACGTGGTCACCGCCATCCAGATCGTGAGCGAACTGTCCCGGATCGGCGCGCTCACCAATCGGGTCGCCGACCAGACCTACCGCGCCCACCCCGAGCGCGTCGGACCGCAGGCGATCGTGGAGATCCTCGCCGCGATGGGCCAACTCGCCGCCCAGGGCACCGCGGTCTCCGGACAGGCCGTATCCAGGGGATACGACACCGACGACACCGAATCCGCCACGCGCATGGCCGAACTCGACACCCGCCTGCGCACCGCCCTCACCGCCGCCGAACTCCCCCTCGACACCGCCGTCGACCTCGCGTTGCTCGGCGACCGCCTGCGCCGATGCATCGACCACACCGACCGCATCCACCGACTGATCCGCTTCCTCGACACCGGCATCCCGCCCACCGCCCAACTCGCCGACCTCCACACCGACGAGGACTGACCCCGCGGCGCTCGCCCGAGTTCGCGGCACCGGAATTCGGGGCCGGCAGCAGGGGATCGGATCTCCCTACGTTGATCACGCGCGCCGAGCGGGCGCGCACTCGTTCGACAGTAGGGAAACAGATGAAGAACCTCGTGCGCGGCGCGTTGTTGACGGCCGCGGCCACCGGACTCGTCCTCGGCGCGTCCTCGACGGCGACCGCGGACACCTCCACCGGTTCAGCCGGGTGCTTCGGCGACCCGGTCTGCCTGCTGAAGTCGCTGTTGACCTACGGCACGATCAGCGCGGACGCCGGGCCCACCATCCCGCAAGGGTGCACGCTCCCCTGATCCACTCGGGCGCGCGGCACTCGAAGTCCGTTGCGGGCGTGCTCATCCGGTGGCGCGCTCGCCCAGCGAATTCGGCCATGTGGTGCGCCCGTACCCGCTGGGCGCCCCGCTACCGAGTGCGTGCCGCCGGCCGGCTCAGGAGTCCAGACGTTCCAGCAGCCACCGGGGGCCGACGGTCTCGGCCCCCAACGCCTCCACCCGCGCGCGCAGTCCGCGATCCGCGGTGACCACGGTGATCGCCGCACGCCCGGACCGGGCGGCGGCGTCCACCACGTCCACGATCGCGTCGTCACCGGAACCGGCGGCCGTCACCACCCGCACCGCCGCACTCGCCGGCGCGTCACCCGCCGCGGCGTTGGCGGCCCCTTCCAACACCACCACGACCTCCCCCGGCCGCTCGGAACCCACCGCCAACCCGGTCAACGCCGCCAACAACCGCCGCGCCGCCCCCGCCCGATCCCGCCACCACCCGTCCGGCCGCGACCCCACGACATTCGCCGCGTCGACCACCACCAACTGCTCACCCATCCCCCCAGTCTGCTCCCCTCTACCACCCCCCACCCCTATTCCCCACCCAACCCCTCCCGGCCGACTCTTCGCCCGCCGGGTCACATACGCGCACCTTTCTCGAGATTGCATCGGCGACAGAGGATCTGGAGGTTGCCGACGCTCGTGGCGCCACCACGACTCAGGGGGATGACATGGTCGAACTCCAGATAGTGGGCGTCCCCGCACTGCACGCACCGGCCGCCGTCACGCTGCCAGACCTCGGCTTTCACATCCGGCGGAATCGACCGGGAATCCCGTTGTCCCGGTGCCAGTACCAGTCGTTTGGCGACTCGCAGCGCACCTTCGAGCACAGCGGCGACGTACTCCGGGTCGGGAACACGATAGGTGCCGCCACCACGAGCCGTAGAAGCCGAGACGAGGACATTCCCGTACTCGCTGGAGATCGACACGACCTTCGCCCAGGGCAGTTCGGCACCCGCGCCCGGGCTGACGAACCGCAGCTTCTTGCTGCTGCCGATCAGTCGCCCCGGAGTGTGTCGTGGGCCGGAGGCCAGGTATTTGACCTGCGCGGCGTCGACATCCACGTAAGCGATCTCGTCGGCTTCCAGATGCAGGCCCGGACGCTGGACCCTGGGCAGTTCCCCCGCCCGCACCTGGGTCAACGCGCGCCCGCGGCGCATGCGCATACTCAGTTCATCCACTCGCTGCCGAGCCGCGCCGAGGTCGACCGCGGCGGTCAGATCGTTCACCGCCGCTTGGAAGCCGTCGAGTTCGTGCTCCTCGATCTCGTCGTCGGCGAAGGCGAAGGTGACAACACGCTCCAGGTAGGCGATCGCCAGAGGGCGCAGGGCCTCACGACCGGTCGCCTCGTGGATCCGCTGGAATCGCAGCGCCACCCACAACTCCTCCCAGGCGGGGCCACGAGGGCCGGCCGTGGTCAACGTCTGCCATGCTTGCGATCGCCACGTCTCCATGAACCCGTTCACCTCGGACTCGCACCACCGGCACGGCGGCGGCGAACCGAATCGCGGCACCCGTCGGGGTCTGCCGCACCGCTCGCACACGGAGGGATCCCCACCGAAGACAGTGCGGATGTCGCCGGTCCAAGCCGTCCCGTTCCACCAGCGGATCCGACCGGGATCATCGTCGTCCGGATACCAACCGGCGGCCATCTCGGACCGAGAGCGAGCAGGCGTCGAGAACTCGGGCGCGGGTACCGGGCTGCCGACAGGTGCGGGAGCCGGGGCAGACTCCAGGTCGTCATCGATCGCGACACCGAATTCCTCGGCGAGCCCGCGCAATCCATTGGCCCAGCCCTGGCCGACGCTGCGGAACTTCCACGCCCCGTCACGGCGATAGAATTCACCGAGAACCATCGCGGTCACCGCATCCGGTTGTTCCACATCGCACGTCAGCACCGCGCTCAGCCCGTCACGGACCTCGAGCCGCAGGTCGGTGACCTCACGGAACGTATCGGTATCGACCGAGGCGGCGATGACGATCCGGGCGACATCCGTCGGTACGGTCGTCAGCGCGACCGTCAGCGCCGCACGACCGGACGCGGGTCGATCCAGTGCGACCGAACCGGACGGGTGCCTCGGCGCGTTGTAGAAAACGAAGTCGTCATCGCCGCGGATCTTGCCGTTGTCGGCCAATAGGAGCGCCTGGGTATCGACCGCGCCGCGCGTACCCCACTCGAGCACCACTGTGGCAACCGACATGTTCACCGGAGCATTCGCTCCCCTGCTGAGCCTCACGCCCCGTGACACCGCATTCGCGAGGCACCGCGTTACGCCCCGTCACATACCGGGCAATCGGTTTCTGATCCGGGAAAACATCCAGGGGCCAACAGATTCCGCTCCGGCCCTGCCCGCAGATGGAACACCCCGCGCCTTCTCAGCGAATGCGACCCTCGCACACCTCGAAGTCTTCGCCCGATTCGAAACATTCCGCGAGACCGCTCTGCACATCACCACTCGTAGGCGGTTCGCCGCACAGGATGCCGCACCGTTGGTAGCCCGGCACCTCGCTGCCGTCGGGAAAGCGGCACCCGTTGTCACCACAGCTGTATCCCCGCTGATTGGGGTCGTGAGTCAGATTTCCTCGCTGATAGGACCAGACGTAGGCGTCGGTTCTCTCGACCCGGACACAATAGACGGTCCTGCCATCGGCCAAGTGCGCGACGGCGCCCGGGACCTCGCAGTAGTCGTTCAACTGCGTCACCTGTTGAACACGCGCCGCACCGCTTCCCGAGGAAGCATGTGGAGCGGCGGCCACCGATGACGCCGTGACCGCGAGCAGCGCTGAGCCGATGACAGCTGCCGCCGCCGTGCGACGGGTAGTTCGACGAGCGAGAGAGCGGGCCATCGTCGACTCCTTCCGGTCGGGCCGAAAGCCTACCCGCGCAGGTCACATCACGAAGGCGTTTTCCCAGCTGGTTGCATATTTCAGCAACCTGATCGGAGATCAGAGGCGGAGGAGGGCCAGGTCCCATTGGCCGTGGGGGTCTTCCCAGGTGGTGTGGATTTCGCCGATCGGGAGGGGGTTGGTGGCCGGGTCGGGGTCGCGGTAGAGATCGGCTTGTTCTTCGAGAATGGTGGCCAGACGTAAGGCCGCGTCGAAAGTGCCGTCGGATTCGAGGCGCAGGTAGTAGGCGCGCCACGGGGCATCGGTGGGCGTGAAGTCTCGGCCGAGGACGAAATCGCCATCGACCAGGTAGAGGGAGATGCTCGCGTCCACGCGCAGGGGCTCGCCGTCGTAGATGGTGAGGTCGGGGTCTTCTAGGACACGGTCGCCGCGCAGTACGGCCGGATCGAGCCAGGTTGGGCGGCGGTCGATTTCGCACTCCTGGATCCAGTTGCCCCAGGCGTAGAGCGCGTAGGTGTTCGGGTTCGGCACGGCGGACACCGTAACCGGGGCGGCGGGGGCCGGCGGGCGGTGGTCTAGGCTTCGGCGACTATGGCTCTGAGCGCGACCGTGTATACCGTGAACATTCAGGTGGCCGATGTCGATCGCGGCGTCTACGAGGACCTGTCGCTGCGGGTGGCGCGGCATCCGTCGGAGACCGCCGAGTTCCTGGTGACGCGTCTGCTGGCCTACTGCTTGGAATTTCGCGAGGGGATCGCGTTCAGTGAGGGCGGGGTGTCCTCGACCGACGAACCCGCCGTGTTGGTGCGTGACCTCACGGGCAGGTTGACGGGGTGGATCGAGATCGGCGCGCCGGACGCCGAGCGGGTGCATCGCGGCAGCAAACTGGCCGAGCGGACCGCGATCTACACCCATCGCGACCCGGAGCGGGTGTTGGCGCAGTTGTCGGGCAAGCGGATCCACGAGGCGCGCACGATTCCGCTCTACGCGTTCGATCGCGAATTCGTGGACACGGTCGCTTCGGCGCTGGAGCGGCGCACGACCGCGAGTCTGTCGGTCACCGAGGGGCAGTTGTTCCTCGAGGTCAACGGGGTGCACGCGAGTTCGACGGTGACGGAGTACCGCCTCGCCTGATCTCCGCTGCGCGCCAGCGATTTTCGATGCCCACCCCGCGCGCGGCGGGCGGTGGTCCGCCGGTACCCTTTCGGCCGTGGAGAGAAGACGCGACTGATGTCGCTGCACGCGATCGAAGATGTCGTGGAGTGGTCGATCCGGGCACTGCACGCGCGATATCCCGACGAGGACCCGTCCGTCCGTGACGCCATCGCCGCGCTGTACGCCTTCCAGAACGGCCACGACTGCTCGTTCACCCAGCCGGATCCGCCGGTGGTGGCGGCCGTGCGCGCGATTCGGGAGGCGACGATCCGTTCGGGCGCGTTGTCCCACGACGCGCCGGGCGAATATCGCCTTCCGCCGGAGGCTTTCGACGAGGGTGGATTGGATGCCTGGTGGGCGGGGCGGGAGGACCACGACCTCGAATTCCTGCGGTGACCGGCCGGCCGGGTTGTGACGCTCGCCACGAGAGCGACCCCCGACGCGGCGGTCAGCGTGGCGATGAACCGTGCTGTCGACCTGCGATTCCGTAGCTATCCCGTAGATCTCCGGCAACCTTTCGTTCGGTTAACCACCTTTTCGCAGATAAGTAACGTGGTTGCCACATCGGCGACATCTATCTACTATTCGAGTACGTAGATCGCAGCGGATCGGACCGGCCCGAACTCCCCGGACCGACACCGCATGACCTTCCAGAACTTCACGCACGAGATCCATCGGCGCGCGGTGCCACCTCGGGACGTCCCCCTCATCAGCCCCGTGGTGGCGCGCGTTCGCGGTCGGCCTGGACACCCGCCCGCACGCACGCGCCGACGACGGTCTCGTCGTGATCCACCGCCCCCGAGTCGGCGCCGGCACGGCGACTCGGGGGCGGACCGGACTTCGCCGGACTTTCGATCCGAGTGCGCTTGCCCCACAATGGTGGCCACCGTGATTGTGCCGAATCTCATACGTGGCGCGGCCATTCCGTCGGCCTGTGTCCAGGTAGCTTGACGCCGATTCGGTAACCGAACGAATACAGCATTCCGACGCAGCGCGACATGGTTGCGGTCCTGTTCGATGGAGTTCGTAGTGAAGTGGTTTTCCCCCCGCGGCCCGCGTCGGTCCCTCGCGGTGTACGCCCCGCTCTGCCTGGCCGCCACGGTGCTCACCGCCTGTGCGGGCACCGAGAAACCCGCGGTCATCGACAGCGGCGGGGCGGGCGGTCCGGCGGCCTCGGCGCAGACGAGCATGTCGGCGGCCGAGATCCGCGCGAAGGCGGGCGCGCTGGTCGACGGGGCCGAGGCGTCGATGTCCGGCTACAGCCGAGAGAAGTTCCCGCACTGGGACACCAACAAGCCCGAACACGGATTCGGCACGGAATACGCGCAATACGCCAAGTGCACCAGTCGCGAGGTGATGATGCTGCGCGACGCCACCGGCCCGGTCACCCTCGACCCGAAGACCTGTGACCTGAAAGTCGGTGCGGGCGGCGGCTGGCAGGACGCCTACGGCTTCCTCGACTCGAAGACCGGACAGCTCAAGCCCTACAAGTTCATCACCGATCCGGCCGACGTCGACGCCGAGCACATCGTGGCGCTGGCCGAGGCGTGGCGGTCCGGGGCGAACAAGTTGGACGAGGACACCCGCCGCCGCATCGCCAACGACGCGCTGAACCTGGAAGCCAGCGACCCGTCGGCGAACCGCTCCAAGGGCGACCAGGACGCCGCCAACTACCTGCCGCCGGGCAGCTTCCGGTGTGTCTATCTCGAACGCTACGTCACGGTCAAAGTAAAGTACGGGCTGACCGTCGATCCCGCCGAACGTACGGCGATCCTTGCCGCGATCGACGACTGCGCAGGCCGAGGAGAATTCAGATAAACGACATCGTCGAGCTCACCGTGAAAACATCGGTCCTCACCGAAGAGGAGGGCACGATGTCCGGTGAGCTCGACGTCACCGTCGACGACACCGGCAAGGGCCTGGTCCGCTACCGCGAGACCGAGGACTGGTTCACCATCGGCAATTTCGACGCCGAACCCCCGCGCACCTGGGGTTCGGTCGCCGAACTCGCCGCCGCCATCGAAGCGGCGGCCGGCACGAAGGACGCGGCGGGCAACACCGTGCCGTTCGAAGCGCCGCCCGCGTCGGCGGCGGACACGGCATCCGAACCCCCGACCTCGGCACCCTCCCCGGGCGCGTCTACGACCGGCCGCACGGAGGCACAGCCCGGCGGCGCTGCCGTGCCCGACGGTCCGGCCGGCGACGCCCCGGAATCCACAACTCCCACCACCGACGGCGGCGCTTCGTCTCCGAACACCGCGCCGGGGGGCGAGGCTCCGCCTCCACCCTCTCCGGCGACCTGATCTACCGCCGACTGGCCCGCCGGTATCCGATGGCCGCGGGAATCGCGAACACCACGAGCGCGCCGATCGACCACATCAGGGTCAGGCGGAGCGGGTGCGCGAGCGGCCCGCCCAGCGACAGCGCCTTCATGGTGTCCACCGCGACCGACATGGGCTGGTTGCGGACCAGCGGCTGGATCCATTCGGGGTAGGCGGCCAGCGGCACGAATCCGGTGCTGAAGAACATGAGCAGCGAACTGAGGATCATCACGCCTTCGACCAGGGTCGCCTTGGCCGAGAAGACCGCGATGGCGGTGACCATGGTGGCGAAGCCGAGCCCGAACAGCACGGGGATCGCGATGAACAGCAGGGCGGCGGCGGGGCCCTGCTGGAAACGGAATCCGAGCAGGTAGCCGACGAGCACCACGGCCAGCGTGCCCGCGAGGATGCGGCAGCCTTCGGCCAGGACGCGGGCGAGCAGTCCGGAGCCGCGGTGCACGGGCAGCACCCAGAACCGCGCCAGCAGCCCTTCGTCGCGTTCGCGGCCCAGCATGACCCCGCTCGCCACCGCGCCGGACAGCGCGCCGACGATGGCGACCATGGGCACCGACCCGTAGAGGGCGTTCGTGCCGACGAACTTCTGGATCTGGTTGCCGACGACGATGTCGAGCATCAGCAGCAGCAGGCACGGGATGATCAGGGTCTCGAGCAGCGCGACCGGACTGCGCGACCAGCGCAGCAGCAGCCGTTGGGTCTGGATGGCGGTGTGCCGGACCAGGGTGGCGGGTCCGGCTTCGCCCGCGCCGCGCACGCCGACGCTGCGGACGACGCTCTGTGCGAGGGTCATCGGGTCCTCCTCGAACTCAGTCGCAACGCGAGCGGGAAGCAGATCAGCAGGATGCCCAGCGCCCACAGCAGGGGCGGGATCATCAGCGACCAGGTGACCGGGTCGGCGTTGCCGCTGGTGTCACCGGCCAGCGCGCGCAGCGCCGCGACCCACTGGGAGATGGGTTGGTTGCGCACGAACGGTTCGATCCAGTCGGGGAATTGGCTCGCGGGCGCGAGTCCGGTGGAGAGCATGCCGAAGATCAGCGGCGGCAGCACCAGGGCCTGGGTAGTGGCCTCGGGACTGCGCGAGACGGTGCCGATGACGTCGGCGGCCAGGGTCAGGGTGATGCCGATCAGCAGGGAGAAGGCCAGGAATCCGAGGGTGTGGGCGGTGTCGAGGCAGAAACGGAAGCCGATGACGTGGCCGCAGATCAGCGCGGCGATCAGGGCGATGACCAGTCGGAAGACGTTGCCGGACATGCGTGCCGCGACGGGGACGAACGCGCCGATGGGCATCGCCCCGAAGCGGCGGTCCAGGCCCGCGACCGCGTCGGTGGCCGAGCGGAACGCCGCGCCGACGGAGGTGAACGCCGCGCCTTGCAGGATGACGATCGGCATCATGTATTGCGCGTAGCTGCTGAACCCGTTGCCGGAGAACATCATCACGGTCTTGAGCGGGATGTAGAAGCTGGCGGTGAACGCGATGGGCGCGAACACCGAGGTCAGCACCTCGCCGCTGCGGATCGCGGGGGCGATCAGCCGGGAGGTCAGCACCCACCACTGTTGGGCGCGGACCGGGGCGGCCGGTCCTTCGGCCAGCCAGACGCCGGTGGTCATGTGCGTGCCTCCTCGGGGGCGGTTTCGGCGGGGCGGCCGGTCAGGTGCAGGAACACTTCGTCGAGCGAGGGGCGGCGCAGGGCGATGTCGACCAGTTCGACGCCGGCGGCGTCGAGTCGGCGCAGCGCCTCGGCGAGGGTCTTGGCCCCTTCCGGGGCGGGGATGGCGAGTCGGTCGGCGTCGGGCGCGAGGTCGACGCGGGTGTCCTCGGGCAGCAGCGGTCCCAGCGCGGTGGCGACGGCGGGCAGGTCTTCCATGCGCAGCGGCACCACTTCGCAGTAGCTGCCGCCGGTGCGGGATTTGAGCTGGTCGGCGGTGCCCTCGGCGATGACGACGCCGTGATCGATGACGATGATGCGATCGCACAGGGCGTCGGCTTCTTCGAGGTACTGGGTGGTCAGCAGGGTGGTGATGCCGTGTTTGCGGAAGCCGGTCACCAGATCCCAGACGCCCTGCCTGCTGCGCGGGTCCAGACCGGTGGTGGGTTCGTCCAGGAAGACGACGTCCGGGCGCACGACCAACCCGCAGGCGATGTCGATACGCCTGCGCATACCGCCGGAGTAGGTGCCGACGCGGCGGCCCGCGGCGTCGGTGAGGTCGAATTCGCCGAGCAGTTCGTCGGCGCGGGCGCGGGCCGCGCGTTTGCGCAACCCCATCAACCTGCCGAACATGACCAGGTTCTCGTGGCCGGTGAGCATGTCGTCCAGGGCGGCGAACTGTCCGGTCAGCATGATCGCGCGGCGCACCGCGGCCGGGTCGGCGACCACGTCGTGCCCGGCGACTACCGCGCGGCCGCGGTCGGGCGGGATGAGGGTGGACAGGATGTTGACGGTCGTGGTCTTGCCCGCGCCGTTGGGGCCGAGGATGCCGAGCACCTCCCCCTGCGCGGCGGCGAAGTCCACGCCGCGCAGGGCGTGGACGTCGCCGAAGGATTTCTCGACGCCCTCGACCACTACTCCGGTATCGCTCACTGCTGTGCCTCCTGTGTCGGGCGGGCTTCCCGCGCGGTCATGTGGTCGTCCAGTGCCCGCGCGATCAGCGGCAGCACGTGCGGCGCGGTCAGTTCGTCGTGGGTGGTCTCGATCTCGACGACGTCGATGTCCCCGGTGACGTGCGGCCGCCAGCCCTCGGGGTCGAAGATCTCGGAGGTGTCCACGGTGGCGCTGACGAACAGCACGTCGCCGCGGTAGGTGGGTCGCCGGTAGCCGGTCCTGGTGCGCGCGGAGGCGTTGTAGGAGCCCGCCATCCGTTCCAGGGTGTCGGCGTCGACCAGCGCGGCGCCGCCCATCCGGGCGCGGATCAGGTCGGCGGCCTGTGCGGCGGTGGCGTCGGCGGGGACGTCGTCGATGCCGAAGACCGCGCCGAAGGTGCTGATGAACGCGCCCGCGGTGAGGGGTTCGATGCTGTCGCCGTCGATGTCGGCGGTGTCGGCGTCCAGCAGGGCCAGCACCCCGACCTCGTGGCCGTCGCGTTCGAGTCGGGTCGCGATGGCGTGCGCGATCAGTCCGCCGAAGGACCAGCCCATCAGGTGGTAGGGGCCGTGCGGTTGGACGGCGCGGATCTCGCGGACGTAGCGGTCGGCGAATTCCTCGATGCTGCGGGCCGAGGGTTCGCGCCCGCTCAGGTCGGGCGCTTGCAGACCGTAGACCGGGCGGTCGGGCGCGAGGGCTTCGGCCAGACCGAGGTAGGTCCAGGCCATCCCCGAGGACGGGTGCACGCAGAACAGCGCGGGCCGGTCGCCGTCGGCGCGGATCGGCAGCAGGACGTCCAGTCCCAGGCCGCCCGATCCACGGGTGCGCGCCGCCGCCTCGGCCATCGCCCGTTCCTCCGCCGCGCCCGCCTCCCGGGCGGCCGGGGTGTGCGCGTAGTCGGCGACGGCGGTCAGGGCGTCGACCCAGCCGCGGGCCAGGTCGGCGACGTCCTCACCGTCGAGCAGCGTGGCCGGGTAGCCGAAACTGGCCTGCAACCGCTCGCCCACGACGACCGCGTTGACGTCGATCTCGGCCTGGGCGGGCACATCCGGGCATTCGTCGGTGGGCAGGTCGCCGAATTCGTCGGTGGGCAGCCAGCCCAGGCCCTCGAGCCCTTCCGGGATGTCGCCGGTGGAGTAGCGACCCAGGTAGTTGAACGCGATTCGGCCCGGCAACCGCGCGGGCAGGGCGCGCGCGGTCTCCTCGTTCAGGTAGCGCAGCAGTCCGTAGCCGATGCCCTTGTCCGGCACGGAGAGCAGGGCGTGCTTGGCGGCGCGGATCGCGTCGCCGGGGTCGGCTGCCCCGGACACCGGCACCCGGACGGGGTAGATGGTGGTGAACCACCCGACGGTGCGCGACAAGTCCGCGCCGGGCACGATCTCCTCTTGGCGACCGTGGCCTTCCATGCGGATCAGCACGCTGTCGTCGGTGCGTGCCCGCCACTCGCGCACGGACTGGGCCAGGGTCGCGACCAAGGCGTCGGCGACGCCGCCGTGGAACAGACCGGGCAGGGTGGTCAGCAACGTCGCGGTGACGTCCGCGGGGACCTCCACCTCGACGCGTCGCAGGGTGTCGGCCCGGTCGACGGCGGGATCGAGGTCGCGTGCGGCGAATCCGGGATCGGGGCCGTCCAGCAGGGCGCGCCAGTGGTCGAGTTCGCGGACCCGCTCCGGCCGGTGCGCCTCCTCGACCAACGCGTGCGACCAGCGCCGCACGGAGGTGCCGGTATCGGCGAGGACGGGTGTGGCGTGCGCGGAGACCTGCGCCCAGGCCGCCATGAGATCCGGCACCAGGATGCGCCAGGACACCCCGTCGACCACCAAGTGGTGGGCCAGCACGATCAGGCGACCCGCGCGACTACGACTGCCCGCGTCGCCGACCGGGTCCAGCCAGAGGAAGCCGAGCACCGTGCCGTCGGCGGGACGCAGTCGGTTCATCGCCGCGTCGGTTTCGGCGGCGGCGAATTCGCGCAGGTCGACCGCGTCGGCGTCGGCCGCGAATTCGACCCGGTGGATCAGCGCGGCCACGTCGACCGAGCCGGGTTCGGCGACCTCCAGGCGGTATTCGCCGGTGTGGTCGCGCCGCAGCCGCGACCGCAGCATGTCGTGGCGGTCGACCACCGCACCCAGGGTGGCGGCCATCTGTTCGTGGGTGATGCCGACCGGCAGTTCGAGGACGGCGGTCTGGGCGAAGCGGTCGTGGTCCCCGCCGCGGTCGAGCATGTAGCGCACGATCGGCGGCAGCGGGATCTCGCCGACCCCGCCGCCGGGCAGTTCCTCGAGCACCGCGGTCGCGCCCGCGGCGTCGGCGGCCGCCGCCAGGGCGGCGACCGTGCGGTGCTCGAACACTTGCAGCGGGGTGACGGTCACGCCTTCGGCGCGGGCCCGCGACACCAGTTGGATGGCCAGGATGCTGTCGCCGCCGAGGGCGAAGAACGAATCGTCCACACCCACCCGTTCGCGGCCGAGCAGGGCGGCGAAAACGGTGGCCAGAACATGTTCGGTCGGCGTGGACGGCGCCACGTACGGGGTGGTGTCGTCGGCGAAGACCGGTTCCGGCAACGCCTTGCGGTCCAATTTGCCGACGGCGTTGAGCGGGAGGGCGTCCAGGACGGTGATCGCGGCGGGCACCATGTAACCCGGCAGCGCCTGCGCGGCGTGCGCCCGCAGCGCGGCGATCTCGGGATCGGCGCCGGGTTCGCGCACCACGTAGGCGGCCAGCGCGGTGGACCCGGTCGGGCCGGGAACGCCCAGCGTCACGGCGAAGTCGACGCCCTGCGCGCGGCCGAGCACGGCGTCGATCTCGCCGAGTTCGATGCGCTGTCCGCGCACTTTCACCTGGAAGTCGGTGCGGCCCAGGTAGTCCAAGCGCAGCTCGCCGCGCACCCTGATCCAGCGGACCAGGTCGCCGGTGCGGTACATCCGCTCCCCCGGTTCGCCGTAGGGGTCGGCGACGAAACGGGCCGCGTCCAGGTCGGGACGCGCGTGGTAGCCGCGGGCCAGCGCCGGGCCGCTCAGGTACAGCTCACCGGCCATGCCGACGGGCACCGGGCGCAGCCGATCATCGAGGACCAGGACCGCCGCGCCGCGGATCGGCGTGCCGATGGTGACCGGTTCGTCGGGCCGCAGCGGCGCGGAACCGGTGGCCCAGATGGTGAATTCGGTCGGCCCGTACAGGTTGACCATGGTCCGGCCGACCGCCCACCGCTGCACCAGTTCGGGGCCGACGGCTTCGCCCGCCACCGCCAGCACCCGCACACTCGACACCCGTTCGGGGTCGACGGTCGCCAGCGCGGACGGGGTGATGACCATGTGGCTGACCCGCCGCGCCTCGATCAGGTCGGCGAGCGCGTCGCCGCCGAACACCTCCGGCGGCGCGACGACCGCCGTCGCGCCGGACCCGAAGGCCATCAGCGCCTCGAAGATCGAGGCGTCGAAGCTCGGGGAGGCGACCTGCAGGACGCGCGCGTCCGCGTCGAGTCCGAGCGATTCCTGTTGCGCCGTCACCAGATCCGCGAGACCGCGGTGGGTCACCGCGACGCCCTTCGGCGTGCCGGTCGACCCGGAGGTGTAGATCATCCAGGCCGGATGGTCGGGACGGATGGGGGCGCGCAGGTCGGTGGAGCGCAGCGTGTGCGCGCCGATTCCGTGTGCGGCGGCGAGGAATTCGGGGTCGTCGAGCGCCAACCACCGCGCGTGCTCGGGCAGGGCGTCGCGGTGGGCGAGCGTGGTCAGCCCCAGTGCCGCACCGGAATCGCGCACCATGTGTTCGATGCGGTCGGCCGGGTGGCGCGGGTCGACCGGCAGGAAGGCCGCGCCCGCCTTCGCGACGGCCCACAGGCCGATCAGCAGGTGCGCGCCGCGGGTCAGGCCCAGCGCGACGACCGTCTCCGGTCCCGCGCCCGCCGCGATCAGCAGTCGGGCCAAACGGTTGGATCGCGCTTCCAGTTCGCCGTAGGTCAGGGTCGTGTCGGCGAAGACGATCGCGTCCCGTTCGGGGTGGGCCAGCGCGGATTCGGTGAGCAGCCACGGCAGCGGGACGGTGCCGCCGCCGCGCGGGCCGCGCACCGGGACCAGGTCGACGCGCTCCTCGGGCGCGAGGACGTCGATCGCCGCGAGCGCCAGGTCCGGGTCGGCGACCACCGCGGCCAGCACCCGCCGCCAGCGGGCGACCAGCGCGGCAGCGCTCGCCGGATCGAACAGGTCGGTGGCGTAGGTCAGCACGCCGTCGATCCCGTGCGCCCCCGTCTCGGACCGGCGTTCGCGCAGGTCCAACGACAGGTCGAACTGGGCGGCGTCGCGTTCGAGATCCTCCACGCGCACGGTCAGACCGGGCAGTTCCAAGGTCGGCTCGACGAAGTTCTGCAACGACAGCGACACCTGGAAGACCGGGTGGTGCGCGGTCGAGCGGGCTGGGTTCAACACCTGCACCAAGCGCTCGAACGGCACGTCGACGTGGGCGAATGCGTCCAGATCCCAGGCACGGACCCGGGACAGGAATTCTCGGAAGCCCAGGTCGGGGTCCACGGGGGTGCGCAGGGCGACGGTGTTGACGAACATGCCGACCATCGGGTCGAGCGCGGCCTCGCCGCGCCCGGCGACGGCGGTGCCCACCACCACGTCGGGCGTGCCGCCGAGGCGGGCCAGCAGGATCGCGAGCGCGGCGTGCGCGACCATGAACAGGCTGACGTCGTTCGCGGCGGCCAGTTCGGTGACGCGCTCGTGCAGGGCCGGGTCGACGGTGAAGTCCAGGTCCGCGCTGCGCAGCGACTGCACGGCCGGACGCGGGCGGTCGGCGGGCAGTTCCAGCAGGTCGGGCGCACCGGTGAGGGTGCGCGTCCAGTGGTCGAGTTGCCGCGCCGCCAGGGAATCCGGATCGGCTTCGTCGCCGAGCAGTTCGCGATGCCACAGCGCGAAATCCGCGTACTGCACGGGCAGGGCGGGCAACGCGGCGTCGACGCCGGCGACGCACGCGGCGTAGGCGGTCATGAGATCACCCGCGAGCGGGGCCATCGACGCGCCGTCGGCGCTGATGTGGTGCACCACCAGGACGACGACGTGTTCGGGCGCGGCCCCGTTGCCCGAGGGCGGCGCGGCGACGCGGAACAGGCCGACGCGCAGCGGCGCCTCGGTGGTCAGATCGAAGCCGACGCCCGCGAGGTCGGCGATGCGGGCGCGCAGCGGAGCGCCGTCGGCGACCTCGACCACCGCGAGCGGGGGCGCGGCGACAGCGGTCGCGACGACGACCTGCCGGGGGCCATCCGCGTCGGCCGGATACATCGTGCGCAGACTCTCGTGCCGGTCGACCACCCTGGTCAGCGCGGTCCGCATGGCCGCGACGTCCAGGTCGCCGGTCAACCGCAGCGCGACGGCGATGTTGTAGGCGGGCGAGGACGGTTCGAGCCGGTTGAGCACCCACATGCGCTGCTGGGCGGGCGAGAGCGGGACGCGGTCGGGGCGGATGCGGCGCGCGAGCTCGAACCGGGCGCGCGTCCCCTCCCCGGCGGGCACCACGCGCGCCGCCAACTGGGCGACGGTGGGCGCGTCGAACAGGTCGCGCAGCGCGATCGTCGACCCCAGGGCGGCGTTGATCCGCGCGACCACCTTGGTGGCGCTGAGCGAATTGCCGCCGAGTTCGAAGAACGAGTGGTCGGCCCCGACCCGTTCGGTGTCGAGGACTTCGGCGAAGACGTCGGCTACCGCGGCTTCCACGGGCGTGCGCGGGGCGAGGTAGGGCCGCTGGAACGCCGCGAAATCCGGGACCGGCAGCGCCTTGCGGTCGAGTTTGCCGACCGGGGTCAGCGGGACGTCGGCCAAGGTCACCACGGCGCTGGGCACCATGAATCCCGGCAATTTGCCCGCCACCCGCGCGCGCAGTCGTTCGGTGTCGAAGTCGGCGTCCGCGCCGTGGGATTCGCGCCACCGTGCGGTCGGGACGACGTAGGAGACCAGCACGATCTCCCCGCTCGGACCGGGGCAGCCGAGGGTGGCCGCGTAGTCGACGTCGGCGTCGGCGCTCAGCACGGCGTCGATCTCGCCGAGTTCGATCCGCAGGCCGCGGATCTTGACCTGGAAATCGCTGCGACCCAGGTATTCCAGTTCCAGCACACCGTCACGGTGCACCCAGCGGACCATGTCGCCGGTGCGGTACATCCGCTCCCCCGGCGCGCCGTGCGGGTCGGCCACGAAGCGCGCCGCCGTCATCCCGAAGCGGTTGAAGTAGCCGCGGGCGATCGCCGGACCCGCCAGATACAGTTCGCCTTCCACGCCGACCGGCACCGGACGCAGCCAAGCGTCGAGGACGGTCACCGCCGCGCCGCGCAGGGGCGCGCCCATGGTGATCGGCGCGCCGGGACGCAGTTCGCCGGGACCGCTGGCCCAGATGCTGAATTCGGTGGGGCCGTACAGGTTCGCCATGCGGCGTCCGCGCGCCCACTGGTCGACCAGTTCGGGGCCCGCGGCCTCACCGGCCACCGACAGCACCCGCAGGTCCGGCAGACCGTCGGGGTCCATGGTGGCCAGCACCGAAGGCGTGATGACCGCGTGGGTGACCCGCTGCTCGCGCAGCAGCGCTTCCAGTTCCGCGCCGCCGTAGACCTCCGGCGGGGACAGCACCAGGCGCGCGCCGTGCGCGTGCGCGGTGAGCAACTCGAACACCGAGGCGTCGAAGCTGGGCGAGGCCACTTGCAGGGCGCGCGCGCTCGGGTCCAGGTCCAGGGTCTCGCGTTGCGCGGTCACCAGATTCGCGATGCCGCGATGGCCGAGCAGCACGGCCTTCGGCTTGCCCGTGGAACCGGAGGTGTAGATGAGGTAGGCGGTCTGGTCGGTGCGGATCGCGCCGCCGCGTTCGGCGTCGGTGATCGGGGCGTCCGAGACGGTCATCACCCGGCGGATGGTGTTGAGGTCGTCGAGCAGCAACCAGTCGATGGTGCCGGGCAGGGTCTCGCCGGTCGCGCGGACCGTCACGCCGATAGGCGCTTTCGAATCCGAGAGGATGTGCTCGATCCGCTCCACCGGATAGTTCGGGTCCAGTGGCGCGAACGCCGCGCCCGTCTTGGCCAGCGCCCACACCGCGACCACCGACTCCACCGAGCGGGTCAGCGCCAGCACCACGAACACCTCCGCGCCGATGCCGCGCCGCAGCAGCACCCGGGCGAAACGGTTGGACCAGGCGTCGAGTTCGCGGTAGGTCATGGACTGTTCGCCCGCGCTCACCGCGAGCGCGTCCGGATCGATGGCCGCGCCCGCGACCAGCACCTCGGGCAGGGTGCGCGAGGCCACCGATTCCGGGCCGCGCACCGGCAGCAGGGCGGCCCGTTCCGCGTCGTCGCAGTGCTGGAGAGCGGCGATCCGGGCCTCGGGCCGTTCGGCCAGTTGGGTCAGCAGCAGCACGAAACGGTCCAGCAGGCGCGTGGCCGAGGCCGAATCCAGATGATCCACCAGGTATTTGACCGAGACCCGCAAGGTGTCGCCCTCGGAGCCGCGCAGCGGGATCACCATGAGATTGAGCGGGTACGGGGTGGCGTCGGTGCCGGTGACGTCCACGACGCGCATGCCCGCCACGTCCATCGACTGCGACAGCGCCTCGCGATCGATGGGGTAGGACTCGAACACCGTGAGCGTGTCGAAGAGTTCGGCCAGACCGACGGCCTGGTGGATGGCGGCCAAGCCGATGTGCTGGTGGTCCAGCAGCGCGGCCTGTTCGGCCTGCACCCGCGCGAGCAGGTCCGCGACCCGTTCGGCCGGGTCGAGGCGGACCCGCACCGGCAGGGTGTTGATGAACAGCCCGACCATGTCCTCCACGCCGGGCAGTTGCGGCGGGCGACCGGACACCGTGCCGCCGAACACCACGTCGGTGCGACCCGTCAGCATGACCAGCAACAGCGCCCACGCGGCCTGCACCGCCGTGTTCACCGTCGCACCCGCGGCGCGGGTGGTGGCTTCCAGGCGCGCGATCAGGTCGGCGGGCAGGTCGATCGAGACGGTCGCCGACTCGGTGGTGGTGATGTCGGCCAGCGTAGCGACGGCCCGGGTGGGCGCGTCGATCCCGGCCAGCGCCGCCCGCCACACCTCGGCCGACTCGCGCGCGTCGTCGCGGTCGGCCAGCCAGGACAGGAATCCGCGATAGGAGGGCGCGGGGGCCAGCACGTCGGCGACCTCGGCGCCCGCGCCGGTGGCGATGTAGACGGTGAGCAGTTCGCGCACCAGCAGCGGCGTCGACCACCCGTCCAGGACGACGTGGTGGTTGGTCATCAGCAGGGTCCAGCGCTGGGCGTCGGTGCGCAGGCACAGGAAACGCAGCAGCGGCGGACGGGTCAGGTCGAAGCGGGTCGCCGCGTCCACGGCGATGCGGCGGGCGAGTTCGCGCTCGCGCTCGGCGGGATCGGCGATACCGGTGAGATCGATGTCCGCCCAGCGCACCTCGGCGCTGGCCGGCACGAGTTGCCGCGGGCCGTCGGCGGTCTCGACGAACGCGGCGCGCAGATTGTCGTGCCGGTCGACCACGGTCTGCGCGGCGCGGCGCAACCGGGCCGAATCCACGCTGCCCGCCAGGTCCAGGCGGGTCTGCACGGTGTAGCCGTCGGCGGTGTCGGTGTCGTACCAGGCGTGGAAGAGCAGGCCGTATTGCAGCGGCGAGAGCGGCCACACGTCGCGCAGGTCCGGGTAGGCGCGCGACCAGGTGTCGATGTCGTCCTGGGTGACGGCGGTCAGCGGGAAATCCGACGGGCTGTGGCCGCCCGCGTCGGGGGTCGCGGCGTGGGCGGCGAGGGCGGACAGCGCGGTCGACCACGCCTCGGCCAGTTCCGCGACACGGTCGGCGTCCAGGACACGCGAGGCGTAGGCCCAAGTGGTCTCCAGGCCGTCCGCGCCCATGATCGCGTTGATGTCGAGCACGGCGGGCAGCGGGGCGCGGTCGTCGCGGGTGGCGGCGAAACGGCGCGGCAGCCACGGGCCGTCCCCGGTTCCCGCCCGGCCCAGGTAGTTGAAGCTGACCTGCGGTGCGGCGGTTCCGGCGAGCTCGGGCGCCTCGTCCAGGTAGCGCAGCATGCCGTAGCCGACGCCGCGATCGGGAACGGCGCGCAGTTGTTCCTTGACCGCGCGCAGGGCGATGCCCGCGGACGGGCCACCCGCGAAGGCGTCGTCCACGTCGACGCCGGTCAGATCGAGGCCGACCGGGTAGACCGTGGTGAACCAGCCCACCGTGCGGGCGACGTCCGCGCCGGGCAGCACCGATTCCTCACGGCCGTGCCCCTCGACGGTGATCAGCGCGGCGGTCGTGCCGCGCACGCGCGCCAGGGCCAGCGCGAGCGCCGTCAGCAGCACGTCGTCCGCGCCGCAGTGGAATCGGGCGGGTACCGCGTCGAGGACGGTGTCGGCCAGGTCGACGGGCAGGGTCGTGCGCAGTTCGGCGAGGGTGGCGACCACATCGAGCTCGGGATCGGCGTGCCGGTCCCCGAGCGCGGGGTCCGGGGTCGCGATGATGCGTTGCCACAGCGGGAGTTCGGCGCGGCGGTCGGGGGCCTGCTCGACGAGGGCGTGCGCCCAGCGGCGGTAGGACGTGCCGACCGGGTCGAGTTCGCCGCCGAACCAGGCGGTCGCCAGATCGGGCAGCAGCGTCCGCCAGGAGACGCCGTCGGTGACCAGGTGGTGCAGCACGATCCACAGGTGCGGGGCCGATTCCGTTCCGGCTTCGGGCAGGACGAGCACGAACCGGGCCATCACCCCTTCGGCGGGATCGAGGTGGTCGGCCGCGCGCTGCAGCGCCGCTTCGCGGAAGGTCTCCGGATCGCCGGTCGCGACGCACACCTCGATCAGCGCGTCGGCGTCGAGGGCGCCGGGCGCGTCGACGGTCCAGTCCCAGCGCGAATCCACCCGGCGCAGTCGGGAGCGCAGCAGGTCGTGATGGTCGAGCAGCGTCCGCACCGCGGCGGGCGCGGCGGCGGGATCGACCTCGGCGGGCAACCTCACCAGGACGGCCTGGGCGTAACGCCGCCAAGTGTCGCCGTCCTCGAGCATCGCGTGCACGATCGGGGTCAGCGGCACCGGACCGACACCGCCGCCGGGCAATTCGGCCACGGTGTCGACCACCTCGGTCGCGACCGCGGCCAGCGCCGCCACCGTCTTGCGCTCGAAGACGTCGCGGGCGCTGAGGTGCAGTCCGGCGGTGCGGGCACGTGAGACGAGTTGGATGGAGACGATGCTGTCGCCGCCGAGGGCGAAGAAGTTCTCGTCCACGCCGACCGCGTCCAGGCCCAGCACCTCGGCGAACAGCGCGGCGAGGGTCTGTTCGCGCGGGGTCGACGGCGCGCGCCGCTCCCGCTGCGGCGCGGCGAAGTCCGGTGCGGGCAGCGCGCGGCGGTCCACCTTGCCGACCGGGGTCAGCGGCAGATGGTCGAGCACCGTGATCACCGTCGGCACCATGTAGGACGGCAGATGTTCGCCGACCGCGACGCGCAGCGATTCGCCGACCAGGTCGACGCCGGGCACCGCGAGGACGTAGGACACCAGCGCGGTCGCGCCCGCCGGGGTGCTCGCCCCCAGGGTCAGCGCGAAGTCGACGCCGGGCAACCGTTGCAGGGCCGCGTCGATCTCCCCCAGCTCGATGCGGTAGCCGCGGATCTTGACCTGGAAATCGCCGCGACCGGCGTAATCCAGTTCCCAGCCGCGGTCGGTGCGCAGCCAGCGCACCAGATCGCCGGTGCGGTAGAGGCGCTCGCCCGCGGCGAACGGATCGGCGACGAAACGGCTCGCGGTGAGTCCGTTGCGTCGGTGGTAGCCGCGCGCCACCGCCGGACCGCCGAGGTACAACTCCCCCGCGACGCCCGGCGCGACCGGGCGCAGCCACGGGTCCAGCACGACCGCGCGCACCCCGCGGGTGATGCCGCCGATGGTGATCGGTGCGTCCGGGGTCATCGGCGCGCTGAGCGTCACGGTGATCGTGGTCTCGGTGGGGCCGTACCCGTTCAACAGGGTGCGGCCCGCCCATTTGGCCACCAGTTCCGGCGGGCAGGCGTCGCCGCCGACGACGACCGTGCGCAGGTCCGGCAGCGTCGCCGGGTCCAGCGAATTCACCACGGCGGGCGTCACGTTCAGGTGGGTGACCCGATGCGCGCGCAGCAGGCGGGCCAGATCCTCACCCGCGTAGGCGGCCGGCGGGACCACGGCGACGGTAGCCCCGGCGGCCAGCGCGACCAGCAGTTCCTCCACCGAGATGTCGAAACTCGGCGAGACCGCGTGCGCCACCACCGACTCCGCGTCCACCCCGAACCGCGAGCCGGAACTGGCCACCAGATTCGCCAGGCCGCGATGGGAGACCATCACGCCTTTGGGCAGACCGGTGGACCCGGAGGTGTAGATGAGATAGGCGAGTTGGTCGACGTGCGCGGCACGCGGCAGGTCCGCGGCGGTGATCGGGGCCGCGTCCTCGGCGGCGATCGCCGCGGCTGTCGCGGGGTCGTCGAGCACGGTCCAGGAGACGGTGTCGGGCAGCGCTTCCCGCGCCGCGGCCACGGTCAGGCCCGCCACCACGCCGCTGTCGCCGATCATGTACTCGACGCGGTCGGCCGGATAGCCGGGGTCGATGGGGACGAAGGCCGCCCCGGTCCGCGCGACCGCCCACATGGCCAGCACCGAGTCCACCGAGCGGGGGATCGAGATCGCCACCGCGCGTTCGGGTCCGGCCCCGGCGGCGAGCAGGGTACGGGCGAGGCGGGCGGTGTACTCCTCGGCCTCGCGGTAGGTCAGGGTCCGTCGCTCGTCCCGCAGCGCGACCGCCTCCGGAGCACGCGCGGCCCCGTCGGCGAGGATCTGCGCGAAGGTGCGCGCCGGCAGGCCCTCGACACCGCGCGCGGGAGCCAACTCGGCGGCCTCCGCGGGTGAGAGCACCGGAATCGCCCCCGCCCGCGCGTCCACGCCCGCGGCCAGGAAGGCGTGCAGGAACTCCAGGAAGCGGCGGTGCTGACCGGCGAGTTCGACCTCGCCGTAGAGATTCGGGTTGGCCTGGAAATCGATGTGCGAACTCGCCGCGCCCGCACCGGGATACAGATTCAGGAACAGGTCCTCGATCAGGCCCGAGGTCAGCACGTGCATCCGACCCACCACCGACCCCAGCGTCAGGCGGGTGTCGACCATCATCAGGTTGACCGTCGGCCCGAACGAGACCGCCTCGTCCACCGGCAGGCCCAGGTCACGGACAATGTCCTCCTGGCGGTAGCGCTGGCGGCGCAGCGCGCCCGTCAACTCGCCCTGCGCGGCCCGGATCAGCGCGCCGACGGTCGCGGTCGGATCTACGCGCAACCGCAGCGGCACCACATTGGCGACCATCCCGCCGGAGCGGCGCAGCGACGCCGTGGTCCGCCCCGAGACCGGCAGACTCAACACCACTTCCGGCGTCGCGGTCATCGCCGACAGGTAGGCGGCGAAGGCCGCGACCACGACCGGGGCGACACTCGAGTTCTCCGCGCGGGCCACCGCGTCGAGCAGGGCGGCGGTATCGGCGGGGACCTGACCGGCGGCCAGGCGCGGATGCGCCTGCGCGGGCGCGGAATGCCCCGCCAACCCCACCGGCTCGGCCATCCCGGACAGGTGCGCGCGCCAGTGCTCGCCGTCGGCGACGAAGCGCCGCGAGGCGCGGTAGGCGGTGTCGGCCTCGACGATGTCCCGCAGGTCCTCGGCCCGGCTCGGCGGCGCGTCGACACCGTCGACGGCGGCGTTGTAGAGCTCGGCGACGCGCTGCAACATCGTCATCGCGCCGAACCCGTCCAGCACGATGTGGTGGATGCGCTGATACCAGAACCAGTGCCGGTCCCCGATCCGCAGCATCGTCGTCGCGGCCAGACGATCGGTGAGCAGATCCAAGGGCGCGGAATACTCCGCGCGCATCCACGCGTGCGCGGCGGCGACCGGATCGGCCTCGCCGCGCAGATCCACCACGCCCAGCGTGTCGTCCAACGTGGGATCGACGCACTGGTGCGGAATTCCGTCGATCTCGACCAAGCGCAGATATCCGGTGCCGAATTCCCGGCCCGCCCGCCGCGCGGCGTCGGCGAGCACGTCCAGATCTATCGGACCGTCCAATTCCGTATATTGCGCGATGGAAATCGGCGTCGCGCCCGCGAAATGTTGCGCGAACCAGATTCCGCGCTGCGCGGCGGAGAGCGGGAAGGCGTCGACGGACGGGGCGGAGTCCGGGACGAGCGACGTGACGGAACGCTGTGGCATGGATGATTCCTGCGTGGCGAGGTTCTACGGGAGTGAGACAGGCGGCGCGGCGGGCGCGCGGATACGGCTCGAACAGGGGAACGAGCTCTCGGCGGGTGAAGCGACCAGCGTGCGCATAATTCTTTCCCGGGGAAATACTATCTCCGGGTCCGGTCGCGATATCCGGGAATTCGAGGGAGCGCTACGCGATTGTGGTACCGGTGCGTACCGGCCGAAATCGGAATCGGCGGAGAGGGGTGCCGCCGATTCCGATCGGGTCCGCCGTCAGGACGCGTTGGCCATCGGCATCCGGTCGGCGTCGGTGAGCGGCGCGTCCGAACCGGTCATGTAGCGGACCAGGGTGGAGCGGTCGTCCAGGACCAGCCAGCGCACCGAATTCGACAGCCGCACCCGGGTCGCCTCGGTGGTGACGCCCAGTTCGACGCCGAAGGGCGCCAGATCGCCGTCCACCGCGTTCGCGCCGATCTTGGCGATCGCCAGGCGGGTGACCTCGGCTTCGATGGCGGGCTCGACGGCCACCGCGATGCGCATGTCGGGGCGGGCGCCCATGGCCAGCAGCACCCGCGCCAACCGGTTGGACCAGGCGTCGAGTTCGCGGTAGGTCAGTGCGCAGTCGCCGACCGACACCGCGACGGCGGTCGGATCGCTCGCCTCGACCAGGGCCAGGTCGGTGGTGCGGGCGGTGGTGTCGGTGGTCGAGTACATGGTGGGCTCCCTCGGGATGTGTCCTTCGGTGATCGGGTCTGTCACTACTTTCGCCCGAAAACCGGACACCCGACAGCAACCCCAGTGCTGCCGCACCACCCACCGAGGGTGCACGAATCCCCACCTTTGGTCCCCGCCGCCACCTGGGGAAATACGCGGAACCGGGAGGGGGTGAGCCGTCCCGGCACCCTCACGCCACCGTGACGGTGTCCTCCTCGTGCAACTGCTCCTCGAGCACCTTCGCGGCGATGTTGGCCAGCGCACGGTCCAGCAGGGCCCGGTCGGCCGGGTCGCGGTCGTCGACGGTGTCCAGGCGCGCGCCGAGCCAGTGCCGCCACGCCGCGAGCACCCGGTCCACCTCGGCCTGCCCCGCCACCGTCAGCCGCAGCAGTCCGTCCTCGGCCTCGACGAAACCGCCCCCGATGACGCGCACGAAGATCGGTTCGATGACCTCCTCGGGCACCCGGTGCGCCCGCGCGATCGAGTCCACGGTGGCCGCGCCGCGGAACTTGTCGTGCAGCAGCACCTGCCCGATCGCCCACGCCTCCCCGCGGCTGAGTCCGCTGCCCGCGTCGGCCAGCATGCGCGGCATCACCGGACCGTCGCGGCGCGCCCGGCGCAGGGTCGCCGACACCGACCGTTCCAGCAAGGCCAGGCGGTCCGAACTCGACGGCACCGAGAAGCCCTCCCCGACGTCACCGGCCCCGGCCCGCGCGCTGTCGCGCAGCGGGACCTCCTTCAGGAACCAGGCCACCACGAACCCCAGCAGCGCGACCGGCACCACCCACAGGAACACGAAGTCGATCGCCTCGGCGTAGGCGTCGATGATCGGGGCGACCTGCGCCTCGGGCAGGGCGCGCAACGCGTCGGGGTTCTCCGCGACCTGCGGCGGTACCTGCGCCCGCGGGATCGCCTCCTCGAGTCCCGGGGTGAGCTGACTGCTGTAGAGGGTGCCGAAGACCGCCGTGCCGAAGGCGCTGCCCAGCGTGCGGAAGAAGGTGACCCCGGAGGTCGCGGTGCCGAGATCGGCGTACGGGACGGTGTTCTGCACGACGATGGTGAGCACCTGCATGGCCAGACCGATGCCCAGGCCCAGGATCAGCATGTACAGCGATTCCAGCCAGACGCTCGTCCCGCGTCCCATGGTCGACATCAGGTACAGGCCCAACGCCATCACGGCGGTCCCCGCGATCGGGAAGTACCGGTAGCGGCCGGTCCGGCCGACGATCTGTCCCGACAGGATCGAGGTGAGGAACAGTCCCGCCACCAGCGGCAGCGTGCGCACGCCGGACGCGGTCGCCGAGATGCCGTCCACGTATTGCAGGTAGGCGGGCAGATAGGTCATCGAGCCGAGCATGGCGAAGCCGACGATGAAACTCAGGATCGAGCAGACCGTGAACACATTGCTGCGGAACAGTCGCATCGGCAGCGTCGGTTCCTCGGCGCGCAGTTCGATCGCGACGAAGGCGGCCAGGAACACGGCCGCGGCCAGGAACAAGCCGATGACCTGCCAGGACGCCCACGGATACTCCTGGCCGCCCCATTCCAGGCCCAGGATCAGACACGACACGCCCAGCGCCACCGCGCCGATGCCCGCGTAGTCGATGATCGGTTTGGCCATCGCCCGCACGTGCGGGATGGTGCGCGCGGCCATCAGGATCATGATCACCGCGACCGGGACGTTGACGTAGAAGCACCACCGCCAACTCGCGTGGTCGGTGAACAGTCCGCCCAGCGTCGGCCCGATCACGGTGGTGACGCCGAAGACCGCGCCGAGCGCGCCCTGGTACTTACCGCGATCGCGCAGCGGGATGGTGTCGGCGATCAGCGCCATGGAGGTCACCATGAGCCCGCCCGCGCCGACGCCCTGGATCGCGCGGGCGATGATCAGCAGCAGCATCCCGTTGGACAGGCCGGCCAGCATCGAACCCGCGATGAACACCACGGCGCTGATCTGGAAGATCAGCTTCCGCCCGAACAGGTCGCCGAGTTTGCCGACCAGAATGGTCGAGACCGCCTCGGCCAGCAAGTAGGCGGTCACCACCCAGGCCATGTGGCCCGCGCCGCCGAGGTCGGCGACGATGGTCGGCAGCGCCGTGGACACGATGGTCTGGTCGAGTGCGGCCATCAGCATGCCGAGCACGATCGTGACGAACACGATGTTGGTGCGGGCCTTGCTCAGCGGTTCTGGCGACTTCTCGACATCCACCGCACCGGTCATCGGTTCAGTATCGTCCGCCACTCTGGGCACGGGTGGGCAAAACGGTGGCTAATTCACCGATGTGCTGCCGTCAGGGCTTCTCCACCAGGGAGAGCGCCAGCGGAACGAGGAGTTCCACCAAGCCGTCGAGGGAGGGGCGCGGCTGGGCCAGCAACCACTCCTGCGCGAGCCCGTTGATGGCGCCGATCAGGGCGCTGGCGGCCATACCCGGCAAACCCCGGACGCGCCCGCCGGGCAGCACCATGGGCACCACGGTGGACTCGATGACCGAAGCCCAGGCGTGCCTGCGTTCGCGGCGGTGCCGCTCCATGCGTTCGCTGACGCCGACGACCTCGGTGAAGGCGAGTTTGGCGCGATACGGGTCCGACCCGATCGACCCGACGTAGGAGGTGACGATGGCCCGGATCGCGGTCTCCGGGTCGAAGCGCGGATCGAGGTCGGCGAGGCTGCCGAGCACCGCGGCGGCGGCATCGTCCTGGACACGGTCGTAGGCGGCCGCGAGGACGTCCTCGCGGGTCTCGAACTCCTCGTAGAACTGCCGTTTGGAGAGTCCGGCGGCGGCGCAGACATCGGCCAGCGAACAGTCGGTGTACCCGCGTTCGGCGAACAGGCGGGTGGCCGCGTCCAGGAAACGGACCCTGCGCTCGGCCTTGCGTTCGGCGACGGCGCGCCCGCCGTACTGCCTGCCCACGATCGTCACCACTCCACGGTATCGGAGCCGGACCCACCTGGACGGATCGCGCACGTACCGCGCACGACAGCGGGGGGCGGTTGTGATCGAGGTCATGTTCGGGGCATACTCCGGTCCATTCTGAAACCGATCGGGCTCACTAATGGGGGTCCGTCAACGATCGAGGTTCCCTTGGCAAAGCACGCATCGAAGCTGCTGGCGGCGCTGGTCGCGCTCGTCGCCACCGTGCCGTTCGTCCTCGCCGCACCGACGGCCGCGCAACCCACCGGCGACACCGCCGTGCAACCGGCGCTCCCCTTCCCCGTCCCGCCCCTTCCGCCCGCGTTCGACCCGGCCTTCTACCGACCCGCCCCGCAGACCTACGCCGACCGCGCGCCGGGCGAGATCATCGCGGCGCGCCAGGTCAACCTGGCGAACCTGTCGCTGCTGCCGGTCAATGTCGACGCCTGGCAACTGTCCTACCGCTCCACCGACACCCGCGGCGAACCGATCGCGGCGGTCGCGACGGTGATCAAACCGCGCGGCCACGTCCCGGACCGGCCGCTGTTCTCCTACCAGATCGCCGAGGACTCCACCGGCAACTACTGCATGCCCTCCTACCAGTTGCAGATGGGCTCGATCCCGGCGCCGCTGACCGGATCGATCCTGGTGGCGGCGCAATTCCTGGAGGTCCAGGCCGCGCTGGCGCAAGGCTGGGCCGTGGTCGTTCCCGACCACCAGGGCCCGGATTCGGCCTACGCCGCCGGACCGCTGGCAGGTCGGATCACCCTGGACGGCATCCGCGCCGCGGAGAACTTCACCCCGATGGCACTGTCCGGCACACCCACCAGGGTCGGCCTCATGGGCTACTCCGGCGGGGCGATCGCGACGGGCCACGCCGCCGAACTCGCCGCCGACTACGCGCCCGAACTGAATATCGTCGGCGTGGCCGCGGGCGGCATCCCCGCCGATCTGGAGGCCGCCCTGCGCCTGGCCAACGGCAACCTGTCCTCCGGCCTGATCATGGCGGGCGTGCTCGGCGTCTCCCGCGAGTACCCGGCGCTGCGCGAGTTCCTCGAACGGCACGCCGACCCGCTCGGCCGGTTCATGATGGCGGCCAAGGACCAACTGTGCGCGGCCTACCAGTCGGCGCTGTTCCCGTTCGGCGACAACCTGGGCATGCTCGACGCCGACCCCTTCGCCGATCCCGGCGTGCGCGAAACCCTCGCGAAAACCCGGATGGGACAGCGGGTTCCCACCGTGCCGCTGTTCCTGTTCCAGGCCAACATGGACTGGCTGATCCCGGTCGGGCCGGTGAACACCTTGGTGGACACCTACTGCGCCGATCCCGACGCGCGGGTCACCTACACCCGCGACCACTTCAGCGAGCACCTGACGCTGGACCCCATCGGCGCGCCGCGCGCGATGCTGTGGCTGCGGGACCGATTCGACGGCGTGCCCGCGCCCGCGGGCTGTTCGACCACCGACGTGGGTTCGATGGCCCTGGATCCGGCGACCTGGCAGGTGTGGGGCGAGGTCGTCGGCGTCACGGTGGCCGCCGCGTTCGGCGCGCCTCTCGGCGCGGGCCGCTGACCCGGCGCGCGCGGGATGTCCCGTCCGGTGGGTGTCGGGCGTCCCGCGCGCGTATTCTCTGGGGCGATCACGCTGTCACGACGGCCGCCGACAGATTGTCTGAGCCAATTCGGCCCGCTGTCTTCCGCCACAACTTACTCCGAAGTAAGGTTGCCGCATGGCGTGGAAACCTACTGAGATCCCGGACCAGACCGGGCGCACCTTCGTGATCACCGGCGCGAACGGCGGCCTCGGCGCCGAGACGACCAAGGTGCTGGCGAGCAAGGGGGCCACCGTCATCATGGCCTGCCGCAACGTCGCCAAGGCCACCGAGGTCGCGGCGGGCATCCCCGGCGACGTGCGCACGGCCGCACTGGATCTCGCCGACCTGTCCTCGATCCGCCGCTTCGCCGAGGAAGCCCCCGCCGTCGACGTGCTCGTCAACAACGCGGGCATCATGTACGTCCCGTTCTCCCGGACCAAGGACGGGTTCGAAACCCAGTTCGGCGTCAACCATCTCGGTCACTTCGCGCTCACCGGTCTGCTGCTGGACCGCATCACCGACCGCGTGGTGACGGTGTCCAGCATCGCCCACAAGCAGTTGCCGAAGTTCCACGTCGACGACCTGAACTACGAGAACCGGCGCTACCAACGCAATTTCGCCTACGCGCAGGCCAAACTGGCGAATCTGATGTTCGCGCGCGAACTCCAGCGCCGCCTGTCCGAGGCCGGATCGACCAAACGCTCCTACGGCGTGCACCCCGGCGTCTCGGCCACGGACCTGTTCGCCCACTCCGAGACCCCGCTCGACCTCATCAGCAAGCCCTTCATCAAGATCGTCGGCCACTCCCCCGCCAAGGCCGCGCATTCGAGCCTGTTCGCGGCCACCATGCCCGACGCCGACCCCACCAAGTACTGGGGGCCGACGCGACTCATGCAGAGCCAGGGCCCGGTCGAATCGGCCCCGTCCACCAGGCTGTCGCGCGACAAGGACCTGTGGCTGCGGCTGTGGACCGAATCCGAGCGGATGACCGGCGTCACCTACCCCCTCTGAGCCCGGCGACCTGCTCCTACGGTCGCTGTAGTAGACGGGTACCGTGGTAGGCGTGCCCGCCCCTCATCGTCGCCCGGCCCCGATCGCCCTCGTGGTGGTGGCCGCGCTCGCCTTCCTGGCCCTGGGCTGGTGGCAGTGGGAGCGCTTCGAGTCGGCGAGCGGCACCGCGCAGAATCTCGGCTACGCCCTGCAATGGCCGCTGTTCGCCGCCTTCGCGGTCTTCGCCTACTTCCGCTTCGTGCGCCTGGAGAGCGAAGCCGAGGAGTCCAGCGAGGAGTCGCGGCCCGCCCGCCCCTCGCGCGTCGCGACGCCGAGCGAGATCCCGGCGGGCCTGCTGCCCGAACGACCGAAGGCCGCGCGCGCGGACGACCCGGTCCTCGAGGAGTACAACCGCTACTTGGCCGCGCTGCACGCCGAGGACACCGCCGCGCTCGCCGAGGGCAGCGGCCACCGTGCGGGTCCGACCACCCGCGACACCGAGAGGAGCGCCGGTTGAGCGCCACCGACAACCCGGCCCAGGCCGCGTCCGCCGCCGGGGCGGGCCCCACCGCGAAACCGGCCGCGAACCCGAAGATCGCGGGCGCGCTGCTGCGCTACCGCGCGCTGGCCTGGTTCACCGGTCTGTGGCTGCTGCTGCTCACCGGCGAGATGATCGCCAAATACGGCTTCGACATGAACCCGCCGAGCTGGATCGCCATGGTGCACGGCTGGGTCTACTTCGTCTACCTGCTGGTCACCGCCGACCTCGCGGTCAAGGTGCGCTGGAGCAAGCTGCGCACCGCGGGCACGCTGCTCGCGGGCACCGTCCCGCTGCTGTCGTTCTACGTCGAACACGTCAACGCCGCGAAGGTCAAGCGGGAGTACGGGCTCTGAACCGGACGGCCGGGCCTCAGTTCCCGGCCAGCGCCGCCAACTCCGGCAGCAGCAACCGCAGCGCCCGACCGCGATGCGAGGCGGCGTCCTTCTCCGCGGGGCTGAGCTGCGCCGCCGTGACCGTGCCGCCGTCGGGCACGAACAGCGGGTCGTAGCCGAAACCGCCCTCCCCGACCGGGTTACGCAGCAGCGTGCCCGGCCATTCGCCGCGCACCACCGTCTCCCGACCATCGGGCGTCACCAGGGCGCAGGTGGACACGAACCGCGCGCCGCGCCGCTCGTCGGGAACGTCGCCGAGCTGACCCAGCAGCAGGGCGTTGTTGGCGGCGTCGTCACCGTGGCGGCCCGACCAGCGTGCCGAGAGCACCCCCGGCATGCCGTTCAGGGCGTCCACCTCCAGGCCGGAATCGTCGGCCACACAGGCCAACCCGGTGGCCGCCGCGCCGTCGCGGGCCTTGGCCAGCGCGTTCTCCTCGAAGGTCGCCCCGATCTCGGGGGCCTCCGGATAGGTCGGGACGTCGTCGAGGCCGACGACCTCGATCCCCGCCACACCCGCGTCGTCCAGGATGCGGCGCAACTCCACCAGTTTCTTCGCGTTGCGGCTGGCGACCAGCAGGCGAACCATCACTTGCGCTTCGCGGCGCCGGGCTCGGGCAGCACGCCGGGATAGGGCAGCGCCAGCGCCTCCTTCTGCACCGCGAACAACCGCTCGCAGCCGGCCAACGCGGAATCGAGCAGCTTGTCCAGGGTGGAGCGCGGGAAGGTCGCGCCCTCGCCGGTGCCCTGCACCTCGACCAGGGTGCCGGTGTCGGTGGCCACCACGTTCATGTCCACCTCGGCGCGCGAATCCTCCTCGTAGGGCAGGTCCAGACGCACCCGCCCGTCCACCACGCCGACGCTCACCGCGGCGATCGCGCACGAGATCGGCTGCGGATCGGCGAGCCTGCCCGCCGCGCCCAAGTAGGTGACCGCGTCGACCAGCGCCACGTACGCGCCCGTGATCGCCGCGGTGCGGGTGCCGCCGTCGGCTTGCAGGACATCGCAGTCGACGGCGATGGTGTTCTCGCCGATGGCCGCCAGGTCGATACAGGCCCGCAGCGAGCGCCCGATCAGCCTGCTGATCTCCTGGGTGCGGCCGCCGACCTTGCCCTTGACCGATTCGCGGCCGGAACGGGTGTGGGTGGCGGCGGGCAGCATCGCGTATTCGGCGGTGAGCCAGCCCAGCCCGGAATCGCGCCGCCACGGCGGCACGCCCTCGGTGGCGCTGGCGGTGCACATCACCCGCGTCTGCCCGAACTCCACCAGCACCGAACCGGCTGGATGCGTGGTGAATCCACGGGTGATCCGTACCTCGCGGAGCTCATCGTCCGCCCTGCCATCGGCTCGTCTCGACACGGGCACAGCGTAGCGGGTGCTCAGATCTCGAAGGTCTCCCCCGGGGCCACGGCGTGTACCGGGCCGGAGAACACGGCCTTCGCCTCGGCGATGACGTCCTCGCGCGAAGTCCACGGCGGAATGTGGGTGAGCAGCAGTTCCTTGACCCCGGCGGCCGCCGCGATCTGCCCGGCCTCGGTGCCCGAAAGGTGGATGCCCGGAGGCCGATTGGCCGGATCGTGGGTCCAGGACGCCTCCGACATCAGGATGTCGGCGCCCTGGGCGAGTTCGGTGACCGCGTCGCACATGGCGGTGTCGCCGGTGTAGACGAAGGTGCGGCCCGCCGCGGTGACGATGCGCAGCCCGTAGGACTCCGGCGGATGGAACATCCGCCGCGCCAGCACGGTGTGCCCGGGCCCGAATTCGACCGTCTCGCCCTCGACCCACGCGCGGTGGTCGATCACGTCGGACCAGTCGTCGCATTCCCCGCCGACCTCGGCGGAGGCGTTGCCGATGCGCAGCGCCGAATCCGACGGCCCGCGCACGATCGCCCGGCCGACCGGCGGGGTGGGGTGGTAGCGCCGCCACACCAGCAGACCCGGCAGATCCAGGCAGTGGTCGGCGTGCAGGTGGGTCAGGAAGATGTCGACCTCACCCGGGTCGGCGTGACGCTGCAACGCGCCGAGCACGCCGGGACCGAAATCGATCACGACCGGTGTCATGTCCGGACCGGTCAACAGGTATCCCGACGCTGGGGAGTCCGGGCCGGACACACTGCCCGAGCACCCGAGGACGGTAAGGCGCATTCCCCCATGCTGCCACGACGAATTCTCGGTCACGAAAGGATCCCCCAAATTGCCGATCGGGGCGCACGCTCAACGTGGCGACACGAACTCCGGTACTTCATCCCCGCGACGTTTACGGCGTGCATCACCAGAGAGTACCCAGCCGGCGACCACTCCACCCATCGCCCCGAAAAGATGGCCCTGCCAAGATATTCCGGTCTGGCCCGGCAGGACACCCCACAGCAACGACCCGTAGAGCACCAACACGACCAGCCCGAGCAGGATCTGCCCGACGTTGCGGGCGAACCAGCCGCGGCAGATCAGATAGGTCAACCAGCCGAACACCAGCGACGACGCGCCGATGTGGGTGGTGCCCGTCCCGCCGGTCAGCCAGGTGCCGACACCGGCGACGCCCCAGATCACCGCGGTCGCCAGCAACCCGCGCTTGACACCGGAGAGCAGCACCAGGAACCCCAGGACCAACAGCGGCAGGGTGTTGCTCATCAGGTGGTCCCAGCCGCCGTGCAGAACGGGAGCCCAGACGATGCCGGACAGGCCGTCGACCGTGCGCGGCTCGATGCCCGCGGTGTCGAGTTCGCGGGCATCGATCTGGTCGAAGCCCTCGATCAGGTACAGCAGGCCGACGAAGCCGAGGATCGTGGCCGCGGCGCGCGCCCACAACGCGGCGAACCACGCCGGCCTGCGCGCGCCCGCGCCCACCGGGCGGCCCGCGGCGATCCGGTTCGGGTCGAAGGACGGCCCGAGGCCCGCACCTCCGGTCATGGCGAAACCTCCTCGTCGGCGGCGTGCACCGCTGTCATCGAGGGTACCGACCCACCGGGCCGGTCCGCCGGATACGAAACGGCCTCCGTCGCGCCCACCGCGTGACAGAGGCCGTGCGTACTCGGGAACTCAGGCCCAGAGCTGACCGTCCAACCGCTCCTCGGCCTCCTCGAGGGTGCCGTCGTACGCGCCGGTCGACAGGTACTTCCAGCCGCCGTCGGCCACCACGAAGGCGATGTCCGCGCGCAGGCCCGCTCGGTGGACCTTGCGCCCAACGCCGAGCGCGGCGTGCAGGATCGCGCCGGTGGAGATGCCCGCGAAAATGCCCTCCTCCAGCACCAATTCGCGGGTCCGCTTGACCGCGTCGTACGGGCCGACCGAGAACCGGCTGGTCAACACGGTCTCGTCGTAGAGTTCCGGGATGAATCCCTCGTCGATGTTGCGCAGGCCGTAGACCAGTTCGCCGTAGCGCGGCTCGGCGGCGACGATCTCGATCCCCGGCACCTTCTCGCTCAGGTACCGGCCGGTGCCCATGAGCGTGCCCGTCGTCCCGAGCCCCGCCACGAAATGGGTGATCTCCGGTAGGTCGGCCAGGATCTCGGGACCGGTGTTCTCGTAGTGGGCCAGCGCGTTGGCGGGGTTGCCGTACTGGTAGAGCATCACCCAGTCCGGATGCTCCGCCGCGATCTGCTTGGCCAGCGCGACCGCCTGGTTCGAGCCGCCCGCCGCGGGCGAGTCGATGATCCGCGCGCCGAACATGGTGAGCAGCTGACGTCGCTCGACCGAGGTGTTCTCCGGCATCACGCAGACCAGCGAATAGCCCTTGAGCTTGGCCGCCATCGCCAGCGAGATCCCGGTGTTGCCGCTGGTCGGCTCGAGAATCGTGCAGCCGGGGGTCAGTCGGCCCTCGGCCTCGGCCTGCTCGATCATCCGCAGCGCGGGCCGGTCCTTGATCGACCCGGTCGGGTTGCGGTCCTCGAGTTTGGCCCACAGCCGCACGTGGTCCTCGCCGTCCCACTTCGGCGACAGCGTCCGCAGACCGACCAGCGGGGTGTCGCCGAGGGTCGCGATCAGTGATTCGTAGCGCGCCACGCGGGAATCAGCCTCCGGCGACGGCGGGCAGGATGGTCACCGACGCGCCCTCGGGCACCTCGGCCTCGAGGCCGCCGGCGAAGCGCACGTCCTCGTCGTCGACGTAGATGTTGACGAACCGGTTCAGCTTGCCGTCCTTGAGCAGCCGCTCGGACAGGCCGGGATGGTTGGTCTCCAGGTCCGCGATCAGCGCCGACAGCGTCGCGCCGTCGGCCTGCACCCGCTTCTCGCCTCCGGTGAGGCCGCGCATGATGGTCGGGATGGACACGGTTACCGACATGGGTACTCCTCGATTTCGACCGTGGTGGCCGGTGGGTGGGGACTAGGCGGGGGCGGCGGCCGCGTCGTAGGACTCGACGATCCGCACCGGTTCCTCGGTGACCTCGCCCGCGACGATCCGATAGCTGCGCAGTTCGTGCCGTTCGGGATCGCGGGTGGAGATCAGCACGTAGTGGGCCTCGGGCTCGGAGGCGTAGGAGATGTCGGTGCGGCTCGGATATGCCTCGGTGGCGGTGTGCGAGTGGTAGATGACCACCGGGACCTCGTCGGCGTCGTCCATCGCGCGCCAGACCTTCAGTTGCTCACCGGAGTCGAACCGGTAGAACGTCGGCGACCGCTCGGCGTTGACCATGGCGATGAACCGCTCCGGGCGGTCCGATCCCTCGGGACCGGCGATGACGCCGCACGCCTCGTCGGGGTGATCGGCGCGGGCGTGGGCCACCATCGCCTCCACGAGCTCGGATCTGATCACCAGCACGAGTCCACCCTTTCACCAACCGGCGCGCGTCACGGCTCCCGACGTACGCAACTCAGGACAATATTCGCGTATTCCCCCCGGACCGCGCCCGGTCCCCGCCGGAGAGAAACCGGTCACACCCGCGCGTCGGGGAACAGGTCGCCCCCCGCGTCGGGGAACAGGTCGCCCCCCGCGTCGGGGAACAGGTCGCCCCCCGCGTCGGGGAACAGGTCACGGTAGGCGGGAATGCCCGCGACCGAGCGCGCGGACAGGATCGCGTCGACCACCGCGCGCTCCACGCACACCGCCGCGGCCGTGCACAGCGCGTCCAGCACCAGCAGGTCCGGCGGGAAGGCCGGCGGCAGCGGCGGACCCGGCGTCGTGCGCGTCCCGGTGGCCAGCGCGAACAGGGTGTCGCCGTCGAGCGGGGAATGCGCGGGGCGGATCGCGCGGGCCAGACCGTCGTGGCCCGTGGTGGCCAGCCGATGACAGCCGGCCGGATCCAGCGCGGCGTCGGTGGCGATCACGCCGATCGTCGTGTTCAGGACCGTGCCCTTGACCGGCAGCGCGTTCGCGGCGGCCAGCGCGTCGGCGGCGGGCGGGCGCAGGCCGAAGAATTCGGGACCGTCGGTCCCCGTCCCCCAGGGCAGACCGGTGCGCGGATCGAAGACCGAGCCGACCGGATTGGCGACGATCAACGCCGCCACCGTCACGCCCGCGGCGGGACCCTCGCCCAGGACGACGCTCGCGCTGCCGACCCCGCCCTTGATCGCCCCGGCCCTGGCCCCGACGCCCGCGCCGACCGAACCGCGCGCGAACTCCGTCCCCGCGGCCGCGGCCGCCGCATAGCCGAATTCGGCGGTCGGGCGGAGATCCCACGCGCCGACCGGCAGGTCGAAGATCACCGCGCCGGGCACGATCGGCACCACCCGACTCGCGTCGGACGGGTCCATCGGGATGCCCTCGCCGTGCTCCTCCAACCAGCGCATCACCCCGTCCGCGGCCGCGAGACCGTACGCGCTGCCGCCGGTGAGCAGAATCGAATTCGCCCGGCGCACCGTGTTGCTCGGCGCGAGCAGATCGGTCTCCCTGGTGCCGGGACCGCCGCCGCGCACGTCCACCGCCGCCGTCGCGCCGCCGGGGACGTGCACCACCGTGCACCCCGCCGCCGCGCCCGCCCCGAGGGTGACCTCGGCGTCGAGCACATGGTGGTGGCCGACCGACACACCCACCACGTCGGTCACCGAACCCGATCGGACCTCGGCCATCGACGACACCTTCCGATCAGGGCGCGAGCGCCTCCAACAGCGAATCCTGGATCCACGTCAACCAGTGGTAGACGTCGAGATGCGGACCGCGCGGGTCGTCGGGCTCGAGATGATCCGGGGTGTCGGCGTCCACGCCGAGCACGGTGCCCAACGCCAACCGGACATCGGTCAGCGCGGTCAGCCACGCGTCGGCCTGCTCGGGGGTCAGCACCACTTTGCCGCCCTCGTCGGGCAGCGTGTCCAGCACGACCGCGCCCGCGGCCAGTTTGGCGTCGATGATCTCCGGTTCGTGCAGACCGCGCAGCGCGCTGTTGAGATCGGCGCGCTCGGCGTCGGGCGAACCCGGTTCGCTGTGGTGGAAATCGGGCAGCAACCGCCGCAGGCGCGGATCCTCCGGCGGAGTGACGTTGCCGGTGCGCAGACCCGTCAGCGCCGCGAGTTCGTCCTCGGGCGCCGAACTCGCGCGTTCGGTCAGCAGACCCGACACCGCGCCTACCAGCGACCGCAGCACCCCGGCCTCGCGCGCGTCCATCTCGGTGCGCAGCTTGAGGCCGCCCAGGGAATTCTTCCTGCTCCACTTACGCACGGCGTCGGCTCCAGTTCGGCACGGCGTCGAGGGTAGTCCTACCGGTCAGTCGTCTCGCTGCATGGTCGCCCACAGCCCGGCGGCGTGCAGCCTGCGCACGTCCTGCTCCATCTTGTCGCGCGAGCCCGAGGACACCACGGCCTTGCCCTCGTTGTGCACCTGCAACATCAGCTCGGTGGCCTTCGCCTTCGTGTAGCCGAAGAGCTTCTGGAAGATGTAGGTGACGTAGTGCATCAGGTTGACCGGGTCGTCCCAGACCACCGTCACCCACGGACGGTCCTCCGCCTCCAGGATCTCGGTGTGCTCGACCGTCTCCGGCACCGCCTGCGGCACCGAGAGCGTCATACCTGTTTCGCACGAGCCCATGGGTTCCAGGGTACGACTCGCCCCCGGATTCTCAACACCCGGACCGGTCCCGCGAACACGTTCGCGCTGGTCGGCCCCACCGCCCCGCGACCGGCCCGTTCGCGGCCTAGAGTGACGCCGTGGAGATCGACGAGGGCCGCGTCAGCACCGCGTTGCTGACCGACCAGTACGAACTGACCATGCTCGCCGCCGCGCTGGCCGACGGCTCGGCACACCGCCGCTGCACCTTCGAGGTCTTCGCCCGACGTTTGCCCAACGGTCGCCGCTACGGCGTCGTCGCGGGCACCGGCCGCCTGCTCGAAGCCTTGACCCGATTCCGGTTCGGACCGGCCGAACTCGCGGTGATCGACTCGCTGCTGGACGCGAAGACCGTCGACTGGCTGCGCGAATACCGCTTCACCGGCGAGATCGACGGCTACCCCGAAGGCGAGCTGTACTTCCCGGGTTCACCGATCCTGTCGGTGCGCGGCGGCTTCGCCGAATGCGTCGTCCTGGAGACGCTGATCCTGTCGGTGCTCAACCACGACAGCGCCATCGCCTCGGCCGCGGCCAGAATGGTCAGCGCCGCCGCCGGGCGCCGCATGATCGAGATGGGGTCGCGGCGCACCCACGAACTGGCCGCACCCGCCTGTTCGCGCGCGGCCTACCTGGCCGGATTCGACGCCACCTCCAACCTCGCGGCGGTGCGCGAGTTCGGTGTCCCCGGCGCGGGCACCAGCGCGCACGCCTTCACCCTGCTGCACAGCGGCGCGGACGGCGCGCACGAGGCCGAGGCGTTTCGCAGCCAGGTCCGCGCGCTCGGCGTCGGCACCACGCTGCTGGTCGACACCTTCGACATCACCGAAGGCGTCGCCACCGCCGTCGAGGTGGCCGGACCGGAACTGGGCGGCGTGCGCATCGACTCCGGCGACCTGGGCGTGCTCGCCCGCCAGGTCCGCGACCAACTCGACGCGCTCGGCGCGCGCAACACCCGCATCGTGGTCTCCGGCGATCTGGACGAATACGCCATCGCCGCACTGCGCGCCGAACCCGTCGACCTATACGGCGTAGGCACCTCGCTGGTCACCGGTTCCGGCGCGCCGACGGCGGGCATGGTCTACAAACTGGTCGAGGTCGACGGCGTCCCGGTCGCCAAGCGCAGCAGTCACAAGCAGTCGCGCGGCGGCACCAAGACCGCGGTGCGCCTGGCCCGGCCGACCGGCACCGTCGTGGAGGAGATCGTCCACCCGGCCGGCGCACCGGCCCCCGACGGCGGCGTCTTCGAGGTCCGCCCGCTGCCCGTCCCGTTGGTGCGCGACGGCGAAGTGGTCGACGGTCTGCCCGATCTGGCCCAGAGCCGCGAACTGGTGGCGCGGGGGTTGGTCAGTCTGCCGTGGGAAGGGCTGAAACTGTCCGCGGGCGAACCCGCGATCCCGACCACCTTCCTGCCCTGAGCGCGGTTCAGCGGTCGCGACCGGCGCGACGGCGGGCCACCCACTCCACCGCGGCCACCGACAGCGCACCGACCAGGAATCCCTTGATCGCCACCGAGATCCAGTCGTCGATGCTGTCGAACTCCGCGCCCAACGCCAGACTCGCCAAGGCGTAGGCCACGTAGGCGACGAACACCGCG
>NZ_BAGG01000019.1 GCF_000308695.1 Nocardia takedensis NBRC 100417 | reverse complement strand
GGCCAGCACGCGGGCCAGTCGGTCCGCCGCGGCGGCGTCGGTGCCGCCGCCGGGACCGAACACCCAGGACTGCACCCGACCGGTCCGTTCGATCGACTCGGCGGCCACCACCTCCGGATGACGCGCCAGCACCGCGGCCGCGCCCTCACCGGCGAAACGGACCATCCCCGAGGTCGCGGCGACCGCCGCCCCGGTGCACAGCACCGCCGCCCCGGGATAGGCGGCGCTGCCCGCGCACACACCCGTCACGCCTTGGCTGTACTTGTCGTCGGCGGCCCCCGGCACCGGCCAGCGCGCGCCGATCTCGGCCGGGTCGAGGGCCCGCAGTCCGGCTTCGGGAAGCCGGAGACCGATGGGCACCACTTCGATTCGGCCGCACCACGCCGCGGCCAGCGCGTGCACCGGTTTCGGCGCGCCGAACGCGACCGTCACCGCCGCGCGCACCGCAGGACCGGCCACCGCGCCCGTGTCGGGATCGACCCCGCTCGGCAGATCGGCCGCGACGATCGGAACATCCAACGCCGCAACGATATCCGCGGCGGCCGGGCGCAGCGGTCCGCGCCCGGAGATGCCCACGATGCCGTCGATCACCAAGTCCACCGCGCCCACGCGATCACGCGCCCGGCCACCCGCCGCACGCAAGGCGGCCAGCCCTTCCCGGTGCGCGCGTTCGGGATTGAGCAGCACAGCCGTCACCGCGACGCCACGCCGCCGCAGCATCGCCCCCGCCCACAGCGCGTCACCGCCGTTGTCACCGGAACCGACCAGCAGACCCACCGCGCGCCCCGCGACACCCCCGGTCCGCTCCCGCAGTTCCGCCGCGACCACCCGGGCCAACCCGTAGGCGGCGCGGCGCATCGGCACGCCGTCCGGTACCCGCGTGAACAGTTCCGCCTCCGCCGCCCGCACCTCGTCGGCCGTGAAATAGCCCCGCTGCGTGGACATCCGTCTCCTGCCTCCGCTGCTCGCCCGCTCCGACCGGTCGCCCCCGACCCTACCGGCCGCGCCCCGCACCGCCGCCGAATCGGACACGGCGGCTAGGCTGGCCGCCATGCCGTTCGGGAGCCACGCACTGTCCGCCCGGGTCGCGACCGGATTGGTCGCCGCCGCCGTGCTCACCCTGTCGGGCTGCGGTTCCGACGACGCCGCCGAGACGCAGGCGAGCGCCACCTCCGCCACCAGCGCGGCCGCCGCGCCGACGAAGAAACCGACGGCCAAGGTCACGGTCGCCGTCGACGACATGACCTTCTCCCCCGCCGAGGTCACCGTCCGCGTCGGTGACACCGTCACCTGGAAGTTCAGCGACCGCTTCCCGCATTCCGTGCAGGGCATGGGCGACAAGGCGATGGGGCTCAACAGCCCCATCTTCACCAGCGGCGAATGGAGCTACACGTTCACCGCGCCCGGCTCGTACCGCTACCTGTGCTCGCTGCACCCGGAGATGCGCGGCACCGTCACCGTCGAGCAGTAACGCCGAACTACTCGACCGTGACCGACTTGGCCAGGTTGCGCGGCTTGTCCACGTCGTAGCCGCGGGCCTGGGCGACCTCGGCCGCGAAGATCTGCAACGGCACCGTCGACAGCAACGGCTGGAACAGCGTCGGCGCGGACGGGATCTCGATCAGATCGTCGGCGAACGGGCGCACCGTGTCGTCGCCCTCCTCCGCGATGACGATCGTGCGCGCGCCGCGCGCCTGGATCTCGCGGATATTGCTGAGCAGCTTCGAATGCAGCACCGCGCGGCCCTTCGGCGAGGGCATCACCACGATCACCGGCAGCCCGTCCTCGATCAGCGCGATCGGACCGTGCTTGAGCTCACCCGCCGCGAAACCCTCCGCGTGCATGTAGGCGAGCTCCTTGAGCTTGAGCGCACCCTCCAGCGCCACCGGATAGCCGACGTGGCGACCCAGGAACAGCACCGTCGGCACCTGCGCCAACTCGCGCGCGATGGCCCGCACCTGCGGACCGGTCTCCAGGACCCGCTCGACCAGCTTCGGCATCGCCTCCAGTTCGGCGAATTCGCGGGCCACCTCGTCGGGGTACTTGGTGCCGCGGGCCTGCGCCAACGCCAGACCCACCAAGAAGTTGGCCGTCACCTGCGCCAGGAACGCCTTGGTCGAGGCGACGCCGATCTCCGGGCCGGTCCTGGTGTAGAGCACCGCGTCGGATTCGCGCGGGATCTGCGCGCCGTTGGTGTTGCAGATCGCCAGCACCCTGGCCTTCTGATCCTTGGCGTGGCGCACCGCCTCGAGCGTGTCGGCGGTCTCGCCGGACTGCGAGATCGCGACCACCAGCGTCGACCGGTCCAGCACCGGGTCGCGGTAGCGGAACTCGCTGGCCAACTCCACCTCGACGGGCAGCCTGGTCCAGTGCTCGATGGCGTACTTGGCCAGCAGACCCGCGTGATAGGAGCTGCCGCACGCCACCACGAACACCTTGTCGAACTCGCGCAACTCCTGGTCGGCCAGGCGCTGCTCGTCCAGGACGATCCGGCCGCCCGCCTCGTCGACGGTGAAATGCCCGATCAAGGTGTCGGCGACGCCCGCGGGCTGCTCCTCGATCTCCTTGAGCATGAAGTAGTCGTGGCCGCCCTTCTCCGCGGCGGCCAGATCCCAGTCGATCGTGAACGGGCGCGTCTTGCCCGGCACGTCGTTGCCGTCGAAATCGGTGACCCGGTAGGAACCCGCCGTGATCACCACGGCCTGATCCTGCCCCAGCTCCACCGCGTCGCGGGTGTGCTCGATGAACGCCGTGACATCCGAGGCGATGAACATCTCGTCCCGGCCGACCCCGACCACCAGCGGGGTGGAGCGGCGCGCGGCCACGATCAGATCCGGGTGGTCGGCGTGGGTGAAGACCAGCGTGAACGCGCCCTCGAGCCGGCGCAGCACCGCGAGCGCGCTGGCCACGAAATCACCCGCGGTCGGCCCCGCGGCGTACGCCAGGGCGACCAGATGCACCGCCACCTCGGTGTCGGTGTCGCTGAGCAACTCCACCCCGGCCTGCTCGAGCTCACGGCGCAGCGGCGCGAAATTCTCGATGATGCCGTTGTGCACCACCGCCACCTTCCCGGTGACGTCGCGGTGCGGGTGGGCGTTGCGGTCGGTCGGCGCGCCGTGCGTCGCCCACCGGGTGTGCCCGATACCGGTGCTGCCCGCGAAGCGCGCCGGGTCGGACTCGGCCAGCTCGGCCTCCAGATTGGCCAGACGACCGGCCTTGCGTTCCACCGCCAACGCGCCCACACCGCCGAGAATCGCGACACCCGCGGAGTCGTACCCCCGATATTCCATGCGGCGCAACGCGTCAACGACGACGCCGAGCGCGTCCCGGTACCCGACGTAGCCAACGATTCCGCACATGGCTCACCAGAGTACTTATCGGATAACGTTCACGTCGTGTCGGCGTCTGTGAAATCTCTTCTGAGCACCCTGACCAGCCGTGGCCCGCACCACGTGTTGCGCGGCAACCTGGCCATCGCGGGGCAGCCCGGGGTTGTCTACACGCCCGAAACCGGGAAGAACCTGCCCGCGATCGCGTTCGCGCACGGCTGGCTGACCGGCGCGTCGCGGTATCGGGAGCTACTCGAACACCTCGCCTCCTGGGGTTTCGTGGTCGCGGCCCCCGACACCGAGCGCGGACCGATTCCGTCACATCTGGACCTGGCCACCGATCTGCTCACCACCCTCGACATCTGCACCGGGGTGCGACTCGGCGACGGACAGATCAGCGTGCACCCCGACCGCCTCGTGCTGGCGGGTCACGCGATGGGCGCGGGCACGGCCGTCCTGGCCGCCGCGCAGCGTCGCGTCGCCGCCGTGGCCGCACTGCACCCCGCCCCCACCGCACCCGCCGCCGAGAACGTCGCGGGCAGTATCGAGATCCCCGCCCTCATCCTCGCCGGCGCGCAGGACCTCGACTCGGTCAGCTCCAACGCCCTCCCCCTGGCCACCGAATGGGCCGGTCCGCAGTTGCTGCGCACCCTCGACGGCGCGAACCACAACGGCATCGTGGAGGGCCGCCGCGCCCTCGACGCCTTCGGCATCGGCAAATATCAGGCCAAAGTGGCCCGCCGCACCCGCGCGATCCTCACCGGCTACCTGCTGCACACCGTCCTGGACGACAAGACCTACGCCGCCTTCGCCGACCCCGAGGCCCAAGTCCCCCACACCACCGTCGTGGACCCGCACGCCCCCCGCGAAGAAGAGAAGAAGAAGTCCGGCCTCCCGATCGGCGCCATAGCCGCCCTCCTCCGCCGTTAGTACGGTTCCACCGAACGGATCGTTCTTCGACGTCGACATGACGTTGCACACCTGTTGCACACGGGCCTAAACTGGAGTTATGGCCACCAAAACCCGAAAGAAGCCGTTTGCTTCCGGCGCGCGAAGAACCACCAAGAATCCCACTACCGGTATCCGATTCACCGACGCCGACAAGGTGCTGGTGGACAAGCTGGCCAGACCTGGTGAAACCAAGGCCGACGTGATCCGGCGGGCTCTGCACGAGCTGGAGCGTCGTGAGTGGCTGCTGGCCGCCCAGCAGGACGCCGAACGGATAGACGCCTCCGGCGAGGATCTGAATGAAGAGCCGGACGCCTGGTGATTCGAGCCGCTGTTCATCAAGTCGACTTCGGTCAGACGAATCGCGGGCGCGAACAACGCGGTAAACGTTACGGCGTGGTTCTCTCCGAGACCGACTGGTCCATGGTCACCGTGGTACCCACCTCCGCCTCCGCTCAGGACTCGATGTTCCGACCGCGCATAGACTTGCTGGGACGATCCACTCTTCTACTGGTCGACCAGATACGGTCGCTGGATGTGCAGTATGTCGGCGAGATGGTCGGTTACCTGAGCCACGACGATATGGCGCGACTGGATCTCACGGTCACGCACTATCTGGGACTGTGACAACGACAACGCATCGAGCGGCCACTGGCCAGGTGGCGGTCGGCTAGATGAGCCAGCTCTTCTTGCGGTAGTACTCGCCTTCGGGGTCGTCGTCTTCGTCTATGGGGGTGACGACGTCGGCGGAGCGGCGGGCGGCGGCGGAGCGGGCGATCGCCTCGCGGTGTTCGCGGGCCTCGGTTTCCTGGCGTTCGCGTTCGGCGCGTTCCTCGGCTTCGCGGCGTTCGCGTTCCTCCGCTTCGGCCTGTTCGCGCGCGAACTCCTCCGCGTTCTCCTCGATCACTTTGCGCAGATCCTCGGCCGCGCGTTCGCCGAGCGCGTGCAGACGCTCGGCGGCGCTGCGATCGATCTCGGCCAGTTCCGCCCGCAGGACTGCGGTGCGGCGGGCGCACTCCTCGAATTCCCGCTCGATCGCCTCGGCGTAGTTCACCATGCGCTCTCCTCCCACGCCCTGTCACGTCTGTCGGTCACAGCGGGCCCGCCTCCGCCAATCGCGCCCCGGTGTCCACCGGCGCCTGCGGTTGCTGCCCGCCCTCCGGCGTCAACGCGGGATTCGGGGTGTGCTCACCGTCGTTCTCACGCTTGGCGTTCGGCACGCCCGGAGTCGCCGGGCGTCCGGCGTTCTCGGACTGATCGGCGGGCGCACCGCCCGGTGTGCCGCCCTGGTCGGCATTCTGACCTCCCTGGGCCGCGCCGCCCTGGTTCGCCTTCTGATCGCCCGCGGGCGTGCCGCCCTGGTCGGCATTCTGGTCACCCGCTGGTGCACCGCCCTGGCCCTCGGCCTTGTCTCCCTCTTCCGGCTTGTCGCCCTCGCCCTTGTCGCCTTCGGCCTTCTCGCCTTCGGCCTTCGCACCGTCGGCCCCGTCGCCCTCGGCCTTGTCCTCGCCGCCGGTCTTCTCGTCCGAGAGCACCGGGAGGCCGTTCTGGTCTAGTTCGACGCTGTACTCGTGGGTGGTGCCGTCGGCCTCGGTGGTGACCAAGCGCGGCAGGCCGTCGGGGCCGATCTCGAGCTTCATGTGCTTGCCTGCGAGATCGAATTCGGCCAGCGGCTTGTCCTTGTTCTCGGCGGCCGTCTTCGCCTGCTCCTCGAGGTGATCGGTCAGGTTCTCGATACCGTCGCTGATCAGGGTGCCCAGCGAAGACAGCCCGGACTGCACCGCCGTGGCGACGGTGCTCGCCACCTGGCTCAGCGAGGCCAGACCGGTCAGGGCCGAGGACAGGTCCGTCGAGGACGGAGTGGTCGGCGAAGAACTCGGTGTGCTGGGAGTGCTCGGCGTACTCGGGGTGCTCGGCGTGCTCGGTGTGCTGGGAGTGCTCGGTGAACTCGGACTGCTGGGAGAACTCGGCGTGCTCGGGTTGCTCGGCGTGGTGACCTTGGGCACACCGGCCGGGCGCGGATACGGATTCCCGTCCAGCGCCTGCATCGAGTTGACCAACTGGACGTAGGCGTTCTTGATCGCGGTGTCGGTGTTGGTGCAGGTGTCTACGAAGTTCTTCAGCCGCGAATCGAAATGCGGTTTGAACACTTCCTCGAGCGCGTCCTTGGCGATATTGCCCAGCACGAGCTTGCCCATGATCTGACTGGCGATGTTGAAATCGGTGATCTCACCGACGACTTTGCCGAAAGTGCCGGGGAACACCGCTTTCAGCACGTCGCCCACACCGTCGGTGCCGCCGATCAGGATGTCGAGTTGGTAGAGCGAGAGGTTGTCGACGCGGACCTCACCACCGGTGACCAGACTCTTGACGTGATCAGCCTTGTCCTGCACGGCTTTACGCAGATTGGGCACCGTTGCCACGATGGCGTCCAATGCCGCGCGGGCCTTGGTCTTGTCATCGGTGGCCATCGTCAACTGCTGGCCGAACATGTACTGCGCCGCCTCGGCGGCATCGCCCTGCCAGATGGTGGGCAGCTTGTCGGCCATCGCCTTCTGGGATGTCCACTGCTCGTCGGCGTCCTTCAGGGTGAGCGACATCGCGGTGGCGGTATCGGCCAGTTTCTCCAGATTCATCCCGCGCTGCTCGTCGTAGAGCGCGTAGATCTGGTCCAGCGAATGCGACGGACCGTGGCCGAACGCCTTCTGGTAGCGCTCGTGCAACTGCGCGAAATACTGGAGACCGGACGCGCCGTCGTCGAGGATCTTGTCGACGTTGGCACCGTTCAGATTCGACAGCGACGCTTCAGCCATGGCCGTGTCCCTCGATCATCCTCGCCGTCCTCCCCTGTCCCCCGTCACGCATTGTTGGTCTTGCTCGCGTTCTCTTTGTCCGTGTCGGAATAGACGATCGCGGAAGCGCCGACGGTGTCGGCGATGGCTCCGCCTGCGGCGCCCCAGTCGTTGAGCCACTTCACCACGTTCTCGAGCCCCGAGTAGATGGCCTTGCCCTGCGTGCCGTACGCGCGGCCGGCATCGGGCCCCTTGTCGGTGGAGGCGTTGCCGAACATGTTGTCCGAGATACGCTTCGCGCTGGTGGTGACCACACCGGCCGACATGCGAAGATCGTTGCCGAACTGACCGAGTTCGCCGGTGTTGACCCCCATGTACTGCGTCGACACGAATCCGCCCTTCCTCGTCCTGTCCGGTGCCCGCCACGAACCTCACGAGCCCGCGACCCCCGCCTTGTTGATAGGACGCAGCGCGGCCTTACCCGGTTCCCTCCGATCCGCGGGAAACCGGATTCCGCCCGGAAATCTACCCCCGCGTACCGATCGGCCGCCTAGCCGCCGAGCTTGCCCTGGTCGGTGCGGACCCACCCCGAGGTGCCGTCGGGGTGGTGGTGGAACTCCCAGGCGGCGTAGTCGCCGTCGTTCTCCACCACCGTGACGTGATCGGCCAGACCGTCGTGGTCGTAGTCGGTCCAGATCTGCGTGGCGTCGGCCCCGGCGGTGGTCTCGGTGTCGAGGATGCCGTCGCCGTCGATGTCCTGGGTGGGATGGTTCAACTCGACCGGGCCGAACCCCTCGAGCGGTGAGGAGGTGTCGATGTCGGGTAGATCCAGGCCGGAAAACTCGCCCGAGGTGATCATGACTCCTCCTCGACGGACTCGGTGACAGCGCTGCGGGTGGCAGTGCCGCGAACGGGGATTCCCACCATCCTGTCATCTGCCGGGCCCCGGCGCAGCAGCTTACCGGGTCGCCGGACTCACTTCCTCGGGATGATCAGCCACAACACCAAGTAGACGATGAACTGCGGGCCGGGCAGCAGGCAGGACAGGACGAACAGCAGTCGCACGACCGCGGGACTCCAGCCGAAGTACTCGGCGAGGCCACCGCAGACACCGGCGATCCAACTGTCGGTGGTGGAACGGGTGAGGCGGCGAACGGGAGCGGTCATCGGAATTCCTTTCCGGGGTCGATCGATACCCTTTCGACTGTGCCGTCGGCGACGGGCCGCGGCATCGGTACACCGACCGATTCCGACCCTGATTTCGGCGAGCGTCGCCCTCCGGGACGACCCCGATCCGACCGCCCGTGCGGCGGCGCGGGACGGGCACGGCAGACTTTCGCGGGTGAGCACCACTCTGCACGCGCGCGGGCTGTCCGCGGGCCACGGCGAACGCACCCTGTTCGAGGACCTGGACCTCACCCTCGCCCCGGGCGACGTGATCGGCCTGGTCGGGGTGAACGGCGCGGGCAAGTCGACCCTGCTGCGCATCCTGGCCGAGGGTGACGCGCCCACCGGCACGATCACCCTGAGCCCGCCGGACGCGACGGTGGGCTACCTCGCCCAGGAACCCGAGCGGGTAGCGGGCGAGACCGTCGCGCAGTACCTGGCCCGCCGGACCGGTGTGACGGAGGCGCAGTCGGCCATGGACGCCGCGGCTCAGCGTCTGGCGGACGGCGGCGAGGACGACTACACCCCGGCGCTGGAGCGGTGGCTCGCCTTGGGCGGCGCCGACCTCGACCAGCGCGCCGAGGAGGTGGCCGCCGACCTCGGACTGGCCGATTCGTTGGCGAACGGACTCGACACCCCCATGACCGGACTGTCCGGCGGCCAGGCGGCACGGGCCGGTCTGGCCGCGGTGCTGTTGTCGCGCTTCGACATCCTGCTGCTGGACGAGCCGACCAACGATCTGGATCTGGCGGGCCTGGATCGGCTCGAACAGTTCGTCACCGGGGTGCGGGCGCCGCTGATGGTGATCAGCCACGATCGGGAGTTCCTCGCGCGCACCGTGAACCGCGTGCTGGAACTGGATCTGGCGCAGCAGCAGGTCGACATCTACGACGGCGGCTACGACTCCTATCTCGCCGAGCGCGCCATCGCGCGCCGGCACGCGCGCGACACCTACGAGGAATACGCCGACACCAAGGCCGGACTCGAGGCGCGGGCGCGGATGCAGCGCAACTGGCTCGAACACGGCGTGCGCAACGCGCGCCGCAAGGCGAAGACGGATTCGGACAAGGCGGGCCGCAAGATGCGCGCGGAGTCGACCGAGAAGCAGGCGGCCAAGGCGCGCCAGACCCAACGCCGGATCGAGCGCCTCGACGTGGTCGAGGAGCCGCGCAAGGAGTGGGAACTGCGCATGTCGATCGCGTCGGCCCCGCGCAGCGGCACGGTGGTGGCGACGCTGACCGACGCGACCCTCACGCGCGGTGAGTTCACCCTCGGTCCGGTGACCGCGCAGGTGGATTGGGCCGATCGGATCGTGCTGACCGGCGCGAACGGCTCGGGCAAATCGACCTTGCTCGCGCTGCTGCTGGGCCGGTTGCGGCCCGACAGCGGGTCCGCCGCACTGGGTTCCGGTGTCGCCGTCGGCGAGGTGGACCAAGCCCGCGGGCTGTTCCGTGGCGACACCCCGCTGGCCGAGACCTTCGGGGCGGAGATGCCGGAATGGCCCGATGCCGAGGTGCGTACGCTGCTGGCCAAATTCGGGCTGCGCGGCGCGCACGTGACGCGGTCGTGCGCGACGCTCTCGCCCGGCGAGCGCACCCGCGCGGCCTTGGCCCTGTTGCAGGCGCGCGGCGTGAATCTGCTGGTGCTCGACGAGCCGACCAACCACCTGGATCTGCCCGCGATCGAACAGTTGGAGCAGGCGGTGGACTCGTTCGAGGGCACACTGCTGTTGGTGACCCACGATCGACGCATGCTCGACACGGTCCGTTCCACCCGTCGCTGGCGGATGGCCGATGGACACTTGATCGAAGACTGACATCGCGGGGAGAGATATGACCGACCTAAGCATCGACACTCGAATCACGCTGCTCGTCACCGGCGTCCTGTTCCTGGTGGCTCTGCTGCTGGGCGTGTGGAAGTACCACGGAATCCGCACCTCCTCCGAGGGGGCCGCGCACATCTACGTCGACATCGCCCACCGCGCGGCGTTGCAGTACTCCTTCGCGGGTGTGCTGCTCGCGGTGTTCACCGAGCTCAGCGGCTGGGCCACCGCCGTGAATCTGGCGGCGGACCTGGTCGTGCTGGCCTTCTTCGCGGGCGCCATCGCCACCTATTCCTGGCACGGCTTGCGCCGCGACACCACCAATCAGTACCGGGGCGAGATCACGCTGTCGAAGCGGCTGACGCTGTACGCCCTCGTCGTCGGGGAGATCGGCGGATTCCTGGTGCTGTTCACGGGATTCGTGTCCGCGCAGTTCTGAGCGCCCGGGCGTCCACTGCACCGGGATCACCCTGGCGGCCGGATCGTGCCGCAGGCGGGCGAGCAGATCGGCGGCCTGGCCGTGACCGCGCCTGCCGCGATGCCGCGGCAGTTCCCGCAGCAACGCTCGGTGCGAGATGCCCTGCGCCAGCGCGACTTCCAGGATCTCGCCCACCTCGGCCCGCGTGGCCGTGCGGGCGATGTCGATCACCGTGCGCACCGCGTTGGTGGTCAGCACGCCGCGGACGAGTTCGGTCTCGGCGGTGTCGGCGCGGTCGCGGTGGACGTAGAGGTGCGCCGAACGCGCGGGCCGCGCGCCGAGCACGTGGGTCACCCCGGCTTCGGCGACGGCGAATCCGTGCAGTTCGGCGGCCGTCTCGTAGGCCGCGACGACCGAGGTCAACCCGGTGGACAACCGGGCGGCCTCCACCCGCAGTTCCGGCGTCGGCGGGGTGCCGACCTCCCGGTAGACGCCGCGGAAGATCCTGATCCAGTCGCCGCGGTCGAGGTGCAGACGCATCTCGCCGCGGGTGTACTCGCACAACACCTGCCAGGTGGCGAAAGCGCCGAATTGCCTGTCCCTGGCCTGTTCCAGTCCTGGTCGCATACGGCGAGACTGGCACCGAGGCCCGCCACGCGACCGCCGCCGACCTGGGCGAACAGTCGCGCTGTGGACAATCGCCCGCCTGTGGACAATCGCGCGGAACTACATGCCCGCGAAGTCGATGATCGGCCCGGGATAGCCCGCGACACCGCCGGACACGCGCCACGGCCGGTGCGCCGCGCCGCCCGCCAACTCGGCCACTTCGGGCACCCAACGGCGCACGTATTCACCGTCGGGATCGAAGCGGTCGGCCTGCCGCAGCGGGTTCAGCGTCCGGTTGGGCCGGGTGTCGGTGCCCGTTCCGGCGGCCCACTGCCAGTTCAACTGGTTGTTGGCGATATCCGCGTCCACCAGCCAGCGCAGGAAATGGTCGGCGCCGACGCGCCAGTCCACCCGCAGCGACTTCGCCAGGAAGCTCGCCGCGATCAATCGCGCGCGGCCCGGCATCCAGCCCTGTTCGCGCAATTGACGCATCCCCGCGTCGATGATCGGGTAGCCGGTGCGGCCGTCGCGCCAGGCGCGCACGGAGGCGGGATCGTCGCGCCAGCGGATGCCGCGGTCGTGGTAGTCGCGCCAGGCCGCCTCGGGCCGCGCGGCGAGCAGTTGGTGGTTGAAATCGCGCCAGGCCAGTTGCCGCGCGAAGGCCGCGCCGCCTTCGTCGTCGGTGTCGGTGCGGTGCAGCACTTCCGCGGCCGACAGGCAGCCGAAGTGCAGGTAGGGCGACAGGTGCGAGGTGGCGTCGGCGGGCAGGTCGTCGCTGAGCGCGGCGTAGCGTTCGCTGGGCCCCGCCGTCCAGCGGCGCAGCAGTTCGCGGCCGGTCTTCTCCCCGCCCACCGACAGCCGCGGCGACCGGTCACCCGCGCAGATCTCCTCCGGCTTCGGCAGGTCGCCCGCGGCGATGCGCGCCATCCGCAGCGCGGGCGGGCGGGGCAGCGGGTTGCGCCGGTGCATCTCGGTCCAGCGGCGGTGATAAGGCGTGAAGACGGCGAAGTGGTCGCGCCCGGAGGACGGCGTCACCGCGTCGGGTTCCACCGTCATCACCGAGGAGGCGTGGGCGCGCAGTTCGCGGTCCGCGTCGGCCAGCCGATCGCGCAGTTCGCGCTCGCGCCGCCGACTGTAGGCGCTGACGTCGGCGGCGATGTGCACCACTTCGGCGCCGACCTCCTCGGCCACGGCGGCGACCTGGTCGGCCACCTTGCCGCGGCGCACCACCAGCTTTCCGCCCATCTCGCGCAGTTCGGCGTCGAGTTCGCTCAGTGCCGCGGCGAGGAAGGCGGCGCGATTGGGGGTGGCGGCGCGGCCGGACAGGATCGCCTCGTCCAGGACGAACAGCGGCACCACCGCGTCGGCGCGGCAGCCCGCGGTGAGCGCGGGGTTGTCGCGAACCCGCAGGTCACGCGTGAAAAGTACGATACTGACGGTCATCGGCATTCGCCCACTGCGCTCGAACCTCTTCCCTCGAACGGGTTGTGCACCGGATACGCCGCGACGGCCACGAGGACCGCGCCGCGCGACAGGGGGCGGCTCAGCCGTACCGCGCGACGCGGCCCTCACGGGCGTCGCCGGAGGAATCGACCATCTCCTCGGCAACCGCCATGCTACCGGAAGAATGATGCATATTCGATGCACTCGGTGCGCGAGCGACGTGCCGATGCCCCGTCCGGTCGGGCGATCCCGACCGGACGCATCGATGACGTGCGAACCTCAGACCGAGGCGACGCGCTTGGCGAGATCCTCGGCCAACTGCTGGGCCAACTCGGGGTCGGTGGCCTCCACCATGACCCGAACCAACTGCTCGGTACCACTGGGGCGCAACAGGATCCGCCCCGAATCGCCGAGCACGCGCTCGGCCTCCCCGACCGCCTCGCGCACCTCGGGCGCCGCGGCCACCGCGGCCTTGTCGCTGACCGGGACGTTCACCAGCACCTGCGGCACGGTCCGCAGGACCGCGGCCAGATCGGCGAGACTCCGGCCCGTCGCCGCCATCCGCGCCATCAACCGCAGGCCGGTCAGGACACCGTCACCCGTGGTGCCGAACTTCGGCAGCACCGTGTGACCGGACTGCTCGCCGCCCAGGGTGAACGCACCGCGCCGCAACTCCTCGAGGACATAGCGGTCACCGACGGCGGTGGTGCGCAACGTGATTCCGGCCTCGCGCATCGCGATGTGCAGTCCGAGATTGCTCATCACGGTCGCCACCAGCGTGTCCTCGGCGAGCTCACCCGCCTCGCGCATGGCGATCGCCAGGATCGCCATGATCGCGTCACCGTCGACCACCGTGCCCGCCGCGTCCACGGCCAAGCAGCGGTCGGCGTCGCCGTCGAGGGCCAGACCGAGATCCGCGCCGTGCTCGACCACCGCGGCCCGGACCTGCTCCAGATGCGTGGACCCGCAGCCGTCGTTGATGTTGAGGCCGTCGGGTTCGGCGTTGATCGCGATCACCGTCGCGCCCGCCTCGCGCAGCGCCGCCGGGCCCACCTCGGAAGCCGCGCCGTTGGCGCAGTCCAGCACCACGGTCAACCCGGCCAGATCCTGACCGGTGGCCTCGACGAGATGTTCCACATAGCGTTCGTGGGTGCCCTCGACGCTGTACTGATCCGGAACGACCTGTCCGTGGTCGCGCGCGCCGGAGGCGTTGAGCACGCGGCCGATGCCCGCGCCGGTCGGGCGATGGGTCAGCCCCTCGGCGATCAGCGCCTCGATCCGGTCCTCGACGGCGTCGTCGAGTTTGTGGCCCCCCCGCGGCGAAGATCTTGATGCCGTTGTCCGGCATGGGGTTGTGCGAAGCGGAGATCATCACGCCCAGGCACGCGTCGTACAAGCCGGTCAGATAGGCGACGGCGGGCGTCGGCAGCACGCCGACCGCGAGCACGTTCACCCCCGCCGCGGTCAGGCCCGCCGTCACCGCGGCCTCGAGCATCTCACCGGAGGCCCGCGGGTCGCGGCCGAGGACCGCGAGCGGACGCGTCTTGCCCCGGCTCAGGATCTGCGCCGCCGCACCGGCGACCACCAGCGCGAGCTCCGGGCCGAGCGAATCATTCGCCAGGCCGCGGACTCCGTCGGTACCGAACAAACGTGCCATAGTCGTCCCTCGTCACCCTTCATCGGGAATACAGCACGAGAGCAGGCGACCAGCGGGTGCTGGAAGCCTGCTCTCGTGCGGCTTGCCGCGCCGACCGATCCGATACGACGCAACGGCCACGCCGATCGCCACGATGATCCGAGACCACCGGACGACTCGACCGCGACCGCTGCCACCGGCACCCTCGTCCAGGGTGCCGGATGACGGAGGCCGGCGATGCCGAAATCAGCGCTTCGAGTACTGGGGCGCCTTACGCGCCTTCTTCAGACCGTACTTCTTGCGCTCGGTGGCACGCGGGTCGCGGGTGAGGAAGCCAGCCCGCTTCAACGCGGGGCGGTCGTCCGGGGTGACCTCGATCAGCGCGCGGGCGATGGCCAGGCGCAGCGCGCCCGCCTGCCCGGAGGGGCCGCCGCCGACCAGGCGGGCGTGGATGTCGAAGGACTCGGTGCGCTCGACCGTGACCAGCGGCGACTTGACCAACTGCTGGTGCACCTTGTTCGGGAAGTAGTCCTCGATGGTGCGGCCGTTGAGCACGAAGTTGCCGCTGCCGGGCAGCAGGCGCACGCGCACCACGGCCTCCTTGCGGCGGCCGACGGTCTGCACCGGGCGGTCGATCAGGACCGGGGCGAAACCGGCGGGCTCGGCCTCGTAGCCGTACTCCTCCTCGACGACCTCGACGTTGCCGTCGGCGTCGGACTCGGTGGCCTCGGCGGCGTCAGCGGTGACCTCGAAGGTCTCCTCGACGGTCTCTTCGGCGAATTCCTCGGGAGCGGTCACTGGGCCACCTGCTTGATCTCGAACGGAATGGGCTGCTGAGCGGCGTGCGGATGCGTCGGGCCCGCGTAGACCTTCAGCTTGCCCGCGATCGCGTTGCCGAGCTTGTTCTTCGGGATCATGCCCTTGACGGCCTTCTCGACCAGACGGTCGGGACGGCTCTCCAACACCTGACCGACAGTGCGGGACTTCAGGCCGCCCGGATGCCCGGAGTGGTGGTGGATGAGCTTGTCGGCCTTCTTGTTGCCGGAGATGGCGACCTTGTCGGCGTTGATGATGATGACGAAATCGCCACCGTCGAAGTTCGGGGCGTAGGTCGGCTTCGTCTTGCCACGCAGCAGATTCGCTGCCTGGACCGCGAGACGGCCGAGCACTACGTCAGTGGCGTCGATGACGTACCACTTACGGGTCACGTCACCCGCCTTGGGGCTGTACGTAGGCACAGTGGTTCCCTGTCTGTCGTCGGTGTTGCCGGCCCCGACGTGCGATCGAGCCGATCCCGGCGGCCGGTGGAGACCCGGGGCTCGTTCGTGCTTCCGCACGCCAGCGAGCCACGATACCAGGAGGGCATCGCTACCCGGGAATCGCCTCAGATCCGGACCGGTGGACCCGGATCGATCGCGCCGGGCAGCGACGGGACGACGAAGCGCAACGTGTCGATCTCCGGTTCGGGGCAACTCTGCTCGTCGTGCCCGCGCAGGTCGTGTTCGCGGACGGAGACGACGCCCTGACCGCGCTCGGAGTCGACGCGCGGGGTCAGCGCGCAGGTCACCGACTCCAGCGATCCGGCCAACTCGGCGTGACCGGATTCGTGGGCCAGGCCGACGACCGCCAGCGCGACCGCGCCGACCACGACATTCGCGCCGAACAGATTGCCCTTGAGCCGGTCCCAGCGACCGCCCTTGCGCCGTTGGTCGTCGCCGTCCTCCTCCGATTCGGCCTCCGACCACGGCCCGGGACGGGGCTGCGGCGGCGGATAGCTGCCCGCGGGCGGCGGTCCCGGCTGCGCGGGCGGGGTCGGCGAACGGCCCGGCACCGTGGTGCGCTGGTCCTCGGGCGCGCCGGGCGGGCGGGTGAAGCGGCTGCCGAATTCGGCCAGGTGCGGCGGCAGGCCGCGCGCGGGGTCCTCGCGGGTGACCCGGGTGGTCGGCTCGTCGCCGGCCGGCGCCTCGGGGCGCACGGTCGGGTAGCCGGGCCCGTAGGTCACCACCGGCGGGGTCTGCGCGTCGGGCGCGCGCCACGGCGAGGGAGCCTGCGGCGCGGACGTCGACAAATCGGGCGGAGCCGACGAGGAGGCGGGCGACTGCGGCACCCCCGGCGCGGCAGGGGCGGGCGACTGCGGCGCACCGCCGGGCGCGGTGGACGAGTACGGCGCGGCGGGCGGGGCGGACGGCTGATGCTGCGGCGCGGCCAACTGCGGGGCTTCCGGCTGACGCACCGCTTGCGGACCCGTCTCGGGCCGCCGCTGCTCCGGCGGCGGAACGTGCAGCGGCTGACGCGTCAGCCCGGACGGCCGCGCGGGCTCCGGCCGCGCCGATTCGGCCCGCGGCGGCTCCACGGGCCACCGCGGCTCGGATCGCTGCTGCTCGACGGTGCGCTGCGACTCGGACCGGGGCGGCTCGGGGCGCGGCGGTTCGGGACGGGGCGGCTCAGGACGGGGCGGTTCGGGACGGGGTTCGGGCTCCTCGCCATCGCTGTCGGTCACCAGCAGATGGGTCGCGCCCAGGACCAACGCGTGCATCGGGTGGTCGGCGACCCGGAAGCGGTGGCCGAGGTGGTTCTGGAACGCCAGGCGCAGGGCGTCGTTGAAGCAGACGTTGCCGCACAGCAGGACCGTGGAGGTGTCCGCGCCGATGGAACGGGCCGCGGCCATCACCTCGATGACGACGTTGTCGGCGGAGTGCGGGTCGCGCAATGCCTCCGCGGTGACCGGGACGTCCACCGATTCGGTGGGCTGGTCGTCGTCGCCGTGCACCGCGACGACCAGCATCGTGCGGCCGTCGGAGTAGACGCCGGTAGCGCCCGCTCCGCGCGGATCGCGGGCACCGGGCGGACGCACCAGACCCAGCGCGCGCACGTATCCGGACAGCGCGACGCTCTCCGGCAGCGGTTCGACCGCGACGTCGAGTTGTTCGACCAGGGCCGCGTAGACGTCGATCTTCTCGTCGGGCCAGCCGTCGGGGAACGGCAGCGCCACCACGTCCGGCCGTCCGCGCAGGTATTTGCCCACGGCCGCCAGCGGGTTGTACATGCGGGCGCGAAACACCAGTTCGGCGGGCCAGGTGGCCCCGGCCACCACGATCTGCGGATGGCCGAGGATGTCGCGCACGTCGGCGATCGCCATGCCCAGATCGGGGCGCTGCACGTCCACACCCGCGGTGTGCAATCGTCCCGAGGAATCCGCCAGCAGATACGCCGGCGGCGTATACGTACCTTCCACCTGCACCGGACGGATCGGTGTCCCCGCGCCACCCGCCGCCACGGACACCACATCCCATCCGAGATGCACCGCCCCTACTCGCACCGTCACACGCCTAAGTGTGCCTGGTACCCGAGCGCGATGCTCGCGATACCCGGCATCGGTTCACCCCGGCGTTCACCGGGATGGACGCACGGTCCGCGCCGCCGCGCCTCACGCCGCCGATTTCTTCAGGCGCAGCCGTCGCCAGGTGAAGTAGGCCAGGATCGCGGTGATCACCAGCAACAGCACGACATCCATCACCCACACCTCCGGCTCGTGATCCCACAGCGGGTCCGGTTGGGCGTTGAGGAAGATTTCCTTGATGTTCACCGTGGACGCGCCCGCGGCGTAACCCCACCGCGAGGGGAACAGCCACGACACCTGTTCGAGGCCGGGCCGGTCGGTGACAGGGATGAGGCCGCCCGCCATCACCAGTTGGACCATGATCATCACCACGAGCATCGGCATGACCTGCTCGTTGGATTTGGCCAGGCTCGACATGAGCAGGCCGAACACCACGCAGCACACCGCCGTGAGGGCTATGTCCACATAGAGTTCGACGCTGCCGGAGGGGATCAGCGAACCCGCGCCCGGCGGCTTCTTGCCGACCAGGGTGATCGCGACCAGCACCGCGGCCTGGAGGAAGGCCGTGATGCTGAACACCCAGATCTTGGCGAGCAGGTACGCCGAGGGCAGCAGGCCGACCGCGCGTTCCCGGTAGAAGATCGTGCGTTCGCCGACCAGGTCGCGCACGGTCAGCGTCGCGCCCATGAAGCACGCGCCGAGGATCAGCACGACCAGCAACTGTTGGGCCTCCGCGCCGCCGGAGGGCACGATGTTGCCGCTGACCGGGTCCTGTCGGAGACCGCCCGCGGTGAAACCGTTCTTGCCCGGCACCACCAGCGACAGCGCGCCGAGGATGAACGGCAGCACCAGCAGGAAGGCCAGGTAGCCGCGGTCGGCGAAGATCAGTCTGATCTGTCTGCGGACCAGCGTGGAGAACTGTTTGAATCCGCTGGCGTGCGGCGGACTTCCGGACGGGCCGGTGCGCGGCGCGGGCGGCGGAGGCGGCGGGATGAACGCCTGCCGCGACCGGTAGGCGGCGAACGCCTGGTCCGGGTTGGCGGCGACGTTGGCGAAGATCTCGGCCCAGTCGCTGGTGCCCAGCGCGCCGCCGACCCCGGCCGGGTGACCGCAGAACGCCGTCTTGCCGCCGGGCGCCAGCAGCAGCACCTGATCGCACATGTCCAGGCAGGCCACCGAATGCGTGACCACGATGACGACGCGGCCCGCGTCGGCGAGCTCACGCAGCATCACCATGACCTGACGGTCCAGCGCGGGGTCCAGACCCGAGGTGGGTTCGTCCAGGATCAGCAGCGACGGACCGGTCAGCAGTTCCAGCGCCACCGACGCGCGTTTGCGCTGACCGCCGGAGAGTCGGTCCACGCGGGTGTCGGCGTGCTCGGTGAGCGAGAGTTCTTGCAGGACCCCGTCGATCACCTTCTGGCGGTCGGCCTTGCTGTTGTCGGGGGGCAGGCGCAGCTCGGCCGCGTAGCCGAGCGCCTGACGCACCGTCAACTGCCGGTGCAGCACGTCGTCCTGCGGGACCATGCCGATGCGGGAGCGCAGCGCCTCGTATTCGGCGTGCAGGTTGCGGCCCTCGAAGGTGACCACGCCACCGGAAGGCTGGGTGCTGCCCGCGATGAGTTTGGACAGCGTGGACTTGCCCGCTCCGGAGGGGCCGATGAGGGCGGTCAGCGTGCCGCGGCCCGCCTGCATGTTCACATCGACGAGCAGTTGCTTGTTGCCCTCGACGGTGAACCCGACGCCGTGCACGTTGAGGCCCTGTTCGGCGACCGGCTTCTGCCGGTGCACCAGCGCGCCCTGCTGGACGACGAAGTCGACGTTGCCGATCGTGACGATGTCGCGTTCGCGCAGCACCGTGCGCTGCTGCCGGGTGCCGTTGACGAAGGTGCCGTTGGCCGAGCCCAGATCCTCGATGGTCAGGCCCTCGGCGGCGGCGACCAGTCGGGCGTGCTTGCGCGAGGCCAGCGGATCGTTGACGACGATCTGGTTGTCGCTGGTGCGGCCGATCCCGAGACCGCCGGGCGGGAGGCGGTCGGCGCGGGCGATCGGCGAGGTCGACGGGCGCGCGCGCAACGGCGGGATCGAGGAGGTGTCGGCCCTGGTCGTCATGTTGACGTTGGCGGGCTGCGGCGGGACCTGCGGCTGCGGTGCGGACTGCTGGGGTGGAATCCGGTCCTGCGGCCCCGACTGCTGCGGGGGCGGCGGATTCGGGGGTTGCGGGCGCGGCGGTTGCTGACCGGGCGCCGGACGGTTCGGGTGCTGATAGTTCTGCCGCGGCAGGGCCTGTGAGGACTGCCGCTGCTGCGGTTGCGGGGGCTGATGCGATGGTGCGGGCCGTGCGGGGGCGGCGGGGAGCAGATGCAGCAGCGGACCGCTGATCGCGTCACCGAGCCGGACCTGGATCGGGCGGTCGATCGCCACCGGCTGACTGAGCCTGCGCGCGTCGACGAAAACCCCGTTGGTGCTGCCGTTGTCGGTCAGGACCCACCCGTTGCCCTGCCAGGCCAGCGTCGCGTGCACGCGGGAAACCAGCGGACTGTCCACGAACAGCGTGACCTCGGGCGCGCGACCCATCGTGATCTTCTGATTCGAATCGAATACACGTTCGGTTCCATCATGGCGCACGGTGATGGTCTGCGCCCCCGGTGAAGACATGCAGCGGATACTATGCCATCACCCGGACACAGGCGGTGCCCCCGACGCGCCTTCTGCCCCGGATCAGGCGACCGACGCGAATGTACCCGGCCGACCAAGGGGGAGCCTTGCCGACACGTCGAGCAACCGCGGTGATCACCGTGCTCCTGTGCGCTGCCGCGCTGCTCGCGGGCTGTACCCGCCTGGTCGACGGCCGGGCCGTCTCGGTCTACGACGATCCGTTCAAGGTCGCGGGTCTGCCCACCACCAGCGGTCCCAGCGGCCCGCGCGAGAACGTCCCCGACTCCACGCTGACGGCCACCAACGGCGACGGGGGCGCGGTCGACGCCATGGCGCTCAACGCCATCGACGACATCCAGACCTATTGGCGCGGGGTCTACCCCGCGCATTTCGAGGGCGAGTTCGCCCCCGTCGACCGGTTGCTGTCGTGGAACGCCAAGGCCGCCCGTGGCTCGGCGCCGGAGTTCTGCAAGGAATCCACCTACCACTTGGTCAACGCCGCCTACTGTCGCCTGGACAACTCGATCGGCTGGGACCGCGAGGTGCTGCTGCCCACGATGGAGGAGACCTTCGGCAAGATGGCGGTGGTCATGGTGTTGGCCCACGAGTACGGCCACGCCATCCAGAACATGGCCAAGATCGTGGGGTCCAAGGACCCGGTGATCGTCAAGGAGCAGCAGGCCGACTGTTTCGCCGGGTCGTTCATCCGCCACGTCGCCGAGGGCAAGTCGACGCATTTCACGATCAACACCTCCGACGGGCTCAACTCGGTGCTCGCGGCCACCGTCGCCATCCGCGACTCCGATCCCGACGATCCGGAGAGCGTGCACGGGTCGGCCTTCGAACGGGTCACCGCAGTGCAGATCGGTTTCACCGACGGCCCCGAGGCGTGCAAGAAGATCGACATCGACGAGATCAACCAGCGTCGCGGCAATCTGCCGTCCTCCTTCGACGGCGACCGGCAGCGCGGGGAGTACCCGATCACCAAGGACAGTCTGATCGAGCTCAGCAAGGCCCTCGACGCGATCCTGCCGGTGCCGAACTCGCCGTCGTTCAGTTACGCGGGCGCGCAGATCACCTGCCGCGACGGCGCGGCCACCCCGCCGGTGTCCTACTGTCCGACGACCAACACCATCGCCACCGACGTCGGCGATCTGGCCCAGCGCGGCCTGGCCGACACCGACGACGACAATCCGCTGCCGGTCAAGGTGACCGGCGACTACAACGGCTACGTGGTCTTCATCTCCCGCTACACCCTGGCCGTGCAGCAGGACCACGGTCAGCAGTTGGTGGGCGCGAAGACGGGATTGCGCGCGGCCTGCCTGGCCGGTTACGTCACCGGCAAGCTCTCGGACCCGAACCGCTCGAAGAACCAGGGTGACATCTCGCTGTCGGCGGGCGATCTGGACGAGGCGGTCTCGGGGTTGCTCACCGACGGTCTGGCCGCCAGCGACGTCCAGGGCAAGACGGTGCCCTCGGGGTTCTCCCGGGTCGACGCGTTCCGCGCGGGCGTGCTGATGGGCGAGAGCATCTGCCTGTCGCGGTACTCCTAGGGCTCGGACTCGGCGGTTCAGGCTCCGAAGGGCGGCGGTGCGGCGGGCTCGTAGCGCAGCACGCGGTTGCCGATCATCACCTCGGTGCCCTGCACCAGGATCATCGGCTGGTTCGGGGTGAGCCGGATCCAGTCGCGATAGCCGGGCAGGCGGGTACGGGTGCCGTTGGTGGAACCGCGGTCGACCACGGTGACATCCCAGTTGACCAGGTGGATCTCGGCGTGCGCGCGCGACATCCCCCCGGAGGAGTCGTCCACCTTGAGCGGGATCAGCCCGCGCTGGGCGGCCTCGGAATGCTCCGGGTCCCGGCCGAGGACGGCGTCGGCGGCGAGCATGTAGGTCATGCCGTCGTCCAGGACGAGCATGCCCAGCGGCGGACGCACCACTTCGATGAGCGCCTGGGTCTGGTCGACGGGCATGCCGCACACCGTGCAGAACGCCGAGCGCGGATCGCTGGGATGGGCGCGCGCGCACTTGAATCCGAGCACCTTGACGGTGAGCGCGGTGGCCTTGGCCGTGGCTTCCAGCCGTCGTTGCAGGTCGGGGTCGGGACGCGGGGCCGGATTGGTGCCGCCGAGTTGGGTGACGGCCGCGTGCGGATCCTCCCGCTCGGCCACCGAATCCAGCATCGAGGTCGGGATCTGGTTCGCGGTGGCCGCCGGATGCGGGTCGCGAGGCGCCGAGTCGGCGCGCTGACGCGGGCCTGGTTCGGGATCGATGCGCGCGGTGGGCAGCGGACCCTGATCGGCGGCCGTACCCGTGGCTACGCGCGCGGCCCGACTGCCGTCGGACCACAGGACGGCCCCCGACGCCTGGGCGATCCCCTCCACCAGCCACCCCACACCGCGCGCGGCGGGCAGTTCCGGTATCCGGCCGTCGGATTCGTCGACGTAGAGCGCGGCGGCCCGCGCGGGCACCGGCGCCACCCGGTCGACGGTGAACGCCGCGTCGCCGCCGCGGAACCGGTCGGTGCGGCCGTCGTCGTCGAGCAGCGCGGTGACCGCGCCGTGCAGGAAGATCGCCAGACCACCGTGCTCGGCGGCGGACAGGATGCCGAAATCGATGGGGACGCCGGGGCTGATCTGTTCGGCCGAACGCATCAGCCAGCGGGTGGCCTGGCGGGCGACCATCGCACCCGGACCGGCGGGTTGCAGATCGGCGGCCTCGCTCACCAATTCGGCCAGCGACTCCGCGGCGACCGCCGCCGGAGATTCCGGGGTGGGCAGACCGGGCCCGCGATGGGCGACGAGCACCACCGCGCCCGCGACCCTGGCCACGACATGGCCACCCGCGACGACCTCGACCTGCCGATCCTTCAACGGTATCCGCCTGCGCCGCGGGCCGGATCCAGAGTCGTCGCCATACCGAACAGGGTAGTGGTCGGGCGGCGCGGGCGACGACCGCTCCCGCGGGTACACCGGAGCCGGCCCAACTGTCGCTCTCCACCGCGCCCTTCCGGTAACTTCGGAGGCACATACGGGAGGAACGAGGGGCCTGTCATGGTTCGGATTTCGCGCGTCGCGCTGCTCGCCGCCTGCGCGCTGGTCGCCACGCTGACCACGGGCTGCGCGGGTGTCTCCGGGACGGCGGTTCCCGGCGAGATGGATGTGCGCGGCCTGGAGGTCGGCACGTATCCGGTCGACGCGCACACCTACGACCAGAACTCCTCCGGCAAGGGCTCCCTGCTCGAGGGCATGCGGATGGCCGACGCCGTCGCCCCGACCGTGGAGATCGATTCCTCGCTCAAACACGGACGCGGCAGCACCGTCATCCCGGACAGCACCGAGGCGCTCGACTTCGTCGCCAACGTCTCCAAACCGGTCCTGGACAACCGCAAGTTCGTCGTCGGCTTCGCGGCCAGCGGCGCGGACAAGGCCGATCCGACGGGGCAGACCAGGCCCGCGACCGACACCACCGCGGTCACCAACGTGTTGCTGCGCTTCCCCGACGAAGCCTCGGCGAAGTTGGCCGCGCGCGAACTCGAGGACGCCGACCTCGGCGTCTCCCCCGACAACCGCAAACTGCCCTCGACCAAGTACCCCGACGCCTACATCCACTGGCGGCCGGGCGTCGCGAACGTCGGCGCGTTCCACGCCCACGGCGAATTCGTCATCTCGCTGTTCATCCAACGTCCCCGGGCCGACAGCACCGACCTGTCGAACTGGGTCGACCGGGCCTTGGCCGCGCAGATCCCGGTGCTGGACAAGTTCCGCGCCACCCCCGTGAACCAACTGGATTCGCTGAAGGTCGACGCGGACGGCCTGCTGGCCCGCGTCGCGGTGGCCGACCGCAAAGGTCACACCCCCGACCCGGGGTCGTTCGCGGTCTACGGCCCCAACCACGGAATCCACTCCGCCGACGACGAATCGGTCACCCGCAGGCTGCTCGCCGACACCGGCGTGGACAAGGTCGCGATCGTGGACGCCAGTTCGGTGACCAGGGTCCGCGACGCCGAGGCCGCCCCGGTGCTGCTCCAGGGTCTGATCGACACCGTCGGCGACCAGTTCGATCCGATCAGCGCGCCCAAGGACGTCCCGGGCGCGCAATGCCTGCAACTCAACGGCAAGGGCGATCCGGAGCGGGATTACAAGTACCGCTGCTATGTGGCCTACAAACGCTACGTCGGCGTCGTGACCAGTGACAAGGAGCCCGACGTGCGGCAGAAGGTGGCGGCGCAGTACGCGCTGCTCGCCAACAGCCTGTAGCGGAATCGCCCGCGTCGAGTAGCATGCCGGGCGGGGGTGCGCCAGGACGGGGGAACGTGAGGCGTGCCGGCGAATTCCCGGCACGGTGCTTCCGTCGGCAGCGCACCCTGGTACCGAGTTTCCGAACGGGGGGAATGTGGGATTCCGACGTGGATTGTTCGCGCTCGTGGCCGCCTCGGCGATGCTGGCGGGGTGTTCGTCGACCACCGTCGAGGGCACGGCGCGGCCACGGGTGCTGCCCGTGGACGTGGCGACCCTCAAGACCGGCGCGTACCTGCCGCAACCCTCGGCGTACGAACCGGACATCCTGAGCCAGGACGATCTGCGCGCCATCGAGGCGCGACGGATGCTGGGCTACCTGGCCCATCCGTCCGACATAGATCCCGAGATCTCGGTGGCGGGCGATCTGCGGTTCTTCACCGCGGCCGACAAGCCGTTCAGCCTCGGCATCCTGCCGGAGCAGTTCCGTCCGGCCACCGTCGACAACAACATGATCGCGGGCGTGTACGTAGCGCGGATCAACGAGAGTCTGCGCAGTCGTAAGAAGTTGATCGTCTCGGTGCTGCGCTTCCCCACCGACGCGGCCGCGGCGAAATCGGCCGAGGATTTCGCGCGGATCGCCACCGCCGACCCGGCGGTGCACACGCTCGCGATTCCCGGCCATCCCGAGGTCCGGGCCTCCTCGCGCGACGACGTCACCGGCCTCGCGTTCCACAATCGCGGACCGTATGTCGTGCTGATCAACGCGGGCATCCCCACACCGGACGCCACCGCGCTCACCGCCGTGCTCGGCAAGACCCTCGACCGGCAGCGCACGGCGATGGAGGGATTGACTCCGATCCCGCTGGACGACCTGCTCGACATCCCCGCCGATCCGGAGAGCATCATGCGGCGGGCCCTGCCGCGCGCGCCGGACTACAGCGACCCCTTCGACGACGACACCGATTTCGGCGCCTACAGCCCCGCCGCCGAATTGCAGTTCGAACGCGATCCGGTGCGGGTCGCCGAGGCTTTCCGGACTTCCGGGGTCGACCTGGTCGGGCGGCGCGGCGGTGTGGTGTACCGGACCAGGGATCTACCCGCCGCGTTCGCGCTGCAATCGGTGCTGATGTCGGCGGGCCGCAACGACGAGGTGCTCGACCCGCCTCCCGGTCTGCCGGACGCGCGGTGTCTGCGACTCTTCGACGACGACGCGCTGCGCGGCTTCGACGCGCTCTGCACGGTGGTCCACGACCGCTATGTCGGTTTGGTCGTCTCGCGGACACCGGCCGCCGCGCGCATCGACCTCAACCTGTATCAACGTGCGGCCGCGCAGTACGCGATTCTCGCCAACAGTGGATAGGTCACGGATGCGATTCGGATATTTCACGGCCGTGCTCACCGCCGTCGCCTTGGTGCTGTCAGCGGGCTGTTCCGACCCTGAATCGTCGGGGCCCGTCACGCTGGACGTGTCGACACTGGATTCAGGGAACTATCCGGCCACCCCGCGCAGCATGGACTTCCAACTGGACCCGAAATACGGCCCGCTGCGCGAAGCGATCCGGATCGGGGCGGTGATGCCGTTGATCCTCGACACCGACGGCCGGTTCACGGTGCAACGTCTGACCAGTCCGGAACGACGGGTGATACCCAAGGTGCCGCCCGCGCTCTGGGGCCTGGACATCGACGAGTTCAACGAATTCACCACCGGCATGATCGCCGGTTGGACCACCAGCGGCGAGCGCAGGCGGCAGTTCAACATGGGGCGGCAGATCACCATGCACGCCCTGCGTTTCACCGATGCCGCGGCGGCGGCCACCGCCGCGGACCGATTGATCGAACGCCAAGCCCTGAAAGCGCCCGGCCAGGCCGTCACCCTGCCGAATCAACCCGCCGCCCGCGCCAAATTCACACCGGACAAGCGCTACCTGGATGTCTGGCTGCCGCGCGAGGACATGCTGCTCTACGTCCACGTGGACGATCCGGTCAGCGAACCGCTGCTCGCCGAAGATCTGATCACCCTCGCGCACGCCGCGCTCACCGATCTGATCGAAGGGCTGCGCGCCTACTCGCCCACCCCGCGCGACCAGATCGCCGCGCTGCCGGTGGACGTCGACGGGCTCCTCGGCCGCACTTTGCCCGCGGCGACCGCCGAAGGCAAAGCCGATGTCCGCTCGATGCTGCTGCCCGCCCAGGCCGCCCTGCACTACGACCTGTTCCCGGCGACCACCAAGCCCGCGCTGCTGGACGCGGGGGTCGATCTGGTCGCGGTCTCCGACGCCCGGGTCTATCGGGCGAGCGACGCCGCCGCCGCGGATCGGCTGATCGCCGCGTTCGCCGCGCAACTCGCCGAGGGTGTCCGCGCGATCGACAGTCCTCCCGGAATGCCAACCGTCCGTTGCTTCGAGACCAAGGACACGAAGGTCAGTTCCGGGCTGTACCCTCCCACCTGCCTCGTACCGTACGACCGGTTCGTGGGCCGGGTCACCGGCCAGAACGTCCAGGAGCTGCACCAGAAGGCCGCGGCACAGTACAAGCTGCTCGCCTTCCGATGAGGAGTCCCACCATGCGTCATCCCCGGTTCCGCGGCAAGCGCACCGCGCTGCTGCTCGTCCTGCTCACGCTGGGCGTCGCGGGCTGCGGCACGGTGATCCCAGGAGCGGCCACCCGCGCGCGACCGGACTTGTCGAAACTGGACCTCGGCAACTACCAGACCGTGCCGCGCGACCTCGGCAACGCCCAGAGCCAACGGCAGGCCCGTGCCAGGGAATCACAACGGCTCGCGGACTACGTCGCCCTGCCCTCCGAGGTCGATCCCGCCTACACCGACGACGTCTGGATCACCCGCTCGCACATCGTGCTCAACAGCAAGACGCTCGGGAACATCGTCATCAACGACACCTTCGACGACGTCGCCAAGGATCTGGTGGCCGGGTGGGTCAACGCCGAATCGACCGGCGGCGACGATCCCGCGACCCCGCGCCGCACCCTGAACATCGCGGTGCTGATGTTCCCGGACGCCGCCACCGCCGCCTCCGTCGGACCGACGCTGGAACACGACGACTTCACCTACAACCCTGACAACCAGCCCGTCACGATCCCCGATCAGCCGGGCACCGTCGCGCATTGGCGGCCCTCGATCAATTCGATCGGCTCGTGGACCGTGCACGACCGCTATGTCGTCTACATCAAACTGGTCGACGACACCGGGCCGCCGGATCTGCCCGCGCTCGTCGGCCGTGTCGACCAGATGCTGGACGTGCAACGGCCGCTGCTCGACCAGTTCGCGCCCACGCCCGCCGCGGAACTGTCCCGCGTCGCGCTGGACCCGGACGGGCTGCTCGGGCGCACGCTGCCTTCCGCCCCGGAAGCGCCGTACCGGCCCGAACCCGACGGCGTCTACACCGGGCGCGGCATCGTGACACTGCTGCTCAACGGCGGCAAGAAGACCTTCGACACCCTGCGGGAATTCGAGGTGGACCGGGCCTCGTTCGGCAACGCGGTGGTCTTCCGCAGCCGGACCGAACGCGGGGCGCAGGGCCTGTGGGAGCGCTGGAAGCTGTCCGCGGGCCTCGAGGACGGTCAGCAGGTCGTCGCCGCGCCGAGCGGGCTCGAGGACTCCGTGGAGTGCATCTCCCAGCACTACACCACCAGCACCGGCGACCGACTGTTGATCGGCCATCTGTGCATGATGCGGGTCGACCGCTACGTCGTCCAGTCGCGCAGCAAGCAGTTGCCCGAACTGCACCAGCAGATCTCGGCGCAATACGCTCTGCTCACCAGCCCGTGAGGTCCGCGATCGTGCAGTATGGGACGAGCGGCGCGACCATCGCCCGAGGAGGAACCGAATGACGTTGCGACCCGGCGCTGTGGTCGGCGGCTACCGGGTGCTGGAGGTGCTCGGCAGCGGCGGGATGGGCACGGTCTACCTCGCGCAGAATCCGATCCTGCCGCGCCGCGACGCGCTGAAGGTGCTCAGCGCCGACCTGTCCACCGACGACGAGTTCCGCGCCCGCTTCGAGCGCGAGGCCAATCTCGCCGCCGCCCTTGACCACCCGAACCTGGTCGCGGTCTACAACCGCGGCGAGGAGGACGGCCAACTGTGGATCGCCATGCAGTACGTCGAGGGCACCGACGCCGCCGAGGAGGTGGCCAAGGGGCCCGCGGTGATGACGCCCGAGCGCGCGCTGCGGATCGTCGGCGAGGTCGGCAAGGGCCTGGACTACGCGCATCGGCGCGGCCTGCTGCACCGCGACGTCAAACCGGCCAACTTCCTGCTGTCGTCGGCCGATGCCGACGACGAGGAGCGGGTGCTGCTGACCGACTTCGGCGTGGCCAAGGCCGCCGAGGACGGCCAGGACCTCACGGCGACAGGCAATTTCATGGCCACGGTGGCCTACGCCCCGCCGGAACAGCTCATGGGCGCCCGCCTGGATCACCGCGCCGACATCTACAGTCTCGGCTGCGCGTTCTTCAAACTGTTGACCGGACGCAATCCGTATCCGTCGACCGTGCCCGCCGTGGTCATGATGGGCCACTTGAACGAACCGCCGCCCCGCCCGACCGAGGTCCGTCCGGACCTGCCGCACGCGCTGGACGCGGTGATCGCCAAAGCGATGGCCAAGGATCCCGCGCTGCGCTATTCGACCTGCCGTGAATTCGCGCAGGCCGCGCACAACGCGCTCTACGGTGCGCCGCAACAGTTCCGGGCGCCGACCGATCCGCCGCGCCCCTACGCCGCGCACGTCACCGACCCGCGCACCGCGATCACCGGTCCCGGTGTGCCGCAACCGCACCCCCTGCCGACGAGCGGCTACCCCGACGGTGTCACCGATCAGCACCTCGTGTCGACCGTGCGCCACGGTCGACAGCGCGGGCGGTCGGCGAAAGTGCTCGGCGGCATTCTCGCCGTCGTCGTCGCCCTCGCGGTCGCGACGGGCGTCTATTTCCTGACTTCCGGTGACGGCGATTCCGGAACCGGTGGCGGCGACAGCCTCGCATCGGTGCGCAATTCCCATCCGGAATTCGACGGAAAAACCGTGACGGCGCTGAATTACGGCAACGGCACACTGTCCGCGGTTCTCCAACCGAGTCCGCAGGCGGAGTTCCTCCAAGGCATCGGATTCCGTTACGACACCTCCTACAAGGCGGTCGGCGACGAGAAATCCCCGCGTTCGCTGTCGGTGCGGATGAGCTCGATCGATATCGATTCCGACATCGTGATCGTGCTGCGCACCGACAAGGACGCCGGCAACGGCGGATACCGTGGCCTGCCCACCGGCATCTCCAACGGCACCGCCCGAATCGTGGTGGTCGACGATCTGGCGACCGTGCAGGCATTCCAGGTGTGGACCGATCAATCGACGTCGCTGTTGATCGAGAAGATGGTTCCGGTCATCGCCAAAGCCGTTCAAAAGTAGCGAATATCGGGTGAATCGCGCGGCGCCGCGGGCGAACCGCGCCGGCTTCGCGCGCCGCCGCCTTACACTTTGTAGGCCAGTAGCGCTGGTTCTCACCTTTGGGTAGGGTGATGCCCAGCCAGCCCACTCGCCGGTTCAGGTGGTAGCAAGCAGGGGGAAGGAGGGGAGCGATAGCGCTGGCGGCGACCGATGTCAGACGGCACCGTGGTCGAGACCGTTCGGGGGGAACGTATCCAGACCCTCCCGTCCTCGGTGTTGCCGGTCGACTACGCGCACGCTTCTAGCCGCGACGGATGACCAGCGAAATTCCTCTCGGAAACCGGATGGAACCGAAGCGGCACAGCGAGCGTCCAACCATATGAACAGGGTCAGCTCAGACTTCGGGCCTTGACCAACGAGCAGGAGGAGGTTCCGCCATGGCGGACAATTTGAAGGCCGATAGTACAGTCATCTCCCAGAAGGCCAAGGAGTTCCAGGAGCAGCACGACAGCCTGATGATCGCCATCAGGACGCTCAAGGCCGACGAGGACGCCGTCACCAACGGCGCCAACTGGCAGGGTCAGGCCCGGGATGCCTTCAACGCGTTCATGGAGCGCTACTACTTCCAGGCCGACAAGATGAACGACAAGCTGATGGAGACCGCCGAGAAGCTGGTCAAGATGAGCGGGTCGTTCCAGGACCAGGACGATTCCTTCTCCTCGAAGGTGCAAGCCCAGGTGTCCAGCCTCGACCTGCCGCCGGTCTAAATCCCCTGAACTTCTGTTCCTTTCGTAAGGAGTCTGAACCATGAGCAAGCCCATCTCCGCCAATTTCTCGGGTGTCGAAGCCGGAGCGCAGCAGATCATCAAGCGCGCCGAGGGCATCGGCCAGGAGCTCGAGGCCTTCCACAAGAAGGTCGAAGAGTACGTCGCCACCTACGGCGCCGGTGCCGCGAACGACGCGTTCAGCGAGTTGCAGCGCACCTGGCAGACCCACGTCCAGCAGCTCAACACCACCCTCACGGGTGCCGCGCAGCTGGTGAGCTCCGGCAACTCCGAGCTCCAGAACACCGACACCGCGCTCGCGGGTCTGTTCTGAGCATCTGAGACTTCGTGCCCCCGGCGTGATTCGCCGGGGGCACAAGTGTTTTCAGGGCAGCACTGTTCCTCCGGCGTGATTTGTCGGGGGCACAAGTGTTTTCAGGGCAGCACTGTTCCTCCGGCGTGATTTGTCGGGGGCACAAGTGTTTTCAGGGCAGCACTGTTCTCCGGCCGAGCGGCGGTGTCGGGTGGTGCACGCGACCTCTGCCGGGGTTCTCGACGCCGCCGATGGGGTGCCGGGCCGAGCCGCTCGCGTGTAGGCGGCAGGTTCGATCATCGGGACGGTGTGAGTTCGATGATGGGAATGGTTCGCTCGGTCTTGTTCTGGTGCAGGGTGTATCGGCCTTTGTTCACCGAGTCGAGTAGTTTCCACCGGCGCGCGTAGTCGGGGTCGGCGGGCAGAGTGATGCGGGCGTGAACCTCGAATTCGGTGGTACCGACCTGGATCCCGCTGTCGGGGCGGGCCCTGAGGTTGGCCAGCCAGTCCGGCGCTTTCGGTGCCCCGCCCGCGGAGGCGACGACGAGGTAATGCTCGCCATCGCGGGCGTAGGTGAGTGCGGTGGTGCGCGTTTTGCCGGACTTGCGGCCCACGGTGCGCAGCAACAGCGTCGGGTTGCCGAACAACAGTCGATGTCCCAGGCGACCGTCGGTGGTCTCGTAGATCTTCTGGTGGAGGTCGAGCATCAGGCGATACGGGTCGGGCATGACCGCTCCTTCGGATCGGGTGATCGGGGTGAGGTCGAGTTCGGGGCTCCTCGACAGTGGAGCGCCCGACGAGGGCGGGCGGTTCGCCCCACCCAATGTGGACATTGTCCACAAAGTGGTCAATGTCCACATGGGTGCTAGGCTGGGCCCACTATGGTTGGCGAACGTTCCTATCACCACGGTGACCTGCGCGCGCAATTGCTCGAACGCGCGGAACTCACTCTGCGCGAAGGCGGGGTCGAGCGGCTCTCGTTGCGCCGCGTCGCCCGGGAACTGGGCGTCACCCACAACGCGCCCAGTCGCCACTTCGCGGACAAGCAGGCGCTGCTGGACGCGCTGGCGCAGAACGGATTCCAGCGTCTGGGGGAGGTATTCCGCGTCGCCGCCGACCGGGTCCGGGACAAGCCCTTCGATGAACGGGTACAAGCCCTTGCACGGGCCTATCTCGACTTCGCTCTCGAACACTCCGCGCTTTTGACGTTGATGTTCGCGCGTAAGCACAGTCCCAGCGGCGGCGCGGAGATGGCCGCGGCGGTCACCAGCGCGTTCGCGGTCCCGGTCGCGTTGACCACCGACGGGCAGAAGCGAGGGGAGGTGGTCGACGGCGACCCCATCCGAATCGGATGGACCGTCGCCATCGCGATGCAGGGCCTGGCCAGTTTCGCCACGGCGGGGTTGATCACCGACGACAACCTCGACGACCTCGTCACCGAGACCGTCACCCGCTTGACCTACGGCCTGACCCCGCAGGGTCCGGCCTCATGAGTCCACGCCCCGCATCGCCCACGGATCAGCAGAGGATCACCCCTTGACCAGGACCACCACAGCGCACCCCTTCGACAGCGCCCTCGCTCTGACGCCGACGGGAGTCGGCGAGTTCCGGGGGCGCACCACCGCGGCCTACGCCAACATGGTCGGGCCGTTCGGCGGTGTCACGGCGGCCACGCTGCTGCGCGCGGTCCACCTGGACTCCCGCCATATCGGCGATCCGATCTCGCTGACCGTCAACTACGCGGGCCCCATCGCCGAGGGGCCCTTTGTCGTGTCGACGCAGCCGGTGCGCACCAATCGCAGCACCCAGCACTGGACGATCACCATGGCTCAGCAGGACGAGGTCGTCACCACCGCCACCGCGGTCTTCGGTACCCGCCGCGCCACGTGGAGCGACACCGAGATCGTCGCACCCGCGGTGGCGCCCGCGCACGACCTGCCGCGAGCCGACATGGCCGGCCTGATCGCCTGGGTCGGCAATTACGACCTGCGATTCGTCGAAGGCGGCATCGCTCCCGTCGAGGATGCTCCGACCACCTCCGCGACCACCGTCTGGGTGCGCGACGATCCCGGCCGCGCCCTCGACCATCCAGCCCTCGCGGCGATGAGCGATGTGTTCTTCCCCCGCGTCATGCTGCGCCTGCAACGGATGGTCCCGGCAGGCACGGTCTCGATGACCATCTATTTTCACGCGACCGATGAACTGCTTGCCGCGCAGTCGGATCGACATGTCCTGGCCGTGGCGCGCGCCCAGCATTTCGGCAACGGTTTCTTCGACCAGTCCGCCCAGCTGTGGTCCGATACCGGCGAACTACTCGTCACTACACACCAGTTGGTCTACTACAAAGCATGAACGACCTTCGGCTACCGGGGTGGCGTACGTGCCCCGCGAATACCGTTGGGGCGTAACCCGACTCAAGGCAGCACGTGGACCGAGGCCGCGAAGGCGTCGCATGTGGTGGCGAAGCTCTCCCACGCGTCACCAACGTACTGACATCCGATGCTCACCTGGGTTCCGTGCTCCACCAGCACATGCCAATTGACGGTCGACCCGCCCTCGGGACGTTCCAGGTAGGCCAGCATGGACCGGCCGCCGAAGACCACATCGCGGCGCAGATCGCTCATACTCGGCTTCTGCCGCATCTGGTTCTCCAGGTCCGCGGCGATCTGCTCGTATCCCGCCTTCGCGGCCACCGGGGTCTGGATGAGGGTGAGCCGCAGGCGCGCACCGTCGCTGGGCGCGAGATCCACCCGGGTGTCCCCTGCCGCCGGATTCTTCTTCCATCCCTCGGGGATCTGGAAACGGAGGTGCCCGAAGGTCTCCGGCGCGGGGCCGGGCGGACCGTCCGGCGGCCCCGAGGCCGGGCTCGGTCCGAGCGCCGCCGAGGTGGTCGTGGGCGCCGCGGTGACCGATTCGTCGTCGGAGCCGCCGAGCGCCACCACCGCGCCCACCACGAGGGCGATGACGACAGCGGCGGCGACCACACCGCCGAGGATGTAGGCCGAGCGCCGTTCGCGCGGATCCTGCTGCGCCGCGGCGCGTTCCCGCAACGGCTGCAACCATTCGTTGGCGGGCGGCGCGGGTGCGGGCGCGTAGTCGGGTTCGGGCTGGGCGGGCCGGACCAGATCGACCCCGGACACCGGCCGCACCTCCGTCTCCGGGCCGCACAGGGCGCGCACCTGCTCGCGCAGGCGCGCCACCCGCGCCGGATCGGTGACGCCGAGGACCAGCACGGTGTCGACCGGCCGACCCGCCGTCACCGCGCCGAGCAGGTCTGTCAGCGCTTCGTCGGCGCGCGGGTCGACGCCCAGGTCGGCGATCGCCAGATCCGGTTCGAATTCGCAGGTTTCCAGTGCCAGGCCGTGCGGACCGGGCGCGACCGAACTGGCCGTGGTGTGCAACGCGCCGCATTCGACCACGACCGCGCGGCGACCGCGCGCGGCCTCGGCGTCGGCCGCCACCGCGCGCACCGCGATGTACTCGAACACCACCTCGTTCGCCAGTCCGCGCAACGCCTCGAACAGCGCCGACCGGCGGTAGGAGCCCCATTCGGTCGGGCACACCACCGTCACGGTGGCGGCGGGGACCGGCACGCCCAGATTGCCGAAGACGGCGTTCGCCACCGCGTGCAGCGATTCGACCACGGTGGGCACCCGGGGCAGCAGCGCGATCCGCTCGGCGGGCACGTACTGCACGGCGGAGGCGACCTGGGTGGGCGGCGTCAGCGACTCCCCCACCACCAGCGATCCGTCGCCGCCGAGAACGACCGACGGCGCGACATCCCAGTGGGTCGCCGGACCGACCGCCCACACGCGGGAATCGGTGACGACCAGTTCGACGGTGGACATCACTCCGCCGGGGGCATCCAGGCGAGCTGGACGAGTTCCTGGGCGTTGCGGGTGATGAAATTGCCGCGCCCCGGGGGCAGCGGACTCGGTCGCACGGTGCCCATGATGACGCCCTCGTCCCTGTTGCAGCTCATGATCAGGCCCGCCGAGCCGAGATCCTTCATGCGGGCCAGCGTCGCCTCGTACATGGCGCGGGCCGCGCCGCCGGAACGCCGCGCGATGATCAGGTGGAAGCCGAGATCGCGCGCGTGCGGCAGATGTTCGACCAGGGCCGAGGTGGGGTTGCCCATCGACGTGGCGACCAGGTCGTAGTCGTCGACGATGACGTACAGTTCCGGGCCGCTCCACCAGGACCGGTCCCGCAGTTGCTGCGGCGTCACGTCGGGGCCGGGCGTGCGCTTGCTCACGTAGGCGGCCAGGTCGGCCATGTTCTGGGTGAACTGCGGCGCGGTGGAACCGTAGCCGGCGAGGTAGCCGTCGGGGACGAGGCCGAGCATGGTGCGCCGGTAATCGCCGAGGATGAACCGCGCTTCGTTCGGCGTGTTCGTCGCGGCGATGCCCTCGATGAGCGAACGCAGCAGCGTGGTCTTCCCGGATTCGGTGTCGCCCAGGATGATGAAGTGCGGACTCTCGTTGAAGTCGATGTAGACCGGCGCGAGTTCGGATTCGTTGATGCCGATCGGAATACGCATCCGCGCGGGCCGGACCGCCACATCGATCTGGCTGGGCCAGTGTCCGGCCATCTGGAGCAACTGGTCGCGGCCGAGCAGTTCGGGCAGCATGCGCGCCGCGGGGGCGGCGCGGCCCGGGGTGAGGCGCGCGATCGTGGCCACCGCGTCGGCGACGGCCTGACCGAGGTTGGTCGGATCGGAACTGCCGTCGATGCGCGGCAGGCCGGTCAGCATGTGCAGGCAGTCCGGTGTCATACCGCGGCCGGGACGCCCCTGCGGGACGAGCGCGGCGAATTTGCGGCCGAGGTCGGAGTCCATCGGGTCGCCGAGGCGCAGTTCGATGCGGGTGCCGATCTGGTCCTTGAGCGCGGGCCGGGCCTCGGCCCAGCGGTTGAGCGCGATGACCACGTGCACGCCGTAGGACAGACCCTGCACCGCGAGGTTCATGATCTGCTGTTCCAGCGGCTCGAAATCCTGGCGGATCGAACTGAATCCGTCGATCACCAGGAAGACGTCGCCGAACGGGTCCTCGTGCGCGCCCGCCGCGCCGGGGCTGCTCGCCGGGTCCACCGAGCGCAGCCTGCGGAACTCCGGCATGGATTCGATGCCCAGGGCGCGGAAGCGGGCTTCGCGCTGCCGCACGATGGTGGTCATCTCGGCGACGGTGCGCCGGACCTTGTCCTCGTCCAAACGGCTGGCGACCGAACCCACGTGCGGCAGACCCTGCAAACTCGTCAGCGTGCCGCCGCCGAAATCCAGGCAGTAGAACTGCACCTGTTCGGCGGTGTGGGTCATCGCCATCGCCATGATCATGGTGCGCAACGCGGTGGACTTGCCCGACTGCGGGCCGCCGACCACCGCGACGTTGCCGCGCGAGCCGGACAGGTCGACCACCAGCGGGTCGCGGCGCTGGTCGTAGGGGCGGTCCACGATGCCGATGGGGGCGCGCAGCGAGGCCAGCGGCGAGTATTCGCCGGTGAGGATCGAGCGCGGGATGAGGGTGTCGAGCGTGGGCGCCTCGTCCAGCGGCGGCAGCCAGATCTCGTGCGCCGGACGGCCGTAGCCGCGGATGCGCGAGACCAGCATGTTCAGGTTGGAGATCTGCTCGCCGTCCTCGGAGCGGTGGTCCTCGGGTTCGTGGCTGGGCTCGGGCGGCAGCGGAATGCGGTCGACGGCGCGGAAATCGACGTGGTGTGCGGTGAACGGCCGGGCCTTGACGTCGATCTCGCCGCCCGCGACGCCCGCGCTGGTGACATCGCGCTGCGAGCCGCCGCCGACGTAGGGGCCCGAGACGTAGGACGCCTGGAACCGCTGGATCTCCCCGGAATCGGACTTGAGGTAGCCGCCGCCGGGGATGCCGGGCAGGTTGTAGGCGTCGGGGACGCCGAGCACCTGACGGGATTCGTTGGCGGAGAAGGTCTTCAGGCCGATCCGGTAGGACAGGTGGCTCTCCAGGCCCTTGAGCTTGCCTTCTTCCAGGCGCTGGGAGGCCAGCAGCAGGTGCACGTGCAGCGAGCGGCCCAGGCGGCCGATCATCACGAACAGCTCCGCGAAATCCGGGTGCTGGGTGAGCAGTTCGGAGAATTCGTCGAGCACCACGAACAGCGCGGGCAGCGGATCGAGGTCGGCGCCCGCGGCGCGCGCCTTCTCGTATTCGGAGACGTTGGCGAAGTTGCCCGCTTGGCGCAGCACCTCCTGGCGGCGGTTCATCTCGCCGGCCAACGCGTCGCGCATACGGTCGACGAGGTCGGCCTCCTCCTCGAGGTTGGTGATGACGGCGGCCACATGCGGGACGCCGTCGAGGCCCAGGAAGGTCGCACCGCCCTTGAAGTCGACCAGGACGAGGTTGAGCTGATCCGGTGAATGCGTGGCCAGCAGGCTCAGCACCAGCGTGCGCAGGAATTCCGACTTGCCCGAACCGGTCGCGCCGATGCACAGGCCGTGCGGGCCCATACCGCTCTCGGCGGCTTCCTTGATGTCCAGTTCCACTGGCAGGCCGTCCGCGCCGACGCCGAAGGGCACGCGCAACCGTTCGCGGCCGTAGCGGGGACGCCAGGCGTGTTCGGGGTTGAACGTGCCGATGTCGCCGAGGCTCATCAGCTGCGACCACGTCGAGATGACGTCGCTGTCCTCGGTTTCCACGTCACTGCTGCGCTGGGTGGCGGCGCGGTAGGGCGCGAGTCTGCGGGCCACCTGCTGGGCCTGCTGACTGCTGATCCGGTCGATCAGCGCGAAACGCTCCTGGTTGCCGGTGGCGCCGCGGCCGATGCACTCGCCGTTCTCCACGACCATCTTGATGCCGCGCGAAACCGCCAGGCGCGGTGCGTAACCGCACAGGTCGATGATGGTGACGCCCTCGTAGCCGGATTCGCGCAGTTGATCGTCCTCGGCCTCGAGCAGGCCGCCGTCGACCACGATCACGATGTGCACCAGGTTCGCGTTGGCGGGTTGATTGCGCGAGTACCGGACGCGGTTGGCCAGCAGCGAGTGCAGGCTGGCCATCGCCTCGCGGATCGAACCGTAGAACATGCGCTGGGAGCCGATGCCGTCCTGCGCGTCCGGATGCTGGGTGTGCGGAAGCCATTTGGTCCACTCCCACTCCCGCGCGGTGTCGGGGCCCGCCACGACGGCGACCAGGACTTGGTCGGGGGCTTGGAACATGCTCAGCTGCAACAACATCGCGCGCGTCATGTCGCGGGCCTGGCCGCGGTCGCCGTCGAGGGCGATGGTGGCGAAACCCTTGACCGCGATGGCGGTCGGCAGATCCGGCACCGTGGAGTGCGCCCGCACGAAACGGCGCAGCGAGACCGCCGCGATCGGCTCCAGTTCCTCGACCGGGCCCGTCTCCGGGGCGACCAGGCGGGTGGCCAGACGCTGGCCGCCGATGCCGATGCGGGCGTGGCAGAAATCCTTGTCGCCCGCGCGGCGCTCCCACATCCGGCTGGTACCGGCCAACATCCAGATCAGCGCGGGTTCGGGATGACTCCACTCGACCGAGGCGCGCTGCTGATTCGCGGTGTCGTCGACGTCGCGACGTACTTGATCCAGATAGCGCAGATAGTCCTTGCGGTCCTCGTTCGCCTCCGCGGCCTTGGCCCCCTTGCCGCCGCCCTGCCCCGCGAACATGCCGACCATCGAGAAGACCATCATGAGCGGGAACATCATGCTCATCGGATTCGACGCGATACCGCCGCCCTGGGTGAACAGCAGCGCTACCATTCCCAGCATGCCGATCACCATGACGACCGGCATCATCTTCATGAGCAGGTTGCCCGGTGTGACGCGGGGGATCTCGGGGGGCGGCTGGAGGGTGACTTCACCGCCTGGGGTACGCGGCATCTCCCGACGGGCACGGCGCTGGAACCGGACAGTACTCATCGGTCGAGAAATCCCCCTTTTGCACGCTGCACTTCGGCCTCAGTGTAGAGGCCACGGCAGACATGTCGTACAGTTCGACCAGCATTCTGCTGTCAGGACGCCGGGGCGCGCAACCTCGCCCTTTCGGCGCGCGTCAGCGGAAACACGAGGTAGAAAGACCAGTTGGGGGAAGCTTGACGCACGCGCGCCTTGATCACATCGACGAAGACTCCTCCCGAGGGATAGTCCGCGCGCCGGATCTGGCGCGGGTCACGATCCTGGCCAAGCACACCCAGGTCGACATGGCCATTCCGGTCGACGTCCCGGTGGCCCTGGTCATCCCCTCCGTGGTCGACATGGTCGCCCAGCACAGCCGCGCCAACGACTTCGACAACGAAGGCGAGCGTTACGAGCCTGCCGAATGGGTGCTGGCCCGCATCGGCCATCCCCCGTTCTCCAATTCGCTGAGCCTCGGCGAACACGGTGTGCGCGACGGCGAACTGCTCATGTTGGAGAGCGCCTCGCACATCGCGCCGACGCCGCTGTTCGACGACATCATGTACAACGTCGCGATCGCCGACGCCGACCACTACCGCAGTTGGACACCGCGTACCGCGCGGATCACCGGGTCGGTGCTGGCCGCGATCACCATGCTGGTCGGCTGCGCGGGCCTGCTGCTGTCCCCCGGCGAGGTGCCGGGGTGGGTGGGCGGGTCGATCGCCATCGCGGTGGCCGTGCTGCTGGTGGTGGCGGGCATGGTGCTCAGCCGCATGTACGGCGACACCGCGACGGCGCTGGTGCTCGGCGGCTGCGCGTTGCCGCCCGCCTTCGCGGCCGGAATGCTGTTCGTCCCCGATGATTACGGGTGGGCGCACCTGCTGCTCGCCTCGGTCCTGCTGGGCGCGACGGCGGTGCTCGCCTGGCGCGTCACCGGTGTCGGTCTCGCGCTGTTCATCGGCGCGGGCACGGCGTCGATCTACGCCGTGCCCGCCGCGCTGGTCGGCCTGCTGAGCGAACAGCCCACCAAGGCCATCGGCGCGTTCGGCGCGGCGCTGGGCCTGGCGGGGCTCTCGCTGTCCCCGCGCATGTCGATGCTGCTGGCGAAACTGCCGCTGCCGCCGGTGCCCTCGCCCGGCACGCCGATCGACCCCACCGAGGACGATCCCGACGATCACCGCGCGCTGCCCACCATGGAGGCGCTGCGGGTGAAATCCGAACGCGCCAGGATGTATCTGGCCGGACTGGTCGCCGCGACCACGCTGGTCACCGTGGTCGGCGCGCTGGCCGCCGCCGATCCCGAAGCGCGCGACCCGTATTGGCCCGGCATCGCCCTGGCCCTGGTGTGCTCGGCGGTGCTGATGTTCCGCAGTCGCACCTACGCGGGCGCCGAACAGGCCGTGGTGCTCATCGCGGGCGGCGCGTCGATCGTGCTGTTGATGCTGGTCGGCGCGAGTCTCGAGATGGACATGCCGCTGGCGGTGTTCGGCGCGGCCATGCTGATCCTGGTCGCGGCGCTGATCCTGGGCATCATCATCCCGAACCAGTCGGCCACCCCGCCGATGCGCCGCGGCGTGGAACTGCTCGAATACGCCTTCGTCGCCGCGGTGCTGCCGCTGGTGTTCTGGGTGGCCTCGCTCTACTCCCTCGTTCGCGGGCTATGAGCGCGGGCGGCCGAAACCTGCGGGTCGTCGCCGTCGCGGTCACCGTCGGACTGAGCGCCGCCTTCGGCGTGGGCTCGGGCCCCGGTGTCGCACACGCGGATCGACCGCCCGCGGTGAATCCCGCGCTGCGCCCGGCCGGCGATCCGGCCGTGCCGCCGGACAAGACCGAACGCCCGGCGAACTCGAACTGCGCCGATATCGTCACCGGCGGTGCGGGTTCCACCATCCCGACCGCGCAGCGCTCCCTTGATCTGGATCGCGCCTGGCAGTTCTCCAAGGGCGAGGGCCAGGTGGTCGCGGTGATCGATACCGGCGTCGCCCGGCACCCGCGTCTGCCCGACCTGGACGCGGCCGGCGATTACGTCGCCGCGGGCGGCGACGGCACCGAGGACTGCGACGGTCACGGCACCTTCGTCGCCGGACTGATCGCCGCCACCCAGGTCGAAAACCAGGGCTTCGCCGGGGTCGCCCCGCTGGCCCGGATCATGACCATCCGCCAGACCAGCAAGATGTATCAGAAGGAAGGCGCGTCCCGGGACAAGGCGCCCGACGACCTGCCCGACGGCTACGGCAATCTCGCCACCATGGCCTCGGCCATCGTGCGGGCGGTCGACCGGGGCGCGACGGTGATCAACATCTCCGAGGTCTGGTGCGGCGCGGACAAGAACGTCGACGGACCCATCGGCGCGGCACTGGAATACGCGGTGGACCGCGATGTGGTGGTGGTCGTGGCCGCGGGCAACACCGACACCTGCAAGACCACCAACACCGTGATCGACCCGCTCGACCCGACCGCCGACCCGTGGAGCAAGGTCTCGATGAACGTGGTCCCGGCGCGCTGGGACGACTACGTCCTCGCGGTCGGCTCGATCGACGCCAACGGCGCGCCCTCGAAATTCACCGTCCCCGGCCCGTGGCTCAGCGTCGCCGCGCCCGGCGAGAACATGGTCTCGCTGGACCCGCGCGGTACCGGCACCGCCACCGGCGCGGTCAACCAGCGCGGCGAACAGGGCTCGATCTCGGGCACCAGTTTCGCGACGCCGATCGTGTCCGGGGTGGTCGCGCTGGTGCGGGCCCGGTTCCCGGAACTGACCGCGCGGCAGGTCATGCACCGCATCCAGGCCACCGCGCACGCGCCCGCCGAGGGCTGGAACAAGTACATCGGCTACGGCGCGGTCGACCCGATCGCGGCGCTCACCAACGAGGTCACCGGCGCACTGCCGCCGAAGACGCCCAATCCCGCGAAGAGTCAGCAACTCGCGGTGCCCGCGAAACCCGCGCCGCCGGACAACAGCGCCCGCGACGTGGCGTTGATCGGCACCGGGATCATCGGTACGGCCTTGCTGCTCGGCTACTTGGCCTCGTTCCCGATCCGCAGGCGTTTCGGCGTCACCGAAGACGGCAGCTGATCATCCGCCGTCCCGAGACGACGTCGACAACTACGCCTAGAGCGAGCGGCGACAAACGTCATGTGACACCGAACAGGTCGCCGCTCCGTGACTACTTGGAGTCGTTGCCCACGGTCTGGCGGGCCGGCGCGGGATCGGGCGAGACCCCGTCGTGGGCGACCATCGCCTCCTCGCGCCCCAGCGTGGGCCCGGAGGCGAGCAGACCGACGATCGGCCACGGCGCGGGCTCCGGTTGCACGCCCGCCTGACTGTCCAGCCCCAGGGCCGATTGCGATTCGGCGTTCTTGATGCCGTAGCGGACGCCGGTGTCGGCGATGTAGAACAGGCTGTCCTTGCGGCGACTGTCGGGTTCGATGCCGGTGGTCTGCACGAACGCGCCGGTACCCGGCGGGACGTAGACCGAGTCGGCGTTCGGCCCCGACCCGTCGCCCTGGGCCAGCGGCACCAGTTTGGCGTTGTCCGGAATCGGCAGCGCCACACCGGCGAACACCGCCAGTTCGGCGCGCTTGCCGCCGTCCTTGTTCTCGGCGGCGGCCGGGATCGGCTTCCAGGACAGGCAACTGATCGGGCGGTCGCTGGTCTCCACGATCGACGGGGCGCGCTCGGGATAGTTCTCGACCTTCAACGCGCGCGAGATCGGCGCGTAGGTGCGATCGGCTTGGTCGATGCGCGAATTGTTCTCCGGGGAGCGGTTGGCGTTGCGGATGATGTCGGCGGTCAGCTTCGACACCTCCTGCAAGCCGTCCTGGAGCACCACGTAGTACTTGTCGGGTTCGGAGGGCACCTGCACCACGTCGGCGATGCGATGGTTGTTGACCTGGAAGCCGACCGAGCCGCCGGGATTGTCGATCTTGGGCGCGATGATCGGCAACACCTCGGGGATCGTGTTGATCAACCCGCGGCTGACCGGACGCGGTGTGGCGCCGGTGATTCCGAGCGCGTCGGTGACCGAGCGATCGCTCATGTCGACGCGCGCCCGCTTGTTGTCGTAGACCAGGTAGACGGTGCTGTCCGCCTTGACCAGCAGCGCCTGGCCCGCGCCCAGCGCGGACGCCTTGTCGCCGAGTTGCGGGTCACCGGCCAGCACCGAGGTGCTCAGATCGCCGCTGCCGTCGACCTTGAGCACATCGCAGACCGACCACGGCCTGCCCTTGCCGTCCTTGTCGTAGCGCAGCGCGGCGGGCGCGCCGGGAATGCCGATGAGCTGGCCCCTCGGCTTCTTGCCCAGTTCGGATTCCTTGACGATCACCGCCTTACCGGATTCCCCGGAGGCCAGTCGCGCGGAGGCCAGGTTGAGCGCGGGGTGCACGGTGTCGTCGATGACGACGTAGACGCCGCCGGACTCCTTGCCGATCAACAGCGTATTGGAGCCGATCTTGTCCTGCGGGCGCAGCAGCGCGAGGATGCCGCAGCCCGCCAGCACCACCAGACCGAGCACCAGGCCGACGCCGTAGGCCCGCGACTGCGACCGCATCGGGTCGTGCAGCATCCGCACATCCCGGCGGACCAGGGCGTGTTCCATCCGTCGAACCAGGAAGCGATAGCCGCTGACCTGCCAGCGCGTAGTCGGTTTGGACGGCATCTTCTCTCCCCCGGACAGTGCTCACCTTCGCCGAACACAGTACAGTTCCCGAGGACTGCTGTTCAGCTCGGCCGGTAGGAAACGGCCGATATCGGGTACTTGGGGGACGAGGATGGCCGAAGCCACCGGGGCGGGGCCGCGCCCGCTACTTGGTCGCATCTCAGTGCGGAACCTGCTGGTGGCGCAGCTGATCGGCCTCTCGGCCGCCGTGGTCGCGCTGTTCGTCGGGCTCGACGGGCTGATCGCGCTGGGCGTGGCGGTGGCGGCGGCGGCCGTCGTGCTGATCCCGGTGGCCCGGCGCACCCTGCTGGACTGGATCGCCACCTGGTGGGGCTATCTGACCCGGCGCGGCTACGAACTCGGCGACACCGTCGACTTCCGCGGCCCCGACGACCGGTCGCTGGGTCTGTACTGGGACGGCAGCCGGGTCGTCACCGTGATCGAGGTGCTGCCCCCGCGCGGCGGACTCACCCGCATCTCCAGCAGCACCGTGCACGCCTCGCACCTGCTGCCGCTGCCCGAGCTGGCCAAATGCCTGAACCAGCACGACATCCTGCTCAGCGGCATCGACATCATCAGCCACGGCCACCGCAGCCGGGCGGGGACGCCCGCGGGCAACATCTACGAATCGCTGCTGGGCCCGCTGCCCGCCACCGCGCACCGCACGGTGTGGCTGGCCATCGCCTTCGACGCGGTCGCCAGCCCCGACGCGGCGGCCCGGCGCGGCGGCGGGAGCGACGGCGCGGCGCGCGCGGTGACCATCGCGACCCAGCGGATCGTGCGCACCCTTGAGGACGCCGACTGCAACGCCCGCGTCCTCACCGCCCCCGAGATCCGCAAAGCCGTCCTCCAGATCACCGGCGGCTACGATCCGCGCACGCTGACCCACCGCTGGCGCTACGCCGAACTCGGCAACGCGGTCAACGTCGGCGCGGCGGTCGATCCGAAGCGTCTCGGCTCGGATCTGCTGGCGCAACTGTGGGTTCCGCAGTCACGGGGCACCACCGTCGCGGTGCGGTTGCGGCCCGGCAGTTCGGCGGATTCGGTGAACATCGGCGCGGCTTGGCGACTGACGGCACGGGAACTGCCGGAGGGGTCCGGGGTGTCGGGCATGGTCTCGATGGCCGGACGCCACCGCGACGGACTGCTCGCGCACCTGCCGCTGGCCGTGCCCGGGGTGGACGACACCGTCCCGATGACGGAGTACCCGATCGAGGTGATCGGGGCGCTGCACCTGCCCTCCTCGGGATGCGGTCAGCTGATCGGCTCGGACGAGGAACAGCAGGGCGTCGCGGTGCGGATCGTCGGCATCGGCATCTCGACGGTGTACGTCGCGGGCGAGCTGTATCTGGCCCAGCAGTTGGTGTTCCGCGCCCTCGCGGTCGGCGAGCGCATCCTGATCCGCACCGACCGGGCGCACGCCTGGGAGAACCTGGTGCAGACCATCGGCAACCCGGAACGCCTGGCCATCGCCGTCGAAACCCACCAGTCCGACGCGGGTTTCACCGCGACGGTGGTCGACGGCGTGCTGGCTCCCGCGCCGCACGCCGGTGTCACCACGATCTACGTCACCGGCGATCCGATGGGCTGGCCCGCGACGCGCCCCGACCTGTCGATCCACCAACCCGGCGCGATCGGCAACCACGTGGTGCTGCGCACCGGCACCGCGCAGGTCGACCTGACGCTGGTCTCCATCCCGCGCGAGGCCATCTACATCGGCCACCCGCGCGGCCGTCGGGTGATGCAGAACCACTAGCCCGGGTAGGGGTCGGCGGCGCGCGCGGCCCGCAACGTCCGTCCCCACCAGGCGAGTTGGGTGATCATGCGGTCGCGGGCGTCGAGGGCGGCGCCGTCGGAGGTCTCGCCGTCGGCGTCGAAGGCGCGTTTGGCGCGGGGGAAGGCGACCGACTCCCGCACCGAGACCATGTGGATCTCGGCCACCACCTGACGCAACTGCTCGACCGCGCGCAGACCGCCGGAAAGGCCGCCGTAGGAGACGAATCCGATGGGTTTGGCCCGCCACTCGTGCTTCACGCTGTCCAGGGCCGTCTTCAGCGAGGCCGGGTATCCGTGGTTGTACTCCGAGGTGACGGCCACGAACGCGTCGGCCGCGCCCACCCGCTCGCGGAACGCCGCCACCCTGGGCGTCTCGGTGAGGTCCACGGGCAGCGCGGCGTCGAGCAGGTCGATCACGCCGACTTCGAAGGCGGGGTCGGCGTGGACCGCCCGCGCGAACCAGTCGGCGGGGATCGGCGCGAACCGTTCCGGGCGCACGCTGGCGACGATGACCTCGAGCCGTAGCGGAGTCTGCACCGCGCGAGCCTAACCCCGACGCGGTCCGCTCCGCGGCACGGCGGTCAGTCCGGCACGGGTTCCGTGGCCGGGGCGGCGAATTCGGCCAGTCCCTCGGCGGGTGTCACCGTCGCGGTGAACTCGAGGGCGCGGACGGCGCGCTCCGGACTGCCCACGATGTGCCGGATGTCGGCGAGCTGGTATTGCCCCGTCACCACCGGGGCCTGCCCGCCGCGCGCCCTGGCCATGATCGAGGCCGCCTGGTACAGCGTGATCGGATGCCCCGAGGCGATGTTGAGCGGCACGAAACCGGGCAGCGGGCGCAGCACCGCCGCCACGGTGGCCGCGACCGCGTCGTCGACGTGCACGAAATCGCGCACCTGACCGCCGTCCTCGAAGACGCGCGGCGCGGCGCCCGAAGCCAGCGCGTCCAGGAAGCGCGCGTGCACCCCCGACCGCGCCCCCGGGCCGTAGACGTGGTGGTAACGCAGGGCGGTGACCGCCGCGCCGGTGCTCAACCCCCATGCGTGCGCGTAGTTCTCCTGCGCCGCTTTGCTCGCGGCCGCGAATCCGCGCGGACGGGCGGGCGCGTCCTCGCCGACCGGTTCCCAGGTCAGGATCTCCCCGGTGCGCGGGGCGCGGTGATCGAACATGCCGCGGTCGAGGTCGGCGCGCAACCGCAGGCCCGGTGAGAACGATCCGCCGTGCACCATCCGGTAGCGACCCTCCCCGTACACGGAGGCCGAGGACCCGAGGACCAGTCGCCTCGTCCGGGCCCGGGTCATCGCCGCGAGCAGCACCGCCGTCCCGAAGTCGTTGTGCGCGGCGAAATCCGCGACCGAGGGCCCCGGTTCGCGGCCCTCGCTCACCGCCGCCAGGTGACACACCGTCTCGACGCCGCGCAGCAATTCGTCCAAGGCCGCGCCGTCGCGCACGTCGACCCGCTGGACCCCCGCGGGCGCGCTCGCCTGCGGGCCGTGCACGGACGGATGCATCGCGTCGACGGCGAGGACCTCGTGGCCCGCCGCGGTCAGTTCCCGCCGCACCCGCGAGCCGAGGAAACCGGCCGCGCCGGTCACCAGAACCTTCATCACTTCTACCTCGTGGTCACGCGCCGCGGTCCCGGAGGGTTCGCCGTCCGGAACCGTTCGTCACGGCAGCTCGAAGGGCAGCGTCACTCCCGCGTGGACCCGGCAGCGCTCGCAGGTGTCCTCGCCGGAGACCTGGGCCACCGCCCGGCGGATCAACTCCTTGAACGGCCCGAGATTGCGCTTGAACTCGGCGAACACGTCGACCGCGTGCACACCGGAGCCCTCCTCGAGTCCGGCGTCCAGATCGGTGACCAGCGCGACGGCGGCGTAGCACATCTCCAACTCGCGGGCCAGCACGGCTTCGGGATGACCGGTCATGTTCACCAGGTCCCAGCCCTGTCCGGCGAACCAGCGGCTCTCCGCGCGGGTCGAGAAGCGCGGCCCCTGCACCACGACCATGGTGCCGCCCGCCTTCAGCGGAAGCGCCTCGATCTCGGATTTGATCGCGGCCGAGCGCAGGTCCTCGCAGTAGGGATCGGCGAAGGACACGTGCACGCCGCCGCCGCCGAAATAGGTCTGCGGACGTCCTGAGGTGCGGTCGACCAGTTGATCGGGGACCCCGACCGTGCCCGGCCCCCAGTCCGCGCGCAGGCTGCCCACCGCGCACGGCGCGAAGATCCGGCGCACGCCCAGCGAGCGCAGCGCCCACATGTTCGCCAGGTACGGCAGCGTGTGCGGGGCGTATTCGTGCTGCTTGCCGTGGCGCGGCAGGAACGCCACCGCCCGGCCCTCGACCTCGCCGACGGCGATCGGCGCACTCGGCGCGCCGTAGGGGGTGTCGACCACGACGTCGGTGGCGTCGTCGTCGAAGAAGTCGTAGAAGCCGCTGCCGCCGATGACGGCCAGGGCGGGACGAGGATGCGAACTCATGACCGGCATTGTCCCGCCCGCGCCGCGCTCGCGTGCGACGGGTCCTGGGATGTGATCGCGGCCACCCGCCCGCGCGTCGGACCGCGCGGCGGGCTCGGCCATGATGGGCACCGAGCCCTCGTGCGCGCCGGGATCGCGTGCGTGCCCGCGGACCAGTTCGGCGGGGCGGTGACGAGTGGAGGTGGGCTGTGGCGAGTACCCGGGTCGGCATCTGGCTGACAGTGCTCAGCGGGGCGGCCTTCGCCGCCTCGGGGCCGCTGGCCAAGACGGTGCTCGCCGGTGGCTGGTCGCCCGGCGCGGTCCTGGCGATCCGGCTGACCGGCGCGGCCATGGTGACGCTCGCGCTGGCGGCGGTCACGGATTTCCCGGCACTGCTGGACAGTCGCCGTCACCTGCGCGCGCTCGCGGCGTTCGGCGTGGTCGCGATGACGGGCGTGCAGGCCACGTTCTTCCTGTCGCTGGAACATCTCCAGGTCGGCGTCGCCCTGATGATCCAGTTCCTCGCCCCGGTCGCGCTGTCGCTGGGGCTGCTGATCCTGATCAGCACCGCGGTCGCCTACCTGTCGGGGGTGGCGGGAGCGGCGCGGATCGGGTCGACGCTGATGTCGCTGATCCTGCTGAGCGAAGTGCTGTTCGCCGTCGTGCTGTCCTGGGTACTGCTCGGGGAAGCGGTGGCGCCGATCCAGTTGGCGGGCGGCGCGGTGGTCGTCGGCGGTATCGTGCTTGCCCGGCGCGGCGGCGCGCAACGCACCCCGTTGGCCGACGCGCCCGCGCCCGGCCCGGCCCGAACCTGACAAGTCAGCGGAATAAATCTACCCTAGGGGGGTATTGAATGTCCTGTTCGATCACCACCGTCGGGCAGCGAGGAGAGATGCGGTGACAGCACCCGAGACCAGCGCGAGCCCTTCCGGCTCCGAACACCCGACCCACGACCACCACGCCCACGGCTACATCACCGCCAAGGACGACTACCTCAAGCGCCTGCGACGCATCGAGGGCCAGGCGCGCGGCCTGCAACGCATGGTCGAGGAAGAGAAGTACTGCATCGACATCCTCACCCAGGTCTCGGCCATGACCAAGGCCCTGCAAGCGGTCGCCATGGGCCTGCTCGAGGATCACATCAGCCACTGCGTGGTCGACGCGGCCGTCGCGGGCGGCCCCGAGGCCGAAGCCAAGATCAAGGAGGCCACCGACGCCATCGCGCGACTCGTGCGTTCCTGAACGGGATCGCCCACCGCGACGGTGCGCGATCCCGCACCGACAGGGACTCAGCGGGACAGCGGCAGCACCTCGGCCAAGGCGCGCGCCGTGGCCAGGTAATCCTTGTCCAGCGGTTGGATCGCGATGTGATCCGCGCCCGCGTCCAGGTGCGCGAGCACGCCCTTGGCGATCTCGGCGGCCTCGCCGTGGATCGCGAGGACATCGATGAGCCGGTCGCTGCCCGGCTTGGCGACGTCGTCCTCGGTGAACCCGAGCCTGCGCAGATTCTTGACGTAATTCACCAGGCCCAAGTACATGCCGAGGAATTTGCGCCCGACCTCGCGGGCCCGCTCCACATCGGTGTCCAGGACGACCTTCTGCTCCGCGATCAGCAGCGTGTTCTCCCCCAGCACCTCGCGCGCGCCCCGGTTGTACTCCGGCGGGATGAGATAGGGCACCGCGCCCGCGCTGCGGTCGCGGGCCAGTTTCAGCACGCGCGGACCGAGCGCCGCGATCACCCGCCGGTGCGCGGGCACCCCGGCCGCGTCCAGTACGTCGAGGTAGTCGACCAGCGCGCGGTAGGGCGTGCGCGCGTCCTCGCCGTTGGCCTCCGGATGACCCACCCCGATTCCGAGCAGGAACCGCCCCGGAAAACGCTTCTCTATGCGATGGAAGGACTCCGCCACCTCGTCGGCGGGCGCGGTCCAGATGTTGACGATGCTGGTGGCGACGGTGATCCGCTCGGTCGCCGCCAGTAGGTCCTCGATCTCCGGGAGATCGGACGGGGGCGAACCGCCCAACCACAACGTGCCGTACCCCAGCTGTTCCAGTTCACGGGCCGCCTCGGGGGTGAACCCCTTGTACCCGCGCCATACTCCGAACCTGCCGAGCTCATCGTTGGTCATGCCCGAGCCAACCCCCCGCCCGCGGGAATATATTCCGCGCCCGGCGCTCAGTCCCCGCAGCAGCCGTCCACGGTCATCGGCACGGTCCGCATCTCCCTGGTCGCGGCATTGCGCGCCGCCAATTCGTCATCGGCCGGATAGTCGACCGAGACCAGACTCAACCCGTGCGCGGGCGCGACCGTCACCGCGCTCGACCGCGCGGTCTCGGCGAGCAGACCGCCCACCCATTCCGGCGTGCGCCTGCCCTCCCCCACCGCCAGCACCGCGCCCACCAGACTGCGCACCATCGACCAGCAGAACGCGTCCGCGCTGACATGCGCGGTCAGGGCGTCACCTTCGCGTTCCCAGTCGAAGCGCTGGAGTTCGCGGACCGTGGTCGCGCCCTCCCTGCGCCGACAGAAAGCGGCGAAATCGTGCAGCCCCAACAGTTTCCGCGACGCCTCACGCATCGGTTCGATCTCCACCGCCCGACACGGCACCACCCAGCGGGCCCGCAGCGGGTCCGCGCCGAAGGGAGCGGTGGTCAGCCGGTAGACGTAGTGGCGGCGCACCGCCGAGAACCGGGCGTCGAAATCCGGCGGCGCGAGCCGAGCGGCCTTGAGCCGGACATCTTTCGGGAGGAACCGCGCCATCCGGTGCACCAACCGGTCACCGTCGACATCCGCCGCCGTGTCGAAATGCGCGACCTGCCCCTCCGCGTGCACACCGGCGTCCGTGCGACCCGCCACCGTCAACTGCACCGGCTCGCGCAACACCTTGCCCAGCGACTCCTCGAGCACGCCCTGCACGGTCCGTAGCCCCGGCTGACGCGCCCACCCGGTGAAATCCGTACCGTCGTAGGCGATATCGAGCCGGATACGACGCGACACCGCGACCGCGGAGGGTTGCGCCGCGATCGACTCAGCGGAACCCGACGCCTCGATCGAGCTCATCGGCCCCTCCTCTCTCCGGCCGCCTGCCGCGGCACCGGGGTGAAACGAGAACGAGCCCGCCGACCCGGAACGGGTGGCGGGCTCGCCGGATGCCTGGATCAGGCGTCCTTCTTGTCCTCGGCGGTCTCCTCGGCGACCGGAGCGTCGGCGACGTCCGCGGTCTCCTCGGTGACGGTCTCCTCGGCAGCGGCTTCCTCGGCAGCCGGAGCGGCCTCGGTCTTCTGCGACGCGGCGACGCGACGAGCGCGGTCGGCCTCGTTGGTCACGGTCTTCTCCCGGACCAACTCGATGACCGCCATCGGCGCGTTGTCACCCTTGCGGGGCAGCGTCTTGGTGATGCGGGTGTATCCGCCCTCACGACCCTCGAACGAGGGGCCGATGGTGGCGAACAGTTCGTGCAGCACGTCCTTGTTGCGGATCACCTTGAGCACCTCGCGGCGATCGGCGAGCGTGCCCGCCTTCGCCTTGGTGACCAGTTTCTCGGCGTAGGGGCGCAGCGCCTTGGCCTTGGCCTCGGTGGTCGTGATCCGACCGTGCTCGAAGAGCGCCGTGGCCAGATTGGCGAAGATCGCCTTCTGGTGCGACGCCGACCCGCCGAAGCGAGCACCCTTCTTGGGCTTGGGCATTGGTTGTTCTCCTTATGTGAGGCCTCGGTGGGGTGCCTACCCCGACCCGGGCCTAGAGCTGTTCGGTCTCGGCGTAGTCCTGCTCGCCGCCGTCGGTATCGCTGAACGCGCCGCTGTCGCTCCACGTTCCGGTGCTCGCGTCGTAACCCACCACGGAGGACGGGTCGAACGACGCCGGGCTGTCCTTGAGCGAGAGGCCCAGCGCGTGCAGCTTGACCTTCACCTCGTCGATGGACTTCTGGCCGAAGTTGCGGATGTCGAGCAGATCCGACTCGGTGCGGGCCACGAGCTCGCCCACCGTGTGCACACCCTCGCGCTTGAGGCAGTTGTAGGACCGGACCGTCAGGTCCAGATCCTCGATCGGCAGACCGAACGAGGCGATGTGATCCGCCTCGGCCGGCGAGGGGCCGATCTCGATGCCTTCGGCTTCGACGTTCAGCTCACGGGCCAGGCCGAACAGTTCGACCAGGGTCTTGCCCGCCGAGGCGAGCGCGTCCCGCGCGCTGATGGAGTTCTTGGTCTCCACGTCGAGGATGAGACGGTCGAAGTCGGTGCGCTGCTCGACACGGGTGGCCTCGACCTTGTAGGTCACCTTGAGCACCGGGGAGTAGATGGAATCCACCGGGATCCGGCCGATCTCCGCGCCGGAAGCCTTGTTCTGCACCGCCGGGACATAACCGCGACCCCGCTCGACGACCAGCTCGATCTCGAGCTTGCCCTTGTCGTTCAGGGTGGCGATGTGCATGTCCGGGTTGTGCACCACGACGCCGGCGGGCGGGACGATATCGCCCGCGCTCACCGAACCCGGTCCCTGCTTGCGCACGTACATCGTCACCGGCTCGTCCTCCTCCGAGGACACGACCAGACCCTTCAGGTTCAGGATGATGTCGGTGACATCCTCCTTCACGCCGGGAACGGTGGTGAACTCGTGCAGGACGCCGTCGATGCGGATGCTGGTGACCGCCGCCCCCGGAATCGAGGACAGCAGCGTACGCCGCAGCGAGTTGCCGAGGGTGTAGCCGAAGCCCGGCTCGAGGGGTTCGATGGTGAACTTCGAGCGGTTCTCGGCGACGACCTCTTCGGTCAGGGTCGGACGCTGGGAAATCAGCATGTGGATCATCCTCCTGTAGGGGCGCCCGCTATTTGACGCCCACGAATGGGATCTCCTTCCCGCCGCCGGAGCGGCGGAAAGGACAGCGCCGCGAAGAAGCGACTACTTCGCGCGGTGCGTTACTTCGAGTAGTACTCGACGATCAGCTGTTCCTGCAGCGGCACATCGATCTGCGCGCGCTCGGGCAGCTGGTGCACCAGGATCCGCAGGCGACCGGGGATCACCTGGAGCCAACCCGGCACCGGACGATCGCCGACGGTCTCGCGCGCCACCTGGAACGGCAGGGTCGCGAGCGACTTGTCCTTGACATCGATGATGTCGTACTGGGAGACCTGGAAGCTGGGGACGTCGACCTTCACGCCGTTGACCGAGAAGTGGCCGTGGCTGACGAGCTGACGCGCCTGACGACGGGTGCGCGCCAGACCGGCGCGGTACACGACGTTGTCGAGGCGGGTCTCGAGCAGACGCAGCAGGTTGTCACCGGTCTTGCCCTTGAGGCGGTTGGCCTCCTCGTAGTACCGGCGGAACTGCTTCTCCATGACGCCGTAGGAGAAGCGGGCCTTCTGCTTCTCCTGCAGCTGGAGCAGGTACTCGCTCTCCTTGATCCGCGCGCGGCCGTGCTGGCCGGGCGGGTAGGGGCGACGCTCGAACGCCTGGTCGCCTCCGACGAGGTCGACACGGAGACGACGCGACTTGCGGGTGATGGGGCCTGTGTAACGAGCCATTGTTCGCTGTTCCTTTCCCGCTAGACGCGACGCCGCTTGGGCGGACGGCAGCCGTTGTGCGGCTGCGGGGTGACATCGGAGATCGTGCCCACCTCGAGGCCGGCGGCCTGGAGGGAACGGATCGCGGTCTCGCGGCCCGAGCCCGGGCCCTTGACGAACACGTCGACCTTCTTGACGCCGTTCTCCTGCGCCTTGCGGGCGGCATTCTCGGCGGCCAACTGCGCGGCGAACGGGGTCGACTTGCGCGAGCCCTTGAAGCCGACGTGACCCGAGGACGCCCACGAGATGACGTTGCCGTTCGGGTCGGTGATCGACACGATCGTGTTGTTGAAGGTGCTCTTGATGTGCGCGTGGCCGTGGGGAACGTTCTTCTTTTCCCGGCGACGCGACTTCTGGGTCTTCTTCGGGCCCGCGGCCCTGCTCTTAGGAGGCATGCGCTATCCCTACTTCTTCTTGCCTGCGACGGTGCGCTTCGGGCCCTTGCGGGTGCGCGCGTTGGTCTTGGTCCGCTGGCCGCGCACCGGCAGGCCGCGGCGGTGCCGCAGACCCTGGTAGCAGCCGATCTCGATCTTGCGACGGATGTCGGCCTGCACCTCGCGGCGCAGATCGCCTTCGACCTTGAACTCCGAGGCCTCGATGTAGTCGCGGAGCTTGGTCAGGTCGTCGTCGCTCAGATCCTTCGAACGCAGGTCCGGGCTCACGCCGGTGGACTCGAGGATCTCCTTGGAGCGGGTACGGCCGATGCCGAAGATGTAGGTCAGCGCGATCTCCATGCGCTTCTCGCGCGGGAGATCGACGCCCATGAGACGTGCCATGTGGCAGTTTCCTTAGTGGTCGCGGAGGTCTGCTCCCTGTCCGCCCCCTCGTCTTGGTGGGGCACCGGCCTCCGATCCGGTGGTTGGCGCACACGCCCCGAACTTCGGCCCTCGCGGACCTCGATTCGATTTCCCTCAGCGTGCGGCTGGAGCTGGGAGTTCTTCTGTTTTGCTGCCAGTCCGAACCGCGTTCGGTGCTCGGCAGGTGACCGGGGCGAACCCCGGCGCGATCAGCCCTGACGCTGCTTGTGGCGCAGGTTGTCGCAGATCACCATGACCCGACCGTGACGGCGGATCACCTTGCACTTCTCGCAGATCTTCTTGACGCTCGGCTGAACCTTCACGTCCGTCCAATCTCTGTTGTGGTCCACCGGGTGTGGACACAGTTTTTCCCCGGTCGAGGACCGGGGAAGTCTTCGGGGGTGACGGGCGGGCCCGTCGGGGTGAACGCGCGGGGCGCGCTCACTTGTAGCGGTACACGATCCGGCCGCGGGACAGGTCGTAGGGCGAAAGCTCGACGACCACCCGGTCCTCGGGAAGGATACGAATGTAGTGCTGCCGCATCTTTCCGCTGATGTGCGCGAGAACCTTGTGTCCGTTCTCGAGCTCGATCCGGAACATCGCATTGGGCAGCGGCTCGACAACTCGACCCTCGACCTCGATGGCCCCGTCCTTCTTCGCCATGTCCTCCGCGATCCCGGTTCTTCGCTCGGCCACAGCCGATCGAACCTGGTTTGATTGCCTGGTGTCTGCTTCCATGGTTACCGGCCACCGGTCACCGAACCACCGGGAAGCACGAAAACAGTCGGCGCGTAGGTGCACCGCCGCTCCAGCTTACCGGATGTCTCGAACGCGACAAAAACCCGTCCGTGACTCGAGTCCGTTCATCCACTGTTCATCGGCCGCCGTCCGGCCGCGTACGGGCGGCTCCGGTCGCGTAAACTTGCCTCGGTCGGGACACCGGGCCGGTAGATGCAGGGGGATGTCGTGAGTCAGCGCAGGGAGGCCGCCGACCGCGGCGCGTTCCCGACCGACCCGACCACCCCCGCACCCAATGCGTACTCCCCCATCCCGCCGGGTACATTCCTCGGCGAACACGCGGCCCGCGCCCACACGTCGGCGGCCGCGACGGTATCGAGTGATCCGCGGGGTGGAGTGTGAGTCGCAGCAACGACAACCTGCCCATGCTGCCCCCGTGGCTGTCGGAGAGCGACGTCACCGGTGGATACGAGGCCCCGGTCCAGAACCTCCCCGGCGAAGAGGACATCGACGACGGCCCGCGCCGCAAACGCGGCCGCAACGCCACTCCCGACAGCCGCCAGGACCCCAACTCCCCCGGTCGCAAGGAGAAGAAGCGTCGCCTGTTCGGTCGCGACAAGAGCGAGCGCACCGAGGAACAGGCTCCCGAGGAGCGCGACACCGCGGGCAGTTCGTGGTCCCAGCCGGAACCGCCCGGGCCGATACCGCCGCAATCCGGCCCACCGCGATCCGGTCCGCTTGAGGGGCCGCGTCCTGGTGAGCCGTTCGTCGGCGACCCGCGATCGGGCGGACCCCGAGAAGGTCTCCGTCCCGACGGACCCCCCGCGAGCGATCCGCGCGGAGATTTCCGCGGCGGCGGTCCGCACGAGGGTTTCCCCCCTGGTGGCCCGCGAACGGGCGGCCCGCAGGAAGGTCCCGGCACGGGAGGCCCGCGTCCCGGCGAATCCGTACCCGGCGGCCCGCGCCTCGAGCAGGCGGACCCGCACGGGCAGCCCGCGAGCCAGCCACCCCGCCCCGCGCAGCGCGGCGACACCGGGTCCGGCCTGCCCACCCGTCAGCCGGGCAGCCCTTCCGCCGGCTTCCAACCGCTGGGGCCCAGGCCGCACCCCGACGAGATCGACCCCACCGAGGCGACCACCCGCGTCCAGCGCCAACGCCCGGACCTGCCCGCCGCCCCGCGCCCCACGGCCGCCGACGACAACGCCGGGTCCTCCGCCCCCGCGGACCGCCGCCCCCCGCTCCCCGAACGCCCGCCGCTGCCCGAGGCTCCCGAGCGCGGTCGCCCCGCCGAGTCCGCCACCAGCCGTCCGCCGCTCCCCGACGCCCCACCGTCCTCCCAACGCCCCCCGCTCCCGGATGCCCCCGCCCGCGCCGGCCGCCCCCCGCTGCCGGAAGCACCACCCGCGGACGGCCCCGCTCGGGCGGGCAGAACACCCCTTCCGGACGCACCGCCCGGGCCGCTCTCGGACGGCCCCGACCGAACCGCTCGGACACCTCTGCCGGATTCGCCCGCCACACCGCAAGGGCAGATCCCCTCGGCGGCGGAGAACACCGGCGCGCGGCGTCTCCCCCGCTCCCGGACTCCCCCACCGCTCAGCGTCCGCCGCTGCCCGAAAGCCCCACCCGGGGTGACCAAGGGCCGGCGCAGGCCGGGCGGCCGCTCCCCGACTCCCCTGTCACGCCCGAGCGGGCGCGGACACCGCTGCCGGATTCGCCCGGCGACGAGCGTCCGGCGAGCGAGGGCCGCGCACCCGAACCGCGCCGTCGTCCCGTGGAGTCCGCGTCGTCGGGTTCGACGTCGCCCACCGTGCCCGAGACCGAACCGCGACCGCGCGACATCGATGGGCCGCCGCCTTGGCTCGCGCCGTCCGCGACGACCGGACGTCGCTCCGTGGGTGAACGCCCGACAAGGGATGCGCCTTCGACCACCGGCACCTCTCCGTCGGCCCCGGTCGAGGACCGGACCGCCGCGGACAGCGGTCGGCGGGCGGCCGCCGACCCGCCCGCGACGGGTGGGTCCGCGGGAGGTTCGGCCGACCGAACGTCCACCGACGCCGACCGACGTGTGAGTGTCGAGCGTGACAGCGGGGTCGACGACGGCGCGGCGGCACGTTCCGCCGCCGAGGGGGCCGCGCCCGCGGAACGCGCCAGTGTCGGTGAAAGCCCTGCTGCCGGTGTGGATTCCGATACCGCGAGACAGACCGGCAGCCAGGTTCCCGCGTGGCTGGGGCCCGCTCCCGCCACGCCGAGAAATCCCGAGATTCCGCAGGCGCCCGCCGATCGAGTCGGTGACGCGCCCGACGTCCACTCGACCGAGCAGACGCCCGCGCGCGGCCCCGTTCCGCCGGATCGGCTCCCGCCCCTCGAGCAGGGCGGTGGTGCGCGCACCACGGGTTCGGCCGGTTCGGAGCCCGCGACCGCCGGTGGCCCCTCGGCGCCGGACGCGCGCGACACGGCCGACCGGGACGAGGCGAACGGCCCGGTCTACGCCGATCCGAACGCGGCCGCGCAGTACCCGCCGGTTCCGTCGTCGGGCGGTCGGCACCGCTTGACGCCGCCCACCGGCGGACCGAGCGCCGATACGGTCAACGGCACCGCCTCGCAGTCGGATTCGCCCGCACCCGCCCGGACGCAACGGTCCACGTCCGACGGCACCGACGGACAATCCGGCCCGATCCCGAATTCTCCGTACGGCCCGATCACGGATCGCGATGCGCCGCAACAGCACTCGCCGCACGGGCAGCCGCCCGCCCACGGCCCGAGCGCCCCGGTAGAGAACTCCCCCTACGGGCCGGTCACCGATCGCGCCGCGCCGGAGCAGCGGACACCGTACGGAACCGACCAGCCGAACCCGTACGGCCGCACCGATTCCGGTCAGCGTCCGTCCTTCGATGCCGAGCACTCGAATCCCGCCTACGGCCCCGGCGGGCAGGACCAGCGTCCGTACGGGGTCAGCGAGCCGACGCCGTACGGCGGTCCGGCCGAGCAGCAGTCTTACGGCACCGGGCAGGCGAATCCCGCCTACGGGCCGGATCAACGCGCGCCCTACGGCACCGAACAGGCCGACCCGACCCAGGGTGCAGCCGGCGCGAGGCAGAACTCGCCGTACGGTCCGGTCGCCCAGGACGAGGCCGGGCCGGGCGGAACCCCGGCCCACGGCACCGCCGCACCCACTCGGGGCGTGGATCAGTCCGGGCCGAATCCGATGCACGGCACGGGCTCTCGACCGCCCGGACCAGGATTCACCGGCTTGCAGCACATTCCGGGATCACCCGACCAATCCGGCTGGAACACAGGCCAATCCGGGACAGGGTGGAATTCGCCCGCCCCGCAGAGCGGTCCCGATCAGGGCGCGGGCTGGAATGCGTGCCCGCCGCAGGGTGACCCGTCCGCGCAGCGCTGGGACGGCTACGCACAGCCGTCCGCCGCGCCGCGCGCGCCGGTGAGCGACACCCCGGCTCCGGGAGAACGGCGCGATCCGAATGTGTTCGCGCAGCAGGCGGGTGAGCAGGGCGGTTTCGTCGCGCCGAGTCCGTTCACACGTCAACCGGACGGCCCGTCGCCGGGGTGGAACCAGGGAGCGCCCGCAGGCCCTCGGGTCGGCCCGCCGCAGGGCGGACCACCGGGCGCCCCGCCATCACTGGACGATGTGCCGGTGCGCCGGGCGAAGAAGTCGCCGGGTTCGGGATGGCGCAAGGCGGTCCACCACGTGTCGGGCGGGTCGATCAACCCCGGGATGTCGGCGGAGGAGCGACGCCTACAGGAACTGGTGGCACGCATCCGGCAACCGGTGCGCGGTGACTACCGCATCGCGGTGCTGTCGTTGAAGGGCGGCGTCGGGAAGACCACGACCACCATGGGTCTCGGCTCGATCTTCGCCTCGGTGCGCGGTGACCGGGTGATCGCGGTGGACGCCAACCCCGACTTCGGCACCCTGTCGCAGCGGGTCTCGTTGCAGACGCGTTCGACGGTGCGCGATCTGTTGCTGGACCCGGTGATCGAGCGGTACTCCGATGTCCGACGGCACACCTCGCAGGCCACCAGCAGGTTGGAAGTGCTGGCCAGCGAACGTGATCCGGCGGCGTCGGAGGCGTTCAGCGACGAGGAGTACCGCGCCGTCGCGCGAATCCTGCAGCGCTACTACAACATCATCCTCACCGACTGCGGCACCGGTCTGATGCATTCGGCGATGACCGGCGTGCTGGATCTGGCGCATTCGCTGGTGCTGGTCTCCTCGGCGGCGATCGACGGCGCGCGCAGCGCGGCGGCGACGTTGGACTGGCTGTCGCTGCACGGTCACGACCATCTGGTCCGCAACGCGGTGGTGGTGATCAACCTGCCGCGCGAGGGTTCACCGAATGTCGGCATCCAGGACCTGCGGAACTACTTCCTGTCCCGGTGCCGTGCGGTGCACATCATCCCGTACGACTCGCATCTGTCCGAGGGCGCGGAGATCGATCTGCACCGGCTGAGCAAGCAGGCCAAGCGCGCGTACGTGGAGCTCGCGGCGACCGTCGCCGACGACTTCGGCGTCGATCACCGCCGCTACCACTGAGGGTCGGCCGCGCTACCCGGGGGTGGCGGTCATCGAACCGTACCGCGGCGGAACAGCCCGCCGCGGTTCACCATTCGGGCAGCCGCCGCCGTCCGGCGAGCACGTCGCGCACGAGATCGTCGTAGGCGTCGGCCAATTCGGCCAGATGGTGCCATGCGCCGTGCAGCAGATCGTCGTGCGCGTCGAGGGTCATCAGCGCGTGGTGGGCGCGCACCGAGGATTCGGCGAGTCTGTCCAGGACCGAGCCGACGGTCTCGGTGTGCAGGGTGGCACCGAGTCGATGCTGGGGGATGTTGCGCGCCACCCAGTCGTCGACGGCCATCACCAACTCGGCTCTGCGGCGCTCGATTTCGAGCAGGACCGCGGGACGGGTGTCGATCGATCCGCCCCGCCCGACCAGCCGCTTCTCGTGCAGCACCGCGAGATCGCGGGCGAACCACAGCAGCGGACCGCCGATCACCCGGTGCCCCCGACACGCTCGCACGAGCAGATCGGAGGTGGGCAGTAGCCCGGAAGTCGCGGGCTGCGCCGTGGTGTCGGCGCACCGCGATGCGCCGGGGAGGGTCATGACGACCGTAGATGAATCCGAACCTGCCACGTTGCCTCGCCGTTCATAGCCGCACAACACCGGATCAGGACGATCCTTACAATAAACCTCTCGAGGGTCCTGTCAAGCGATACCGGCCCGGAAAAAGCAGGTAGCGCACACTTCGTTACCTGAGCTATATCAACGCCGTTCGTGACCGAACGACCAGTTCGACGGGGGCTCCGCACAGTACGGAATCGGGGTGCGGACGCGCGGCGGTGTCCGCGCGCCGATCATGATCGGACGCAACCGATCAGGGCGCGCGACCGGTTCGCTCACTCCGGCGCCAGATAGCTGATCTGCACCATCTCGTTGTCGCGGGCGCGCGAGACGAGCGTGCCGCGGCCCGGCGCCAACCTCGCCGAACGGACGTCGCCGAGCAGTTTGCCCTCGTCCTTGGGGGCCGACATCAGCAGCGCGTCCACCGAGAGGTCCTTCATCGCGCCGAGGATCCGGTCGTAGAGGGCGCGGCTCGCGCCGCCGGAGCGCCGGGCGACCACCAGGTGCATGCCGATGTCGCGCGCCTGGGGCAGGAATTCCAGCAGCGGTTCGAGCGGATTGCCCGAACTGGTGGCGACCATGTCGTAGTCGTCGACGACGATGTAGATCTCCGGGCCGGTCCACCAACTGCGCTCCCGCAACTGCTGCGGGGTGATGTCGGAGCCAGGGATGCGTTTGGTCAGGTAGCCCGCCACTTCCTTGATCATGGCGAAGGAGGTCTGCGCCGAGGTGGAGTAGCCGGCGAGCTGGTCGCCCTCGAGGATGCCGAGCATGGTGCGGCGGTAATCGATGAGGATGACGCGCGCCTGATCGGCGGTGGAGTTCTCGGCGATGCCGAGGACGACGTTGCGCAGCAGCGTGGTCTTGCCGCTCTCGACGTCGGCGAACGCCATGAGGTGCGGTTGGGCGTCGAAGTCCAGCACGATCGGGGCGAGTTCGTTCTCGCCGAGGCCGACGACGACGTGGGTGGCGTCGGTGACGATGCCACGCCGCTCGGCTTCGGCCAGCACGACCTCGCGCGGGACGCGGGCGGGCAGCATGCGGACGGCCGGCGCGCGCCGGTCGCCGTAGAGCTGGGCGAATTGGGCGCGGGCCGCGGCCAGCCCCTCGGGGAGGGTGGCCGGGTCGGAATTGGAGTCCAGCCGCGGCAGGGCGACGAGCATATGTAGTTTGTCGGCGGTCAGACCGCGGCCGGGGCGACCGACCGGTACGAGCACGGCGGTGCGGCGGTCCATGTCGGAGTCGCTGGGGTCGCCGAGGCGCAGTTCCAGTCGGGTGCCGATGAGGTCCTTGACGGCGGGCCGGATCTCGGCCCACCGGTTCGCCGCGATCATCAGGTGGATGCCGTAGGACAGGCCCTGCGCAGCCAGTCCGTTGAGCGCGGGTTCGAGGATGTCGAATTCCGCGCGGATCGTGGCCCACCCGTCGATCACGAGGAAGACGTCGCCGAAGTGGTCCTCCGAGAGCGGGTCGGCCGCGCGTGCCGCCGGATCCAACCGGGCCGCCTGGGCTTTGCGTTTGCGGAACTCCTGGATGGATTCGATGCCGAGTTCGCGGAAGCGTTCCTCGCGTTGGCGCAGCAAGGTGGTCAGTTCGGCGACGGTGCGGCGGATGCGGTCGACGTCCATGCGGCCCGCGACCGAGCCGACGTGCGGCAGTTCGGCGACGCTCGCGAGGGTGCCGCCGCCGAAGTCCAGGCAGTAGAACTGCACCTGTTCGGGGGTGTGGGTGGCGGCGGCGGCCATGATGACGGTGCGCAGGGCGGTCGATTTGCCCGCCTGCGGTCCGCCCGCGACCGCGAGGTGCCCCTGCCCGGCCGACAGGTCGACGACGAGGACGTCGCGCCGCTGTTCGTAGGGCTTGTCGATGACGCCGAGCGGGAGCCACAGTTGTCCGTGCCGGTTGACCGCCGACCGCCAGTCGGGGTCGGGCAGCAGCATGTCCACCGACGGGGATTCGTCCAGCGGGGCCAGCCACACCTCGTGGGCGGGTCTGCCGTGGCCGCGCAGTCGCTCCACGACGACGTTGAGCAGTGTCTTGGGCACGGTTTCGGGCAGCGCGCCCGCCGCGGGCGTCTCCTCGGGTTCGGGCGCGCCGGGCGGGGGCGGCAGATCCGGCAGGCCGGGCCGGGGCCGCGGCGTCTCCTCCACGGGGGGCGGCGCGGTGATCTGTACCGGCGAGGCGGTGAACACGACCGGTGACTGCCCGTGGACGCGGCGACCGTCCTGGGTGCGGGTCCGCGCGCCGCCGGCGGGCGACTGGTAAGCGCCCGAGACATAGCAGGCGTTGAAGCGCAGCGGATCGTCGGCGTCGCTCTTGAGGTAGCCGGAGCCGGGCACGCTGGGCAGGTGGTAGGCGTCGGTGATGCCGAGCACGGCGCGGGACTCGTTGGCGGAGAAGGTGCGCAGCCCGATCCGGTAGGACAGGTGCGAGTCCAGGCCGCGCAGCTTGTTCTCCTCGAGACGCTGCGAGGCCAGCAGCAGGTGCACGCGCAGCGAGCGGCCGAGGCGACCGATCATGACGAACAGGTCGGCGAAATCCGGTTTCTGCGAGAGCAGTTCGGAGAACTCGTCGACGATGATGAACAGCGCGGGCAGCGGGTCGAGTTGCGCGCCCGCCGCGCGGGCGCGCTCGTATTCGGTGACGTTGGCGAAGTTTCCGGCCGAGCGCAGCAGTTCCTGCCGCCGGGTCATCTCGCCCGACAGCGCGTCCTTCATGCGGTCGACCAGGGCGATCTCCTCTTCGAGGTTGGTGATCACCGCCGCGACGTGGGCGAGGGACTCCAACCCGAGGAAGGTCGCGCCGCCCTTGAAGTCGACCAGGACCATGTTGAGTTGGTCCGGGGAGTGCGTGGTCACCATGGACAGCACCAGGGTGCGCAGGAATTCGGATTTTCCGGAACCGGTCGCGCCGATGCACAGGCCGTGCGGGCCCATGCCGTTCTCGGCCGACTCCTTGATGTCGATCTCGACGGGCGTGCCGTCGGGGGTGATGCCGATGGGGACGCGTAGTCGTTCGCGGTCGGTGCGCGGCCGCCACACGGTGGCCGGATCGATCTGGGCGGCGTCGGGCACCTTGAGCAGTTCCAGCAGCCCCGGCACGGCGCGCGATTCGTCACCGAGGCTGACGATCTGGGCGGCGGTGGCGACCCGGAAACGCGCGAGCGCCCTGGCGGCACTGGCCGCTTCGGCCAGGGTGACGGTGTCGCTGACCGCGAATTTCTCGGTGCCCGCCGCGGATTTCGCGGCCACCATGCCGTCGGCGACGACGAGTTGCAGGCCGCGGCGCACGGCAAGGCCGGTCTGCGGGGCGGTGAGGTCGAGCACGGTCACCGAGTCCAGGCCCGCGTCGCTGACGATCCGCTCCGAACCGCTGACGTACCCGTCGTCGATGATGACCAGCAGGTGGATTCGTCCGGCGGTGGGCTGGGCGTTGCGCATGAATCGACCGCGCTCGAGCAGTTCCGCCGACATCGAGGTCTCCAGTTCGGCCAGCGACCGGTACAGCATCCTGGCCGGGCCGAGCGCGTCGCGGTCGACCGGATGTTGCAGGTGCGGAAGCCATTTGGCCCAGGACCAGTCCGGGGAATCGGGGTCGGCGCAGATGATGGCGACCGCGGAGTGGTCGGGTCCGTGGAAGGTGACGAATTCGAGCAGCATGGCGCGCACCAGCATCCGCGCGTCCTCGGCGTCGCCTTCGATGTTGATGGCGGGGAAGGCGCGCAGCGAGATCGCGGTGGGCAGGCCGTGCACCACCGAATGCGTGCGGACGAAACGGCGCAGCGCGACCGTGGACACCGGTTCCAGATCCTCGAGCGGGCCGGTCTCGGGGCGGGCGAGTTTGGTGGCGAGACGATGGCTGCCGACGCCGACGCGGATGTGTCCGAAGTCGGGGTCGTTGGGGCGGCGCTCCCACATCCGCCTGGTTCCGACCACCGAGTTCAGGTCGGCGGGCTCGGGATGACTCCAGTGCAACGACTTCAACTGCGCCACACCGGTTTTGCGGACTTCCTTGCGGACCTGGTCGAGGTACTGGAAGTAGTCCTTGCGTTCTTCGTTGAGTTCGGCGGCGCGTTTGGGGCCACCCGCGCCGCGCATCGACATCATCATGCCGAACATCGACATGAGCATCATCATCGGGAACATCATCATGAACGGGTTGGCGAGCAGGTTGCGCCCCATCATGACCATCATCGCGATCATGCCGACCACCGCGACCACCATGACCACCGGCAACAGCCGCATCAGCAGGCTGGGCGGGATGTTGCGCTGCAGTTCCGGGGGCGCGTTGAGCGTCACCTCGCCGCCGGGCGCGCGCGGCGGGGCGATGCGCGGCCTGCGCACGAAACCTTCGGTGGGCATGGCTACCGTCCTTCCGGAGCGGAGGAGCGCTGGGTGCCGAATTCGTCGTCGACGGTCTCGGCGGCGCGGCGGCGGAACGGGATCGAGGCGAGATAGCCGATACCGAGCAGGGCCAGCAGGGTGAGTGAGCCGATGGTGGCGACCCGCCGGGGCAGCGGGTCGGGGCCGGGATCGATCGGCGGGGCCGGGAACATCCGCGGCACATCGGCTTGCAGGTGCGGGGCGGTGGCGGGCAGTTGCGCGGTCAGCGCGGCCACCGGGTCGATGAGTCCGTAGCCGACGCTGTCGTCGCGGCCGGTGCCCGGATTGTGCGCGGTGCGCTGGATGCGTTCGATGACCTGCGCCGCGGACAGTTCCGGGAAGCGCGCCCGCACGAGCGCGGCCAGGCCGGAGACGTAGGCGGCGGAGAAACTGGTGCCGTCGATGGTGGAGACGCCCTGCTCACCGCGCTGGGCGTTGACCAGGCCGACGCCGCCGGGTTTGCTGTCCAGCGACACGATCGCGCGTCCCGGCGCGGCGATGCCCACCCAGGGGCCGTGGATGGAGAACGGCGAGGTCGCGCCGTCGGGGTCGGTGGAGGCCACGGCGAGGACGTGCGGGGTGAACCAGGCCGGGCTGACCGCGGTCCGCACACCGCTCCAGCCGGATTCGTTCTGTTCGGCGCACACGCTCTGGTCCAGGTTGCCCGCCGCGGCGACCACGACGACGTTGCGGTCGGCCGCGTACTTCACCGCGGCCCCCAGCGCACCGTCGGCGGAGTCGTAGCCGGCCGGGGTGCAGGACACCTCGGAGATGTTGATCACCGTCGCCCCGGAGTCGACGGCGCGCACGACCGCGCCCGCCATGGTGAGCACGTTGCCGTAGCCGCCGGAGGACACCTTGCCCGGTTCGTCGCGCCCGCGCCGGTCGGCGGCCTCGAATTGCAGACTGAGTTGTCGGATGGCCAGGATCTCGGCCTCGGGCGCGACGCCGGAGAATCCGTCCTCGGGGCTCGGCCGCCCGGCGATCAGGCCCGCGACCAAGGTGCCGTGGCCGTCGCAGTCCTCGGTGCCGTCGCCGCCCGCGACGACGAAATCGCCGCCCGGCCGGACCTGTAGGCGGGGATGGCGGCTGACGCCGGTGTCGATGACGGCCACCAGTTGTCCGGCGCCGCGGCTGAACTGCCAGGCCGCGGGCAGATCGAGCAGGCGCTGCGACAGCGGCGCGTCGCGCGGCGCCTCGCCGGACAGGAACGGTTCGACGCACAGCGCGCGCTGTTCGGTCTTCTCCGGCGGGCCGTTGAGCCCGCTGATCTCGAGGGCCGGGCCGAGCGCGCGGTCGTCGACCACCGGTGCGGGCACGGCGTGCGCCGGGGTGGCCGCGGTCCACAGGCCGAGGACCGCGCCCGCGGCCAGGATGCCGACGAGCCTGCGGGTTCGGGTTGCGGATAGGTCCATCACCGCTCAGAACGTCAGGTTGCGGGCGGCCGAGTAGATGTCCATGACCCACAGCACCAGCGGCACGATCAGCACGATCAACAGGTACTCGAACAGTTCGATGGCGCGCCGCACCACCGGGGACACCTCCGTGTGCGGGCCGACCACGCCGAAGCCGACGACCGCGGCGCCGAGACCGAGCAGGATGCTCGCGCCGATGACACGCCAATCCTCTTGGGCCACCGCCATTCCCAGCACCAACGTCATCCCGGTGACGATGCCCGCCCCGATCAGCACGGTGGCCTGGGCCAGATCGGCGTAGGCGCGACCGCGCAGGCACAGCACGATCGCGATGATCGCGGCGAGGACCTGCCCCTGCCAGCGCGCCGAGCCCAGCAGGTCGGCCGCGAGGATCGCGCCGCCCGTGGTGAGCACCGCCGCCGAGAGCAGCATGCCGGACTGGAACTGGTTGGCGGCGTGCGCGCGCTGTTCCAGACCCGCCGCCGAGGGCAGCGCTGTCGCGCCGATCGCGCCGATGTCGGCGATGGTGGGCCGGGGTTCGTGATCGGCGGGGTCGATCGCCCCGCCCGCGGTGGGCACGGGCGGGACCGGCAGGCGCGCGGCGGCGACCGCCATCCGCGGCGACATGGTGATCATCACCAAGCCCGCGATCAGCACGCCGCCCGCGATGACGGAAGTCTCGAAATCCCAGATCATCCGGACCGCGGCGGCGATGCCGACGACTGTGGTCCCCGTCACCACGGCGGCGGTGACCATCGATCCGGCGCGCGCCGCGGCGAAGATCACCAGCGCCGCCGCCATGGCCGCGACGCAGGCGAACAACAGGTGGGGCGCGCCCAGCGCGCCCGGTGTGAGCAGCGCCGCGCTCGCGCCCAACAGCACGATCGCGTAGAGGCCCACGATGATCGCGGTCAACTGCTGTTCGGCGTAGCGGCGCGCGACGATCACCGACGCGCCCGCCGCGAGCAGTCCCGCGCCGAGGGCGATGAAACCGGTGGCGAAGCCGGTTCCCTTGTCCACCAGCAGCAATCCCAGTGCCGCGAGGACGGCGATCAGTCCCGCGATCAGCCCGGTCCAGCGGGCCGAGCGCGCCGACCATCCGTGCTGTTCGTCGACGCCGAGGCGGGCGACCGCGTCGATGACGTCGTCGAACAGCGCGGGGGCCTCCTTGCTGGCGACCGCGCGCAGCACCAACATCTCACCGTCGAAAACCTCTGCCTCGACCAGTGTCTGGTGCGGCGGGATGGGGTCGCGGCCGACCCGGGCGAGGGTCCAGTGCTGGGTGGTCGGCGGGGCGCCGTCGTCGTTCTCGGACAGATCCGGGTTGCGGGAATCGATCAACCGGACGAGATCGGTGATGTACGCCACGATCGGCACGGTCGCCGGCAGGCCGACGTCGAGTTGGGTGTTCCCTCCGATCACCGAGACGCGGCACAATTCGGGGTCGACGGCCACGGGGCCGGCGGTGGACGATTCCGTCACGGGTTGCAGAACTCCCTACGATCACAGCTCTCGGTGTACTGCGGCGGTCACAATTTATCGAAGAATCGTGCGCACGGCAGCCGGTATGCTGAGCGAGAAATAGCACAATTCACAGGTTTTAGGGGTTCACCTGCATGAGCGGTAACCGCCAAGCACAGCGTGCCTTCGACGCGGGCGTCTTGTCATTGGGCATGGCTATCGATGGCCAGGAGTCGGTGCGGGACCTGGACTACGCCAAGCTCGCCTTCCAGCGCGCGACGGAGTGGGACCCCGGCATGTGCGACGCCTGGCTGGGCCGGGCCGCGGCGGGCGAGATCACCGGCGAGGTGATCTTCAACCTGTACAAGACCAGTACCAGCACGCTCTACCGCGAGCAGCGCCGCCTCGGCCTTGGCCCGCGGGCGCTGTCGGGCCGGTTCGTGGTGGGCCAGTACATCGATTACCCGCTGGCCACCTACACCGAGATCTGGTTGGCCCAGGCGGGCCAGTTGATCTCGGAGGGCGAATACGACGAGGCCGAACGGGTCCTCGACGAACTCGACGCCTTCCGCGCCGGTCAGGTCTCGACCGCGGAGAAGGAGATCGACGACCGGATCTGCGCGTACGTGCGCGGCCTGCTGCACTACACGACCCAGCGCTGGCCCGATGTGATGACGGTGCTGGCGGGTTCGCCTGGTTGGGACGACAACTATCTGGCGTCGGGCGCGCACGTCATGGTCGGCACCGCGTGCGCGCAACTCGGCCTGTTCGGCGAGGCGATCCGGCGGATGGAGGCCGCCGAGACGGGCCCGATCCCGACCGCGGCGACGACCGCGCGGTTCTGCCGCGGCCTGTGCCTGCGCGAGATGGGCCGCGAGGACGAGGCCCAGGCGCTGTTCGAGAAGGTCTTCTCCGAGGCGCCGGATTTCGAGGCCAACACCCTGGCCATGCGCGACCGCAAGTACCGGATCACGGTGACCTCCAAGGAACTCATCGACGCGCGCACCGACCGCTGGGACCCGGCCTCCGCGCCCACCGCCGAGCAGATCGAGAGCGAGGAGCGCGGCGACCGCGCCAAGCGCCTGCTCGAGACCGCGCGCGCCGAACTCGAGGAGCAGATCGGCCTGGCCGGGGTGAAGACCCAGGTGGCCAAACTCCAGGCGAGCGCGCAATTGGCGACGATTCGCGCCGACAAGGGAATGGCCAGTACGCCACGTGGACAACACCTGGCGTTCACCGGCCCGCCGGGAACCGGTAAGACGACGATCGCCCGCGTGGTGGCGAAAATTTACTGCGGGTTGGGTTTATTGAAAACCGACAAACTCGTGGAGGCCAAGCGCGCGGATTTCGTCGGCGAGCATTTGGGCAGTACGGCCATCAAGACGAACGCGCTGATCGATTCCGCGATGGACGGTGTGCTGTTCGTCGACGAGGCCTACACCCTGATCCAGACCGGCCTGTCCGGCGGCGACGCGTTCGGCCGCGAAGCGGTGGACACCCTGCTGGCGCGGATGGAGAACGACCGCGACCGACTGATCGTGATCATCGCCGGGTACGACGGCGAGATCGATCGCTTCCTCGCCGCCAACGACGGTCTGGCCTCGCGCTTCGCCAAGCGGGTCAAGTTCGACTCCTACACCCCCGAGGAACTGGGCCGCATCGGTCAATTCATCGCGCGCAAACGCGATTCCGAGGTCTCCGCGGACGCCCAGCGTCAACTCGAGGTGGCCTGCGCCGCGCTCTACGAGCGCAGCGTGGTCGACCAGAGCGGTGAGAAGCGGCGCGCCGTCGACCTCGCGGGCAACGGCCGGTTCATCCGCAACGTCATCGAGGCGGCCGAGGAGGAGCGCGAATTCCGGTTGGCCACCGACGAATCCATCGATCTGGCGCAGGTGGACGCCGAGGTGCTGATGCGCATCGAGGCCGCCGACATGCGCAACGCGCTGGAAGGCGTGCTGGCCACGCTGCGCTGAGCGGCGGCCGCGCCGGTCACTTGGCGGGCGCGGCCACCTGTTGCGCGCAGGTCGCGGCCTGCGCGCCCGAATCGGGGCACTGCGGCAGACTGTCGTGGCTCATCAGCGCGTCCTGCCTGGACAGGGTCGGGCCGGGGGTCAGTGCCTCGATGATCGGCTTGGGCATCGGTTTCGGATCGTTGAGGCCGAGGATCTGCGCGGTCGCCGCGTCCGGGATGCCGTAGCGGATACCGGTGTCGGCCAGGTAGAACAGCGGGCCGCTGGCCATCGCGCCCGGCGTCATGCCGATCGAGCGCACGAATTCGCCGCTGCTGGGTTTGACGTAGACGGCATCGATCCGGTCGCCGGACCCGTCCGCGCTCGCGGGCACCGCGGGGTTCACGCCGTCGGGCAGCGGCAGTTCCCGGCCCGCCAGCATCGTGACGGCGGCGCTCGCGTCGTCCTTGCCGCGCGACCAGGACACGCAGGTGACCGGATCCTCGTCGGCGGACAGCAGCGTCGGGATCGGGCCGGGGAAGGACTGGATCGGCAGTCCGGCGACGACCGGGACGCCGACGATGCGGTCCGGCGGCACCGTCCTGATGTCGTCCATGTCCTGGGAATTGGCGTTGCGGATGACCTCGGCGGCGAACGGGCTCACCGACTGCACGCCGTCGGCGAGCACGACGTAGAGTTCCTCGGCCCCGACGCCGCGCACCCGGATCAGACCGCCGACCGGGATCTCCGCGAGCTTGCCGGGACCGGGTTCGCCGAGTCGGTCGATGCGCGGGGCGGCCAGCGGCGGCACCGGTTCCAGGGAGTTGAGCAGCGCGCTCCCGACGGGGGCGGCCGTGCGGCCCGCCAGGCCGAGCGAGCGGATCAGCACCGAATCCTTCGGGTCCAGTTCGGCGCGTTTGCCGTCGTAGGCCAGGTAGGTCTTGCCCGCGTGGGTGACCAGCGCGGCACGGTCGGCGCCGATCGGGCGGGCATTGCCCGCGGAGTCGTCCAACGCACCGGCGATGACGGTGGTGCTCACGCCGCGCGCCCCCGCTGCCGTCCCCGAGGCCGACAAGGGCACCTTGTCGCACAAGGTCCAGACGGCCCGGTCGCCGTCGGCCGAACCCGGCAGGGCGGCGGGTGCGCCGGGGATGCCGAGCAGCGGACCTCTCGGCATGGTCAACTTGCTGTCCTTGACCGTGGACGGGGAGGCCGTCGAACCGGAGATCAACCGCGCGGAGGCCAGGTTGAGCACCGGATGCAGGGTGTCGCCCACCACGACGTAGAGCGCGCCGGAGTCCTTGGCCATCACGATCTTGGCGTCGCCCACCGCGCCCTGCGGTCGCAGGAAGGCCATGATCGCCGCGCCCGCGACCACCAGGATGCCCAGCACCGCGCCCACCACCAGGGAGCGCACGTGCGAGCGCATCGGATCGTGCAGCATCCGCACATCGCGGCGCACCAGGGCGTGCTCGTAGCGCTTGAGCAGGAATCGGTAACCGTTGACCTGGGCGCGGGTGGTCAATTGCGCGGGCACGCACGCCTCCGTACTCGAGAACTCACGGTGGTCGGGAACCACCTCGAATACGCGATCGCCGACGATCACGCTCGGCTCAGAGTAGCGAACCCCGGCGAGTTCGGTCCATGATGAGCGCATGACCTCCACCGCGCACGGGGCATCCGGCGGTCCGTCCGACAATTCCGATACGTTCGCGCCGACAACGCGTTTACGGTCGAACGACTATTGGCTGGACCGGGTGCTGCCGTTGCGGCTGGTGGTGCCGTCCCTGGTGGTGGCGGCGGTATTCGCCTTCCTCGTGCGGATATTCGTCGCGCAATGGTATGTGCCGGTGATCGTGGCCGTCGTGGTGGTCGCGGCGGCACTGACGCCATTTCGCCGAATCAATCTGGCCGCCTGGATCGCTCGCGAATTCACGTTCCGGTGGCAATCGTTCCGCAATAATTCCTCGGTTGTTCAACACGCGCCGTTCGACGTCCCGCTGCCCGAGGGCGGCGTCTACGGAATGCGCTGGGACGGGGCCCGCCTGCTGACCATGCTGCGCATCGAGGCCCAACCGCGCACGGTGGCCCGACTCAGCCCCACCGCGTTGCTCGGCGACGACATGCTCCCGCTGCCCGAGATCGCGCGCTGCCTGGACCAGTTCGACATCCGACTCGCGGCCATCGACGTCATCAGCACCGGATCGCGCAGTTCCGGGACCGGCGCGGTCGCCCGCGCCTACGAGAGCATCCTCGGGCCGCTGCCCGCCGTCGCCCACCGCACGGTGTGGGTGGTGCTGCGCCTGGACCCGCTGGCCAACGCGGGGGCGGTCGAGAGCCGCGGCGGCGGGGCCACCGGCACCCTGCGCGCGGCCATCGTCGCCACCCGCCGCGTCGCCAACCGGTTGGCCGCGCGCGGACTCTCGGCCGCGGTGCTCTCGGCGGCCGAGATCACCCAGGCGGTCGGCCAACTCACCAACGGCGTCCCGACCGACGAACTCACCGAGACGCCGCACAGTCTGGTCCACGACGACATCCACCACACCAGCTACCGGATGACCCCGGCCGCGCTCGAACCGCGCGGCATCGCCGAGATCTGGTCGACCCCCACCGTCGCGACCACCGTCACCGTGCGGATGCAGCGCGCCGACCACGGTGAACACGGCCGATCCGCGCAGCCCGCGCCGATCGCGGTCACCGCGACCGCGCGATTCACCACCCGCGACGCCCCGGTCGACCTGCGTTCGGCGGGACTGCGGCCACTGCCCGGCAAACAGCGCCGCGCCCTGCTGTTCAGTCTGCCGGTGGGCGCGGGCGTGCCCACCCTGCCGTTGCAGCGCTACCTCGGCGAGCCCGACGCGCTGGACGACGTGCCGATGCCGATCGCGGGCTGCGGCCAGTTGATCGGGGCCGACGAATCCGGGCAGGGCGTGGCGTTGCCGCTGGTCGGACGGCATGTGCACCGCGTCGAGATCATCGGTTCGCCGCTGGTCGCCAAACAGGTCATCCTGCGGGCGATCGCGTTGGACGCCAGCGTGGTCGTGCACACCACCCGCCACGACGAATGGCGGCCCATGCTCGAATACGTCGACACGCCACAGGCTCTGACGCTGGCCACGTGGTCGGCGGGATCACAGCAGGCCGGTTCCTACCGTTTCGCGACCATGGTCGTATTCGACGGGATACCGCCCAGCGGGCACTATTCCGATGCGACCGTCGTGGTGCTGCGCGCGCACGATTCCGCGGCGATCGCCGGCTTCGAGCCGGATGTCACGCTGGTCGAGGACGAGGAGACCGCCAACCGCGTGACCGTGCGGACCACCTCCGGCGAGACGACCGTGCACATGGTCGCGACGCCGGAGGAACTGCGCTACGTCGGGGCCGAGGCCCCCGCGCCGGTCTGATCCCCTCGAAACGAGACGGCCCGTCCGATCGGAGGATCGAACGGGCCGTTCCGTGGTGTCGGGCGGATCAGCCGCCGAAGGACTGCGCGACCTTGCCGTCGGCGCCGCGCGCCGCCGCCATCGCGCTGTCGACGGCCTGGGCCAGGGCGTCGAGCTTGCCGATGGTGGTGTCGACCTCGGCGGCGCCGGAACCCTCGGTGCCGAACTCGAGATCCCAGTTGTTCTTGACGCGCTTGAACTCGGCGAGACCGTCGTTGTCCTCCCACGCCGTCTGCAGGCGGCTCGCGGCGCCCTGCAAGTTGTTGGACTCCGCGATCAACTGCGAACGCAGGGTGCGCAGTTCCTCGGAGAGGGTGGCCAGGGTTGAACCGTCGTAAAGCATGAGTGACCTTTCTCGTGGGTCGGTCGAAGTCCGGGCCGGATCAGACCAGGTTGGTCAGGGCGGGGCTGCCGCCCTGCGCGGCCAGGGCGTTGATGTCGCCCTCGTTGGTGGTGTCGAGGTTCTGGTAGGAGGTGTTGCCCTCGCCGACCAGGGTCGTCAACTGATCGAGGATCGTGTTCAGCCGCTCGGCTTCGCCGTTCCAGCCGTCGGAGGCCTTGTCGAAAGCGAGGTTGGCGGTGCCTTCCCAGCCGCGCTTGGCGGAGGCCACGGCGTCGGTGACCCGGGCCAGGGTGCTCTTGATCTGCGCGACCGAACCGGCCATCTCGTTCTCTGCGCCCTTGACGAGGGCTTCTTCATTACTTACGCGTGGGGCCATGGATCTGCCTCTTTCTCATTCGTGACTGGTATCGCATTAGTCGTTGGTGGATGGGGGAACGGCGACTTCGCAAGCGCTCGTCCGACGCGCGAGCTAGGGCATCCACCTTCCCCCGGGCAGTGTCCCGACCAGCTGCGAGATCGCTTGCGCGACACGATGATCGGAACCCGGTGTGACGGTGGTCCAGACCCGCAGGTCCGCGGCCGTCCCCGGACTGGCCGCGATCCTTCCCCGCGCGGTGTCGAACACCGCCACGGCCCCGGAGGATCTGGTGGTGACCCCGTCCTCGTGGAGGTAGGCCACGATCTCGGCGTGCGCACGGCACTCGGCCATGGCCATGCCGAACTCGATCGCCGCCTTGTCGGTGACACCGAGTTCGTACGGGACCCCCGTGAAGTCGGGTCCCGATTCCGCGCCGTCGAATCGCCGGGCCAATTCGTCGGCGGGAAGACTGAAGGTCGGGATGTCCGCGGGCGGACAGGCCCCGAGAGCGGCCAGGATCGGGCGGGCCAGCGCCGCGCCGTCCTCCTCGGCCCAGGTGGTGGTGATATCCAGGTCGTCGCCCTCGCGCACGGCGATCGCGTGCCCCGCGCCACGGCGGGCCAGACAGATCCGCCGGACGCCCGTCTCGGTGACGACCCTGGCCGCGATCTCGCGTTCCGGTGCGGCCAGGATGTACAGTGCCGCACCGAGATCGGCGTCCACGTCGTCGTGCGCGTCGACCAGGCCCGCGTCGCGCAGGGCGAGCAACGCCTGTGCGCGGGCGTCGGCGAAATCCGCCACGCGGTCCTGCCGCGGCCCGACGTCCAGGACGGTCGGCAGGGTCTGCACTCCGAGCACATCGCAGACGACGAGCACCGCGTCGTTCGTCACAGCAGCCACGGCGAACCCCTACGTCCCGGCCCGTTGCGTGCCCACGGCGGTTTCGTGCCCGCCGAGCACCGCGGGCGCGGCGGCCATTCCGGCATCCAGTTCGGCGGCCGGGCCGACGCGCGGAGTCGCCGCGCCCGCGCGCCGCTCCTCCTCGTCGGCGGCGGCCGCCGCCGCGAGCGGTGCGGCCGCCGGGGGTAGGGACTGTCCGGCGGACGTGCCGGTGGAAACCGGAGCTTGGACCGGGGTGACCTCCGGGCGGATGTAGGTCTGCGACACGCTGTGGACCTGCCCGCCGGAGAGCACCCGGGGCACCGAGATCGGCCCGATGACCGGCATGGCGGGCATCGCGGACAGCGCCGGAAGCGCGCTCGCGGTGGTCGCGGCACGCGTGGCGGCCTGTTCGGCCTCGTACGCCTCGGGGGTGGACAAGGTGGGCGGGTCGGTCTGCCCCCACGACTCCGACAACGGCAGCGTGGCCGCCTCGTAGGTGCGCATCACCCGCGCCGCGGTGGCCTTGGCCAGATCCTGTTCGGTCTCGTGGTCGGCGATCGCCCCGACCACGGGCGAACCGAGCGAGGCCCCGACCGCCTTCAAGGTGCGTAACGCCTGTTCCAGCGCCGCGATCTCGGCGACGTGCGGCATGGACAGCCGGGCGATCTCGAAGGCGGCGGCCTGCCTGCCCGCGTGTTCGGCGTTGCGGGCCGCGGCCGCGGCCGTCTCGGCCAGCCAGTCCCGCATCGTCGAGATGCGGGCCAGCACGGCGTCGCTGGTGCCCGAACGCCAGTGCCCCCGCACCGCGAGCATGATCCGGTCGTAGTCCACCACGGCCGCGGCGAAACTCGCCGCCACCCGGCCCCACGCGGCCGCGGCCTCGCCCAACGGCGCCGACCCCGGTCCGGTGGTCAGCTCGTGCGCGAGCCGCTCGGGTGGTCTGGCCTCCCAGACCACACCGGTGAATCCGGCCTCAGGTGGTTCGACCATGGATCAGGCCATCGCTCCGAGGTCGGCCGCGTTGGCGCTGTCCATGAGCGACAGTTCCCGCGACTGCGACCGCAGACTCGCGGCCAGCCTGCGCAATTCGAGGATGCCCGAATCCGCGGAGGTGTCGAAGGAGCCCGACACCTCTTGCAGGGTGGCGGCGGCCCGCAGCGACACCTCGTCCAGCCCCGGGGCCGCGACCGCGCGGGCGGGGGCGCCCGAGCGCAGTTCGGCCTCGAGCCGATCGGCGAGGGAGTCCAGTTCGGTGGCGACGCGCATCGCCTCGACGGGATCGAATTCCATGGCGAACTCCTAGAGGGTGAGGGCCTTGTCGGGAGATTCCGGGTCGATGTCGGGTGTCGCGGTGACCGTCTCGGCCGCGCCGACCACCGGCACCGACACCCCGGCCAGCGGTCCGACGACCGCGTTGCCGTGTTCGGCGGTGACCAGATCGGTGCGCAGCACGCCGTCGGCGCCCGCCGCGCGGGTGGCCGCTGCCGCGCCCGCCGCACCCGGCGCCATCGGCATCATCCCGGGATTGGAGGCGAGACCGCCCGCGGCGGCCGTCGTGACACCGCCGGGCGTGACGCCCGCGGGCCCGCCGGTCGCCACGGTCATGGTGCGGGCTTCCTGCAACGGGATCGGCTGGGCCGGGGCCGCGCCGACGGAGGCCGCCCCGCCGCCCGCGACGGCGGACACGCCGCCCAGCGACGGGGTGGGCGCGGCGATCGGCAGACCCGCGACCGGCGCGGCGTCCAGGTGCGGGGCCGCCACCTGCGCGGCGACCTGCGCGCCGGTGGAACCGATCTGCACCAGCGACTGCACCAGTTGCAGCGCCTGACTGACATAACTGCTCGGATCGGTCGCGCCCGCCGGACTGCCCAACGTCTTGGCCGCCGACAGCGGGGACTGCGCGGCCGAGGCGACCTGACGCACCGGCGTCTTGCCCATCGACAGCACCTTCTCGGCGGTGCCCGGCACGCCTTTGGGCGCGTCGGTGACGGGGACCTTCTCGCCGTTGCGCGCCATCGCGGCGCTGTGCGCGGTCAGTTCCGCGCGTGTCTTGGCCACGATCGCCAGGGCCTCGGACAACGTCTCGGCCGTCATCGCGACCAGGAACGCCTGGCCCGCGGGCGTGCCGAGGAACGGCCCGGCGGCGGCCAGCGAAGCCAGGAATTTCGCGGTGACGCCCGTCATCAGCACATTGCCGGTGAAGACGCTGCCCGCGGCGCTGGTGCTGCCCACCGTCATCCGCGCGCCCTGCCCCGAGACGGCGGCCGTGTCGGCGGCGGTCGTGGCGGCTTTGGCGTTCGCGGCCGTCGCGCCCGCGCCCTGCCACAGCGGCGCGACCGCCTGCATCGCGGTGGAACTCAACTGCGAGACCGTCTGCAGGACGGTGGTGACCTGGGTGAGCACCTGGATCGGGTCGATCCCGGGTCCGCCGCGGAGTTTGCCGCTGCCGAAACTGCTCGCCAGTTCGGTGATCGGCTTGGCCAGCGCGGTCAGGTCAAGGGGTGGCAACGGCGGGAGTTGCGGCAGCGGCGGCATGGGCGGCAACTGGGGCAGGCCCGGCAGCCCCATCTCGCGCAGCACGTCGTCGACCGGTCGGTCGACGACGGCGCCGAGCGCGCTCTGTCGCAGCATGTCGACGATCGATTGTTCCAGGGGGGAGCCCATCAGGCGTTACCGATCACGCCCAGCTCGTCGGCGTTCTCCAGGTCGGTGGCCTGATAGGTCAGCGCGCTCTCGTGCGCGGTGAGCGCGGTGCCCGCGTGCACGGCGGCCAACTCCCCCACCGAGGTCAGATGCGTGGCCTGCGCGAAGGCGTAGGTCGCCAGGAAATCACCGCCGATGAGTCCGAACACCGGAACCGCCGCGGCGATCGCCGCCGCCTGATTCGCCGAGGCCGCGGCCAAGGTCTGCGTCGCCGCCGCCGCCGACGCGTCGCCGTAGGCGCGGATCGCTTCGGGTACTGCTGTCAAGTCGCCCATGAATACCTCTGCACGATAACTGCATTGGGAATGATGCCGGGCCGCTGAAGCCTCCGATCCATTGGACCAGACCCGGCGGAGATTTCGCGTCCCAGCAGCTTAACAGCGGATGACACAATGATGAAGTTAATTCGAGATGACACGAAAACCGCTGCGGTCGCGGAGAATAGCTGTTCCACCTAGAATCACCGCGCCGCCCGATCACCCCGGATACGAGCGGGCGACGCGCGAATTCTCCGCTAATCTCTCACAGTTCACCGGTTTTGCCGGAAAGTGATTCGTTGAATTCCGTGACGAGTTCCGCGTGCCGCGCGAATGCCGCCGCCGCGGCACGCTGCGCGGTCCCGACGACCACTTCGTCGAAACGCGCGGGCGTCCACTCCCGGATCGCCGCGCCGAGTTCCAGGTCCAGCAACGCTCCGGTTCCGTCCACGGTGACCGTCACCGCCCCGTCGGGCGAAGTCTCCGTCACCCGGATCGCGGCCATCCGGTCGCCGAGATCGCGCATCCGGTCAAGATTGCGTTGCGCGCGTGCAACCAGTTGATCCATCAAGGAATTCGCCAGTTCCCCGGGATCGCTCGGCAGGGACGACGCGTGCTCGGGCCCCGTCACAGCGGCCTCAGCCAGCTCTGCGGTTCGACCTCGTAATCCTGCTCGTCCAGCAGTTCGCGCTGTTCGATCTCCTCGAAGGTGGGCAGGCCGGTCAGCGCGAGCAGGTCGCGCCCGACACCGGCCTCGGCCAACCGCGCGCGTCGCGCCGCGCCCGCGCGTCCCGCGGCCTGCCGACACAACCGCAGCACCTCGGCCGCGAGATCGGCCGGGTCACGGCGCAATTCGTCCTGCTCCACCGTGACGCGCACCGGCAGACCGCGTTCGGTGGTCTCGACGGTGATCGCGCCGGATCTGGAAGCGGCGTCGAACGTGTCCACCTCGTGCCCTCTCATACGCGTTCGTCTTTGATGGCCCGGACCACCGCGACGAGTTCGGTGTTGATCGCCGCGACCAGCCCCGCGCGATCGGCTCCGCGCGCGAGCGCCGGTTGTCCGGGCGTGATGACATAGCGGCCGTCGTCGGGATGGTCGCGCCAGTGCAGATGGCGCACCGTACGTCCGCGCGGACCGAAACGGGAGATCCCCTGTGCGATTTCGATCACGCCCGCGCGTTCGGGCCCGACGTTCAGGAAGGCGTTCGCCCGCGCGTCGACCGGTTCGTCGTGGCTGTCCCACAGTCGCACATCGGATTCCTCGTCCGGCTCGGCCGGGGCCGACAGGCTCAGCGGCGGGCCTTGACCCGCCGGGCATTCCGGCAACGCGTCGGCCACCACGTCGGCCAGGCGCAGCGCGTCGCACTCCACGATGGTGAAGCCGCCGCTGTGCTCCAGGGTCCGGCCGGGCAACTGCGTCAGCAGGTGACCGCGGCTCTCCCGCCTGGTCGCCAACAGTCGCAGACCGCCCGCCGGATCGTCGGGCGTCGTGCCGGAGACCCCGAGCACCCGGATCGCGATGTCCGGGCGGGCGATGTCGCGCAGCGCCTCGTCCAGGGCCGGATCGGGCACGGACAGCAGTCGATCCCGCACCCGCACGAATTCGCGCTGGAAATCGTCCTCGTACGGGATGTCGGTGGTGTAGACGAAAGGATGCGGCAACCGGTCCTCGCGCAGGCGATCCCACAGGACCACGAACTCGAGGTCGGTGAACGTCCAACTCCGCGTCATCGTTCGACGACCGGGCGGACCACCACCGGCGCGTCACCGAGCGCGTCCTCGAGATGTTCGGACGACTCCAGGTAGGTGGGCCGTCGATGTTCACCGCCGCGTCCGCCCTGTGCCCCGGCGCCCGCGCCTGCCGCCGGAGCGCCCGGTGTGCCGGGGGTTCCCGGCGTGCCCGCGGTGGCCAGCCCCGCACGACTGCCCTCGAACTGGCCCTCGGCGGTGATCGGCGCGAGCGCCGCCACCCGGGGGAACAGCTTCGAGGCCTGCGGGGCGTTCGGCAGTTGCGACGTGCCGCCGCCGATACCGCCGCCACCGCCACCCGGGAGGCCGCCACCCCCGCCGCCACCGCCGGGAACGCCCGCGCCCTCGAGTCCGGCCGCGGCCATGAGCTCGTCTAGTTTCGCGGGGTCCGACAGGTCGAGCCCGGGGATGTCCGACAATCCGGCGCGCTTCAACGCCTCCTGCAACTGGGCCGGCGAGAGGGTCTGCGCGAGCTGTTGCAGCGTCTGCAACAACTGCGGAAGCCCTTGCTGCGCGGCCGCCGACAACTGCTGCGCGGCCGAGGAGATGATCTGCTGCTCGGGCGTCCCGACCTGCTCCCCGGCGAGTTGGGCCTGCGAGATCTGGCCCGGCAGACCGGCCAACTGCCCCGGCATGCCCGCCAACTGCGACAACGAGCCGGGCAGACCACCGCCACCGCCACCACCGCCGCCCTGCTGACCCGCGGGATCGAGCGCCCCGGGGACCACGGGCTGACCGTCCTGGGTGGTGGACGAATCCAATTGGGCGATCTCCTCGGCCCACTGCGCCGTGGCCGGATTCTCCTGGTGCGCCGCCGCCAACTGTTGCCCGTCGGGTGCGCCGCCCGGAGCGCCGCCCTGGTACGGGCTGCCGCCGCCCGGGCCGCCCCCGCCCTGGTTGCCGCCCTGATTGCCGCCGCCGCCCTGGTCGCCGCCCGCCGGCTTGTAGGGGTCGGACGGGATCTGACCGAACGCGCCCGCGGCGGGCGGCAGCACCGGCACGTGCGAGGCCGTCTGCGGCAGGCCGGTGAGATAGGTCTTGCGGAAGTTCTCCCGGTAGGTCGGCGTCTGGTCCTGCGCGACCGAGTAGTTGGTCGAGACGTAGCCGCTGTACATGCTCACGCCGCTCGCGTACAGGGTGCCCGCGGGATTCTCCGCCGAATACGGCATCGACACCTGGGTGGCGTCCAGCCAGCCCGAGGTGTAGGTCAGCAGGTCGCCGAAGCCCTTGACCGCGGCCGACAACTTGGGCACGGAGGCGGCGTAGGACTTCACGGCCGCGACCGCGACCTCACGGCCAGGCCCTTTCCACTGGTCGACCGTCACCGAATCGACGTTGTTGACGAAATCCACGAAGACGCGATCGACTTCGCCGGCCATCCACCGCCAGGTACCCCCCTGATCGGACAGCGTCTGCACGGACTTGTTCAGCCGGATCGAGTTGCCCACCTGGTACAGGTCCAGCCAACTCATGCCGTCGGCGCTCTCCCCCATGATCGTCGAGGGGTGGAAGGCGCCCAGTCCCAACAGTTCACCGTTGATGTCGGCGAACTTCTTGTTCGGATCGGTCGAGAACGCCGGTTTCGGCGTGGTCGGCGGCGGTTGGTGCTCGCCCATCTCCCAGATGTCCTTCGGATTGCTGCTCACGTTGTCCAGCAGCGCCGCGTTGAAGCCGTCCATGTCGCCGTAGGCTTTTCCGGCCGCGATGAACGTGTCGATCATGTCGGCGAGGATCTTCTTGTGGTCGTCGAGGATCTTGTCCAGATCACCGGCCTGCGCGCCGAATTTGCGCCCCAACGCCGTACCCGAACCGAGATGGGACACGGGAGACCCGGCGGTCATGTCCGCGACGTACTGCTTGAGCGCGCCGATGCCCATGATCACCTGTTCGGCCGCGGCCCCCAGTCGCAGCGCCACATCGGGCTGGAACTCCAAGGCGTCCTTCGATCCCTCCGGGTGCCCCTTGGTGTAGTCCTTCAGCGAAGGAAACGGGTTGCCGGGCGGTGGGCCTGGGTTCATCGGTCGCGCTCCTGATCGAATACGACAACACCGGGAACATCACATTCCGCGCAGTTCGACTCTACCGCCGACGCGGGGGGCGCACTATGTCGATCGGTTGCCGATCGCGCTGCCGCGCAAGCGATCGCGGCGGCGCGGCGGCCACTGGACGGCGCGGATGTGAACGCTGCTTTAACCACGGGTTACCCCCGGCTCGCGCTCACCGCGCGCCGGACCCCGCTCTGGCCAGATAGCGCTCCTCGAAGCCGCGCGCGTACACCGACGGCGCGATCGAGGACGAAGAACGTTCCAGCACACCGTCGTCGGCGACGTAGAACAGCGCGCGGCCGACCGCGAGCTCCTCCGGCCCGGTCGGCGCGTACACCACCCAGCCGAAGGGAATGCGGTCGGCGCGCAACGACTCCGACGGGTAGCCCGCACCGTCGGCCTCGGATTCGCGCAGGTGGGCGCGGACGAGTTCGACGGCATCGCGGTCGGGGATCGGGATCGGATCGGGCGCGGCCACACCCGCCAACGTCAGTTGGTACAGGGCGGCGTCGATGGCCTCTTCCGCGTCGGTGTCGCCGGAGGACGCCGCGTCCGCACCCTGGTCGGCCGAGGTGGACAGCCGGTTCCCGAACACGGCGGCCAGATGGTCCCGACCCACGAGACCGGCTTCGGCCGCCGCCACCAACTCCGCGACGGCGGCGCTTCGCCCGGCGTCGTTCTCCACCAGACTGCCGATCACCTGTTCCACGGTGCGCGCGGACCAGATGCCGGGGACGGCGTCGCTGATCTCGTGGCCCGCGGGTGATTCGCCGCGATACCAGCGCCCGCCCTCCCACCAGTAGCAGAACGAGAGCAGACCGCTGCCCGCCCGCGGATTCAGCACCGGGTTGGCCACCCACGCGGGCGCTCCCGTGTACAGCGCGGGCATCGGCCGCTCGTCGTGGTAGGCGGCCTCCAACTCCGGGGCGTTCCAGACGCCGCCGGACAGCACCGCGCGGTCACCGGGCAGCAGGTACAGCGTCGAACCGGACCGTCGCGCGCCCTCGAACCACCCCAGCGACGGCAGCAGGCGCGGACCCCACTCCGACCCGGCCGCGACGAAAGCCGCCGACATCACCGCCCAGCGCGCCCACAACGTCACCAGATCGGGGAAATCCTGGTCGGACCGCACGGCGCGCACCCCCGCCGCGCGATCGGCGCGCGCCCGGACCGCCGCCTCGCTCGCGGGCCGGGACTGACGTTCGTCGTGTCCGACATAGGCGGCCAGCCACAACGGCACCCGATCACGCGGATAGGCTCGCAGATCCGCCAGATACGCCTCCGGCGGGAACAACTGGTCATCGGGGAACGGTTCGTCGCCGTAGTCGTAGTCGATCTCGAGGCGACCGTCGACCCGCAGTTCGAGCAGCAGTCGCCACCACGGCCCGTCACCGAATTCGGCGGACACGTCCCGCAATCGGGCGACCAGGTCCAGCGCGCTCTGCGGCGCGTCCAGGCGCAGCAGTTGCTCGTTCTCGTCGACCAGCAGCACCTGTCCGCCGCCTGCCACGACCGTCACCGCGAACACCGCGGACAGTCGCACCCAGCCCGCCGGGGCCGCCGCGGCCAGTTCACGCGCGAGACTTCGCCCCAGTTCGCGCACCACGTCCTGGATGTCGACGGGGGATTCGGCGTCCGGGGATTCGGGGGCTGTCGCTGCTCCTTCGACGGGCGAGGCGGGTCCGGCGGTGTCGCGCGAACTCGGTCCGCCCAGGGTGAACCCGACGTCCGGCGTCGACGCCGGATCGGCCGCACCCGCGAGCCCGCCGTCACCTCGACCGTCGACCGGGTCTCCCGGATACCCTTCGGGTCGATCCCCTGGATTCGTCACCGACCGCCGCCTCCTCCGTGCCGGACCACGCGTTGTTCATCCACTCGAAACCAGCGGACCTACCGCATTGTTCGGCATCACGATCCGCGCCGCCACCGCGCTCAGCTCACCATCCGGTGTCGGTGATGCGACGTTCCGGTTGCGCGGAGATGTCCTCCACGTCGTCGTAGCGCATCTCCTCGGCCGGCCCGGTCGCCGCCCGATCGACCGAACCCGGCGGCGCCAGCGAGGGTTTCGGCGGGTCGGGCAGCCGCAGATCGGGCATGTCCTCGATCAGATCCGACAGTTTCGGCAGTCGGGCGCGCCGGTTCTGCATCGGTTCCATGAGTTCCGCGTTCCGCCGCGCCAGATCCTCCGAGGCGCGCTGCGCGGCATCGGTGACCGCCCTGGCGATCTCCGAATAGCTCAGATCCTCGATGCCGACACCGAATTTCGTCTCGATGACCGTGCCGTCCGCGTTCACCGTCACCGTGACCCTGTTGCGCAGCACCGACCCGGTGCCGACGAGATCGGCGCGCTCGGACTGGATCCGCGCGATGGTGCGGAACTGGTCCTTGACCTCGCTCAGGATCGAGGTCAGCTCGGCTTTGGTGTGCTCGTTGGTCATCGCGCGCCGATCGGCCCGCGGATCACTGGTCGACTTCCTCGAAGGTGTCCATACGTTCGAGGATGCTCGCGATCTCGCCGTCGATCCAGTCGGTCATCGCGACCGAACTCATGCCGACCGCCTCCGGTGCGGGATGATGCAGCGGCATCACGTAGCGGCCGTCGCCCGCGAGGTCGCGCCAGACCCGGCCCGCCCGATTGATCCCACGCGGACCGTATTTCGAACGCCCCTGCACGACCTGGACCGATCCCGTCGACACCGCGTCGATGTCGAAGAACCGCTTGCTGCTGAACCCGACCTCGTCCTCGTCGGCGATCAGCGAACCGGAACCGAAGCCGAAACTGTCCGTCGGCCGCGGTTCGTCCAGGTCGATGACCACCGGCCCGCGCTTGCCCGCGGGCGCCGAGGGCAGCAGGGCGGCGATGGCCTCGCCGATACCGCGCGGCTGAACCGGCCGGATGGTGAATCCGCCCGCGTGCTGGACGGTCCGGCCCGGGAGTTGTTCGATGAGGTAGGCGCGGGAACCGCGGGTGCCCGCGTGCACCCGGATGCGCTTGTCCGGGTTGTCGAAATCGGTGTCCGACCAGACCTGCGCGCCCACCACCACATCGGGGTGGGTGAAGGCGTCGAGCAACGCTTCGAGTGCGCTGTCGATGCGGTAGGTCAACTCGGCGCTGACCTCCCGCCACTGTCGTTCGTATTCGTCCAGGCCCGGGATGTCGCTGGTCCAGACGAACGGAACGGGCAGTTCGCCCTCCCGGCGCAGATCGCAGAGCACCTTGAACTCCAGGTCGGTGAAACTCCAGGAGCTCACGACACCGCGCTCACGGCTCGATCACCGGCTTCACGCGGAACGGGGTGTCGCCCAGCGCCTCGTCGATGAAATCCGAGGAGGTCAGGAACTTCGGCCGCTTGTAACCGCCCGCGCCACCGGCCGCGCCCTGCCCGGCCCCCGCGCCGGGAGATCCGGCCATGCCGGGCTGGCCGGGCTGGCCCTGCGTCGCCGCGGAGGCCGCATCCATCGGCATGCCGTAGGCCGCCGCCTCGGCGGGCAGCGCGGCGCGCGGGAAGCGGTCCGGCTGACGCGGCTGATCCAGTGCCGGGCCGCCGTCGCCGACGCCGCCTGCGAGCGCCGCGCTGCTGAGGTCGCCACCGCCGCCACCACCGCCACCGCCCCCGCCTTCGAGCGCGGCGAGCGCGCCCTCGGGGTCGATCTGATCGGCCAACGCGCCCAAGCCCTCGAGTCCGGGCGTCTGGCTCAGGTCCCGCAACTGCGAGGCCAAGCCCTCGACGGGATCGACACCGGTCAGCGCCTCGGTGAAGTCGCCGAACGCCTCGAGTCCGTTGCCGATGGCGTCGCCCAACGACTGCAACGCGTCCTGGCCCGCCGAGGTCAGCAGATCGAGCAGGGACGGCGCGCCGCCTTGACCCCCGATCGGGTTACCCAGCGCGTCCAGCAGACCGCCGTCCGAGGGGTTGAGCGGGTCCCCGCTGTGCGCGCCGGTGGGGTCGAGCACGCTGCGCAGGCGCTCGCCCAAGGTCTCGCCCGGCGAACCCGGCACCTCGGCGTCCTGCAAACCGCCGAGCGAGCCCAGCAGATCGTTCAGCGAGGGCGTCTTCTGGCCGTTCTGACCGGCCGCGCCCGCGGACGGCTTGCCGCCGCCCAGACCGCCGCCGGCACCGCCGCCCAGCGAACCGCGCGGATCCAGACTCGAGACCGGCATGCCCGGCATGGCGGCGCCCCCGGTGTCGCTCTCCTGCCCGCCGAGCGCACCGCCCAGCAAGTCGCCCAGATTCGGCTGCTGCGCGCTCTGCCCGCCGCTCTGGCCCGGCGAGCGTCCGCCGCCGCCACCGCCCTGGGAACCGCCGCCGAGGCCGCCACCGCCCAGACCCGGCAGACCGCCTGCCGCCGCGCCGGGATCGCCGCCGCCCAGCGCCGAGTCACCGCCGCCCAGCCCCCCTGACGCACCGCCGGGGTCGGTCAACCCGCCCAGGCCCTGCAAGGCTTCCTGGCCCGCCGACGCCAGTTGCGAGGTCGAACCTTCCTGGTAGCCGGCGTCGTAACCCTGCTGGTAAGCCTGCTCGAGTCCCGCTTGATCGCCCGCGCCGCCCTGTTCGCCGCCGCCGGGTGAACCCGGGCCGCCACCGGTGACGTCCTCGTTCGGACTGCGCGGGATCTCGCCCGGACTGTAACCGCCCGGCAAGGCGGGCTGGGTCAGCCCGTACGGGTCGCCGTATTGGCCATACGGGTCGTAGCCGCCGTTCTGGTTCCCGAAGGGGTTGTAATTCGGGTCGTAGTTGTAGCCGTTGGGATTGGCCGGATCGTAGGGCGACCAGATGTGCGAGCTCGGATCGTTGGGATTGTTGGTCGTCCCGATGCCGCCGTCCTGATCACCGCCCGGCGCGTTCACGTCGGAGGCGGTCTTCGTCCCCGGGAGCACGATCGCCGGAATCGCCGTCAGCGTCCGCTTCATGCCCTCTTCGTAGTAGTTCTTGAACCGCTGCCGGTACTTGCCGGTCCGGTCGCTGCACGCCGTCGGCTTCTTCGACACGTGGATCGGCGGCATCTCCCACTTGGTGATCTGCAACCACTGGGAGGTGTAGTCCAGGCTCAGACCGGTGGCGTCGACGGCCTCGATGAAATCCGAGGAGTCGTGCTTGTACTTCTTCACCGCCTCGACCGCCTGATCCGCGCTGTCGCCCTCCCACTCGTTGCGCAACTCGAAGATCTTGTCGGCGTACTCCTGCAGACTCGTCGTGAGTTCGCGGGCGATCCACTGCCAGGTTCCGGCGGCGGTGAGCGCGGGCGCGGCGTTGATCGAAATGCCGAAGTCCTTGAGCTGCTCGAAACTCAGATTCTCGGCATTCTCGATGGTCACGGTGATCGTGTCGGTGGCGCCACCGAACGACTGGCCCGGGAAGGCGGGCAGCACCCCGTAGCTCTTGCCGCCCGAATGCGCCTCGACCGTGGTCGAATCCGCGGGGCGCGCCGCGTAGTCGGGATTCAACTTGTCGAAATTCACCGAGCTGTCGACCTCGGCGGCACTGAACGCCTTGCCCGCCGCGACGAACGTCTCGTACTGCTCCTGGACCATGTCCCGGTGCGCGATGAGGCCGTCGTAGAGGGCCGCGCCGTGTTTGCTGTACCCCTGGGCCAGCTCTCGCGAGGACTGCAACAACGAGAACGCGCCCATGCGGTGCAACCCGTTGGTGTACACCTCCTCCGCCAGCGCCTCCAAGTTGACGATCAACTGGGCCGCCGCCGCGGTCGCGTCCTTGACGACCTGCTCGTCGAACTTCAGCAGACCGGTGTTGGCCGCCTCCAGCAACGGCGGCCAGTCCGAGGTCACCGTGGTGTCGGCGGGAGTCTCGGGAGGGGTTTCGGGCGGGGCGGCGGTATCGGTGCTCATCGTGTGCTCCCAGCGGTGGCGTGCCGCGTCGACAGTGCTTGTGTCATGGCGTGTTCGACCTCATCGTGCGTATTCCGAACCAGTGCCCCCGCGGAGAAAACCATGCCCGAACCGATCAGTCGTCGTCGGAGATCATCGAACGCCGGGAACCATCGGATTCCCCGACGTCGACCGCGTCGATATCGCGACGGTTGGTCGGTGTGGGCGGCGTCTTGGGCATCAGCGAGCCGAGATCCGGTGCGCCCTCGATGATGTCGGACAGTTTCGGCAGACGGGTGCGCTCCGTGCGCAGCGGCTCCATCAACTCCTTGCCGCGCCGCATCACCTCGGCGGCGGCCTGCTGGACCGCCGCCGTCATGCCCTCGGCGATCTCGTCGTAGGTCAACTCGGCGATGTCGTCGGCGAACTTCGTCTCGATCAACAAGCCGTCGGCGTTGACCGTGACCGTGATGCGCTGCTCGCACGCGTCCGCGGTGGCGGTCAACTTGGACCGCTTCAATTGCAGCTCGGCGATACCGCGCATCTGCGCGTTCAGTCCGTCGAGCATCGTCAGCATGTCGGCGTTCAGCCGCTCGTTGACCATCGAACCTCCCGACTCGTCGGTCAACGACACCGTACCAGGATGAATACCACATGTCGCACAGGCAAATTCGACGCAACGTGACCCGAGTTCCACCTCCCCGCACCGTACCCGAGCGTACTTTTTCCGATCGGTACACGCACCGCAATCGGCTGTGAGGACTCATATCCGCGCACCGCATGTACCGGACAGCGCTGTCACCGGGGCACGCGGAAGGGCGAGCACACCGCCCGCGACCGAAATCCCGCGGCCCGCGTGCGACCATCACCGGATGCGCATACTCGTCCAACGCGTCACGGCCGCCCGGGTCACCGTCGACGGGGACGAGGTCGGTCGCATCGATCCCGATCCGCAAGGTCTGCTCGCGCTGGTGGGCTTCACCCACACCGACACCGAGGCGGGCGTCCGCGCGCTGGCCGACAAACTGTGGCGGTTGCGCGTCCTGGACGGGGAGCGCAGCGCCGCCGACACCGGAGCGCCGATCCTCGCGGTCAGTCAGTTCACCCTCTACGGCGACACCGCCAAGGGGCGGCGGCCCTCCTGGTCGAAAGCCGCGCCCGGCGCCGTCGCCGACCCGCTGATGGACCTGTTCGTCACGAGTCTGCGCGAACTCGGCGCGCGGGTGGCGACCGGCCGGTTCGGCGCGCACATGCACGTCGAACTCGTCAACGACGGACCGGTCACCCTGCTACTGGAGAACTGAGGCGTCCGCTCGCCCGAGCCGTGGGCGTGTGGCCGCCCGATATGGCAGACTCGGCCGGAGCACGAATGCGGCCGCTCGACGACCGTATGTGGAAGGTGATGCGGGAGTTGGGTTCGCGATGGAACTGAGCGCGCTCGAGCGGCAAGTGGCGGCGGATCGCAGCGTGGCCAGAAGCCGCACGATCGAAGACGAGCTGACGCTGGCCGCCACCTTGGTCGAGCTGGCCAAAGCCCTGATCGCCACCAAGACGGACGCCGCCGCCCGCCGCGACCGGACCTTGGAGTCGCTGGCCCCCGCGCAGGAAGCGGTCGGACTGCGACTGCACTGGTTCGCCAACGGCAACGTCTCGGCCCGCTCGGCCGGTGAACTCCAGGAAGCGCTGCGGATCTTCGAGCAGGCCACCCGGCTGACCAATCGCCGGGAACTGGCCGCGAGCACCATCCGCGGCGCCTGCTCGGTCTACCTGCGCGCGGCCCAGAGTGACCCGGCCGTGGCCGGAATGTGCGCGGACTGCCTCGGCAAATGCGGCGTGTGGTTGGGCAGACTGGACCAGAAAGCGGCCGTCGCCGCCACCGAGGACGCCGCCCGCATCCGCGGCGAACTCGCCGCCGCCAACCCGGAACTGGCGGGCAAATACCTTCAGAGCCTGAGCACCCTGCTGCGCACGCTGATGGTCGGGCGCTCCCGCAAGCAGGCGATCTCGATGTATCGCGAACGCTATGCCGCCTTCACCTCCACGGCGATGGCGATCCGCCTGCGCGCCTGCGGAATCCGCGACCTCGACCTCACCCCGAAGTCCTACAACGCACTGGTCGAACTGGAATGCCGGACCTTGGAACAGGCGGGCAGGCTCACCCAGCAGCAGATCATGCACAAGTCCGGCGACCTGTCCACGGTCGAGGAGATCAACTGGCGACTCGCGCTCGTCGGCCTGCGCCCGTTGGTGGCAGGCGAGGACCCGGACCCGCCCTCGGCGCCGGTGGAGATCGGCACCACCTTCGGCGCGCTCGGCGTGCGCTGCGCCGACAAGGACGCCATCAACCTGGTCCGCGCGGCCATCGTGGCCGCCTACGCCGCCGACGACATCGAACTGGTCGACAGCGGCACCTATCTCACCGCCGACGAGGACGACTGGGTGATCGGCGACGCCGAACTCAACACCTCGGCCACCCTCGGCGACGACGTGGTGCTCATCGAACTGTCCTACGGCGGCTGGGTCACCGTGATGAGCATGAACTGGGAACTGTCGCCGACCGGACGGCACCCGCTGGCCCGTCGACTCTCGGCCCGCTGGCCGGTGTTCACCGTGACCGCGACCGCGAACATGTCCTACGAACTGTGCCGCTACGACGACGGCAAGGCCACCCAGTACGCCGCGCTCGGCCGCCCGGCGGGCCAGGTCGGCACCGACGAACCGTTGGCTCCCCTGGATTTCGGCATGCTCGCCGCCTACGGCGCGCACTTCGCCACCGAGACGAAGGTGCGCTCGGCCTTCGGCAACACCCAGGGCTTCGCGAACCTGACCTACCTACCGAGCGGCGGCATCCGCCAGGTCCGCAAGACCATGCCGCTCATCGACCACGACCACGTGCTGTTCTTCCGCAAGACCGGCCGACCCTGAACACCGGCCGGCCCGGATCACTCCGGACGGAGCGTGAGAATCCGCGGGCCGTCCTCGGTGACCGCGACCGTGTGCTCCCAGTGCGCGGCGCGACTGCCGTCGATGGTCACCACCGTCCAGTCGTCGTCGAGGATCTTGGTGTCCACGGTGCCCAAGGTCAGCATCGGCTCGATCGCCAGCACCGACCCCACCACCAGACGCGGCCCCTTGCCCGGCGCGCCCTCGTTGGCCAGGAACGGGTCCATGTGCATCTCGCGGCCGATGGCGTGCCCGCCGTAGCCGTCGACGATGCCGTAGGAGCGGCCGTGCCGCTCCTCGGCGGCCCGGGTGCCCAGTTCGATGGCGTGCGAGACATCGCTGAGCCGGTTGTCTGGCAGCATCGCCGCGATCCCGGCCTCCATCGACAGCTTCGTGGCCTCGCTCAGCAGACGGTCGGCCTCGATGATCGCGCCGACCCCGAAGGTCCACGCCGAATCGCCGTGCCAGCCGTCCAGGATCGCGCCGCAGTCGATCGACACCAGATCACCTTCGGCGAGCACCTCGCCCGCCGTCGGGATGCCGTGCACGACCCGGTCGTTCACCGACGCGCAGATCGAGGCCGGGAAACCGTGGTAGCCCTTGAACGAGGGCACCGCCCCCGCCTCGCGGATCACCTGTTCGGCGACCTCGTCCAGATCCAGCGTCGACACGCCGGGAGCGGCCGCCGCGCGCACCGCGACCAAGGCGCGGCCGACGACCTCGCCCGCCGCCGCCATCGCGTCGAGTTCACCGGCGGTGCGGAACGGCACCACCTTCTTGTTCCTGCCGCGGCCGAATACCATCGCCGCTCAGCGCTGTCCGGTCCGCGGCATCACTGTCCCAACGCGGCGAGGGCGCGGGCGTTGACCTCGTCCACCTCGCCGACGCCGTCCACGGTGACGACCAGACCGTCGTAGTGCTGCAACAGCGGCTCGGTCTCCTCGCGGTAGACCCGGAGCCGGTTGCGGATCACGTCCTCGTTGTCGTCGGCGCGACCGCGGGCCAGCATGCGCCGCACCACGGTGTCCTCGGCCACGACGAAGCACAGGACCGCGTCGAGCTTCTTGTCCAGATCGCCCAGGATCTTCTCCAAGGCGTCGGCCTGATCCACGGTGCGCGGGTAGCCGTCGAGCACGAAGCCGTTCACCGCGTCCGGTTCGGCCACCCTGGCCTCGACCATGCGGTTGGTCACGTCGCTGGGCACCAGATCGCCCGCGTCCATGTACTTCTGCGCCTCGCGACCCAGCGGGGTCTGCTGCCCGATGTTCGCGCGGAAGAGATCCCCGGTGGAGATGTGCGGGACGCCCAACTTCTCCGACAGCAGGACGGCCTGGGTGCCTTTGCCCGCTCCCGGCGGACCTAGCAGAACGACTCTCACTTGAGGAACCCTTCGTAATTTCGATTCATCAGCTGGCTCTCGATCTGTTTCACCGTGTCGAGACCGACGCTCACCATGATGAGCACCGCGGTACCGCCGAACGGAAGGTTCTGGGTACCGCCGGAGGAACCGATGTCGAGGAACAGATTGGGCAACACTGCCACGAGACCGAGGTAGATCGAGCCGGGGAGGGTGATGCGGCTCAGGACGAAATTCAGGTAATCGGCCGTCGGCTTACCGGGGCGGTAGCCCGGGATGAAGCCGCCGAACTTCTTCATCTCGTCCGCGCGTTCCTCCGGGTTGAAGGTGATCGCGACGTAGAAGTAGGTGAAGAACACGATCAGACCGAAGTAGATCGCGATGTAGACCGGGTTGCCGGGATTCACCAGGTACTTCTGGATGATCTCCTGCCACCAGTTCGGATCCGTCGCGCTCGCCGACCCCGTCAACTGCGAGATCAGGTTCGGCAGGTACAGCAGCGAGGACGCGAAGATCACCGGGATGACACCGGCCTGGTTGACCTTCAACGGGAGATAGGTCGAAGAGCCGCCGTACATCTTGCGACCCACCACGCGCTTGGCGTACTGGACCGGGATCCGGCGCTGGCCCTGCTCGACGAAGATGACCGCGACGATGATCGCGAACGCCGCCACACACACCAGGCCGAAGACCAGGCCGCCGCGGCTGTCCAGGATGTTCTTGCCCTCGGTCGGGATACGGGCCGCGATACCGGCGAAGATCAGCAGCGACATGCCGTTGCCGACGCCGCGCTCGGTGATCTGCTCGCCGAACCACATGACCAGCGCCGCGCCCGCCGTCATGACCAGCACGATGATGATCATGCCGAAGACGCTGGTGTCGGCCAGGATGTCCTGCTGGCAGCCCTGCAACAGCTGACCTCGCGCCGCCAGCGCGACCAGGCCGGTGGCCTGGAGCACCGCGAGCGCGATCGACAGGTAGCGCGTGTACTGCGTCATCTTGGTCTGGCCGGACTGGCCTTCCTTGCGCAGTTCCTCGAACCGCGGGATGACGACCGTCAGCAGCTGGATGATGATGCTGGCGGTGATATAGGGCATGATGCCGATCGCGAAGACCGACAACTGGAGCAGCGCACCACCGGAGAACAGGTTGATGAGCTGGTAGATGCCCTGCGAATCACCACCGGAGACCAGGTCGATACATTCCTGCACCGCCTTGTAGTCGACGCCGGGAGACGGCAGCGAGGCACCCATGCGGTACAGCGCGACCAACCCCAGCGTGAAGAGAATCTTCCGCCGTAAGTCCGGAGTCCGGAAGGCCGATACGAAGGCGGAAAGCACAGATCCTCCTGGCGCGAACGACATGGTCATGACGACATGGTTGTTTCAGCGATGTCCAACTCTGGAGACGCGAAAACCATGACGTGGCTTGGCAGACAACAGTTGAACTCTAACAGTGGCACCGGACGGGCCTTCACCCGTCCGGTGCCACTCGAGTCGAGAGTACCGTCAGCCCAGCTCGGTGACGGTGCCACCGGCCGCGGTGATCTTCTCCTTGGCGGAGCCCGTCACCTTGTCGGCGGTCACCTGGACCGCGACGCCGATCTCCCCGTCACCGAGGACCTTGACCAGCTGGTTCTTGCGAACCGCGCCCGAGGCGACCAGTTCGGCCTTGCCGATCTCGCCACCCTCCGGGAACAGCTCGGCGATCCGGCCGACGTTCACGACCTGGTATTCCACGCGGAACCGGTTCGTGAAGCCCTTGAGCTTGGGCAGCCGCATGTGCAGCGGCATCTGCCCGCCCTCGAAGGCGGCGGGCACGTTCTTGCGCGCCTTGGTGCCCTTGGTACCGCGGCCCGCGGTCTTGCCCTTGGAACCCTCACCGCGACCCACACGGGTCTTCTCGGTCTTGGATCCCGGGGCGGGACGCAGGTGGTGCAGTTTGATGACAGTCATGCTTCTCAGACCTCCTCAACGGTCACGAGGTGGCGCACGACGTTGATCAGCCCACGGTTCTGGGCATTGTCCTGACGGACCACCGACTTGCGGATGCCCCGCAGACCGAGGGTGCGCAGGCTGTCCCGCTGATTCTGCTTGGCGCCGATCGAACTCTTGATCTGGGTCACCTTAAGGTCCGCCATTACCGGACACCTCCCGCTGCTTGGGCGCGCGCACGCAGCATGCCGGCCGGAGCGACATCCTCGAGCGGCAGACCGCGGCGGGCCGCGACCTCTTCGGGACGCTGCAACTGCTTGAGCGCCTCGACCGTGGCGTGCACGACGTTGATCGCGTTGTCGCTGCCGAGCGACTTGGCCAGGATGTCGTGGATGCCCGCGCACTCCAGCACGGCACGCGCCGCGCCACCGGCGATCACACCGGTACCCGGCGAGGCCGGACGCAGCATGACCACACCGGCCGCCGCCTCACCCTGAACCGGGTGGGTGATGGTGGAGCCGATCATCGGGACGCGGAAGAAGCCCTTGCGAGCCTCCTCGACACCCTTCTGGATGGCCGCGGGAACTTCCTTGGCCTTGCCGTAGCCGACGCCGACCAGACCGTTGCCGTCACCGACGATCACCAGGGCGGTGAAGCTGAAGCGACGACCACCCTTCACGACCTTGGAGACGCGGTTGATCGCGACCACGCGCTCGAGCTGGTTCTTCTCCGCCGCGTTGTCGCGACGGTCGCCGCCACCGCGGCGATCGTTGCCACCGCGACGGTTGTCGCGGCCGCCCTCGGGGGCGTTTCCGTTCTGTCCGGCGGGTCCGTTGCCGCCGTCACGCCTCTGACGTCCCGGCATCAGACCGTCCTTCCGTTGATGACATCGAATCGAGAGCTGTGTTCACGATTCGCTCCGCAAGCTGCGCTCATTAGAATTTCAACCCACCTTCACGAGCGGCATCGGCCAGCGCGGCGATCCGGCCGTGGTAGTCGTGACCACCACGGTCGAACACGACGGCCTCGACGCCCACGGCCTTGGCACGCGCGGCCAGCAGCTCGCCGACCTTGGCGCTCTTGGCGGACTTGTCGCCCTCGAAAGCACGCACGTCGGCCTCGATGGTGGAGGCGGCGGCGATGGTCCTGCCGACCGAGTCGTCGACCAACTGCGCGTGCAGGTGGCGCGAGGACCGGTTCACGACCAGGCGCGGACGCTCGGTGGTGCCCGCGATCTTCTTGCGCAGACGGAAGTGACGGCGGGTCTTCGACAGACGACGCGTGGTGGACGCGTCCTTGCCGCGCGGCTTGCGCTTGGCGATCTGGTTTTCGGTTTGCGCCATGATCACTTACCCGTCTTTCCGACCTTGCGGCGAACGACCTCGCCGGCGTAGCGGATGCCCTTGCCCTTGTAGGGGTCGGGCTTACGCAGTCCGTGGATGACAGCGGAGATCTGGCCGACCTTCTGCTTGTCGATGCCGGACACGGAGAACTTGGTGGGCGATTCCACCGCGAAGGTGATGCCCTCGGGAGCCTCGATCGGGACCGGGTGGCTGTAGCCGAGCGCGAACTCCAGGTTCGAGCCCTTGGCCGCCACGCGGTAGCCGACGCCGAAGATCTCCATCTTCTTCTCGTAGCCCTTGGTGACTCCCTCGATCATGTTCGAGACCAGGGTGCGGGTCAGGCCGTGCAGCGCACGGTTCTGCCGCTCGTCGTTGGGCCGCTGGACCTCGAGCTGGCCGTCCTCGCCCTTGGCGACGACGATCGGCTCGGCGACGGTGTGGGACAGGGAACCCTTGGGGCCCTTCACCGACACGTTCTGCCCGTCGATGGTCACCTCGACGCCGGACGGAATTGCGATGGGCTTCTTGCCGATACGCGACATGTGTCCTGTCCTCCCTTACCAGACGTAGGCGAGGACTTCGCCGCCCACGCCGGCTTTGGCCGCCTGTCGGTCGGTCAGCAGGCCGGTCGACGTGGAGATGATCGCCACGCCGAGGCCGCCGAGGACCTTGGGCAAGTTGGTGGACTTCGCGTACACACGCAGACCGGGCTTGGAGACGCGGCGCAGGCCCTGCAGGCTGCGCTCACGGCTCGGGCCGTACTTGAGGTCGACGACCAGGGCCTTGCCCACGGTCGCGTCCTCGGTGCGGTAGTCGGCGATGTAGCCCTCGCGCTTGAGGATCTCGGCGATGTTCGCCTTGAGCTTCGAATGCGGAGCCTTCACCTGATCGTGGTACGCCGAGTTGGCGTTGCGCAGACGCGTCAGGAAGTCTGCGATCGGATCAGTCATGGTCATGGTTCGACCCTGACACCTTTCTCGCTGCGGTTCCCATACAACATCCGCGTACCCCGCGTGCGAGGAGCACGGCGGCGCGAATCGTGGGCCTACAGCAATTCGGCGGTCCGGCCGACTCTTGCCGACCGGAATGAGTTCTCAAAAGAGCTCACGTGCCCGGGCCGTCCACCCCACCGCCGCGACCGCGCGAAGCCGTCACGACAGGGACATGCGGACACAGATGTGCCCAGGCAACCGCCCTAGTGTAGACAAACCCCAGCTCACCACCAAATCCGCCCCCTCGCCCCGGCTACCATGACCCCATGGCCAGCGCGCGGATCCCCCGTCCTGATCTTCCCGACCGTATGACGTGGGAACAACTCGAACAACTGCCCGAGGACATCGCGCGCCAGATCGAACTGTGGGAGGGGCGGGTCGTGTGGCTGCGCCGCGGTCCCGCCGAACACCAAGCCTTCACCTTCGCCCTGACCAGCGCCCTGAAACGGGCCGCGCGCTCGGGCATGATCGACCATCCCGAACGCTGCTGGCGAGTCGACTTCGAGACGAACGTGTTCTTCGGCCCGACCGGCAAGTCCGATTTCATGACCCCGGATTTCCTGGTCTACCGCTGCCTGGACGCGCCCTACCAGGACATCCGCGCCGCCGACACGCTGCTGGCGGGCGAAGTGCTGTCCCCGTCCAACTCGCAGACCGACATGGAGGCGAAGAAGGCGCGCTACGCGGGCGCGGGGATCCCTTGGTACTGGGAGGTCACCCTGGAACGCGAGCGGAGCGCGATCGCGGTCATCCGCGCCTACGTCCTGGAGACCACCCACGGAACGCTGCCCGAAGGCGTCCGCCCGCTGCGCCGGGCCAACTATCTCGTGGCGGGCGAGTGGACGCCGAAGGACTCCGCGTCGATCGATATCGATTTCCCGTTCCCCATCCGCATTCCCTGGGCCGACCTCGAATTCTGAGGCAGGCCGCTGCTCAGTCGGGGGTGGGGAGGAAGCCCGCGCGGTCCTTGGCGGGGGCGCCGCCTTGGAGGACCAGCAGGATGTTGTCAGGGTCGCCGACCGAGTCGATGTCGTGCAAGGGGTCGCCGCGGACGACGACGAGGTCGGCGAGTTTGCCCGACTCGAGGGTGCCGAGGGTGTCGGACACCCCGCACAGGGCGGCGCTGTCGCGGGTGGCGGCGACGATCGCCTCCATGGGGGTGAGGCCGCCGAATTTCACCAGCAAGCCGAGTTCGCGCAGGTTGGTGCCGTGGTCGGGCGACAGGCCCGCGTCGGTGCCGACGGCGATCCGCACGCCCGCCGCCGCGGAACGGCCGACGGCCTCCTGGGCGACGCGATGCCAGGTGACGCTCTTGGCGTGCGCCGCGGGCGAGGTCTTGGCCGGGTCGAGGTCCTGCACCGTCTCCAACAGGGTCGGGACCAGGAAGATGTCCTCGTCCACCATGCGGCGGCGCAGTTCGTCGTCGAGTTCGTAGCCGTGCTCGACGCTGCGGACCCCGCCCTCGACGGCTGCTTTCACCCCCGAATACCCGATGGCGTGCGCCGCGACCGGTTTGCCGCCGTAGTCGCGGCACTCCTCGACCACCGCGCGCACTATCTCCGTGCGCATCCCCAACCAGTCCGGCTGATCGTTGGGCGAGGCCACCCCGCCGCTGGAGGCCACCTTGATCAGGTCCGCGCCCAGCGCGATCAACTGCCTGGCCCGCTTGCGCGCCTCGTCCACACTGTCGACCAGCGGCGACGGCGTCTCCGGCCCGTGCAGATACGACATCGGGTCGAAGCCGGACAGTTGGGTGAGGTCGGCGTGCCCGGCGGTCTGGCTGAGCATGGTCAGCGCCACCTGCAGGCGCGGCCCCTCGATCAGCCCCTGCGCGATCGCCATCCGGTAGCCCGCGTCCAGCCCCATCAGATCCCGGGCGCTGGTGACCCCGTTGTGCAGCGTGACCCGCAACCGCTCCAACACCGCCAGCGTCCGATAGGACGCGGGCACCGCGATCAGGTCGTAGGGATTGCCCGACCCGCCCGGCAACGCGAAATGCACGTGGCAGTCGAAGAATCCGGGGCAGATCGTGTTGTCGCGCAGATCCACCGACACCGCTTCCCCGATGTCGGGGGCTTTCGAACGCTCCCCCACCCAGGTGATCCGATCATCGGTGACCAGCACCGCCCCGTCCCGCAAAGCCTCCCGCCCGGTCCCGTCCACCACCCGCGCGTTGTAGAAGAACAGCCCCGCCATGCCTACCCTCTCTCTCCAGGGTGACGCTCGTGCCCGGTAGCGTAGCCGCCCGCGACAGGGCCGCCTCGCGACCCGCCCGGCTCCGGCGCTCCGCGTTCACCGTCCGTCCCGGTGCGCGCGCCCGTCCGTTCGCGCGGGGTTCGAGGTCGTGAGATGTTCTTCGGTGGAACCGCCGGACCGAATCGGCGTCGCGTCGTGTTCCCGCTGCGGCCCAGCGCATCTCGGCGTCCGCGGCGGACCGGCCGGAGAGGAGCACCTGGATCGTGCGGGCACGGACCCTGGTCGACGTGTTGGAAGCACTGCGCTCGAGCGCGCACGGCGTCACCTTCGTGGAGTCGGGACGCACTGTGGCGCATCGTGATCTGCCCGATCTCGCGCGTCCGGTCACCGGCGCGCTGGCGGCGCGCGGCGTCGGTTCCGGCGCGGTGGTCGGGTTGCTGGCCCCGCCCGGACCGCACTGGCTCGCCGGATTCTTCGGCGCGATCGGCGCCGGCGCGGCGGTCGCCACGCTGCCCGCGCCACCGCTGGTCCTCGATGCGGAGACCCTCGCCGACCGACTGGTCCCGATCGTCCGAACCGGTGGCGTCGAGGTGGTGGCGGCGAGCGGACCCGCCCTGCGGATCGCGACCGCGCTGGCCGAACGCGTACCGGCGCTCACCGTCCTCGATCTCGCCGCGCCCGGCGACACCGCCGCGGACCCGAGCCCGGTCGACCCCGATTCCCTCGCGGTCGTGCAGTTCAGCAGTGGCAGCACCGCCGCCCCCAAAGGCGTGACGCTCACCCACCGGCAGTTCCTCGCCGGCGTGGCCGCGATCGTCGACCACATCGCGTTGACACCCGCGGACGTGATGGTGCAGTGGGTGCCGCTGTTCCACGACATGGGCCTGGTCACCCTGATGACCGGACTGCTCACACCCAACGACACCCACGTCTTCGACCCACTCACCTTCGTCAAGACGCCGGAGGCGATCCTGCGCCATCTCGCCGAAGCGCGCGGCACGGTCACCGACGGCCCGAACTTCTCCTTCGACCGCTTGATCGCGGCGGCGCCCCACGCCTTCGAGCCCGGTGCAAGACCGTTGACGCACTGGCGACTCGCGCTCAACGGGGCCGAGGCGGTCCGCCCGGAGACCGTCCGCGAATTCGCGCGCGTCTTCGGCCCGCTCGGCGTCCCCGCGTCCACCATGGCCCCCTGCTACGGCATGGCCGAGGCGACGCTCGCCGTCACCCTCCCCGCCCCGGGGACCGACCGCGCTCGATCACCCTCGACCGCGACGCGTTGGTCCCCGGCCTGCCCGCTGTCCCCGTCGCCGCCGACGCGCCGCGCGCGCGGGAACTTTTCGCGGTCGGCGTTCCCGTGCCGGGACTCGACCTGCGGATCACCGACCTCGACGGCACGCCCCTGCCGGACGGTCACGTCGGGGAGATCCGCCTGCGCGGTGAGGCCGTCACCACCGGCTACCTGCGCGCGGGCGAACTCGTCGCCGCCCGGGACGCCGAGGGCTGGCTGCGCACCGGTGACCTCGGACTGCTCGACGCGGGTGAACTGGTGATCGTCGGCAGACTCAAGGAGATGATCGTCGTGCAGGGCCGCAACTTCTTTCCCGAGGACGTGGAGGAAGCCGCCCGCGACGTCGCGGGCATCCATCGCGGACACTGCGTCGCGGTCGCCGACACCGAGGCCGAACGCATCCTGATCGTCGCCGAGACCGCACACGCCCCGGCGAGCCCCGAAGCCGCCGCGCTCGTCTCGGCCATCCGCGGCGCGGTGTCGCGCGCGCTGTCGCTGGCGGTGGTGACGGTGCGACTCGTACCGCCCGCGACGCTCCCGCGCACCACCAGCGGCAAATGGCGGCGTTCGGCCATCGCCGAACTCACCCTGTCCACCGAAATGTCCTCGCCAGGAGTCTGATCCATGACAGCACCCAACGCCTCCGACATCGCGGCGGTGGTCCGGGAAAAACTCGCGGACAACCTCGAATGCCCGGTCGAGCACGTCGATCTCAGTCTTCCGCTCACCGAACTGCCCGGCGTCGAATCGATCCGCCTGATCAACACGGTCGTCGCCTGCGAACGCCACTGGAAAGTGGTGCTCGACAACGACGACCTGGCTCCCGTGCGCACGGGTGACGATCTGTGCGCCGTCTTCGCCGGACGACTCCAGGCGCGCGCCGGCTAGGAATCGTTCGCGAATTCACGCGCGAATTCCGCCAGGCGTTCCCGACTGGCTTCGGCGTCCAGCGCGGCGGCTTCCACTGTCGCGAAGGCGTTCTCGTACGCTGCGACCGCACTTGGTTTGTCGAGGAGGGTGGCGGTGGTGAACGTCTCCAGACGGACCACCGTCGGCTCCACGCGCCGGTCCTCGCTGTCCTTGCCGAAATCGAGAATCGTGAACGACCCGACCGGATGATTCGCCGGGAACCCCGCCGTGAACGGCAACACCTTGATCGACAGGTTGGTCCGCGACGAAAACTCCGCGAGCGCGGAGCATTGCGCCGCCATGACAGCGCGCGAACCGACCACCCGGCGCAATACCGCCTCGTCCAGCACGAATTCCGCGCGCACCGGATCTGTTTCGCGGAAGAACGGCTCGCGGCGCAATCCCCGGAGCCGCATCCACCTGCGAAGATCCGCCGCCGACTCGGCGGGCCGGACCCCGTGGGCGAGCGTGCGCTCGTAGCGAGCGGTCCGCAATACTTCGGGAACCACCTCCGACTGATGGATCGCCAATCGGTCGGCGGCGGACTCCAGCCCCAGATACAGGTCGAACCGCTCGGGCAGCAGATCCGCGAAATCCCGCCACCACGCCGGCGCATTTTCCTCGTGGGACAAACCGATCAGATCGTCGGGGTCGACCTCGTAGATACGACACAATTCCCGGACATCGACGTCGCGGACCTTGTCCACCTGCCCTTTCTCCACACGCTGCAACATCGTGAAACTCCACTGCATGCGTTCGGCGGCCTCGGCGATGGTCAGACCCGCCGCGCAGCGCGACTCACGCAACCGACGGCCCAATCGGCGGCGGGGAAGAACGGAACCGGTCATGGTCACCTCTTCTGTTCTGGGCTGTCTCTTCTGAAGCTCTGTCTCTTCGGGGGCTGGCCCTCGGGACTTGCACCCCGGGGGCGTCCATCGGATATCCGCACCGGCGCTCGGTAGGCCCGGGCCGGGCGAAAACGGACCAGAACGGACACGAAGTCTCGCGGTCCGATCGAAGGGGAACCGAGGGCCGCGGTCGAGGAGACATCGCGGCACGACCACGCGCGCGGACACCGAACAGCGTCCGCGAAATCGTCTCCGTAACCCGAAACGTACTGCGCGCGAGGGGGATCGTGGGCGTGATCCCGTCCCCGCGAACCATCATCGTCCGGCTTTGACTTCCGCGGCCGTGTTGCCCAGATTCTTCCGCGGGGGACCAAAGGGAGCGCTGACCAGCGATAACGGTCGCCCGGGGAGGAATACATGTCTGTCACACGCACACTCGTCTTCGCCGCGCTCACCGCGGCATCACTGACCGTCGTCGGCGCGCAGGCCGCGCACGCCGCGGGCGACGAATACGGCGCCATCGCCGTGGAGAAGGCCGTCGGCACCCCGGGCCTGATCCCCCTGCCCGCCGCCGTCGGCTACGTCCTCTGCACGCCGAACTCGCAATAGCGCACCCCGGGTGCGGACCCACGTCCGCACCCGGACCGTCGCTCGTCGACAGTCCGGCATCTCGCAATCACACGACTCCGTCCATTTCGCGATCGAACGATCGCATCACGCGAAGGCGAAACGATGACGGCGCGAGCCGGCAAATACTCGTATGGTCAGGGCTACCATGGGTCCATGGCGCGCCCAGGAGCCGACCGTCCCGACCTGCCCGAACACATGACTTGGGAACAGCTCGAACAGCTGCCCGAGGAAATCGCGCAGCACATCGAACTCTGGGACGGCAGAGTCGTCTGGGTCCGGCGCGGCCCGGCAGAACATCAGGAGTTCACCAACCTGATGTGGAGCGGCCTGCGGCGATGCGCCCGCGACGACATGGGTCAGCACCCGGAGCAGTGTTGGCGCGTCCACACCGAAACGAACATCTTCTTCGGCCCCACCGGCAAATCGGATTTCGTCACCCCGGACTTCCTGATCCACCGCTGCCTGTCCCGCCCCTACCAGGACGTGCGCGCCGATGATGTCCTCCTGGCCGGCGAGGTCCTGTCCCCGTCCAACTCGCAGACCGATATCGATGAGAAGAAGTTCCGATACGCGAGAGCGGGAATCCCCTGGTACTGGGAAGTCACCCTGGAACGAGAAACCAGCGCCATAGCGATGGTCCGCGCCTTCGCCCTCGAAACCACCCACGGCCCACTCCCCGAGGGCGTACACCCCCTCTATCCGGCCAACTATCTCCTGACCGGAAAATGGTCCCCCAAGGACTCCCCCGCGATCCGCACCGACCACCCGTTCCCCATCGACATCCCCTGGTCCACCCTCGAATTCTGACGTCGGCCGAGCCGAGAATGGACCGTGGGCGCGGAATCTGTTCCGCGCCCACGGTCTGTCTACCAGGGGTGACCACTGAGCCGGGATCAGAGGTGTCCGCAGGCGCCTTCCCATTGGGTGATCAGCCAGTCGCGGCCGGCGGAATTCTGTTGGCCGAGTGCGCGATCGATGCCGTCGAAGATTCCGCGCACCACGGCTATGGCGCTGTCCACCGGCAGATATGCCTGGGCGGCGCGGCAGAATGCGGCCGGGTCGTTGCCGATGACACCGCACAGCGTCTGGAAGCCGGATTCGACCGGGATGCTCCGTTTGAACTGCCCCACCACCAGATCGACCAATTCACCGGGGATCTGCGCGTCATCGAAAATCCGATCGATCTCCTCGCTGCACGTCCCCTCGGAGCGATTGCCCGGATCGAACGGCTTCTCCTGCTCCGGGGTGACGGCCTGCCCGCCGTCGATGTCGACATAGGCCTGACGGTCCCGCAGCAGGCTGGTTCCGTCGCCGCACCGCTGGATGATCTCGTACCGTCCCGGGGGCAATCCGCCGAACGATGCTTGATACACCCAAGGGAACACCTGCGTGAGCCCCTTGCTGCCGGTGGTCCAATTCCCTTCCATGTTGCGCACATTCGCCCAACATCCATCCAGGAACGCACCCGGCGTCGTCTGGACGGCGGCCAGTACGATATTCCCGCCCGGCGGGAACCCGACTGGATGGCGGCGCAAGTGACCGCCGACGATCTCCGGACGTGCGAAAGCACGGACTCGGGGAGTCCGTGCTTTCGGGGTGTTCGGTTGTGCTCGGCGGGGCCGGGCTTCAGCTCACCAGGAGCTCTTGTGCACGCCGGGGAGTTCGCCGCGGTGGGCCATTTCGCGCAGGCACACGCGGCACAGGCCGAACTTGCGGTAGACCGCGTGGGGGCGACCGCACCGCTGGCAGCGGGTGTAGGCGCGGACCGCGAACTTCGGCTTGGCGTTGGCCTTGTTGACCAGTGCTTTCTTGGCCATGTGCTCAGTTCTCCTTGAACGGGAAGCCGAGGTGCTTGAGCAGGGCACGGCCTTCGTCGTTGTTGGTCGCGGTGGTGACCACGGTGATGTCCATACCGCGCGGGCGGTCGATCTTGTCGACGTCGATCTCGTGGAACATCGACTGCTCGCTCAGGCCGAACGTGTAGTTGCCGTTGCCGTCGAACTGCTTCGGCGACAGGCCGCGGAAGTCGCGGATACGGGGCAGCGCGATGGAGACCAGGCGATCCAGGAACTCCCACATGCGGTCGCCGCGCAGGGTGACCTTCGCGCCGATCGGCATGCCTTCACGCAGCTTGAACTGCGCGATGGACTTGGTCGCCTTGCGGATCTCCGGCTTCTGGCCGGTGATCAGCGCCAGGTCGGCGACCGCGCCGTTGATCAGCTTGGCGTCGCGGGCGGCGTCGCCGACACCCATGTTGACGACGACCTTCACCACGCCGGGGATCTGCATGACGTTGGCGTAGTTGAACTCGTTGTTCAGCGCGTCCTTGATTTCCTCGCGGTAGCGCTGCTTCAGCCGGGGCTGGACTTTTTCGGTGGTGGTCATGATCAGATGTCCTTCCCGCTCTTACGGGAGATCCGGACCCGCTTGCCGCTCTCCTCGTCGGTCCGGTAGCCGACGCGGGTCGGGTTGCCATCGGAGTCGACGACCATCACGTTGGAGACGTGGATGGGGGCTTCCTGGGTCACGATGCCGCCCGAGGAGGCGCCGCGCTGGTTGGCGGAGTTCGCGACGTGCTTCTTGATCCGGTTCACGCCTTCGACCAGGACCCGGTTCTGCTGCGGGTAGGCCTGGATGACCTTGCCCTTGGCACCCTTGTCCTTGCCCGAGATGACGAGCACGGTGTCACCCTTGTGCACCTTCATGTCAGAGCACCTCCGGGGCGAGCGAGACGATCTTCATGAAGCGCTTGTCGCGCAGTTCACGGCCGACGGGGCCGAAGATGCGGGTGCCGCGCGGATCGTTGTCCGGCTTGATCAGCACCGCGGCGTTCTCGTCGAACTTGATGTAGGAACCGTCCGGACGGCGGCGCTCCTTGACGGTGCGCACGACGACGGCCTTGACCACGTCACCCCGCTTGACGTTGCCGCCGGGGATGGCGTCCTTGACGGTGGCGACGATGACGTCGCCGATTCCGGCATAGCGACGCGACGAACCACCGAGAACGCGGATGCAAAGGATTTCCTTCGCGCCCGTGTTGTCGGCGACGCGCAGTCGCGACTCCTGCTGAATCACTTCAGCCTCCTTGACCTGGACGTATAAGCACGCCGGATTGCCGACCCGACGGGCATGGTCATGTCACCACCCGAACGCGCGCCTGCCAGCGGTTTCTTCGGTCCGAACGGAAATTCGAGTACCGAACCACTGGGGGTTCGCGGCCGGATCGCGGGCACAGCTCCCGCAGGCAACCGGTCAAGCATAGGTGAACGCCCAGGTCCTTCCCAAATCGGGGGTCGGGCTCGCGTGCCGACGGCCTGGCCGCCGGTAGCCTCGTGGCGCTGTAGCTGTCATATCACGTATGCGCGGCCGCGCGCCGCGCCTCGGGAGAGGATCGCTGTTGACGTCACCGGGTCGTCCGTTCCGCTTGGATCGCCGCGGATTCCTGATCGCCCTCGGCCTGGCCGCCCCGGCGGCGGCCCTGCTCGGTTCGTGCTCCGCCGATTCGACGCCGCCGGTGCGCCTGACCGGTGCGGATCTGGGCGGCGCGGACCCGGCGATCCGGCCGCAGGACGACTTGTATCGGCACGTGAACGGGGCCTGGTTGCGCGATTACCAGTTGCCGCCGGACAAATCCGCTGTGGGCGCGATCACCGACGCCGACGACCGGACGCTGGAGCGGTTGCGGGGCATCATCGAGGGAATCGAGGACCCGGCGCCGGGGACGAACGGGCAGCGGATCCGCGACCTCTACGACGCGCGCCTGGACCTCGCGGAGATCGAAAGGCTGGGGCTGACGCCGATGACCGGTTTCTACTCCGCCGTGGACGGGGCCGCGGACAAGTCGGCGCTGGCCGGGGTGATGGCGGGGCTGCCGATCGACGGGCTGATGGCGATCGGGGTGGGCGTGGACCGGCGCGATTCCTCGGCCTATGTGCCCTCGATCGGCCAGTCCGGCATCGGGCTGGGCGAGCAGTACTACCGCAGGCCGGAGTACGCCCCGCAGGTGGCGGCCTATACGACGTATCTGGAGCGGCTGGCGGAGGGCGTCGGTCTGGCCGATCCGGCCGGGGTGGCGCGGCGGGTGGTGGATCTGGAGACCAGGATCGCCGCCGCGCACTGGGACAACGTGCGGTCGCGCGACGCCGACGCCACCGACAACCCGATGAGCTGGACCGAATTGATCCACAGCGCACCGGGTTTCGACTGGGACCGGTGGCTGGCGGGCAGCACCGACCGGCCGCAGGAGTTGTTCGCGCGGATCGTGGTGGAGCAGCCCTCGTTCGTCACCGCGGCGAGCGCGCTGTGGGCCGAGGTGGATATCGCGGTGTGGCGGGAGTACCTGAAACTGCACGTCACCGACGCCTACGCGCGGTTCCTGCCGCCGCGGTTCGCCGACGCGCGCTTCGATTTCTTCGGTCGAACGCTGGGCGGACTACGGGAGAAGCCGCCGATGTGGCAGTCGGCGGTCGGTGTGGTGGACCAGAATCTCGGCGAGGAACTCGGCGAACTGTATGTGGCCGAGTACTTCCCGCCGGAGGCGAAACAGCGCGCCCGGGCGATGGTGGACGATCTGCTGTCCGCCTATCGTCAGGATTTCACCGACTCGTCGTGGATGTCGCCGCCGACGCGGGCGGCGGCACTGGCCAAACTCGACCGGATGACGGTCAAGATCGGGTATCCCGATGTGTGGCGCGACTATTCGGGGCTCACGGTGACGCGCGGGAAGCTGATCGAATCCCTGTACGCGATCACCCGTTTCGAGAACGCCCGCGCGTTCGCCCGCCTGGGCACGCCGGTCGACAAGAAGGAGTGGGTGATGTCGCCGCAGACGGTGAACGCCTACTATTCGCCGCCCAACAACGAGATCGTCTTCCCCGCCGCCTATCTGCAACCGCCGTTCTTCGACAAGGACGCCACGGCCGCGGTGAATTTCGGCGCGGTCGGCGCGACGATCGGTCACGAGATCGGGCACGGCTTCGATGATCAGGGCGCGAAATTCGACGGGGACGGCAATCGCCGCGACTGGTGGACCGAGGAGGATCTGCGCGCGTTCCAGGAGCGGACGGCGCGTCTGGTCGGTCAGTACGACCAGTTGACCCCGGAGGGTCTGGACCCTGCGGTCTATCACGTGGACGGGGCGTTGACGGTCGGGGAGAATCTGGCGGATCTGCGCGGACTGCGGATCGCGCTGGCCGCCTACCGGATCGCCGCGCGCCGCGACGGGGTCGAGCCGGATCTGCGCGAGATGTTCTTCGCCCACGCCAGGGCGTGGCGGCAGAAGCAGACGAAGGCGACCACGATCGAGCGACTCCAGGACTCGCACGCGCCCAACGAGTTCCGCTGCAACCAGGTGGTGCGCAACCTGGCGGAGTTCTACGACGCGTTCGGCGTGACGCCCGCCGACGCGCTGTTCCTGCCGCCCGACCAGCGGGTCACCGTCTGATCAGGCCCCGGCGGAACGGCGGTCTCCCGGGCCGGCGACCGCGCGAATAGGTTAGCCTTGGCTGACTTGTGCAGGGCCGTTCGAGGGCGTTCCTCGACGAAGGAGGGTGCGACGATGAAGGCTGTTCGGAACCGACGCGGGTTCGCCCGCGTGGCGGTGGCCGCCGTGGCGGGGGCGCTGGCCCTCGGGCTGGTGGGCTGCGGGTCCGACTCCGACGAGGGCGGTTCGGGCGGCGAGTCGGTCACCGTGACCCACGCGCGCGGCGAGACCACCGTGGCGGGCGCCCCGAAGCGCATCGTGGCGCTGGGCAACCAGTGGCTCGACACCATGCTGGCGCTGGACACCGTACCCGTCGGCTACATCGACAACGTCGCGATCGCCTCGAAGGCCACCCCGCCGTGGCAGCCGAACAAGTTGGGCTCGGCCACCTCGATCAGCAGTGTCGCCAACATCTCCGAGCAGGTCGCCTCGCTCGAACCCGACCTGATCCTGGTCGACCCGTTCATCGCCGACCAGAAGACCTACGACGACCTGTCCAAGGTCGCCCCGACCGTGCCGGGTCTGTCCAAGGACACCGTGGGCAAGTGGCAGGACCAGGTCACGACACTGGGCAAGATCCTGGGCAAGGACGAAGCGGCGGCGGCGGTCGTCAAAGGCGTGGACGACAAGATCGCCGGCATCGTCGCCGCCAATCCGGGCCTGAAGGGCAAGACCTTCGCCAGCACCTGGCTGGGCAGCCCGTCGCAACTGATGGTGCTCACCGACCCCAACGACGGTTCGGCGCGCGTCTTCGAGCAGTTGGGCATGGGCATCCCGCAGAGCCTGCGCGACCAGCCCGCCACCGGCGGCAGGCTCTCGCTCTCGACCGAGAAGCTCAACGAGATCACCGCGGACCTGCTGTTGGCGGGTTACTCCCCCGGCATGGACGAGAAGTACCGGCAGCTGCCCGGTTTCGGTGAACTGCCCGCCGTGAAGAACAACGCCGCGGTCTTCCTGACCACGCTGGAGATCACCGCGGTCAACCAGCCGACGGCGCTGTCGGTGCCCTACATCATCGACAAGCTCACCCCGGCGCTGGTCTCGATCGCCAAGTAGTCGCGAGCGGAGAGCGTCACCGTGTCCACTCCGATCACCGCCGACCAGACCCGACTCGCGTTGCGCGCGGGGGCGACCTGCGTCACCACGCCCGTCGCCGCGGTCCTGCTCGACCCGCCCGCCAAACAGAAGCTGGCGGGTCTGAGCAAGGGCGAACTGCTGACGTTGCGCACCTTGAACAAAGGACCCGCGACGATCGCCGAACTCACCGAGGCGGCGGGCGGCGCGCCGGTCACCGCGCTGCTGGACCGCCTGGTCACCGAGGGCTGGTTGGCGGTGACGGTCCGCGAGTCGGGCCGCGACCTCTACAGCGTGGCGCCCTTCGCCCGGCCGAAGCCGGACGCACCTACCGTCGCGGCCGGGTCGGGAACGCTGTCGAAATTCGCGGTGCTGCACCGTGACCGGGACGGCTTCGTCCTGGAGCATCCGCTGTCCTGGTGTGATGTGCGCGTCCACGACGCGCGACTGCTGGCGCTGCTGGACGGGCCGGACGCGGCCGATTCGGGGCTGTCCGCCGAGGTGCGGACGCGATTCACCGAGGATCTGCTGCGCCTCGGTTTCCTGGTCGCCGACCCGGAGATCGAGGAGAAGGAGTTCTCCGCGCGCAGTTGGAGTACGCCGGATCTGTGGTTCCACCGGCGCAGCACGCTGGGCGAGCGGGTTGTCACCTGGGAGCATTTCGGTCCGACCAAATGGGCCAAGGGCCACTACCCGCAGCCACCGGACCGCAAGGCCGCCTATCCCGGCGAGCCGATCGCGTTACCGACTCCCGACCTGGCGGCGCTGCGGGTCGGCGATCCGTCGCTGACGGCCGTGCTGGAAGATCGGGTGTCCACGCGCGCGTTCGACGACGCCGCGCCGATCACGCTGGCGCAGTTGGGCGAACTGCTCTACCGCACGGCCCGCACCCGCGGCACCCGCTCGGAGGTCGAGGGCGAGGTGCTGGTGTCGCGGCCCTATCCCAGCGGCGGCAGCGTGTACGAACTCGAGATCTATCCGGTGGTGCGCAACGTCGCCGGACTCGCGCCCGGCATGTACCACTACGACTCCTACGACCACGTGCTGCGCCCCGTGGCCGCGGCCGACGACCCGGCGATCGCGACCCTGGTGAAATCCACCTCGGCGACATTGTCCGACGGCGCGGAACCGCAGGTGCTGCTGGTCCTCGGCGCGCGGTCGGGCCGGATCATGTGGACCTACGAGCAGGTCTCCTACGCGGTCATCCTCAAGCACGTCGGCGTGCTCATGCAGACCCTCTACCTCGCGGCGACCGCGATGGGGTTGGGCGCGTGCGCGCAGGGTTTCGGCGACACCGCGGCGTTCGTCACCGCGGCGGGCGTCGACGAACTCGAGGAGTGCAGCGTGGGCAGCGTCATCATCGGGACGCCCGCACCGCGCTGAGCCCGTCCGCGAACGCGGCGTGGTCGCGTTTGACGCGCGGCCAGCGGTCGGCGAGGCCGAGCAGGTGCCGCAGTTCGGAATCGTGGCCGGGCTCGGCGGCGGTCAGTCCGGCTTCGGCGGCGCGCACGACGCGCAGCGCGTACGCGCGCGGGTCGTGCGGCGGGAGGTCTCCGGCGTGCCGGCGCAGTTGCAGCAGGGCGTCGCGGATCTCGACGGTCATCCGGTAGCGGCGCAGCGCCGCCGAGCGGACGTCGGCCTCGTCGGGCGCCAGCGCGACGTGTGGGACGGCGGCGGTCAGATCGGCCCAGAGGGGGCGCAGGCGGCGGCAGTCGCGACTGTCGCGGTCCAAGCCCGCTCGGACCAGCGCCATGCGCGCCAAGGGGATGGCCAGCAGTCCGGTGAGGATGCCGAAGAAGGTGAATCCGGCCGTGGCCCCGTACTTTCCGGGGTCCGAGGGCGGCATGCCCGCGAGATAGCGGACGAACAGCAGCACGGTGTAGCCGATCCAGAATCCGGCGACGCCGATGAGCGCGGAGAAGGTCACTCGGTGCCCCCACGGCGTCCGGGCGGCCCGGATCTCGCGCAGTCCGGCGCGCACGAGCAGGAATCCGGCCACCGCCACCGGCAGACAGGCCAGGATGCCGGAGGCGACGTACCAGGTCTGCGGCGCCGATTCCGGCACGAAGCCGAGGAAGTAGGCGACGTCGAGGGCGGCCGTGCCGCCGATCACGCTCCACGCGATCCGGTCGTAGCGCCGCTGCCTGCGACCCGCCTGTTTCGGGTCGGCCCCGTCGAGCACCCGCGCCACCCCGTACACGCCGGCCGCCGTCAGGAAACGCAGTGCCGCGCCCACCAAGGTGAGCAGCACGGGCAGCGTCGATCCGGCGGTCACCAGCAGGAAGACCATGCCCACGGAGGCGAACCCCAACGCGCGGTTGATCAGCCGGTCGGCGACGCTGTCGCGGACGAACACCATGCGCAACGCCGTCACCAGGCAGGCGAACACGGTGATGACCAGCACCGGCGTCGCCGGGAGCGCCGTCATGACCGCCCGGCCCGGCGCGCCGACGCCCCCCGACGATGATTACCCGCGCTCACGATCATGGGTCGACCCTAGGGGCCGGCTACGGGGCGACGCCACTCGCCCGGTCGGTTCCCGGTCACGCCTGCGCGAATTCGCCGGTCCGCGCCGCACGGTCGCCGTCCCTGGGCGCGTACTCGCCGCGGACCTGCGGCCACCGCGCCGCCAAGCCGAGCAGGTGCCGCAGTCATGCCTGGGTGAGGATCTCCTCATCGGTCATCGTCGCGACCTCCAGGTACAGCTTGGCGACGGTGGCGAGCCGGTCCGGTGTCCCGCGGTCGACCTCGCGCGCGGTCAGGCGTCGCGCCAGCGCGGCGACATTGCGGCTGGCGAAGACGTCGGCGACCAGCGCGTCCACCTCCAGCCATTCGCGCACGTGCGCGACGAAGGTGGTGGCCAGCACCGAATCGCCGCCGAGGCCGAAGAAGTCGTCGTGCACGCCGACCCGCCGCGCGCCGAGGACGCCGGTGACCAGGTCGATCAGCGCCGCCTCGAGATCGTCGCGCGGTGCGCTGTCGGCGGTCTCGTCCGTCTCCGGTTCGAGCAGGGCGATCACCGCGCGACGGTCGAGTTTGCCGTTGTCGGTCAGCGGCATCCGGTCCAGCACCCGCACCCGGGTCGGAATCATGTAGGCGGGCAACAGGTCCGCGAGCACGGCGGTGAAATCCTCGATGCGCTCGCCCGCGACGGCGGCGACCAGTTTCGGCGCGCCCCCGCCGACCACCGCCGCCACGGCGTGCCGCACCCCGGGAACGGCCCGCAACGCGCTCTCCACCTCGCCCAATTCCACCCGATAGCCGCGGATCTGGACCTGGTGGTCGGCGCGGCCGAGGAATTCGATGGTGCCGTCGGGCCAGTAGCGGGCCGTGTCGCCGGTGCGATACCAGCGCAGGCCCTCGTGCTCGACGAACCGTTCGGCGGTGCGCTCGGGGTCGTTGCGGTAGCCCGCGGCGACGTTCGCGCCGCCGACCCAGAACTCCCCGGGCACCCAGTCGGGACAGTCGCGCCCCGCCGGGGACACCACCCGACAGCGGACGTTGCGCAGCGGCACGCCGAACGGCACGGTCGTCCAGTGCGCGGGCGGTGCGCCGACGACCTCGCAGATGGTGTTGTGGATGGAGGTCTCGGTCGCGCCGCCGAGTCCGGCGAACCGCGCGCCGGGAACCTGCGCGGCCAGTCGGCGAGCCAGGTCCGCACCGACCCAGTCACCGCCCAGGGTGACCGCGCGCAGCGAATCGCCCAGCCGGTCCCCGCCCATCTCCAGGATCATGTCGAGCATGCTGGGCACGCAGTTGAGCAGCGTGACCCGGTGTTCGCGCAGCAGTTCCACCCAGGTCGTGGCCTCGGCGCGCTGGTCGGGGTCGAGCGCGACCAGCGACCCGCCCACGGAGAACAGCCCGAAGACGTCGTAGACGGAGGCGTCGAACTCCAGCGCCGACAGCGCGAGCACCCGGTCGCCCGCGCCCACCTCGAACCAGTCGTTGACCGCGTCGATGGTGTTCATCGCCCCCCGGTGCGGGACGTCGACGCCCTTGGGCGTCCCGGTCGACCCGGAGGTGAAGATGACGTAAGCGACGGCTTCGGTGTCGGGCAGTTCCGGTGCGGCCAGCGGACGCGGGTGCGCCCGGACCGCGTCGATGTCCAGGCACGGGATCGGCGTACCGAGGTCGGCCCCCGCGACGGTGAGCGCGGCGACGATCGCGCCGGTGCGCAGGATCTCCGCGCGCCGGCCGGTCGGCTGGTCGAAACCGATCGGCACGTAGGTCGCGCCCGCGGCCAGCACACCCAGGACCGCCAACACCTGATCGGGCCCCTTGGGCAATTGCACGGCGACCGCGTCGCCCGCCCGGACCCCCGACTCGCGCAGCGCGCCCGCGACGGCGAGCGCTGCGGCGGCGAGGTCGCCGTAGGTCCAGTGGCCTGCCCGCTCCCCCAGCCCCCACAGCACCGCGGGCGCTTCGGGCGCGCGGGCCGCGTGCTCGAAGAAGCCCTGGTGCAGGCAGCGTCCGCTGACCGGTCCGTCGGTGGCGTTGACGGCGGCGCGCACCGCGGCCTGTTCGGACGGAAGTCGTACCGCCGCTTCGGCGTCCCAGCCCGCGTCGCCGTCGCCGAGGCGCGCGACGGCCCGGGTGTAGTGGGCGAACATGGCGTCGATCAGCCCGGCGGGAAACGCCGACTCGCGCACGTCCCAGTTCAGCAGCAGACCGCCGCGCACCTCGGTGACCTGCGCGTCGAGCAGGACCTGCGGGCCCTGCGAGATGATCCACACCGGTTCGCCGAAGGTCTCGGTGACGCGGTCGGCGAACAGTTCGCCCAGGTTCAGCGCGCTGGTGTACACCACGGGGGCCAGCACCGGTTCACCGCGCCGCCTGCCCAGGTCGCGCAGCACCTCCAGGCCGGAATAGGCGCTGTGCGCGCCGCTCTCGTGCATCCCGCGTTGCAGTGCCCGCGCGCGGTCGGCGACCGACAGGTTCTCGGTGACATCGACCTCGAGCATGATCGAGGAGGTGAAATCGCCGATCACCCGGTCGATCTCGGGATGTACCGGTTCCCGGTGGAACAGCGGCACGTTGAGCAGGAATCGGGTGCGCGCCGACCAACCGCCGATGGTCTCGGCGAACACCGCCGCCAACGCCATCGCCGGGGTGATGCCGCGCCGGTGGGCCGCCGCGATCAGCCGCTGTTTGGCCTCGGGCGCGAGCCAGTGGTCGTAGCGCACGGTCCGCTCGGGATCGACGCGTTCGGCGACCGGGACGGTGGGGAGTTCCGGTGCGCCGGGCAGATCCGGCAGGCGCTCGCCCCACCAGGCGCGGTCGCGGTCCCTGGCGGCGGTGTCGACCGGACGTTCGGCCCGGTAGCGCCGATAGGTGTAGCCGGGCGCGGTGACCTTCGCGCCGTGGTAGAGGTCGGCGAGTTCGCCGATCAGCACCCGGTAGCTCATCGCGTCGCCCGCCAGCATGTCGACATCCAGGTGCAGGCGCGCGCGGTCGGGACCGAGCAGTGTCACGGTCACATCGATGACCTGCCCGTCCTCGATGGCCAGGCGCTGATGGGTCTTGGTCTCGCGCAGTCGCGCCAGTTCCGCCTCGGCGGCCTCCTGGGTGTGGTCGCGCAGGTCGACCACCGAGAACACCGGGCGACCGGGTTCCGGCACGGTCTGCTGACGTCCGTCGGGCAGGAACCGGGTGCGCAGCATCGGATGCGCGGCGACCAGGTCGGCCACCGCGCGCCCGAGCCGGTCCGGATCGATCGCGCCGCCGTCGAATTCGACGTACAGGTGCGCGGCCACGCCGCCGAGTTCCTGTTCCTCGGAGCGGCCGATCCAGTAGGCGTGCTGCATCGTGGCGAGCGGGAACGGCTCGTCGTCGCCGTCCTCGTCCGCCGGAACGGGTTCGGGGACAGCGGCTTCGGCGCGCGCGTCACCACCGGCGAGCAAGGCGTGCCAGGACTCGACGGTGGGTTCGGCGGCCAGCCGCGCGAAGTTGACGTCCTTGCCGCGTTTGCGCCACCGCCCCGCCAATTTCATCGTCCTGATCGAGTCCAGACCCAATTGGATGAGGTCGTCGTGGTCGGCGACCGCGCCGCTGTCGACACCCAGTTGATCGGCGACCGCGGCCCTGATCTCGTCGCGGGTGATCCGTTCGGTCGCGGGCTGGTGGGTCGCGGGCTGTTGGGTCACGGGCTGGTGGGTCGCGGGCATCGCGAGTGCACTCCTTGGCTGATCCGACATGCTCGACTACTCGTGGTCGCGGCGGGCCACGAACACCCGTTGGTCCAGCGCGGCCACCGGGTGCTCGCCCGCGGGCAGCACCAGTTCGGGCCGCAAGCCCGCGGCGGCCAGTTCGCGCCGCCACTCGTCCTCGGTGAGGAAGATGCGGTCGGTGCCCGCGCGCACATCGGTCAGACCGGCGTGCGGCTGGTCCCGGCCCGGCGACATCAGCAGGTGGACCGAGGTCAACTGCTCGTTGTGCGCGTGACAGGTCTCCACGATCACCACCGCGCCACCCGGGTTCAACAGGTCGCGCAGGCGCCGCAGCGTCACCCCGATGTCGAAGGCGTTGTGCAGGACGTTCGCCGCGATCACGAGATCGCGGGCGGGCTGGTCGCCGAGGTCGGCGTTCATGTCCAGCAGGCCGTAGCGCATCCACGGGTAGTCGGCGAAGCGTTCGCGGGCCGCCGTCAGGAAGAAGTCCGACACGTCGGTGAAGTGGTAGTCCACCGGCAGGTCGACCAGGGCCGCGGTGACGTCGTCGGTGGTGCCGCCGATCCCCGCGCCCAACTCCAGTACCCGTACCGGCGCGCGGTCGGCGCGCAGTTCGGCCACCACGTCCGCCACCGCGCGCCCCGCCGCCAGATTCAGGTAGCGGCTGGACAGGTTGTCGCGGTAGGCGCCCTCCGCGGTGGCCATGTCGCCGTTGGGGAACAGCAACTCCTGCAACCGCATCTCGTCGCGGACCAGGTCGACCAGGTGTTCGTCGGAGGCGCGGAAGAATTCGGCCACCGCCGCGGGATAGCCGAGATCGGCGCAGACCTCGAACAGGTCGGCGCGGACGGGCGCGGGCACCGGCCCGGCGTAACGGAAGCCGCGCCCGAGGTCGCCCTCGACCGCGCCCTCCAGCGCGAGTGCCCGCAACCACTGGCGCAGCAGCCAGCGGTGTCGCGGCGCGAAGGCCATCCGCTCGGCGATGTCGTCCACGGCGCGGATCTCGGTGTCCGACAGCGCCGGTCGCACCGCGGCGAGCATGGCGCGCGCGCCGAACAGGTCGGCGTCGCGCCGCGCCGAGCGGAACCGGCCCTCGTCGAAATCGGCCGGAACGGCGTGCTGCGCGGCCTGTTTCGCGCGAGCCAGGCGGTCGGCGACGGTGGCTCCCGTGGGCAGCGCGGGCAGCGCCGGAGCCGTGCGGGTCAAGGGTGCGACGCCGGTTTTCACCGGAGCCTGCGCCGAATCGCCGGACCCGATTACCACGCTCGCGATGTCGGACCGTCTCGACTCCCCGACGCCGCTCACCGGGAACGGCGGCGGCTCGGTCGCCGCCGACCCTCCGCCGTTGATCAACCGGATGACGTCGTCCAGACAAGCACCGCCGATGAGATCGGCCACCGGAACGTCGGTGTCGAAGGCGCCGCGCACCTTCTTGCGCAGGTTCAACGCCTGCAAGGAGTCCAGGCCGATGGCGACCAGCGGCTTGGTGCTGTCGATGGTGTCGACGTCGTCCGCGCCGATGATCTCGGCGAGCAGTCGACGCACCCGGCCCGGCACGTCACCGGCCGGGACCGCGCGTGCGGCGACCCGCGCGGGTCCCGAGGCGGAAGGCCGGTCGACGTCCGGCGGGTTGGTCAGTTCCGAGAGCACCGGCCCGTAGCCGAACGCGCCGAGGACGGTGCGGCCCCGCTCCCAGTCGAACGCCGCGACCACGGCGTTGTCGCGCAGGCCGCCCAGTCCGCGCGCGATCGCGTCGGCCGAGGCCATCGGCAGGTAGCCGACCTGCGCCAACTGCGCGATGTCCGCGCCGCCGCCGTCGCCCTCGAAGACCGCCCACTGCCCCCACTGCACCGACACGCACCGCAGCCCTTCGGCCCTGCGACGCCGGGCGAGGGCGTCGACCATGCGGTTGGCGGCGGCGTAGACGATGGTGCCGCGCCCGCCGAGGGTGGCGGCCAGCGACGAGCACAGCACGATCTCGCAGTCGGCCGAGCGCGGGATCAGGTCCAGGACGGCGTCGACGCCGACGACCTTGCCCGACAGCGCCCGACGCACCTGGGCGTGGGTGATCTCGGTGATCTCGAGCGCGCCGATGGCGGCGTTGTCGGCCGCGGCGTGCACGATCAGGTCGGCGGGAGCCCCGCACAGGTGTTCGGCCACCCGCGCCACGGCGTCCCGGTCGCCGATATCGCAGGCCAGAACGTCGATCTCGGCGTCACCGAGGGCGCGCGCGGCCCGCAGCCGCGCGGCGACCCGCTCGGTCTCCCCGGATCGGCTGAGCAACGTGACGCGCCGGGCGCCGCCGCGCACCGCGTGGTCGCAGAACTCGAGTCCGAGACTGCCGGTGCCGCCGGTGATCAGGACGTGTGCGGGCGCGGACGCCCCCGCCGACAGGTCCGGTCCCGCTTCCACGAGCCGCTTGACGTACAGATTCCCCGCGCGCAGCGCGAGTTCGGTCTCCTCGGCGGTGTGCAGCGCGGTGACGATGGACGCCACCGCGGCAGGGTCCGCGCCGTCGGGCGCCAGATCCAGGTGCCGGAAGGCGACGCCGGGGAATTCGGCGCCCACGACCCGGAATCCGGCGGCGGCCGCCGCGGGCACGGGATGCAGCGCGGCGTCCTCGGGGAGCACCGCTTCACCGCCGACGGTGAGCAGCCAGTACTCGGTGACGCCGCTCTCGGGCTTGGACAGCCAGCGACGGCCCGCCAGGAATTCGGCGACCTGCTCGGCCGCCGCGTCGCCGTCGAGCGCGGGCAGGGCGGGCAGCAGCACCACGACGGTGTCCACCGCGCCGTCGACGCCGCCGGATTCGAGGTCCAGCGCCCGGACCTCCAGTCCTTGCCGGACGCCGTGCTCGACCAGCGCGGCGGCCAAGTCGGCGGCTTCGCCGGTGTGGTCGACCACGCCCAGACTCTTCGGCGCGGTCATCGAGCGGCGCGTCAGCCGCGACCACCGCTCCACCAGCACTTGCACAACCGGTCCCGTGGCGGCGGGCTGTGCGGCGGCGCCGGCCGCCACGTCGACTGAGGACCCCACCGTCGCGGCGGTCCCGAGCGTGCCTGCTTCGCCCCTGGTCTCGTTCCAGGGGATGTAGAGCGGGATCTCGTTCATCCGCGAATGCGGGAAGTCCGCCAGCGGCAGCGGCGGGGGCGCGTCGGAGGCGACCCGCAGGCCGTCCCAGCGGTAGTCGAGGTGGCCGACCGCCAGCGTCGCCAGATTCGCCGTGAACTCGGCGAGGTCGACGGCGGTGCGCGCGGAGGTGTCGTGCACCGACAGCGCCCGCTCGCCGCGCAGCGCGGCCAGATTCTCCTCGACCGCCAGGCGCAGAGTCGGGTGTTCGGCGAGTTCGACGAAAGTGTCGGCCTCGCGCGCCACCGCGACCTCGATCGCGCGATCGAAGCGCACCGGGTTGCGCAGGTTCCAGAACCAGTAGTCCTCGACGGGCAGATCGGGGGTGATCAGGTCGCCGAGTGTCGCACCGACGCAGGCGATCTCGGATGCGGCGAAGCGCGCGTCGGCCGACCGGTCGCGCACCGCCTCGCGCAGCACGTCCCGGAATTCGGCGAGCGCGGCGGTGTGGGCCGGGTAGCGCACCTTGATGACGCGGGCGAAGCGTCCGCGCGCGGCGAATTCCGCGACCACCTCCGCGACGGTGTCGCGGTCGCCGGAGATGCCGACCATCGTCGGGGAATTCACCACCGACACCTGGGCCCACCCGGAGCGACGGGCCAGCACGTCCTCGCATTCCTCGCGATCGGCGGCCAGCACGGCCATCGCGTAGCGATCGGAGGCGAAGCCGTCCACGGCGCGCGCCCGCGAGCCCACCACGAGCGCGGCGTCCACATCGGAGATCACCCCGGCCAGATAGGCGGCGGCGATCTCGCCCTGGCTGTGCCCGACGGTCAGCGCGGGCGGGACGCCGTAGTGCTTCCACATCGCGCCCAGGCCGGCCATCTGCGTGAACAGCGCGGGTTGCACGGTGGTGGCGTCGTTCTCGGCGGCCGTCTCGGGGTCGAGCAGATAGGGCAGCGGGGACGCGCCGAACAGATCGCGGAAGATCGCGTCGAAGCGGTCCGCCTCGGCCCGGTAGGCCGGTACCCGCTCGTAGAACAGCGCGCCCATCCCGGGACGCTGACCGCCCTGTCCGGGTAGTACGTAGGCGACCTTGCGCGCCGCCGCGGGCTCCGTTGAGGTGAAGACGCCCGGATGGTCGCGGCCGGCGCGCACCGCGGCCAGCGCGGCGTCCAGACCCGCGCGGTCGGTGACCGCGAGCAGCGCGCGGTGCCTGCGCGCGGCGCGCGTGCGGAACAGCATGTCCGCCACCCGCTCCGGCCCGATCGCGGGCCGTTCGGCGAGGTAGGCGGTCAGTGCGGCGACTTCGGCGTGCAGCGCCGCGGGGGTGTCGGCCGAGAGCAGGACCGGAATCGACCCGTCGGGCAGTCGATAACTAGACATCGTGTTCCTCACGGACGGGCATCTCGATGATCGCGTGCGCGTTGGAGCCGGTGGCGCCGAAGGAGGACACCGCGCCGCGGCGCACGCCGTTCTTCGCCTCCCACGGTCGCAATTTCGTGGCCAGCCGCAGACTCGACCGTTCCCAGTCCACGCGGGTGGTGGGGTTGTCGGCGAACAGCGTCGCCGGTATCCGACCGTGGCGGCCCGCGAGCAGCAGTTTGATCAGGCCGAGCATGCCCGCGGCGGCCTGGGCGTGACCGGCGTTGGATTTCACCGAACCCAGCAGCGGCGCCGACCCTTCGGCCGAGCCGTAGGTGTTCTGCAAGGCGATCAACTCGACCGGGTCGCCCGCGCGGGTCGCGGTGCCGTGTCCTTCGATCATGCCGACGTCGGCCGCGTCGATGCCCGCCTGCGCGAGGGTCTTGCGGATCAGGCGTTCCTGGGCGTCGGTGCGCGGGGCCAGGATCGGCCTGCCCTTGCCGTTGTGGTTGTGGTTGGAGGCCAGGATGCGTCCGTAGACCCGGTGGCCGAGCCTGCGGGCGCGCGATTCGCGCTCCACCACGACCACGCCCGCGCCCTCACCCCACAGGGTTCCGGAAGCCTCGTCGGAGTAGGACCGGCAGTGGCCGTCGGTGGACAGCGCGTTCTGCTTGGCGAACTCGTAGAACGCCACGGGCGCGCCCATCACGCAGACCGCGCCCGCCAGCGCCCATTCGCAGTCGCCGTCGCGCACCGCGGCCGCGGCCAGGTGCAGCGCCGACAGCGAGGACGCGCACGCCGAGTCCAGCGTCATCGACGGGCCTTGCAGACCGAGCAGATGCGACACCCGCCCACCCGCGCTGAGCAGGCCGTAACCGATGACGCGAACACCGTTGTAGTCGTTGACCTGCGCGCCGGAGGGGCCGTACTCCATCGGGGAGCAGCCGAGGAAACAGCCCGCGTCCTCGTCGACCAGCGCGGCCGGATTCATGCCCGCGTCCTCGAGCGCGCGCCAGGCCACCCGCATGGCGACCCGCTGCTGCGGATCGGTGGCGATGGCCTCGCGCTGGCCGATGCCGAAGAAGGCGGGATCGAAATGGGCCGCGCGCTCCAGGAATCCGCCCGCGTCGCGCACCGCGGGCCAGCCGTCGCGCTCGGCGAAGCCGAGCATCTCCTCGATCGGCCAGCCGCGGTCGCGCGGGAACGGCCCGACCAGTTCGACCGCTGATTCCAGAGCCGCCCAGTAGGCGGCGGTGGTGTCGATGCCGCCGGGGGCCTCCACGGCCATCCCGGAGATGACGATGTGGTCGACGTCGGGCGTCGACGCTGTTGTCGAAGATGTCACCGCAGGTCCTCGCCCGCTCATGCCGTCGGCCCGGAATACGCCTGCTCGGCGACGATGTCCGCGAGTTCGCCGATGTTGTCGTTCAAGTAGAAGTGCCCGCCCTCGAACAGGGTGATCTCCACGTCGTCGCCGTGGTGCCGCCAGCCGTGCAGGTCGCCCAGGGAGACGATGGGGTCGCGGTCGCCGCCGATGGCGTGGATGCGGGTGTTCACCCGCACCGACTGCGGGCAGGTGTAGGCCTCGGACGCCTTGTGGTCGGCTTTGATAGCGGGCAGCGACAGGCGCATGATCTCCCGGCTGGCGAGCACGTCGGAATCGATGCCCTCGAGCATGATCAGGTGGTCGAGCAGGTCGTCGTCGTCCTCGGGGGTCTTCTCGCGGAATTCCGCGCGCGAGGGGGCGACGGCGGCCGAGATGGTGAGCTGGCGGACGTCGAGGCCCATGGCCAGCGCCAGTCGCGTGAACTCGAAGGCGACCAGCCCGCCCATGCTGTGCCCGAACACGACGATCGGCACGTCACGGTTGTACGGGGAGAGCCGGAATTCGGCGAACGCGCCTGCCGCGAGATCGGGCAGGGTGCTCAGCGGCGCTTCGGCGGCGCGGTCCTGGCGGCCCGGGTACTGGAAGATGATGACGTCGTAGTGCTCGCTGAACGCCTTGGACAGGTTCCGGAACGCCGAGGCGCTCGCGCCCGCGTGCGGAAAGATCAACAGCGGCAGCCGATCCGGCGAATCCGGCTTGTGGAACTTCCTGATCCATCCCGGTTTGTGCTGCATGGTGCTACTCACTTCCGTGACTCCCCCCGAGAACGGTCGCCAGGACCGCGACGCCGCGCTCCCAGAGTTCGATGAGACGGTCGATGTCGGCGGCGTCGAACAGGGCCGCGCTCCAGCGCCAGGTGGCCACCAGTTCGGGCCCGGCGACGCCGGGGTGGACGGCCGCGATCAGCCCGATCGAATACCGCAGCGGCAGATCGGGTTCCGGCGCGATCGGCAGCGCGGCGGCCAAGGCGGGATCGGTGATCATCGACCAGGCCCGCGCACCGCCGCCGCCGAGGTCGGCGCGGCCGAGGTAGTTGAATTCGACCTGCGGGGCGCGATCGGGCACGGCCGACGCGGCGTCGAGCAGTCCGAAATCCAGGCCCCGCGCCGGGACGGCGGCCAAGTGCTCGCGCACCGAATCCAGCAGGGCGCGCGCGGCTTCCGGTTCCGCTTCGGCCCGTGCCACGTCGACGGCGAGCGGCCCCGCGCCGAGGCGCGCCGGATAGGTGGCCGAGAACCACCCGACGGTGCCCGAGGTGTCCGCGCCGACCACCGCGTCGGCGCGGCCGTGGCTCTCCAGGCCGATCAGCGCGCCGTCGCGGTGGTCTTGGCCGCGTTCCACCCGCCAGGAGGCCAGGGTCAACGTCAGCGCGGCCAAGAGGAATTCGCGCGGACCGTCGACGCCGCCCGCGCGGAGCAGTCGCTCGGTGTGCTCGGCGGGGACCGACGCGGAAGTGAGGCGCAGGGTGGCCCAGGTGTCGGCGTCGGTCGGGAGCCGACTGCCCACCGCCGGGTCGGGCGCGCTCACCTGGGCGGTCCAGTAGTCGCGCTGGTCGAGCACCTCGGCGCTCGACGCGCGCTCGGACACGAGCCGACTCCACTGCCGGTAGGAGGTGGTCTCGGTGACCGCCTTGGGGACCGCACCCGCCGCCACCTGATCCCAGGCGGCGGCCAGGTCGGCCAGCAGGATGCCCCACGAGACCACGTCGACCGCGAGGTGGTGCACGACCAGGGCCAGCAGGTCGCCGCCCGGCGCGCCGCGCAGCCACACCGCGCGGACCAGGTCACCGCCGCGCGGATCGAGCCCGTCGACGGCGGAGGCCACCCGCGCGGCCAGCAGATCCACGAATTCACCTGCGGCAGGGTCGTATTCGGCGACCGTCAGGACCTGGGCCGCGGTGACCGCGCCCGGTTCGCGAGTGTGCAGGCGCGGACCGTCCGCGGTGTCGGCCAGCCGACCGCGCAGGGTCGGGTGACCGTCGAGCACCGCTTGCAGCACCGCCACCAGATCCGGTTCGGTGAGCGCCTCGGGCAGGCCGACCAGCACCTGCTGGGCCAGCCTGCGGTAGTGCGGCCTGCCCAGCATCCACCGCACGATCGGCAGCGGCGGGACCGGACCGTACGCCTCGGTGTCACCGGGCGCGGCCGGAATCCGATCGGCGGCGTCGATCGCGGCGGCCAGGTCGCGGATGGTGGGCGCGGTGACGACCATCCGCACCTCGAGCGCGAGCCCGTGCCTGCGCGCCTTGTTGACCAGCGAGATCGCCACGATGCTGTCCATGCCGAGCGCGAAGAAGTCCTCCGCCATCCCGGGCGCCCGGCCGTCGAAAACCTCGGTGAGCACGGTGCGCAAGGTCTTCTCGGTCTCGGTGCGCGGACCGTCGGCGGCCGCGGAGCCCTCGCCTGCCTGCGCGCGGTCGGCCGCGGCGGCCAGCGCGCGCACGTCGGTCTTGCCGTTGGCGTTGACCGGCAGTTCGGGCAGCGCCACCAGGCGCGCGGGAATCATGTAGGAGGGCAGTCGCTGTCTCAATCGGGTGCGCGCGGCCACCGGGTCGGCGATATGACCGAATTCGGCCACCACGAATCCGACCAGGGTCACCGCGTCACCGCGCCGCACCACGATCGCGGCGGCGGCCGTGACGCCGGGCAGGCCGCGCAGAGCCGTCTCGACCTCGCCGATCTCGATGCGGTAGCCGCGGATCTTGACCTGGTCGTCGGCGCGGCCCAGATAGCCCAGGGTTCCGGTCGGCAGGCGACGCACCAGGTCGCCGGTGCGGTACATCCGCCCGCCCGCGCCGAACGGATCGGCCACGAACCGCCCCGCCGTCCCCGCCGGACGGCCGAGGTAGCCGCGGGCCACCTGCGGACCCGCCAGATACAGTTCGCCGACCACGCCGACCGGGACCGGACGAAGCCGCGAATCCAGCACGTGGGCCGAGGTTCCCGCGGTCGGCGCGCCGATGGTGGGCTCGTGCAGGTCGGCCCGCGCGGTGACGTCCGCGACGACGGCTTCGACGGTGGTCTCGGTCGGCCCGTAGCAGTTGTGCACGGCCACGCCGCGCAGCCCGCGCAACCGCGCCCACAGCGCGGTGTCGATGGCCTCGCCACCGAGGGCGAGCACCGCGGGCGGCTCCTCGAGCAGTCCGGCGGCCGCCAACTGGCGGAACATCGACGGCGTGGTGTCGATCATGTCGACGCCGTGCGCGCGCAGGCCCTCGACCAGCACTCGCGCGTCCCGCATGGCGACCTCGTCGAACAGGTGCAGGCCGTGGCCGTCGAGCAGCCCGATCATGGGCTGCCAGGAGGCGTCGAAACTCAGCGACCAGGCGTGCGCGATGCGCAGCGGCCGACCCAGGCGGGCCGCGGCGGGCCGGTACACCCGCGCGCGGTGGTCGGCGAAATAGGACACCACGGCGGCGTGCGAATTCACCACCCCCTTGGGCTCGCCGGTCGACCCCGAAGTGAAGATGACGTAGGCGGCGTGCGCGGGATCGCGGGCGACGGCGGGCAATTCGGCCCTCGCCCGCGCGATCAGATCGAACTCGGTCAGGTCCAGCAACGGGATGTCACCGAGATCCGCCCCGCCCCCGGCGACCACGGCCAGCGCCGGATTCGCTTGGCGCACAATCGAGGCCACGCGTTCGGCGGGCAGATCGGGATCGAGCGGGACGTAGGCCGCACCCGCCGCGAGCACGCCGAACACGGCGATGATCGCCCGTTCGTCGCGCGGGACGCGCACCGCGACGACGTCCTCCGGGCCCAGCCCGCGCGCGACCAGCTCGTGGGCCAGCCCCTTGGCTCGCTCGGCCAGCTCGCGGTAGGTCAGCGTGACCGTCCCGGTGGTGAGCGCGACGGCAGCGGGGGTGGCCGCGGCGGCGCGCTCGAACAGCTCGAACAGGGTGGCCCCGGCCTCGCCATCGGCCGGTTCCGGGGTCGACAGGCCGCGCGCCGCCTCGGGCAGCACGTCGAGGTCGTCGGTGCGCCGGTCGGCGCTGTCGGGAAGCCGCTCCAACACGGTCAGCATGGCCGCGCCGATGTCGTCGGACAGGTACGGTATCGCCTCGGCGACGGCCTCCACCACCACCGTCAGCTCGTCCTCGTGGGCGTAGGCGACCACGGTCAGCGGGTAGTGGGTGAGGTTCTTGGCCATCAGCGGCCGGAAGGTGATCTCCCCCACCGTATTCGCGCCGATCACGTCCATCGGCGCGTTCTGGAACACGAACATGGTGTCGAACAGCGAACTGTGGCCGGCCGCGCGCTGCACCGCCGACAGACTCAGGTACCCGACGTCACGCATGGCCGCCGATTCCTTCTGCAACCGACGGCATTCGGCGACGACGGACGCCTCCGGGTCGAGGCGGAACGGCACCGGAATGGTGTTGAGGAACAGGCCGATCATGCGGTCCACGCCCGTGATCGACTCCGGGCGACCCGTCACGATGGTGCCGTAGACGACGTCGAGGCGGTCGGTGAGCCGCGACAGCAGAAGCGTCCACGCGAACTGCACGGCCGAGTTCACCGTCAGACCGTGTCCGCGCGCCCAGTCCCGCAGGCGGGCGGTGGCCGCGCGGTCCAGGACGAACCGCGCGACCTCGGCGGCCGCCGCGTCCTCCCGGCCCGCGATGCCCATCCCGGAACCGCCGTCGGCCACCATGAGCGGGCCGCTCAGCGCGGCCAACCGCGCGGACCACCAGTCCTGCGCGGCCGACATGTCCTTCGCGCCGAGCCAGCCGATGTAGTCGCGGTAGGGCCGCGCGGGCGGCAGGGCGTCGGCCGCGCCGCCCGCCGCGTACAGCGCGCGCAACTCGGTGAACAGCACCCCGAGCGACCAACCGTCGAGCAGGATGTGGTGGATGGTCAGGATCAGCCTGCGGCGTTCGGTCCCGTCGGCGGCAGGCGGGAGCGTGACCAGCGTGGCCCGCAGTGACGGTCCGACGCCGAGATCGAAGGGCCGCGCCAGTTCCTCGGCCTCCACCCGGTCCAGGTCGGCGTCGTCGGCCGTGCGCTCCGACCACGGCAGATCCACCTGCCGCGGCACGATCTGCACCGGCTTGGGGACGTCGCGATCCCAGAAGACGGCGCGCAGATTCGGGTGGCGGCGCAACAGCGCCTCCAGACACCGCCGCAGCAGGTCGGTGTCCAGCGGGCCGTCCACGTCGATGAGGAACGGGATCGTGTAGACGTCCTGCCCCGCGCCGCTGAGGCGGGACAGCGAGAACAGTCCCTCCTGCAACGGGCTCAGCGCGAGGACGTCCTCGATCTCACTCACCCGCGTCCCCCGACCGCGCGGCGAAGGAGTTCCGCAGGGCCGCGAGCGCGTCGGCGTCCAGGCCCGAGGCCGACATCGGCGCGTGTTCACCCTCGTCGGCGGCGGCCTCGGCGACCTCCGGCGGATTCGCCACGGCCTCGTCCACCGCCGCCGCCAATTCGGCGATCGTGAAGTGCTCGAACACCATCTGCGGGGTCAGCGGCAGACCCGATTCGGCGGCGCGGCCCGCCCACTTGATCGCGATGACGCTGTCGCCGCCCAGCCCGAAGAACCCGTCCTCGCGGCCCACCTCGGTGATCTCGAGCAGATCCTCGAGGATCGCGACCAGCGCGCGTTCGGTGTCGGTGGCCGGTGCGACGAAACCGGGTTCCGCCATCGTCGCGGCGCGCGCGCTGTGGTGGGCGACCGAGCGACCGGTGTCCCAGCCCGCGGGCAGCAGGTCCAGGTCGGCCAGCGGCGTCTCGGGCTGTTCGGCGAAAGCCCGCAGGACCCCGATCAGCACGTCGGCGAAGACCTGACCGGTCTCGGCCAGGTACAGGTCCGGGTTGACCACGACGCGCGCGACCAGGTCACCGGTGGTGTCCACCGAGTAGTCCAGGTGGAAGTCCATGAACGAGACGTCGTAGTACCCGGCGATGCCCGCCATCGTGGTCGCCCCGTCGGCGGTGAACGGCACCGGCACGGGGCGGTGCCGGAAGTGCATCATCACCTGGAACAGCGGGTTGCGCGACAGCGAGCGCGGCGGATTCAGCGATTCCACCAACCGCTCGAAGGGCACGCCCTGGTGGGTGATCGCGTCCAGGCCCGCGTGCCGGACCCGGTCGAGCAGAGTGCGCGGGGTCGGGCGGCCGGACACATCGTGGCGCATCACCATGACGTTGGCGAACAGGCCGACGAGTTCGTCGGTGGTCTGACCGATCCGGTTGGCGACCGCCGCGCCCACCGCGACGTCCTCGAAGCCGCCCAGGATGTTCACCACGGCGGCGCTGACCGCCTGGCACAGCATGAATTCGGTGGCGCCGGCCGACTCGGCCCGGGACCGCAGGGTGTTCCAGACCCGCGCGGGCAGCACCCGGTTGGCGGCGATGCCGTCGCGGCCGAGCACCGGCGGACGCGGGTGGTCGTGGGCCACCGCGATCTCGTCGGGCAGGCCGTCCAACCGCTCGCGCCAGTAGTCGAGCTGCGCCTGACCGTACGGGCTGACCTCGCGATTCGCGCCCCGGTCGTAGATCTCGCGCTGCCACATCGCGAAATCGGCGAACTGGAGCGGCAAGTCGTCCCAGCCCGGCCCCTGTCCGGCCAGCCGCGCCCGATAGGCGACGGTCAGATCGTCGAGGAAGATCTGGCACGACCGCATGTCGGCGATGATGTGGTGCATCAGGATCGACAGCACATGGACCTGCGGCCCGAGCCGCAGCACCCGGAACCGGACCACCGATTCGGCGGCGAGGTCGAAGACGATGTCCCAGTCCGCGGCCAGTTCCCGCCGCAATTCCGCGTCGACGTCGTCGGCCTCGCTCAGGTCGACCAGCGGCACCGTCACCGGCGCGGGCGGGGCGATCAACTGGTACGGGGTGCCCTCGTGCTCGGGGAAACTCGTGCGCAGCGATTCGTGCCGGGCCACCGTGTCGTCGATGGCGGCGCGCAGCGCGTCCAGATCCAGCGGGCCGTCGAAACGCATGGGGTAGCTGACGTTCTCGCCGTCGATCGCGCCTTCCAACCGCCGCTGCAACCAGTAGACGCGCTGGGAGTAGGACAACGGGACGTGGCGCGGACGGTCCCGGCGCACCAACGGCGGTTTGGCCGCGCGGTCGACCACCACCGGCGTCGGCTCGGCGAAATCGTCGTCCAGGCCGTCGATCTCGTCCAGGTCGATCTCGAATTCGGCCTGGAAGGCCGCGACAAGATGCGCGGCCAGCGCGCTGACGGTCGGCTTGTCGAAGGGCACCCGCATATCGATCTCGATGCCGAATTCGGCGCGGATCATGGTGATCAGCCGGGCCGCGAGCAGCGAATGGCCGCCGAGTTCGAAGAAGGAGTCGTCCGCGCCGACGCGCTCGCGCTGGAACAGCGTCGCGAACAGTTCCGCGATGCGGTGTTCGGTCGGGGTCGACGGCTCGCGGTAGGCGCGCACCTCGGCGAAGGCCGGTGCGGGCAGCGCGCGGCGGTCCAGTTTGCCGTGCGCGGTGAGCGGCACCGAGTCGATGACCGCGAAAGCCGCCGGGACCATGTACTCCGGCAGCGCGGCCGCCACGTGCGCGCGCAACGCGTCGGGGTCGACCTCCGCGCCCGCGGCGGGCACGACATAGGCCGCCAGCACCGGGCCGAGCATCTGGTGCTCGGCCACGATCACCACGCAGTGCGCGACCGACGGATGATCGGTGACGGTCGCCTCGACCTCGCCGAGTTCGATCCGGTGTCCGCGCACCTTGACCTGTTCGTCGGCGCGGCCGATGAATTCGATCTCCCCGGCGTCGTTGCGCCGGGCCAGGTCACCGGTGCGATACAGCCGTCCGCCGTCGGTGAACGGGTCGGCCACGAACCGTTCCGCGGTCAGGCCGGGCCTGCGCAGGTAGCCGCGCGCCAATTGCCGTCCGCCCAGGTAGATCTCGCCGACGACACCGGAGGGCACCAACTGCAACGCCTCGTCGAGCAGATAGGCCGTGACGTTGCGGTTGGGCAGGCCGATCGGCACGATGCCGGTGCCCTGCGGGCCCCTGACCTCCATGTGCGTCGAGCACACCACGGCCTCGGTGGGGCCGTAGTGATTGCGCAGGTCGGCCTCGAACTGCGCGGCGAAACGGTCGGCGACCTCGCCGGGCAGCGCCTCGCCGCCGACCGGGACGCGACGCAGTGTGCGCCAGTCGTTGACCTCGGGCAGCACCAGCAGGGTGGCCAGCATCGAGGGCACCATGTGCAGCACCGTGACGCCGTGGCGAGTCACCAGATCCGCCAGGTACGGGATGTCGCGGTAGGCGTTGGCCTTCGGGACCACCACGCGCGCGCCCGCGCTCAGGGTGACGAAGATGTCGAGCAGCGAGGCGTCGAAACTCACCGAAGTCGATTGCAGGACACGGTCGTCCGGGGTGAGATCCCATTCGGCGACGAATCCCGACAGGTGTTCGGCGATGGCCTCGTGCGGCACCGGGACACCCTTGGGCTTACCGGTGGAACCGGAGGTGTAGATGACGTAGGCGAGGTTGCCGGGATGCAGGGCCACCGTGCGGTCGGCGTCGACGGGCGCGCGGTCGGGCGCGTCCGCGGCCGCCGCTTCGGCCGCCCGCAGCGATTCCGCGTCCAGGGTCAGGGTGGGCCGCGCGTCGGCCAGCAGGTATTCGGTCCGCTCGGCCGGATAGGCGGGATCGATCGGGAGGTAGGCCGCGCCCGCCTTCTGTGCGGCCAGCACCGAGACGACGAATTCCACCGAGGTCGCCATGCGCAGCGCGACCAGATCCTCCGGACCGACGCCCAGGCCGATCAGGTGGTGGGCCAAGCGGTTCGCGCGCGCGTCGAGTCCGGCGAAGGTCAGCTCGACCTCGTCGGAGACCAGCGCGATCGCCTCGGGCGTGGCGGCCACCCGGCGCTCGAACATCGCGACCATGGTGGTCGGTTCTTCCGGGACCTCGGCGCCGTGCGAGATCGCCAGCAGCTCACGCCGGTCGACCTCGCCGAGCATGTCCAGCTCGCGCAGGGCCCGCGCCGGATCGCGCAGCGCGCTGTCGAGCACCTGGGTGAAATGGTCGAGCAGCCTGCTCACCAGGCCGCGGTCGAGTTCGTCCACCTGGTAGGTGGCCTCGACCCGCGCGCCCGCCTCGTCGGTGACCACCATCAGGCCCAGCGGCTCCCGCGCGACGACACTGCCCAGCGACAGTTCGGTCGCGGTGACGCCGGGAAGATCGAAGCCGTTGGCCGCGCCGCGCACGCTGAAACTGAGCTGGACCAGCTGTTCCATCGCGTCGCTTCCCGCCGGCCGATCCGGGCTGACCGCCGCGATCACCCGGTCCACGCCGATGTGCTGATGGGTGAACGCCCCGACCAGCGCGTCACGGGTGGCCTCGACCAGATCGGCGAAGCTCTGCGCGGCCGCGGGCGTGGCGCGGATCAGCAGCGAATTGCCGAAGTAACCGATCAGCGCCTCGGCGTCGGCGTCGCGCCGGTTGGTGACCGGCATCGCGACGAGGAAGTCGGTCGCCGCGGTGTAGCGATGCACCAGCGCCTGGAAGCCGGCCAGCAGCACCATGTACGGGGTGGCCGAATGGGCCCGGCCGACCGCGGCCACCGACTCCATCAGCTCGGCGGGCAGCGCGCGCACCACCCGGTCGGCGTTCTTGCCGCCCGCACCCGCGCGCAGGCTCGGCAGTTCCAGCCGTTCGGGCAGGGGGGTCAGCGTCGAACGCCAGTACTCCAGGCTCGCGGCATCCTCCTGGTGCGCGGCCCCGAGCACTTCCACGTCGACGTACTGGGCGCGGACCTCGGGCAGCGCCTCGCCCCGGTAGGCGGCGTTGAGCTCGGTGAAGAACACCGGCCACGAGTCGTCGTCCCAGCCGATGTGGTGCAGGACCAGCACCAGTACATGGGCGTCCGCGCCCACCTTGATCAGACTCGGGCGCAGCGGCAGATCCGCCGACAGGTCGAAGGGGCGGGCGAATTCGCGTCGGGCCAGCACCTCGACGCGCCGCTGCCGCACCGCCTCGGCGAGGTCGGTGAGATCGTGTTCCCGCCAGTCGAGTTCGGCGTCCGCGCGCGAGACCTGCTGCGGCTCACCGTCCTCGCCGACGCGGTAGGTGGTGCGCAGCACTTCGTGGCGGGCCACGACCGCGGCGAACGCGGCGCGCAGGCGGGCCGGGTCGTCGAGTCCGTCGAGGCGGTAGGCCACGCAGACGTTGAGCGTGGTGTCGGCGGGATCGAGGCGCTGCACGAACCACATGCGCTGCTGGGCCGCCGACAGCGCGCTCGGCGTGCCCGCGGGCCGAGCCGGGATCTCGCGCTCGCGCGGGGCGGCCGCTACACCTTCCTCCCGCAGACGTCTCCGGAGTAGCTCTCTGCGGCGCTCGAGAATGTCGTCTGCCATGTCCGTCCTTCGCGTCTGTCGGGTCTGTGTCCGGACACACCGGACGGCGGTCGTCGTCGGGCACCGCCCGCCGCGCGACCGGTACCTGCTGGTCAGGTCACTGGTCGGTGAGATACCCACCGCGGGAGAAGAACTCGGCGCCGTCGTGGTCGACGCCCGCGACGCGCACCCGGGTGATCACCAGCGCGCGATTGCCGCCGCGGTGGGCCTGCGCGCCGGTCACCACCGCGCCGCCGCCCTCCTGCACGATGACCCGGCCGGGCGTGCCGCCGTAGTGCGCCTCGGACACGCGCGCCGCGAGCACCTCGACGCGTTCACCGCGGTAGTGGGTGAACGCGCGCGGGTACGGGGCGGACAACGCGCGCACGAACCGTTCGAGATCGACGGCGTCCCAGGTCCAGTCGATGCGGCTGTCGCGCTCGGAGCGCTTGTGGAAGTAGGTGCGCTCGGCCTTGTTCTGCGGCCGCCACCGGGCGTTGCCGGATTCCAGCGCGGCCAGCGCCTCATGCACGGCGCCGGGAATGAGTTCCATCCCGCGCTCGACCAGGTCGGTGCCGGTGTCGGCCGGGCCGATCGGCATCGTGCGCTGGACGAGGATGTCGCCGGTGTCGAGTCCGTCGTCCATGCGGTGCACGGTGAGTCCGGTTTCGGTGGCGCCGCTGATCAGCGCCCACAGCACCGGGGAGAATCCGGTGAACTTCGGCAGCAGCGAGTCGTGCAGGTTCAGGGTGCCGTGCGGGGGCAGGTCGTAGAGTTCGGCGGGCATCCACGTGTACCAACTGTTGACCACGATCACCTCGGGTTCGGCGCGCTTGACCAGGTCGATGGTCTGTTCGTCGGCGCGTTCGGTGAGGTGCACCGGAATGCCGTGCGCGCGGGCGAGTTCTTCGACCGAATCGGAGAAGATCCCTTTGTAGGAATGGTCGCTGGCCGGATGCGTCACGGCGAGTACGACTTCGTGGTCCGAGTCGATCAGAGCCTGGAGTGTCTTGCGCCCCCACGTCTGGAAACCGAACGACACGATACGCATTGAGAACAACCTTCCTGGCGAAATACAAAGGTTAGCCTAGCCTATTGCAGACTCATTTCGGGCGACGATCGCGCCGATACAGCACTCGAGCGCCACCCCGACGACTCGCCCAGCGTTTGCGGCAAAAGCCTTTTCACATCCAGTCGCCGAAATGCACTCCCCTGCGCCCGTTTCGATCGTGGCGACAGTTGTCGAATTTGTCCGAATTGCCCGTCTACGGCAGAATCGGGCGCGACCCGCGTACCGCGGCCGTGAATCGGCGTGTCAACTGCGCGCATACTCGGGTTTCCTGGGGGCCCCGAGGCGAAACGGGCGGCGATGACACCTACCCCGGGCAGCCGGACGACCGCGGAGGTGGCGAGGAATTCGCTCGGCACCCCCGCCTCGCGGGGCGCACCCGGGGCGCGACGTGCGGAGAGTCACGCGACCGACATCCGATCGTCCGCGTGTCGCCAAATGTGCGTGTCACCCTAACGCGGCGGCTGGCCGGCCCCCGCCCGCTCCCGCACCGCCGCCCGCGCGGGCGCGGCCGCCCCGCGCAGCACGCGGTCCGAGAGTTCGCCCAGACAGCTGAGATTCGGAAATCCCGGCCCCTGCGCGAGCCCCGCCAGATTCGGCAGGTACAGCTTCGCGTCCAACCCGGAGACCGCCAGGTCGTAGCCGATCGACGCCTCGATGCGCGCCTGATCCACCTGACCGCCCACCGCGATCTCCACCATGTCCGAGGCGTTGGCGTCGAGCAGATCCAGGAACCACAGCGGCTGACCGCCGGTCGCGTCGATCACCAGGTCGAAGGTGTGCACCTGATCCGGGCGCATCTCGTTGCGCAGCGTCAACGCGACCCCGTCGCCTTGATCGGCGACCCGAACCACCCTGCCCTGCATGTGATGTACGCGATTGTCGACCAGCAGGCTCTCCTGCACCCGCACCGAGAACACGCCGCGATCGGTGCGGCGGATGACGTCACGGCGCTCCTGGATGCTCAGCGTCGCCCACTTGATCGGATCGCTGAACAGCGAGTTCTCGAAATAGCTCTCCCCGCGGGTGTAGATCGTCGCCATCGGCGAGATCACCGAGATCGACAGCATCCCGTGCCGGATCAACTCGTCCAGCGCCGACCCCGCCGTCTCCCCGCCGCCGATGACCGCGGCCCGCGAGGAGACCGGCAGTTCCCGCTTACCCGCCAGATCCCAGAACTCCGAGACGCTCAGCACTTTCGGATGCCGAGCCAACGCCTTGGCACTGCGTCCGGGGCCGGTGATCATCAGTTCGTCGGCGGCGATCTCGATGACCGTCCCGTCGGCCGCGGTCGCGGTGACCTGCCAGCCCGACGCGCCCGCCGCCAGACCGGTGACCTCGGCGATGACCAGGTCCAACTCGATCCGATCCGCCACCCACCGAAGGTATTTCGCCCACGTCACATGCTGCGGGCTGGGCCTGCCGCGATCGATCCACTCGGCGTAGGTGCCCTGATCGACCAGGAAGGAGGTCCAACTGAAGCGCATCATCGCCTCATCGATGGCGCGGTTGTGACCGCGCGCCGAAGTGGAGTGATACGGGAAGCCGATGTCCTTCTCCGGACTCGTACCCAGACGGTGCTGCCCGTCGGTCCACCCGCCGCTGGGCAGCCAATTCCCGCCGACCGTCGAGGCTTCCACCACGATCACCCGCGGCGCGGGCAATCCCAGCTCACCGAGTACGCGCGCTTTGGCGGCCACCGCGAGGGCCTTCGGGCCCGCGCCGACTACGACAAGTGTTCCCACAAGATCTCCCACTCCCGACTCGCGTCGCATACGTGGGTCGTGCCCACATCGACCGATCCGCGCGCCTATGTTTGCATAGCCTTACCTTACAGCTAGTGCGCGTCCTCGGTCCCGACCGCCGAGAATCTCCGAACCCGCTACACCGCGGCGGCGTCCAAACGCCAACCCGCCGCCCGCGAACGCTCGTTCCAGAAATCGGCGTAGCGCCCACCGCTTTCCAGCAAATCGGCGTGCGTCCCGCGCTCCACGATCCGCCCGCCGTCGACGAACAGGATCTGATCGGCGTGGGCGATGGTCGCCAGTCGGTGCGCGACGACGATCACCGTCTTGCCCTGGGTCACTTCGTGCACGCCGCGGACCACCACCGCCTCGCTGTGCGGGTCCAGAGCGGCCGTGGCCTCGTCCAGCAGCACGATCGGCGCGTCCTTGAGCAGGGCGCGCGCGATCGAGACACGTTGCCGCTCACCGCCCGACAGCGCCGCGCCGCCCTCGCCGACCCGCGTCCGCGCGCCGTCGGGCAGACGTTGCACGATCTCGTCCACCCGCGCCGCCCGCATCGCGCGCGCGAGCTCGTCGTCGGTGGCCGCGGGCACGCCCGGGGTGACCGGCGAATCCGCCTCCGGCAGCACCGGTTCGGCCAGCAGCGCCGCCACCCGGTCGACCGCGGCCGAGGCGGCGCGCAGCCCGTTGCCCAACTGCGCGGCCTGGTCGAGCGGTTCGATGAACCGCGCGCTCACCGCGATCAGCGCGATCGCCGCGGCCGCCGAGATCGACCCGCCGGTGACCTGGCCGATCACCAGGTAGGTCAGCACCAGGAACACCGCCTGCACGGCCAGCGCGAACACGATCAACCCCGGCACGGAAGTGCCGACCATCCGCCGATACGCCGAACGCTGCCGCGCCAGCGCGGATTCCAGCGCGCGATTGCCCGCGCCCACCGCGCCGAAGGCCCGCAGCACCGGTTGCGCCTGGGCGAATTCCAGCACCCGGGTGTCGGCCTCCTCGGCCGCCGCGTGCGCCTGCTCGTCGGCCCGCTTGTAGGCGCGTCCGGCCACCCCGTTGAGCAGCAACAGGACCGGCGCGGCCAGCACCATCGCCAACGCCACCCGCCACTCGAGGAAGATCATGCCGACCGCGACGCCCAACGGCACCACGACGGCGTTGAGCAGCCGAGCCACCAGATAGGCGACCGCGCCTTGGATCTCGCGCACGTTCTCCACGGCCAACCGCGACAGCGGACCCGCGCCGTGGGTCTCGAACCACCCCAGCGGCAGCGCGTTGAGGTGGTCACCGATCCCGGTCTGCAACCCGCGCTGCATCCCGATCGCGATCCGCAGGCCCAGCAGCACCAACGTCAGCCGCCACTCGACGCTGAACAGGTAACCGAGGGTGACCAACGGCACGACCAGCGCGCCGACGAACTCCAACCGGGCGTGCGCGACCAGATAGTGCAGGGCGTCGACGTCGTCCTGGAGGTACTTCTTCACCTCGGTCGAGGTGCGGTCGCCGAACCAACCCAGCGGCACCCGGGTCAGTTTCGCGGCCAGCGCGCGCCGCACCGTCAGCTGATAGCCCGCGTCGACCAGGTGCGACCAGGTCAGCGCGCCCGCCTGGAGCAGACCGCGCACCGCGAGCACCGCGACCGCCGCCCACACCAGTCGCCACACCGCGTCGGTGTCGACCTCGGGTTCGAGCAGTTCACGGCAGGCCGCGACGATCAGGATGAACGGCGTCACCGTGCAGATCGCGGCCAGTGCCATGACGGCGCTCGCGGCGGTCAACGCCCCGCGCACCGGGGCGAGGATCTCCTTGCTCGCCAGCGTCGCGACTAGGCTCGACACATCATGAGGGCGCAGCGAACGTGAGACGCAGGCAGCAACCGCCGCTGCCCAAGCGGTTCGGCCTCGACCCCGCCCGGCTGCGACTCCCCGAGGACGGGACCTGGGCCACGATCCGCGACCATCTGGTCGAGCGACTGCCCCGCGTCGATCCGGCGCGCATCGACGAGATGTTGGCGAGCGGCGCGATCGTCGACCTCGACGGGCCGATCGCGCCGGACGCCCCCTATGTGCCCGGCGGAGCGGTCTGGTTCCACCGCGACCTGCCCGAGGAGATCGAGGTCCCCTTCGCTATCGATGTCGTGCACCGCGACGAGACCTTGCTGGTCATCGACAAACCGCACTTCCTCGCGACCATCCCGCGCGGCAGCCACATCCGCCAGACCGCGCTCGTGCGATTGCGCGAGGAACTCGACCTGCCCGATCTGATCCCGGCCCACCGCCTCGACCGCGTCACCGCCGGACTGGTGCTGTTCGTGATCGACCCCGCCCGGCGCGGCGCCTACCAGACCATGTTCCACCGGCGCGTGGTCCGCAAGGAATACGAGGCCGTCGCCCCCTACGATCCCGACCTCGCGCTGCCGCGCACGGTGCGCAGTCGCATCGTCAAGGAGAAGCAGGTGCTCGCGGCCTACGAGGTGGACGGCGAACCGAACGCCGAGACGGAGGTGGAACTGCTCGAGCACCGTGACGGACTCGGCCGCTACCGCCTGCGCCCGCACACCGGACGCACCCACCAACTGCGCCTGCACATGAACGGACTCGGCGTGCCCATCCTCGGCGACGAGTTCTATCCCGAGATCACCGACAAACCGGTGACCGATTTCACCCGGCCGCTGCAACTGCTGGCCGCCACGCTCGAATTCACCGACCCGGTGACCGGTGCGCCGCGCCGATTCCGGACGCGGCGCACGTTGCGGGCGTGGACCGACTATGCCGGGTGGGCCGGAGCGGCCGAATAGTCCCGGCGGGCGCACCTGTCAGGCGCCCGCCGACCGAGGGCCGCGCCGGTCGAACCGGGTCGGTCAGGAACCCATCCAGGCGAGCGGACCCGCACCGCAGGTGGCACTGCCGGTCAGCGTGGGTTCGGCCACATTCACCTTCTTCTCGAAGGCCAGGCCCTGCAACGCGGCGAGCGTGTGGGTGCCCGACCCGCCCGGCTTCCACTGGATCGTGGCCACGCCGTTGACCGGGGAGACCGGACTGCCCGGGATGATCAGCGCGTTGTCGTAGAACCACACCTCGAACCAGTGGTTGACCTTCGCGGTGATCTGGTAGACGCAGCCCGCTTGCAGGACGCGGCCGTCGACGGTGAGGTCCTGCACGGTCGCGCCCGCCTGGGGTGCGGCGAAGACGGCGGCGCAGGTCGCGGCGGCGGCGACGGCGAGGCCGGCGGCGAGACGGGAGGGGGTGCTCATGCGGTTCTCCTGGGTGTCCGATTCGGTGGGCGAACTGTATCGACCGTCCAGTTCATCGCGGGGCGAATTCGCGGAAAAACTGAAACATGTTTCAGTCAGATAGGCCCTACCGGCCGGGCGCGGACCGTGACACGAGTCGCCACGACACGCGCGAAGCACTTGGCAAATCCTCAGCCTTCGACCTGCTTCGAGGGTGACGACCACCTCAGCCGCCCACCTCGCGGTTATCGAATCGATACGTACACTGGGCCGGGTGCTTCTCACGGAACCGGTAGCGGAAACAACGCGACGTCACCGAATCCACGCCTACCTCGACGTGGCGGTGGTCGTGGTCGTCCTCGCCGGAACCAATCTGATCGCGCACTTCACCACCGCGTGGGCGAGCATCGTCACCGTTCCCGTCGCGGCATTGGTCCTGCTGGCGCTCGTGCGCCGCCGCGGCCTCGGCTGGGCCGAACTCGGCCTGTCACCGCGGCACTGGCGACGCGGCACGCTCTACGCACTCGCGGCCGTCGGCGTCGTGCTGACCGCCGTGGCAATCGGCGCGCTACTGCCCGTCACCCGCCCGTTCTTCCTCGCCGACCGGTACGCCACCATCTCCGGCGCGCTCATCGCCTCGATGATCGTCATCCCGTTGCAGACGGTCATCCCCGAAGAACTCGCCTTCCGCGGCGTCCTGCACGGCACCCTCGACCGCGTCTACGGCGTGCGCGGGGTGTTCGCGGCCGGGTCCCTGCTGTTCGGCCTCTGGCACGTCGCGTCCTCGCTCGGCCTCACCACCACCAATCGCGGACTCACCGGATTCCTTGGCGGCGGACTCGCGGGCCAGATCGCGGGCGTCGCGCTCGCCGTCGTCGCCACCGCCGCGGCGGGCGTCGTCTTCACCTGGCTGCGGCGGCGCAGCGGAAGCCTGCTCGCGCCGATCGCGCTGCACTGGTCGGTCAACGGGGCGGGCGCGCTGGCGGCGGCGCTGGTCTGGCACACCACCCTGGGCTGAACACCTTTCGGTCGGCGTCCTGTTCCCGCTTCGGCCTCGCGCACCCGCACTTCACCCCGGGACGCACTCGACCCGCCTCACTTGACCGGGCAGACCTTCGCGCTCACGGCAACAATCCGGCGACATCGCACAATTCGCGAACCGGGTGTGCCTCGTGCGCCGATCGCACCCAACGGACATCCGCCGATGCGACACGCACCACACAGATCACGACCGATCTCGAATCGATCACGGGGACGACGTTTTCGGTCGCATCGAATCCGGTGCGCCGAAACGTCGGAAAACACCTGCGCGAATGGCCCGACGCGCCCGAACCACGACCGTTGGCATTGACCCGAGCATCCCGGCGGATTAGTCTCACCACGTTCAAACATATGTTCGAGCACGCCAGTCGCCACCGATGAGTCGGGACGATACCCGTTTCAGGGAAGGTTCGCGATGTCCGACGACCAGTCGACCGGGAATTCCGAGATCGCCGCCCTCGCCCACCGCGTCGCCACCGCACGGGGCAAACTGCCGCTGCAACACGACGCCGCGCTCGTGGACGTCCTGTCCGAGGACGAGATCCGCGCCGAACGCGAACTGGCCGAATGGATCCGCACCCAGCGCCGCGGTCAGCGCCGCCGCGCCGTACAGGACGAACTCGCCGCCGAGAAACGCGGCCGCCGCACCACCGCCGCCATCGACCGCGCCGACGAAGCCGACGCCCGCTGGCACCGCCGCGCCCTGGCCGCCCGCCGCCGCGTCGCCAACCAGGACGCCCGCCTCGCCCAGCTCTACCGCCGCGCCGAATGGTCCTCGCGCGCACTGATCGGCGTCGTCGTCCTCGGCATGATCTGGGCCGGGGTCAACGTGCAGCACAACCTCGTCCCCAGCGGCGACATGTCCGACCCGCTCTACTGGCTCAGCTACGGCATCGAAGCCATGATCTCCATCCCCATCATCACCATCATGGTCGTCGCCACCACCGCGGCCCGCTGGGGCCGCGAGCTCCCCCGCGGCAAGGTCGTCTTCTTCGAGACCGCCCTGCTCGGCACCACCGTCGCCCTCAACACCGGCCCCCACCTCGCCGCGGGCCACTGGGGCAAAGCCGCCGAATTCGCCATCGCCCCCGTCATGGTCGGCGTCGTCATCTGGCTGCACGCCTGGGTCGCCGCCCGCTACGCCCAACTCATCGACAGCGTGCCCCTCGCCGACGAGGGCTCGGTGGTGCAGGTCCAACGCGTGGAAACCTACGACCCGGCGCGCTACGTCGACGATCCCGCGCTCGAACCGAACGATCACGGTCCCGATCGGGAAATCGACCGGACCACCGAAGATCTCACCTCGCACATCCCGATGACGCCGCTCGTCCGGCACACGTCACGCGAGGGCCACGACGCGGCACGCAACGGACACAGTGTCGCGGGGGCACGCAACGGTCACGCCGGCGGAGACGATCTCGATGGGCAGACCGGTGCCCCTTCCAACGGCCACGCGGTAGCCGAGACCCGAAACGGTCACGCCGCGAGCGATGCCCGCTACCCGCGCACGGACGGCACCGCCCCGCGCGGAACCAACGGCACGCGCAACGGCCAGTGGGTGAACGGCGCAGGCCCGCATCCCCGCAACGGATTCCCGCACAACGACTCCGAGGGGAACCACCCGTCCGCCCGCTGGCCCGAGAACCGCTCACTCGTCCCCGAACTCGTCAGCGTCGCCCGCCCGGCGGGCACCGCGCGCGCCAACGGCCGCACCGTGCGCACCCCGCACGGCCGCACCCTGCACGCCGCCGACGATTCGACCTCTCACCCTGCGGGCTCTCTCGATCACTCCCCGGTCATCCCCAACGACGGATCGCTGATCCCTTCGCATCCCGAAAACGATCAGGGCGCAGCCGCAAACCCCTCCGACCTCGACACCGCCTCGGCCGTCGACGCCCCGGCCGTCGGAAACCACGACAACCCCTTCACGCGCGCCACCGAAGCCGCCGAGCTCGATAACCTCACCCATGAGGCCCGTCGCACCGGCAACGCGGTCACGGGCGAGCAGCGTCCGACCGGCGCGACTGAATCGCACCCAACCCACGCGACGGCCGCGACTGTCCGACTCTCGGTCGAAGCAACCGGTGCCGTCGAGCCCGGCGCGGTGGGCGCGGCCGCAGACGGTGAGCCATCGTCACCTCCCGCGACCGCCACCACCGAATCGCCCGCAGGCCGCGAAACCACGACGGCCGCGCCCCACCCCACGCGTGAGCGCGTAGCGGGCGAACGACCGGTCGCACGCACGAACACTCGCGGCCCCGGCTCGGTCACCTCGCTCGCCTACGAACGCGCGGCCCGCTCGTTCGCCCGCGGCGGTCATCCCGCGGGCACGGCACTCGCCACGGCCCACCTGCCGCACCCCGAAGCCGTTCCGGCACCGCGCCTTTTCCCGGTTTCGGAACTGCCCCACCCCGCGTTCGAAGGCGGCGCCACGCCGGACCAAGAACACTCCGCATCAGCGGGCGCAGCGACGACCGACGAACTCCGCGCCTCCCTCGGATACTCCGCACTCGATATCGAGAACTTCTCCCCCACAGCGGTTCCCGACGCGGTATCGAACCGGATCGGATCGACGGTCCCGCAGCCCACAGCGGAAAGTCACACCGCCCGAATGGATGTCGCCTCGTCCGAGGTATCCCGGACGGAACAACCCCGGGCGGCCGGCACCCTCGGTCCCCGTACCGAGCGCTCGTCCGAGGTGACCGACGCCTTCGAATCCGCACCCACGGGCGCGGTCCCCGCAGCGGAGGCATCGAGCGAATCGGCAGCGCGGGAAGTCGCCGCCGATCTGCCCTTGATCCCCCTCGAGGACCTGCCCGCGTCCCCGGTCGAGCGCCGCCGCCCGCCGAAGGCCACGCGCACCGCGACGCCCGCACGCGGTGGCGAGACCGCACCCGCGCGAACTCGCGCCAAGCGCACAACCACCCCGGCGACCGAGACGGTCGTAGCCGCGCCGCGCACCGCCGAACCGCAGCCGACCACCGCGAAAACTGCTCGGCCCGAGGCGAACTCGCCCCGCCCGCCGCGCCGCACCGAATCCGTCGCCGCACCGGCCGCGAAGACCGCCGACATCAACCCCGACGACCAACTCACCCTCACCGCCGACCCGGGCCCCGAACCCCGCCACCCGCGCATCACCCTCGACGCCATCGCGGCGGCGCGCGAAGCGGTGGAGGAGATCGAGCGCGCCGAGGATCTCGACGTGGACATCGACGGTGACGGCGACGTCGAGATCTGGTCGGTGGCAAGGGCCATCACCGAGCGCGGCTACTCGCGCCTGCCGGTCGCGCAGGTCGCCGAGGTCCTCACCCTCGCCGACCAGTCATGGACTCCGCCAGGCATCGGCAACGAAGTAGGAGTGCCGACAGCGGCGGTGGCGCGGATCCTCGACTCGGTCGCCAAGGTCCGCCCCCGGCATCTCGGCTAGACCGGCTCAGTCGGTGAATCCCGCTCGCGCCAACAGGTATCCGGTCATCGGCAGATAGTGTTCGGCGGGGCGGATGCCGTCGTCGAGCGGGACCGTCACCCGGATCTTGCCTTCGACCTGGCCCGCGAACAGTGCCGGATCGTTGCAGTCGGCGAACCCGACGGTGTCGATCCCGGCCTCGCCTGCCGCACCGGCCCACCCGTGGTCGGCGATCATCAGATCCGGCCACGGCCCGTTCGTCAACTCGCGCAACATGACTCGCATCGGCCGTGGATCGTGGGTGTGCGCGGGCTCCCCTGCCGCCCCGACCAATGCCGCCACCCCGCCCTCGTACCGCAGTTCGCGATATGGCGACCCGTAATACTCCTCGGCCTCGTACGACCAACCGGCGGCGGGCGTCAACACCGTGCACCCCGCAGCCCGCAACCTGTCCTCGACCGCCCGATACACCCCCATCAACGTGGCCGGATGCCCGGTCGCCAACACCACCGTCTCCCGCCGCGCCGCCGCCTGCCCGATCCGCTCCCCCATCGCCTCGAGCGCGTCGATGGTCAATTCGGGGTCGATCGTGTCGATTCCGCGCACATGCCGCGGATCGGGATTCACCCCGCACAACCGCACCATCGTGTCGAGGATCTCCTCGAAGGTCCAGTCCTTCAACACCAACCCGAACTGGTACCGCGGATTCTTCGCCACCATCCGCCGGTAATGCTCCAGATTCCCCTCCCGAGGCGTCGCGACCTCCCCCGCGATCCCGACCCCCACCAACTGCTCCCGCAGCCCATCCCGCTCGATCCGCACGTAACCCACTACGAAACCTCCCGCGTCACAGGCCCACGATCACCCACTCCAGCAAACCAGACCCACCCCCGAACCGCCCCCCGAGCAGAGCCTCAGCGCCTGCCACGGATGTCCTGCTTGCTGATCGAGCCCCCGAGATCGAAAGTCTGATCATCGGTCAGCAGCGGTTCCGGCCAGGTCCGGTTCCGCGCCAGATACTGCTTGAAGGCGTCGCGAAGGACCTCGTTCTTCGACCGCCCCTCGGCGTCGGCCTGCATATCGAGCGCGGACTCTTCATCCTCGGGAAATCTCACTGTCCAAGCCACGCCTCGATGATTCCAGAATTGCCACCACGACCCATCGGTGATCGCTCTCTATCCGCACGGTATCGACGTCGATGAGTTATGCAGCGAGTTCGAATGGACGAAGGCCCGGTACCGATGGGGTACCGGGCCTTCGGGCACGACCTGGGTGGGCCTACTTGGCGCGCTCCAGGACCTCCACCAGCCGCCAGCGCTTGGTGGCGGACAGGGGGCGGGTCTCCATGAGCTGAACGCGGTCGCCGATGCCGGCGATCTCGTTCTCGTCGTGGGCCTTGACCTTGGAGGTGGTGCGGATGATCTTGCCGTAGAGCGGGTGCCGGTGACGGTCTTCCAGCTCGACGACGATCGTCTTGTTCATCTTGTCGGAGACGACGTAGCCGCTACGGACCTTGCGGCTGCCACGCTCCTCTTTCGTCTTGTCACTCACGCGGCGTCTCCCTTGCCAGCAGGTGCGGTGGCCAGGCCGAGCTCGCGCTCGCGCATGACCGTGTAGATGCGCGCGATCTCGTGGCGGACGACGCGCAGCCGACGGTTGTTGTCGAGCTGGCCCGTGGCCATCTGGAAGCGCAGGTTGAACAGCTCTTCCTTCGACTCACGCAGGCGGGAGACGAGTTCGTCTTCGGTGAGCTCGCGGAGCTCTGCGGCCGGTGTTCCGGTAGCCATCAGAACTGCTCCTCCCTGGTCACGATCCTGCACTTCATCGGGAGCTTGTGCATCGCGCGGCGCAGGGCCTCACGAGCGGTCTCCTCGTTGGGGTAGCTCATCTCGAACATCACCCGACCGGGCTTGACGTTCGCGACCCACCACTCGGGCGAACCCTTACCGGAACCCATGCGGGTCTCGGCGGGCTTCTTGGTGAGCGGGCGATCCGGGTAGATGTTGATCCAGATCTTGCCGCCACGCTTGATGTGGCGGGTCATCGCGATACGCGCCGACTCGATCTGCCGGTTGGTCACGTACGCCGGCTCCAGCGCCTGGATGCCGAACTCGCCGAACGCCACCGAGGTGCCGCCCTTGGCCATGCCGGAACGGCCGGGGTGATGCTGCTTGCGGTGCTTGACCTTGCGAGGCATCAGCATTGCGTCAGCCCTCCTGTGTCTCTGCCGGTGCGTCCGCCACAGCGGTGGCGGCGCGCCCGGCCTCGGTGCTGGTCGCCGTGGTGCCGGCGGAACCGGACCGACGCGGGCGGCTCGGACGCTCCCGGCGCGGACGATCGCGATCGCCGCCGGAGGGAGCGCTGGCGGCGGTCAGCTCACGCTTGCCGCCGACGATGTCGCCCTTGTAGATCCAGACCTTCACGCCGATGCGACCGAAGGTGGTCTTGGCCTCGTAGAGGCCGTAATCGATGTCCGCGCGCAGCGTGTGCAGCGGCACACGACCTTCGCGGTAGAACTCCGAGCGCGACATCTCCGCACCGCCGAGGCGGCCCGAGCACTGCACACGGATGCCCTTGACGTTCGGCGAACGCATGGCCGACTGGATGGCCTTGCGCATCGCGCGACGGAACGCCACACGGTTGGACAGCTGCTCGGCCACACCCTGGGCGACGAGCTGGGCATCGGATTCGGGGTTCTTGACCTCGAGGATGTTCAGCTGCACCTGCTTGCCGGTGAGCTTCTCCAGCTCGGCGCGGATGCGGTCGGCCTCGGCGCCGCGACGGCCGATCACGATGCCCGGACGAGCGGTGTGGATGTCCACCCGCACGCGGTCACGGGTGCGCTCGATCTCGACCTTCGAGATGCCCGCCCGCTCCATGCCGGTGGCGAGGAGCTTGCGAATGGCGACATCTTCCTTGACGTAGTCCGCGTACTGCTTGTCCGCGTACCAACGCGACTTCCAGTCGGTGGTGATACCGAGGCGGAAGCCGTGGGGGTTGATTTTCTGTCCCATTTACTTTGCCCCTCCCTTCCGGCGGTTACGAGTGGATCCACCGGCGGTGGGAACGCTCTCGACCTCGATGGTGATGTGGCTGGTGCGCTTGCGGATCCGGAACGCGCGGCCCTGGGCGCGCGGCTGGAAACGCTTCATGGTCGCACCCTCGTCGACGTAGGCCGTCGAGATGACCAGGGTGGCCGGGTTGAGGCCGAGGTTGTTCTCGGCGTTCGCCGCGGCGCTGGCCACGACCTTGGCGACCGGCTCGCTCGCGGCCTGGGGCGCGAACTTCAGGATCGCCAGGGCATCCTCGACGCGCTTGCCGCGGACCAGGTCCACGACGCGACGCGCCTTCATCGGGGTCACACGAACGTGCTTCGCGGTCGCGCGCGCCGTCGGGTTGGGGGCGCTCAGCAGTGCTTGATCGCTCTTCGCTTCGCTCATCGCCGCTTGCTCTTCCGATCGTCCTTGACATGGCTCTTGAACGTGCGGGTGGGCGCGAACTCACCCAGCTTGTGCCCGACCATGTTGTCCGAGACGAACACCGGAACGTGCTTGCGACCGTCGTGGACGGCGAAGGTGTGTCCGATGAAATCGGGGATGATGGTCGAACGGCGGGACCAGGTCTTGATGACCTGCTTGGTGCCCTTCTCGTTCTGGACGTCCACCTTCGCGAGGAGGTGGTCGTCGACGAACGGGCCCTTCTTGAGGCTGCGTGGCATTTGTTACCTCCTCCTTCAGCGCTTCTTGCCGGTCTTGCGACGGCGGACGATGAGCTTGTCGCTCGGGCGGTTGGGTTTGCGGGTGCGGCCTTCCGGCTGCCCCCACGGCGAGACCGGGTGGCGACCACCGGAGGTCTTGCCCTCACCACCGCCGTGCGGGTGGTCGACAGGGTTCATGACGACACCGCGGACGGTGGGCCTGCGGCCCTTCCAGCGCATACGGCCGGCCTTGCCCCAGTTGATGTTCGACTGCTCGGCGTTGCCGACCTCGCCGACGGTGGCGCGGCAGCGCACGTCGACGCGACGGATCTCACCGGAGGGCAGACGCAGGGTCGCGTACGGCCCTTCCTTGCCCAGCAGCTGGATGCTGTTACCCGCGGAACGGGCCAGCTTGGCGCCGCCGCCGGGACGCAGTTCCACCGCGTGGATGGTCGTACCGGTGGGGATGTTGCGCAGCGGCAGGTTGTTGCCCGGCTTGATGTCGGCCGTGGGGCCGGACTCGATCGGGGTGCCCTGCGTCACGCCCTTGGGGGCGATGATGTAGCGCTTCTCGCCGTCCACGAAGTGCAGCAGCGCGATGTTGGCGGTGCGGTTCGGGTCGTACTCGATGTGCGCGACCTTGGCCGGGATGCCGTCCTTGTCCAGTCGACGGAAGTCGATCAGACGGTAGGCACGCTTGTGGCCGCCGCCGCGGTGACGGGTGGTGATCCGTCCGTGCGCGTTGCGGCCGCCGCTCTTGGTCAGCGGGCGCAGCAGCGACTTCTCGGGAGTCGACCGGGTGATCTCGGCGAAGTCCGAGACGGAGGACCCGCGCCTACCCGGGGTTGTCGGCTTGTACTTACGAATTGCCATGAGTTCTTCTCTGCTTTCTGGACTCCCGTCCGCTTACGCGACCGGGCCTCCGAAGATCTCGATGGGCTTGCTGTCGGCCGAGATGGTCACGAGCGCACGCTTGGTGTCCTTGCGCTTGCCGTAACCGAAGCGGGTCCGCTTGCGCTTGCCCTGACGGTTGGCGGTGTTGACGCTGGTCACCTTCACACCGAAAACCTTCTCGACGGCGATCTTGATCTGCGTCTTGTTGGAGTCCGGGTGCACGATGAAGGTGTAGGTGCCCTCTTCGATGAGTCCGTAGGACTTCTCCGAGATGACCGGCGCCAGCAGGATGTCGCGGGGGTCGGCGATGGTGGTCACTTGCTCTCCTCCTGGGCCGCTTCCGCCGGACCGTGGACGAAAGCGTTGAGCGCCTCCACGCTGAACACCACGTCGTCGCTGTTGAGCACGTCGTAGGTGTTGAGCTGATCCGGTGCGATCGGCAGCACGTTCTGCAGGTTCGCCACGCTCTTCCAGGCGGCGAGATCCTCGCGACCGACGACGACCAGGAACTTCTTGCGGTCCGAGAGCTCGGCCAGGAAGGACTTGGCGGTCTTGGTCGACGGGGTCTGCCCGGCCACCAGTTCGGTGACGACGTGGATGCGTTCGTTGCGCGCCCGGTCGGAGAGGGCTCCGCGCAGGGCGGCGGCCTTCATCTTCTTGGGGGTGCGCTGGCTGTAGTCACGCGGCTGCGGGCCGTGGACGGTGCCACCACCGGCGAACTGCGGCGCGCGGGTCGAGCCCTGGCGGGCGCGGCCGGTGCCCTTCTGGCGGTACGGCTTCTTGCCGCCGCCGGAAACCTGTCCGCGGGTCTTGGTCGCGTGGGTGCCCTGACGGGCCGCGGCCAGCTGGGCCACCACGACCTGGTGCAGCAGGGCGATGTTGGCGGGCACGTCGAAGATCTCGGCGGGGAGGTCGACGGTGCCGTTGGTCTTGCCGCCGATCTCCTTGACCGGAAGGGTCAGGTTCGCGGCTTTCTTCTGAGTATCCACGCTCATGCGTGCGCACCACCCTTCACGGCGCTCTTGACGATCACGACGCCGCCGCGGCGACCCGGGATCGCTCCCTTGATCAGCAGCAGGCCGTTCTCGGCGTCCACCTTGTGAACCGAGAGGTTCTGGGTGGTCACGCGGTCGTTGCCCATCCGGCCCGACATGCGCATGCCCTTGAACACGCGACCGGGGGTGGCGCAGCCACCGATGGAGCCCGGGCGGCGGTGCACGGCCTGCGCGCCGTGCGAGGCGCCCTGGCCGCGGAAGCCGTGGCGCTTCATGGTGCCGGCGAAGCCCTTGCCCTTGCTGGTGCCGGTGACGTCGACGTAGGAGCCCTCTTCGAAGACGTCGGCGGAGATCTCCTGGCCGACCTCGAAGGTGGACGCGTCGGCGACGCGGATCTCGACCACGTGACGGCGCGGGGTGACGCCGGCCTTGGCGAACTGGCCGGAGACCGGCTTGTTGACCTTGCGCGGGTCGATGGCGCCGAAGGCGACCTGCACGGCGCTGTAGCCGTCGGTCTCCAGGGTGCGGATCTGGGTGACGACGTTCGGGCCCGCCTTGATGACGGTGACCGGAACAACGCGGTTCTTGTCGTCGAAGACCTGGGTCATTCCGAGCTTGGTGCCCAGGATGCCGGCCGCGGGCCGGTTCTTTCGGTCGATGCTGTCAGTCATTCGAATTCCTACCGCCGTCACTGAATGTTGACGTCGACACTGGCCGGCAGGTCGATGCGCATGAGCGCGTCGACCGTCTTCGGCGTCGGGTCGAGGATGTCGATCAGCCGCTTGTGGGTGCGCATCTCGAAGTGCTCGCGCGAGTCCTTGTACTTGTGCGGCGAACGGATGACGCAGTACACGTTCTTCTCGGTGGGCAACGGCACCGGGCCGACCACACGGGCTCCCGTACGGGTCACCGTCTCGACGATCTTGCGCGCGGACGCGTCGATCGCCTCGTGGTCGTAGGCCTTCAGCCTGATGCGGATCTTTTGTCCCGCCACGCTAAGTGTCCTTTTCTCCGCTTACGTTCGTGATCCGGTCGCCGAAGCGGCCGAACCACCCTCATTTGCACAGCCCGAACACACGGTGTGGAGATCCTCAGTGAGACCTCGACCGGGCGCGCCCGATCCTCGCCGCTGTTCATCTGTCATGGTTCTCCGGCACACGCGGTCGGGCGTGTCGCCCTGCCGCTCATTCCTGTGCCCGGATCGAAGACTTCACCTCGGGCCTGGAACTTCTGTCCCGGACGTACCCGCGCTGATCACCAGCGGAGTACAGAAGGGGTACTGCTAAGCCTTGTCCGACCGAGACCGATTCACGAGGAATGGGCATGGCCCTGTTCAAGGCAACCCGAACAGTATGCCCGATGCCCGTTCGACATCTCAAATCCACCCCCCACTAGCGCTCGATGCGCCGCTCAGCGGCGGTTTTCCCGGGCGCGCCCCTAACCCTTCGCGCGCCTTCCTCACCGTTGGCGCCATCCCCTGGCAGCGCACGTCCTCGCCGCGAGCAGTGCACCCTGTCGCCGCCCCGGCGGCAGAACGCCAGGTGACCCGTCACGCCCGGCGACCCATCGGCCGCCGGGCGTCCGGGCGCACGACTCAGAGGAACTGCACGATCAGGAAGTTCCTGTTCTCCTGACCGGGCCAGATGTTGCCGTCGTAGAGGCGGACGGGATCGACGATGCCGAAGCTGACCGTGCCGCCGTTGACCGCGGCCTCGCGCACCACGTCGGAGAAGTCGGCGGCGGTGTAGCGAGGGTCGGCCGCACCCGCGTCGAGGCGGGAAGCCGGGTCGGTGTCGTAGAGGCCGTGCTGCGCCCACAGCGGATCGAGCAGGCCCGGGATGGGACTGTTGTTCAGCGCGACGGTCTCCTGATGGGAGAGGTCGAGCGCGCCGTAGATCCCGACACCGGGATCGAATTCGGTGACGACCGCGCCCGCGTTGCCCGCCGCGGCGGCGCCGAGGGCGGCCATGCCGATCGCGGTTCCCACGGTGGCCACGGCCTTGCGAATACCCATGATCTTCAAATCTCCGAAATCCCCTGTGGCCGACGGGAATGGCGTCGACTCCCAGTCGCGCCGAACCGGCACAACGCTGCAAATTACCAAAATTCGGACAGGCGGGCATCTCGAACGGCGCATTGTTCCGCGACCACCGGAGACAGCTATCTTACCGAGGAGTAAGATAGCGGTATGACGAAAGACACCGCGACCTACCGCGGCTGGAAGAAGTTGCCCGACAACCGACTCGGGCACGCGCTGTTCTCCCTCGGCATGGTCGCCCGAGTCCCGTATTTCGGCACCGTGCTGCCCAACGTCGTGCGGCTCGAACCCGGCCTGTGCGAAGTGACCGCGCCGAAATGGTTCGGCATCCACAATCACCTCGGCACCTACCACGCGATCGCCGCCTGCAATCTGGCCGAAGTGGCGATGGGAATGCTCAGCGAGGCCACCGTGCCGTCCACGCATCGCTGGATTCCGAAAGCGATGAACGTGCGGTACCTGGCGAAGGCGGAAACCGGATTGCGCGCCGTCGCGAAACTCCCGGAGATTCCGGATTTCGCCGCCGTCACCGAAGGCGTCGAACTCGTCGTGCCCGTCGCCATCTTCGACAAACACGGCCTCGAAGTGGTGCACGCCGACATCACCACCTGGGTGACACCGAAATAGCGGAAAACGATCCGAGCGAGCACAACCGTTCCCGCGACGCGCGCCCGCGCCTACCGTCGCCGGAGTCACACCCCTTCGCTCGATGAGTATCGCGATGAGTTCCGTCTCCCCAGTCATCTCCGCCGCCGACCTGCTCACCGCCCGCGCCGCGGGCGCCGAGATCGTCGTCCTCGAGGTGCGCCGCGACCGGACGGACCTCCCCGCGGGAGCCGCCCTCACCGACCCCGCACCCGCCGGTCACCTCCCCGGCGCGCACGCGGCGGACTTCACCGACTTCGTCGGCGCGCGCACCCGCGACTCCGGCAACGGCCCCCTCCCCAGCCACGACCAAGTCGCGGACCTGGTCCGCCGCTGGGGAATCCACGACGGCTCGCTCGTCGTCGTCTACAGCCCCGACGCCCCGTCCAGCGCGACCCGCGCGTGGTGGGTCCTGCGGTGGGCGGGCCTCGCCGACGTCCGCTACCTCGACGGCGGCGTCGCGGCCTGGGTCTCCGCAGGCGGCGAACTCACCGACACCAGACCGGCCGAAGGCGGCGGCACCGCCCGGATCTCCCTCGGCGCACTCCCCACCCTCGACGCCGAATCCGCCGCCGCCCTCGCCCGTTCCGGCCACCTGCTCGACGCCCGAGGGTCCGCCGCCTACGCCGGGTCCGCCGACGACCCGACCAGCGGACATATCCCCGGCGCGCACAGCCTCCCCGGTTCGGCGAACCTCCGCGAGGCGTACCTGCTGGACGAGTCCGCCCTGCGCGAGCGATACGCGTCCCACCTCGACGGCGAGGTCGGCTCCTACTGCGGTGGTGGTGTGGCGGCGACTGTGAACGTGCTCGCCCTGGCCACAATCGGCGTGCGGGCGTCGCTGTATCCCGGATCTTGGTCTCAGTGGGTCACCGATCCCGACCGTCCGGTTGCCCAGGGTGCCGAACGCGGCTGAATCAGGGGCCGAGGCTGTTTCAGAGCCCACCCATTCTGCGATCGCACGCTGAGAGCCCAATACTATGACGTGAAGCGCAACCGCAAACAGCTGAGATCGGTGGTGGGTGAGATGCAGGTGACCGCCATCGCGCACCGCAGTGGGGACTGCTGGGCAGTCGAGGTCCCCGAAGTCGATGGAGCCTTCACCCAGGCCAAACGGTTGGATCAGATCCCGGCAATGGTGTCCGACGCCGTCTCGCTGCTCGAGGATGTTCCGGCCGAGCAGGTCGAGGTCACCGTGGTCCCCGACATCGGAGACCCGGAGTTGCTGGCGACTGCCGAGCACGCGCGGGCTCAGGTCGCCGCCGCGCAGGCTGTTCAAGCCGCCGCCGCCACCGCCTCTCGCGATGTGGTCAAGAAGTTGCGCGACAGAGGGCTACCGGTACGCGACGTCGCCGTGATCCTGAAGATGAGCGCGCAGCGTGTCTCGCAACTCGCCGGCGGTTCAGTCCCTCACAGTCCGGAGAAGGCCGACTCCAGCGGCGAGGTGAAAACCGATCGCGCAACGAAGAGTGGTAGCGCCGCGAAGACCGTGCGCGACACCAAGCCCCCGCGCGCGGCGAAGAAGAGCAATGCCGTGAAGGCCGCACGGCGGGCGCAGACTGGCCGTACGGTGAGAACCGCTTAGAACACTCTCGAGCCGTGCTCGGCCATGCTCGATGTGAGTCCGTCCGCCTGCCAGGTCGTCTACCTCAGGCGGACTCCATCCCCCGTCCGACTGGTGGACATCGTCCCCACGACAAGCGCACTGTCCGCCCTGGCAGCGGTGCGCCGTTCGATGTGCGGTGCCAGCCCATTCGGCGAAGCCGAGGATCCGGATCGACCTCACCGTTCGAGGCCGGCGCTGACCACAACCTCGAACACCTCCCGTAGGTCGCATCGCCGTCCGACCAGCCTCACGAAGCAGTCTGCCTATTCGACAAACGTGTTCGTAAACCGGCTACAAGCCCGCTTGTTTTCGAACGGGTTTCCGAACACCCGCTCCTGCGAGTCCGTCTCCGGGGGGCGGGGTGGGGTGCGGTGTTCGGGAAACGAACGATTTCCGAACGGGTTGGGTGAGGTCGCACGGAACCTACTCGCGAAGCTCGACCGCTCACCGAGTATGAACAGCGCCGAATTCAGTGAGCGCCGTCAGCGGCAGCAGCGAGGTTCGGATGGTTCAGCCTGTGGCGTTTTCGGCGAAGTGGGGGTGCGCTCGGATCACGATCCGGTTCTCGTCCGTGATGGGGACGATGCGGGCATATCGGCTGGCGCGGGCGTAAGCGCTGCCCGCAACGGCGATCGCGCCCGGGAACCAGATCGGGATGAAAATCAGTGCGAGCATCGGCGATTGTGGCGGGGTGAGGATCTGCAGGTATCCCCCGACCAACAGAACCAGTACCGGGACGAGTCCGGCCAGGACGAGACCGACGGCGAGTAGGTGCAGGTATCGACGCTGTCTCGTACAGCGGGCACAGACCGGCCACCGCGCGAACAGTTCGATGGTGGTGGCGGGCGGAGTCCGGGACAGTCGCCGTAGCCACCACCGGAATGTCGAACTGAAGGTGCTCTGCACGTGCACCTGCCCGGACCGATGGAACCGCACCGACCCGGGTCGGTATTCGATCGCGGGCCCACCATGTCGGGGACACACAGCGGGTAGCCGCTGCGATATCCGCATCGACAAGCGGTCCGGACCCGTGCGCTCGGTACAGACCTCGATCTCGCACCTTATTCGAGCCATCCCCGCTGGTTCCGTTGTTGGAAGTACAGGTCGTCCTCGTCGGGCTCGTCGGGTGTGACGATCTGGTCGCGGTTCGGCTTCCGTGTGCCCGCGATGGTGTTCCGTGTCGTGACGGTTTCGGCAGGTGGGGTGGGCGGTTCCGCCGGACGTGCCGGTGCCGGTTCGGGTATCGCAGGCTCCGGCACGGAACGCGACGGAGTGCGGTAGAGCTCCAGTTCGGCTTCGCCTTGCGCGGCCAGCTGCTGACGTTGCTCCTCCGACATCGCCAGATAGTTGTCCAGCGCGGCCGGCATCACCTGGTCCAGAGTGCGTGTGAACGTCTCGGCGCGAACGAAATCCCGAACCTCCGCCTTGCCGGACAGGACCGCGCTGATCTGTTCCTTGAGTGCGGGATCGGTGGTGTGGGCGGCCAGTAGACGCAGCGTGTGGGTCAGCTGCCGCGAGACCGCGGCATCGCCACCGGCGACATCGCGAAGAGGATCGGGCCGACTCACGACACACCCGGATGGTCGTAGGAGATCGATCGCACCCCTGGCAGGTCCGCATTGTTGGCGATGGTGTTGACTCCCGCCGACATCAACGCGACCGCTCCTTCCGAGCCCGCGAACATCAATCCGAGTTTGCTCCATATATCGATAGCGGTCTTGATCATGCGCGCAGCGTCCAGAGCGGCGGCGGCCTGCATCGCGGCCGCGGCGGGTGCACCGGCCACGGTCGCGCTCAGAGCCGCGACCGTGGCCTGCTTGATCGCATACATCGCCGCCAGGTCGAACAGTGTCTGCACCAGACCGGAAATCGTCTGCGCCAGTCCATAGGAGGACAATGCGAATGCTTTGATGCTTTCGGCGATTTCCTGCAGAGGATCCACCTGCTGATCGAGGCGATCGGTCACCGACGCGAAATACGTCCGGGCATTGTCGGCGGCGTTACCGCGCCAGGAGGCATCGAACTCCTTGACCGCTGCTTCCACACCCCCGCTGTAGGCGGTGTTGTACTCCGCGAGCTTCTCGATCGCTATCCCGGCTTGCTGCAGCGCATCCCAGTCACCTGCGACATAGTCGGTGATCGTGGTCAGAGCATCGAAACCCGTGATCGTCTTGACGATGCCGTTGAGCCAATAGGCCGGCGAGACGAAGTTCGCGTTGGTGGCCAGTTCGACCAGGTCGGGCACCGGGTCATCGGCTACGGGATCGGTCAGTACCTCGATCGGCGTCTCGGTCACTTCTCACCATCGCTCACATAGGTGCGATCCAATGATGCGGCGAAACCGCGGTCGGTAGTCCTGTACATTTTTCCGGCATTGGTGAGTTCTGTTGCGGAGTCGCTGGTGACGCTCCCCAGCCGCTTGTAGTTCGCCTGCAGCTGAGCCAACACCTCCTGCAGAGTTTCGATCACGCCCTGCAATACCAGTCCCCCCTCGGAACTGGGCAGATCCAGCCACTGCTTCAGATAGGTCTCGGTGTGCGCGTTGTCATCGGACAGCTTCTGCAACTTCGTGGCCGCGCCATCCAGATGATCGGGCTCGACCTTCAGTTCCTCGGCCACGAGCCCCCCTTCCTCCCATATCGAACTCGCTCCGTACTCGACCTTAGCCGCCGGAAGCATCCACCCCACGGCAAGGGCAAGCGAGGACAATCTCAGCGGCCGGTGCTCCTGCACGGCTCCCCGAAGACTCGTTCGGAAAACGGTCGTTTTTCGAACGCTTGACATCGGTTTGCCCTTATCGGCCCCGATCGCAGATTTTGGTCACATCGGTGCGTGCGAGCGGGTACCGCCGCTGTGATCGCCTTCTCTTCGTGCGTGCTGCCGCTCGCGAATGAGGCCGCTCTCGCGCTTCGCTTCGCCGGAAGTTCGATGCTTCGAAGTCAAGTGGGGTTGATGGGGTGAGGGGAACCGGGGCGGGGTCTGTCGACGTCCAATCCTGTGTTCGGGCAAAGTTCGACGATGTGGGGGGAAGATGAGAAGGCGAAGGTTGGCGACGATCGTGGGTGCCGGGATGCTGGCTGTCCTGCCGGTGGTCGTGGTCGCGACACCGGCGGCCGCTACGACGATCAACTGTGTGTACTCGGGTCCGGTGGTGGGGCACCCCGGGATGCAGTACATCTGCTACGTCCATCACGAGAACGGTTCGACGGAGGTCTTCTATGCACCCGGACCCTCGGCCAGGCCCTGAGCCGGTCGTTCACGTTCTGCAGAGTCCGCAGTTCGTGAATCAGGCCGATGGCACCGTGCGCGCCTATTATCCGGGCGACGACTGGTATGTCGTCGGAACGGACCGGCAGGATGCGATCGCGCGCCTACAAGCCGAGTTCGACCGTCGAATCCGAGATCCGGCCTATGTCGCCGAGCATTGGGCGCGCACCCAGCGCCATCTCGACGGCCGGGAGAGCACACCGGGGTTCGAGGTCACGAGGCTCAGCGAGGACGACTACCGGCGGCGCACCGAAGAACTCGGCTCGCGCCTTCGAGAGCGGCCCGATCCGGACTCCTGATCTTGTGGCCTTGGTGGATGCGCGACGGGCAGGTGCCCAGCACTACGGCACGTATCCGTCAATTGTTTCAGCTCTTCATATTTCGACGCGCGGCGACCGCACGCCGCGCAGCACGCAACTGCTCCCGAATGTCGGCCGGATCGTCTTCGGCATCGATATCGACCGAGGTGGTCGCCAAGGCGGCGTATTGACGCTGACGACGATCGGCGCGGTAGGCGAGCACGTCGTCCAGTCGCAGCCGATGACATGTGCCCACCCGCTCGGCGGCCAACTCGTTCTTGTCGATCAGTCGCTTCACCGTCGAACGACTGACGCCGAGTAGATCGGCGGCCTGCTGCGAGGTCAGGGTCATGCCGTGGGAAAGCTCAAAACGGACGCCGACTGTGCGTTGTCGGCGGCCGGAACAAAGGTCTTCTGCTCCATTGCCGTCGCATCCCCCTCGAATCGTTCCGAACATTCCGGATGACCTTTCGAAAGTGTGGCGCATCAATCCCGACCCTGTCGAGTTCCGACGCTTCACCCCTTTCGGACGACTCGGCCCCCGGCTCGGTGGCGATCGATCGGGTGACTCGATCACAGCACTCGATTTCGTAACCTAGGAGGACAGTATTTCTCCAGTGCTACAACTACCCGAATCAAGGTGGGTTCGGTTGGCGATGCTTCTTGCCCGCCAATCCGGGAGCAGGCCGTCCCGGCGTGAACATCGAGGCGTGGTGCCAGTACGCCTACGGACTGCACGCCCGCGGCGGTTCCACGGCCTACAACTGGCGGTGCGACGTCTGAGCGGCGGGTAGTCCACTTCCGCCGGCACAGCTCCTCGGTCAGCCGTAGTAGATCACCACCTGAGCAGGCGCATGGACCGGTGTTGGCCGGGTCCACGCGCCTGTCAGTTGAGGATCAGGTCGGGGCGGAGTCGCCCGTGTCGACTACGCCCGGACCGCCGGAGAGGTCGCCGGTGAACAATCCCCGCAGTTCTTGTTCTTCGGCAGCGGTGGGGGTCCAGCGGGTGGCGGTGAGGTTTTCGTCGAGTTGTTCGGGGACGGTGATGCCGGCGATGACGCTGGTGACGGTGGGTTGGGCGAGGAGCCAGCCGAGGGCGAGGGCGGTGGGGGTGAGGTCGCGTTCGGCGGCGAAGGCGGTGAAGCGGTCGAGGGCGTCCCAGGGGGCGGTTTTCAGTAGGTAGCGTTTGAGGTTGGTGATCTTGGCGCCCTCGGGGGCGTCGCCGCGTCGGTATTTGCCGGTGAGCAGGCCGTTCTGGAGGGGGAAGTAGGGGATGAAGCCGAGGCCGTAGTGGCGCAGGGCGGGGAGGAGTTCCTCTTCGGGTTTGCGCCAGGTGAGGTTGTATTCGTCGGTGGTGGAGACGAATCGGGTGTAGCCGTGGCGGGCGGCGGTGTGGTCGGCGTCGGCGATCTGCCAGGCGGCGAAGTTGGAGGCGCCGATGTAGCGGACTTTGCCGGAGGTGACCAGGCTGTCCAGGGCGGCGAGGGTTTCCTCGATCGGGGTGTGCGGGTCGGGGAAATGGATCTGGTAGAGGTCGATGTAGTCGGTGTTCAGGCGGCGCAGCGAATCCTCCACCGAGGCGAGGATGTATTTGCGCGCGCCGGTCAGCGCGTAGGAGGGGCCGCGGTCGGCCAGCAGGGAGCGGCCGAATTTGGTGCCGATGACGACGTTTTCGCGTCGGTTGCCGACGGCTTTCGCGAACAGTTCCTCGCTGAGTCCGGTGCGGTCGCCGTAGCCTTCGGCGAGGTCGAAGTAGGTGATGCCGAGGTCGAGGGCGCGGTCGACGATGGCCCGCACCCGCTCGGGGTCGACGGCGCGCATTCCGGTGCGGCCGAACGTGCTGGCTCCGATGCCCAGTTCCGAGAGGACCAGTCCGGAGCGGCCGAGAGCGCGATAGCCGGCGGGCAACGCCGCTGCCGGGGGCATCAGCCGTTGTCCGTATCGAGCAGGCCCTGCAGGGTGTCGGCTTCGTATTCGGTGCGGAACAGGCCGCGCCGCTGCAATTCCGGGACGACCAGGTCGACCAGCAGGTCCACCGGGCCGCGGTGATAGGGCGGGAAGAACTGGACGCCGTCGAGCACGCGTTCCACGAAGTTCTCCTCGACCCAGTCGGCGATGGTGTTCGCGTCGCCGACCAGGGCGGGTTGCGCGGCCTGCCGCGAGCGGTGCACGTGGTGGTACAGCTCGCGCAGGGTGAGGTCTTCGCCGATCGAGGTGAGCAGGCGTCGGATGATCTCGCGGTCGTCGCGGCTGTCCACGTGCCGTTTCTCCCGGCCCAGTGAGCCGAGGAATCCGTCGAACACGTTCGGGGCGACGGTGTCCAGGTCGACCACGTCCACGACTTTCTCGTTGTCGCGCACCCGGGACAGGTCGATGCCGAGGGCGAGGGAGAACTGCTCCGGGATCTCCTCGGTCAGCGCGAAATTGGTGACCTCGCGATAGATGGCCTGAGCTTCCCCGCGGGTGCCCGCGACATAGAAGGTGGCGCCGGGGATGATCTTGAACTTCTCCGGGTCGCGCCCGTTGGCGGCGACGCGTTCCTTGAGCGCGCGGTACTCCTCTTTGCCGCGCTCGATGCCCAGGTAGGGCGAGAACCGCACCTGCGCGAGGTCCGCGCCGTATTTCAGCGACTCCTCGGAGGTGCCGACGTGCACGTTCGGGATGCGCCGCTGCACCGGCGGCGGCACGTTGAGCGGGCCGCGCACCTCGAAATGTTCGCCGCTGTGCTCGATCCGATGCCAGGAGCCGGGCTTGATGAGCGTGCCCGCTTTGCGGTCGTCGAGCAGCAGGTCCTCGTCCCAGCTCTCGTAGAGCAGACGGTTGACGACCTCGGTGAACTCACGGGCGCGGGTGTATTTGGTCTGCTCGTCGGGGACGGCGTTGCGCCCGTAGTTCAGGGCCGGGTCGCCCTCGCGGTCGATGCCGAACACCACGTTGAGCGCGGTGCGGCCGGTGGCGAAGTTGTCCAGGGTGGCCAACTGCCGGGCGATGGCGTAGGGGTGCTCGAAGGAGGAGTTCACCGACACCAGGAAGCCGAGGTTCTTGGTCAGCGCGGCGGCGTGGCTCGCGTAGACGAAGTTGTCCCAGCGGTAGATCCGCTGGAGGTGGTCCGGTTCGCTGCCCAGCGCGCTGCCGGAGAACACGTAGTCGAGTTTGCCGCGTTCGGCGGCGCGGGCGATGTCCAGGATGACGCTGGGGTCGCGCAGTCCGGAATTGGTGGCCTGCGGCAACCGCCAGGCGTCGGCGTCCCAGCCGGTGCCGTAGGCGGCGACGCCGAGGCGCAGTTTTCTCTCACTCATGGGTCTCTCCGGTGGCGAAACGGTTGGGCGGCACGGGAAGTCCGAAATGGCCGCGGAAGGTGTCGGCGGTGTACTCGGTGCGGAACACGCCTTTGTCCTGCAGGATCGGCACGACCTCGCCGGTGAAGCGCTCCAACTGGTCCCACAGGTAGGGGGAGTTGATGTTGAAGCCGTCGGCCGCGCCGCGGTCGAACCATTCGATGAGACGGTCGGCGACGTCCTGGGCGGTGCCGATGACCTGCGGGAAGCCGCCACCGATGGCGTTGCGCAGCAGGTCGCCCGCGCGGACCGCGCCCTTCTCGACGGTGCGGTCGGTGCGCGCGGCGACGGCGTCGAGCAACCGGCGGCCGTAGTCGTTGAATTCGCTCGCGGTGTCGGCGGTGACGAGCGCGCCCAGTCCGCCCGGCCGCAGGTCGACGCCGACGCGTTCGGACAGCGAACGCAGGCTGCGCACGCCGCGCGGCAGCGGGAAGCGCGACTGCTGGATCGCCGTCCACGCCTCGCCGCTCCAGAACTGTTCGTCCTTGTCGCCCTCGACCGGGTCCTCGTCGAGCGGGAGTCCGTCGTTGAGGCGCTCGAAGATCGCCACGGCGTCGGCGCGGGAGTCACCGATGACCGGGGAGATGCCCGGCAGGAAGAAGATCGGCACGTCCCGGCCGTGGATGCGGCGGGCGCGGGCGCGGACGTCGGTGTTGAACTCGATCGAGTCCTCGATGCTGGTCGGTCCGGTGAAGTTGAGTTCGCAGTGCCGCGCGGTCAGTTCCCGCGAGGATTCCGACGCGCCCGCGTAGAGCAGCGGGATCTGGCCCTGCGGCGGACGCGCCATCGGCAGGGTGCCCGCGACCTGGAAGAACTCGCCTTTGTGCTCGAGGCGGTGGATCTTGCTCGGGTCGAGGTAGACGCCGCCGGTCTTGTCCTGGAGGTAGGCGCCGTCCTCGATGCTGTCCCACAGTCGCCGGATGACGTCGATGAATTCGTCGGCGCGCGCGTAGCGGCGTTCCCCGCCCAGGTCGGGCAGGCTGAAGTTGCGCGCGGCCAGGTCCGAGGCCCCCAGCACCACGTTCCAGGACAGCCGTCCCTTGCTCAGGTGGTCGAGGGAGGCGGTGAGCCGGGCCAGGATGTAGGGCTCGTAGTAGGTGGGGTGCGCGGTGACGGCGATGCCGATCTTGGACGTGCGCAGCGCCAATTGTGAGGCGAGAGTGAACGGTTCGAGTCTGCCCGCGTTGTGGGTGGTGCCCCAGTGTTCCTGGAAGACGTCGCCGGGCAGGGTGTCGCCGAGGAAGAAGAAGTCGAACTTGGCGGCCTCGACCAACGCGGCGGCCTTGGCCGGGTAGTCGAGTTCGAAAGCGTTCGCGGTGGGGGCTTCCGGCAGTCGCCAGCCGCCCCAGTGGGTGCCGTTGAGCCAGTACATGTAGCCCAGGTGCAGTTCACGTTTCGAGGGGGAACTCACGTGAAATCCTTTCGGTGGATCAGACGGAGACCGGCGGTCGATCAGACCGCGACCGTCGGGATGCCCGCGCCGGGAATGGAGGCGAGCAGTTCCTTGACGTAGTCGGTTTCCGGGGTGGAGATGATGGCGCGGGCGGTGCCGCTCTCGACGATCTCGCCGTGCCGCAACACCACGATCTCGTCGGACATCTCGGCGATGACGCCGAGATCGTGGGAGATGAAGACGTAGGTCAGCGACAGGTCGCGTTGCAGGTCGGCCAGCAGGTCGAGGATCTGCCGTTGCACGGTGACGTCGAGCGCCGAGACCGGTTCGTCGAGGATCACCAGTTCCGGGTCGGGGGCCAGCGCGCGGGCGATGGCGACGCGTTGGCGTTGCCCGCCGGAGAGTTCGGCGGTGTAGCGGTCGGCCACGTCGGCGGGCAGGCCGGTGCGGTCGAGCAGTTCGGCGACGCGGCGGCGACGTCGGGCGGCGTCACCGATGCGGTGGCCGCGCAACGGTTCCTCGATGAGCGCGCTGACGGTGACGCGCGGGTCGAGCGAGGCGAACGGGTCCTGGTAGACCATCTGGACCTTGCGGTAGAGCGCGCGCTGCCCACGACCGCGGCGATGGTGCACGACCCGTTCGCCCGCGACCTCGACGGCGCCGGCGTCGGGGGCGACCAGTCCGGCCAAGATCCGCACGAGAGTGGTTTTGCCGGAACCGGATTCGCCGACGATGCCGAGGGTGGTGCCGCGCCGCACGGTGAACGAGGCGTCCGCGACGGCGGTGACCTTCTCCTTGCCGCGATGGGCGAGGAAGCTCTTGCGCACGCCTTCGGCGCGCACCACGATCGGCGCGTCCGGGTCGACGGCGCGTTCGGCCGCGACGACCGAACCGGCCAGCCCCAGCGCCGAGGATTTCAGCAGGGCGGTCGTGTATGGGTCGCCGGGTTCGGCGATGACCTCGGCCGCCCGGCCCGAGCGCACCACGCGACCGGACTGCAACACCGCGATCTCGTCGGCGCGTTCGGCGGCGACGCCGAGATCGTGGGTGATCAGCAGGATCGCCAACTGTTCCTCGGCGACCAGTTCGCTGAGCAGGTCCAGGATGCGTTTCTGCACCGTGACGTCCAACGCGGTGGTGGGTTCGTCGGCGACCAGCAGCGCGGGCCGCGTCGACATGGCCGCGGCGATCAACACTCGCTGGCACATGCCGCCCGAGAGTTCGTGCGGATAGGCGTGGAAGACCTTGTCCGGGTTGCGCAATCCCACCTGCGCGAACAGGTCCAGGATGCGCGCCCGGCGTTCGGCCTTGTTCGCCAAGCCGTGCGCGCGCAGCGGTTCGCCCGCCTGGATGCCCACGGGCAGCAGCGGATTCAGACCGAGCAGCGCGTCCTGCGGGATGTAGCCGATCTCGCGTCCGCGGATCGCGCGGTACTGCTTGTCGGTGAGCCCGTTGAGCTGACGACCGCCCAGGGTGACGCGCCCGCCCGTGACCCGCCCGTTCTCGGCGAGGGTGCCGGTGACGGTGCGCGCGAGTGTCGACTTGCCCGAACCGGATTCGCCCACCAGCGCCAGCACCTCGCCCGCGCGCAGGCTCAGGCTCACCCCGTCGACGACCCGGGCCGTGCGGCGGCCGGGCACGTCGAAGTCGACGGTGACGTCCTGCAAGGTCAGCAAGGTCGCCGGGGATTTCGTGACCTTCGTGAGCGGATCAGGCGACGACACTGGTTCTCCCGCGATTCAGCGATCGTCCGATCCGGTAGATCGCGACGACCGAGAGGGTGATGACGAGTCCGGGCAGCAGGCTCAGCCACCACTGGGTCGCGATGAACGTGCGGCCCTCGGAGACGAGCAGACCCCACTCCGGGGTGGGCGGGGGCGCACCGAGACCCAGGAAGCTCAGCGCCGCGACGGTGAGGATGGCGGTGCCGATCTCCATGGTGGCCGCGGCCAGCACCGACCGCGACGCGTTCGGGACGACGTGGCGGAACAGGCGGTAGGCGTAGCCGTGGCCCGCGAACACCGACGCCTCCACGTATTTCGAGGTGGCGACCTTCAACACTTCCGAGCGCATGAGCCGGGCGAAGCCCGCGGTGCTGTTGATGCCGATGGCGATGGCGATGTTGAGCACGCCGTGCCCGAGCGCCGAGATGATCGCCAGCGACACGATCAGGCTGGGCACCGCCAGCATCACGTCCATGACCCGCATGAGCACACTGTCGACCCAGCCGCCCACCGCGCCCGCGACCAACCCGATCAGCGCGCCGCTGACCAGACCGAGCAGGACCGCGATCACCGCGGCCTGCACCGAGAGCGACGTGCCGTGCACCATGCGGGTGAACTGGTCGCGGCCCAGGTCGTCGGTGCCGAACGGATGCGCGAGGCTCGGGGCCAGCAGCAGCGCGTCGGCGTCCTGGGCCAGCGGATCACGTCCGGTGAACAGCGTCGGGACGAAGGTGGCGACCACCATCAGCGCCACCCACAGGTAGGAGATCAGCAGACTCGGCTCGGTCACGACGTGCCGCGACCACCGCAGCGCCGCCTTGCCCCGCCCGCCCGCGCGGGCCGGAACCTCGGGGGCCGCGGACTTCTCCAGATCGACGGAGGAGACTTCCAGCAGACTCATCGGGCGTCCAATCGGATTCGCTTGTCGATGACCGGATAGATCAGGTCGACGACCAGGTTGACCGTCACGAAGATCAGCGCGCTCGCGGTGACCGCGATCAGCACGATCGGCATGTCCCGGCCCTCCACGGCGTCGACGATGAGTCTGCCGACCCCGAGGCGGGAGAACACCGTCTCGGTGAGCACGGTGCCGCCGACCATCACGCCGACGGTGGTCCCGAGCGCGGTCACCACCGGCAGCGACGCCGCGCGCAGGGCGTGCCGCACGACCAGGTCGAAACGGCTCAGCCCCCAGTTGCGCGCGGTCTCGATGTAGGGCGAGTCCAGGGCGGCCCGCAGGTTGACGGTGAGCAGTTGGGAGATCTGCCCGCCGCCCGCCACCGCGATCGACAGCGACGCGATCACCAGACCGAGGGTCGTCTTGTCGCCGAACGCTTTGATCCAGCCCAGTTGGAAGGCGAAGATCTGCACACCGACCAGCGCGACGATGAACGGCGGCAACGACACCGCGACCGGCGGCAGCGAGATCAGCAGTTCCCGCGCCCACTTCCAGTCGATCAACTCGATCACCACCGACAGCGTCACGCCGAGCAGCACCGCGAGGAACAGCCCGAGGAACGCCAGTTGCACCGTCTGCCCGAAGGATTCGAAGAAGATGTCGGTGGCGGGCCGCCGCTGGTAGATGCTGTCGCCGAAATCGCCGCGCAGCGCGCTGAACAGCGCGTCGAAGTACTGGACGTAGAGCGGACGGTTGAGCCCGAGCAACTCGCGCTGCTCGGCGAGCATGCGCTCGATGTCACCGCCGTCCGCGCCCAGGGTGAGGCCGCCCGCCGCGTCGCCGGGCACGATGTAGAGCAGGAAGAACGCACCCGTGAACGCGCCCCACACCACGACCACCGCGTAGGCCAGCCGCCGCAGGACGTACCTCACCAGTTCCATCACGGACCTACTGCTCGAGCCAGGCGTTGTACAGGTACTGGTCCAGGCCGACCGCCTCGATCCCGTGCAGTCGCGGCTGGTAGGCCCACACGTCGACGTCGTTGATCACCGGGATCACGTACGCCTCGCGCACCAGCAACTCCGCGGCCTTGTCGACGATCGCCTGCCGGGCGGGCTTGTCCAGCACGGTGTTCTGCTCCTGCAACAACGCGTCCACCTCGGTGCCGTCGGGCAGGAAGGACCGGTTGGAGCCGGTCGTCTTGCCGTAGTTGGCGCGCAGCACGTCCGGGTCGGGCGTGGAGTGGTACCAGTAGGCGATGTCGTACTCGCCGGAGAGCAGCTTCTGGTTGGCCTCCGCGCGCAGCGGCGGCTCCAACGCCAGGTCGACGCCGATCTTGCGCCACTGGCTCTGCAACACCTGCCAGCCCGCGTCGTCCTGCGGACCCCGCAACCGCAGTCGCTCACCCGCGGCGTTGACGCGGATGCCGTCCGCGCCCACCGTCTTCCAGCCGGCTTCCTCGAGCAACCGCACGGCCTTGTCCGGGTCGTACTTCAAGTACTGGCTGACATCGGCGAAGTACGGGTTCGACTCGCTCAGCGGACCTTTCGCCACCCGGTCGTGACCCTTGGAGACGATCTTGACGTACTCCTCCCGGTTCAGGCCCACCTGCAACGCCTGCCGCACCCGCACGTCCTGGAGGAACTTCGAGGAGGTGTTCACCGGCAGTTCGGTGCCGGTCGCGGGATTGAGCGTCTCGGAGATCGTCAGACCCGCCGACTTCAACTGGTCGACGTACTTGCCGTTGACCCAGTAGATGAACTGCAACTCGTCGCCGCCGATGACCGCGCCGTTGCGCACCGAGTCCTCGGGGATGATCTTGTAGACGACCTCGTCCAGGTACGCCGCGCCCGAACGACCGAAATAGGCCGGAGCCCAGTTGTATTCGGGGCGCTTCTTCAACACGATGTGCTGGTTGGGGATGTATTCCTGGAGGTAGAACGGGCCGGAGCCGTCGATCCACTTCTGCCGCTCGGCCACCGGCAGCGCCGCGGTCTTCGCCGAGACGATGCCGGCGTGCGCGCGCGAGAGACTGGTCAAGAAGGCGGCGTTCGGCTTCTCGAACTCCACCACCACCTCGTACTCCGAGGGCGCCGTGATCTGACGGATGCCTTCGACGATGGTCTTGGCGCTGGAGTGGATGCCGGGCCGGTTCAGGCTCTCGAAGTTCTTCTTCACGACGTCACCGGTGAGTTTGGTGCCGTCCTGGAAGGTGACGTCCTGGCGCAGTTGGAAACGGTAGACGCGGGCGTCGGTGACATCCCACTTCGTGGCCAGCCACGGCTCCAACTGCTTGGTGTCGGGGTTGTAGAAGACCAACGAATCCGACAGCGCCCGCGCCACCGTCCGCCAGACCTGGTTCACCACAGCGGCGTCCACGCCGTTGAGGTCCTGGTTCAGGCCGATGTTCAGCGTGCCGCCGGTCTGCGGCGGGCCCGCGTCGCCGCCGCCCGAAGTGCCGCCGCCCGCGCACGCGGTCGCCACCAGCGCGACCAGCGTCGTCACCGCGGCGAGCCGCCATCCCCCTCTCCTACGCCCGATTGCCACCGCGACTCCTTTCGAACACACACCTGGGGACTCCCGTCGTGTCGGCTCAGCGAGTTCCACTCAGCCGCACCGTGGTTCGGGGTCGTCAGAGGTAAAGCGCAGGACGTTCGGCACGTCGGGTACTGCCGTGAAGCGCGCACGGCTCGCCGCGCACGATCACATGACGGGTAAACTATCGACGCGCCCGGAGTGTGGAAATGGTTTGCCTCACCCCTGTTTTAACCCTCGCGGCAAACCTCGGGCATCCCTCCGCGCGCAACGTGAACCGACCGGTTGTTGCGCCGGGACGGTCGTACCGGATTGAATGCGGACGTGAGCCACAGCCGAGAATTCGACATCTGCGTGGTCGGCCTCGGGCCGACCGGACGGGCGCTGGCCCACCGAGCGGCCGCGGCCGGACTCCGCGTCGCCGCCGTCGACCCGCGCCCCGACCGCCTGTGGCCGCCCACCTTCTCCTGCTGGATCGACGAACTGCCCGCCTGGCTACCCGCGAGCGCCATCGCCCAGCGCATCGCCGCGCCGACCGTGTGGACCGAGACCGAACACCGCGTCGAACGCCCCTACTGCGTGCTGTCCAAACCCGGACTCCGCGACGCGCTCCCGCTGGACGAGGCCACCGTGATCACCGGGCGGGCCGCCGAGGTCACCGCGCACACCGTCACCCTGCGCGACGGGACGACCATCACCGCCGACACCGTCTTCGACACCCGCGGCCTGCCCTCCCCCGGCGCGCGGCGCACCGCCTCCGCGCACGGCATCTTCGTCGACGCCGCCGTCGCCGCGCCCATGGTCGGCGACGGCGAAGGACTGCTGCTGGACTGGCGGCCCGAGAACGGCGCGGGCCCCGACGAACCGCCGTCGTTCCTGTACGCCGTGCCGCTCGGCGACGGCACCGTCATCTTCGAGGAGACCAGCCTCGGATTACGCGGGGGAATGCCCCAGCACGTGCTGCGGGCCCGCACCCTGGCCCGCCTCGCCGCGCACGGCATCCACCTCACCGGTGACGAACCTAGCGAAGCCGCCCACTACCCCCTCGACCAGCCCCCGCCCGCCCGCCGCGGCGACGGACCGATCCCGTTCGGCTCACGCGGCGGCATGATGCACCCCTGCACCGGCTACAGCGTCGCCGACTCACTGGCCCTGGTCGACACCGCCGTCGACGCCCTGAACGCGGGAACGAACCCCGTCGAAGCGTTGTGGCCGTGGCGCGCGCGCCTGGTCTACTGGATGCGCATGCGCGGGCTGTACGGCCTCGGCCGTCTCACCACCGACCAGTCCATCGCCATGTTCGAGGCGTTCTTCACCGAATCCGAGCGCGGACAACGCGCCCTGCTCTCCGCCCATGACGACTACACGGCCCTCGGCGCGGTCCTGGTCAACACCGTCGCCCACACCTGGCCCTTCCACTGGCGCTACGACCTCGTCGGCTGGACCCACCGCAACCGCTGGCTCGACCACCCCTACTGACCTACCGGAAGTCGACGGTCTCCAACGTCAGCGCGAAGGGGCTCGGCAGGTCGAGCGGCTTGCCGAAGGGCACCCGCGACTCCGAACGGTAATCGATCAGGTCACCGTCGCCGCCTGGTTCGCCGAACAGTGTGACCGCCTGCTTCTCCCGGTCCACCAGCAGATAGAGCGGCACGCCGCCCCGGGCGTAGCAATAGCGCTTGCCGCGCCGATCCCGTTCGGCTTTGGCGCTGGTCACCTCGAGGACCAAGACAATGTCGTCGACCGGCATCCAAGCGGGTTGACCGGCGTAAGCGCCGACCGGCGCGAACACCCCGTCGGGGATCAGGTGATTACTCGGGCACAGGCCGCCGCGTTCCAGCAACAGACCTTTGTTGCCCGAGAAGTCCAGATCGACGGTCGCGCGCCGGATGATCTGCCGGACCACGGAGGCGACGATCGCCTCGTGATCGCCCGACGGCGGCGGTGTCACGATGATTTCCCCCTCGATCAGTTCGGCCCGGAACCCGTCGGGAGTCACCAGTGCGTGGAACCCCTCCAACAACACCTCCGCCGGATCCCGCGGCGGTTCGTGCGTGGTCGCCGCCGTCATCGCGCACACCTCCCTCCGATTCGCCACCCCAGCATACGGATATCGCTGGTCACGACGGTACGTCCGCCGTGACACTCACGCGCCGGTTTCGGCGGCGCGGCGGTAGCCGCGGATGGCGGGGAGGGCGAAGACGGCGATGAGGCCGACGGTCCAGGCGACGGTCTTCCACATGGGCTCGGCGACGGGGCCGCCGTAGGACAGGCCGCGCATGGCGTCGATGGCGCAGCTCATGGGCTGGTTCTCGACCACGTCCTGCAACCAGGTGGGGTACGCGCCGACGGGGACGAAGCCGGTGTTGAAGAACATCAGCAGTGTGTTGACGATGCTGATGAGGCTGACCAGCATGACGCCTTCGGTGATCGTCGCCAACGCCGTGACCAGCACCGCGAAACCGATGCCGAACAGCACGGGGATGCCGATCATCGCCACCGCGGCGAGCGCGCCCTGATCGAAGCGGAACCCGATGGCGAAACCGACCGCGATGACGAACAGTGTGGTCAGCAGCACCCGGACCGCCTCGGCGATCAACCTGCCGGTCAGACCGGCGGCGCGATGCACCGGCATGGTCCAGAACCGGCCGAGCAGGCCCGTGGCCTTCTCCACCTTGAAACCCAGCGCGCTCACCACCGCCCCGGACATCGCCGCGACCAGCGTGATCATCGGGACCTGACCGTAGACGGCGGGCTGCCCGGTGGCGGCGCTGATCGAATTGCCCAGCACGACGTGGAACATCAGCAGGGTGACGGCCGGATACAGGATGGTCTGGATGGTGGTCGCGGGATCGCGCGCCCACCCGTAGAGCAGCCGTTTGGCCTGTACCAGGCTGTGGTCGAGCCAGGTGCCGAAGCCGTTCTCCGCGCGCGGTCGTTCCACGACCGGCAGCGGCTGCCACCGGATCTCCTCGGTCGCGACGTCCTCGTCCAAGACCATCTCCGCCGAACTCATGACCGCCTCACACTCGCCCAGACCGCAAACGGGATGAATACGATCGCCAGTCCGCCCAACCACAGCAGCGGAACCCACAACACCTGCCAGCTGACCCCGTCGGCCGCCATGTCGCGCATCGCGAAGGAGAACTGGGAGATCGGCTGATTGCGCGCGAACGGCCGGATCCACTCGGGGAAGGAGGTCTCCGGCACGAATCCGCACGAGAGCATGCCGAAGATGATCGTCGGCAGCGTCAGCGCCTGACTCAGCGATTCCGGGCTCTTGGTCAGCGACCCGAGCCCGTCCGCGCCGATCGCCAGCACCGTGCCGACCGCGAGGGAGAACCCGCAGAACAGCACGGCCTGCCACACCCCGGCCTCGAAGCGGAACCCGATCAGGTGGCCGAACAGCAGCGCACCGATCAGCGAGACGACCGAACGCACCAGCCCGGCGCTGATCCGCGCGGACAGCGGGACGAGGGTGCCGATGGGCATCGTCTGCAATCGGGTGCTCAACCCGGTCAGCGCCTCGAACGCCGACAACTGGGCGTTCGACATCATCGTGAACGCCATGGTCTGCAACACGATGACCGGCATGACGAACTGCGCGTAGTCGATGCCCTGGAATTTCATGACGTAGCGCAGCGGCAGGTAGAAGCCGAGGGTGAACACCAGCGGGGTGACGAAGGCGACGATCAGTTCGCCCTTGGTCGCCATCGTGCGCACGACCCGCCCGCTCAGCGCGCGCCACTGCGCGAACGAGGACGGACTGGCTTCGGGCAGCGCGGCGAAGAGCCGATCGGGGTCGGCGCCCGGATCGGGTCGCTCGGTGGTGGCGGCCGTCACGACTGACCGCCCGAGTGGCCGGTGATGGACAGGAATACGTCGTCGAGGGAAGGGCGGCGCAGGCCGATGTCGGCGAGGTCGACGCCGACGTAGTCGAGTCGGCGCAGCGCCTCGGCCAGGGTGGTGGCGCCGCCGGGGGCCGGGATCGAGAGGCGGTCGGCGCCGTCGAGATCGGCGGCGACGGCGGCGGGCACCAGGTCGCCGAGGGCGTCGGCGGCGCGCTGCAGCTGCTTGGGATCGAGCGGGACGACCTCGCAGTAGCTGCCGCCGGTCTTCTCCTTGAGTTCGTCGGCGGTGCCTTCGGCGATGACGGTGCCCTTGTCGATGACGATGATCCGGTCGCTCAGGACGTCGGCTTCCTCGAGGTACTGGGTGGTCAGCAGCACGGTGATGCCCTGCTGCTTGAGGATCTGCACCAGGTCCCACACGCCTTGGCGGCTGCGCGGGTCCAGACCGGTGGTGGGTTCGTCGAGGAAGACCACTTCGGGGCGCACCACGAGTCCGCAGGCGATGTCGACGCGGCGGCGCATACCGCCGGAGTACTGGCGCACCGAGCGGCGGCCCGCGCTGACCAGGTCGAACTGTTCGAGCAGGTCGTCGGCGCGGCGGCGGGCCGACGAGCGACCCAGGCCCATGAGCCTGCCGAACAGTTCGAGGTTCTCCCGTCCGGAGAGGTTCTCGTCGAGGGCGGCGTACTGGCCGGTCATCATGATCGAGCGGCGCACGCCCGCGGGGTCGGCGCGCACGTCGTGTCCGGCGACGACGGCGGTGCCGGAGTCGGGGCGCAGCAGCGTGGACAGGATCTTGACGGTGGTGGTCTTCCCGGCGCCGTTGGGGCCGAGGATGCCGAGCACGGTCGCTTTGGCCGCGGTGAAACTGATGCCGCGCAGGGCCTCGACCTCGCCGAAGGATTTGCGGACGTCCTCGACGAGGACCGCCGGATCGCTCACGGACGACTCTGCTTGGTTCGAACTCGGCATCAACTCTCCACTATCTGCCCGGTGCGGCGATCCTCGCCGTGGCGTGCCGTGGGCACGCCCTCCGGTGGTGATCGGATCGCTCGGCGTGATGTTACCGGCCCCAACTCCGCGACAAGGGTGAGCAGGGGTATCCCACCGGAACTGTTCCGAACTGTGTTCTTGATCACAATTGCGTGGCCGGTCGGGACCCGCCCTGGGCGGATCCGCGCGAGGGCAGCGCAGGGGCAGTGACGCCGTCTTGTCGACGCCTCGCGACGCCCATAATCTGCTGGCAGGGGAAAACGACGTACTCACCTGTCGGCGGGGTCGCTGTCCACCGGGTGAGTACCAGGGTGGGACGACTGCGAGAGGTGCGACATGACAGAGTCAACGCAGCCGCGCACGGCGATGGAATCCGTACGGACAGCCCTGTATCCGACCGGCCGGGAGGTCCTGACCTCCTACGACCCGCGCACCGGCGAGGTGGTCGGCAGCTACGCGATGATGGGAACCGGCGAACTCGATCGCACCGTGCGCGCGGCGCGCTCGGCCGAGAGATGGTGGGCCGCACTGGGATTCAAAGCCCGCAAACGGTGGCTGCTGGACTGGAAACGCCACATCGCCAAGCGCGCGGGCGAATTGGTGGAGATCATCCGCGAGGAGACCGGGAAACCGGAGGCGGACGCGGTGATCGAGGTCCTGCTGGCCATCGAGAACCTGGACTGGGCCGCCCGCAACGCCGGACGCACCCTGCGCAGGCGCGGCCTGCGCTCGACGTGGCTGACCCGTAACCAGAAGGCGTCGGTGGGCTACCTCCCGCTCGGCGTCGTCGGCGTGCTCGGGCCGTGGAACAACCCGCTGTTCACCCCGATGGGCTCGATCGCCTACGCGATGGCCGCGGGCAACGCGGTGGTGTTCAAACCGCACGAGCTGACCACCGGCGTCGGGGTGTGGCTGGCCGAGAGTTGGCAGCGACTGGCCCCCGACCAACCGGTGCTGCAAGTGGTCACCGGCGATCACGTCACCGGGGCCGCGCTGTGCCGGGCCAAGGTCGACAAGATCGCCTACGCCGGATCGGAAGCCGGTGCGCGCGAGGTCATCTCGGCCTGCGCGCAGACCATGACACCGGTGGTGGTGGAACGGGCGGGCAAGGGCGCGATGGTCGTGCACGTCGACGCCGAACTCGACGACGCCGCCGAAGCCGCGGTGTTCGGCGCGATGGCCAACGCGGGCCAGAACCCCACCGGCATCCAGCGCGCCTACGTCGCCGATTCGGTCTACGACAACTTCCTGGAACTGGTGGCCGCGCACGCGCGGGTCCTGCGTCCGGGCGCGGACCGGCACGCCTCCTACGGCCCGATGGTGCTCGAATCGCAGATCGAGGTGGTGCGCCGGCAGGTCCGCGACGCACTCGCCCGCGGCGGCCGCGCGGTGGTCGGTGACCTGGAGTCGCTGCGCGAGCCCTACATCCAGCCGATCGTGCTCGCCGAGGTCCCCGAACAGAGCATCGCCGTCACCGGTGAGGCCATCGGCCCCGTGCTGATCGTGAACCGGGTGGCGAACCTGGAGGAGGCGGCCGAGCGGATCAACGCCACCGGCAACGCCATCGCGGTCTCGGTGTTCACCCGCGACGTCGCCGACGTCGACTCCTTCGCCGAGAAACTGCGCGTCGGGGTGGTGACCATCAACTCCTCCACCGCCTACACCAGCATTCCCGCGCTGCCCTTCGGCGGCGTCGGCGAATACGGCCAGGGCCACAGCCACGGCGAGCACGGCCTGCGCGAGTTCAGCCGCACCCTCGCGGTGGCCCGCAAGCAGTACCGGGCGCCGGTGAACCTGTCCACGTTCGAGCGGCACCCACGGCACCTACGCCTGGCGAAGACGATGTTCCGACTACGGCACGCGCACCGCCCCTGAGGGGCACGTCGACACCGCCCCTGAGCGGCGCGTCGACACCGACCCCGGACGGCGGCTCAGCCGAGCAGCACGGCCTCCATCAGGGCGGTGACGCGCGCCAATTGCTCGGGGCGGGAGTCGAATCGGACCAACCGCCCCACGTCGATGACCTGACCGATGGCCGCGTGCACGCGGAAGCGGGCCTCGGTCGGGTCGCCGTCGAGCAGGTTCGCCCACTCCTGCACGTTCTGCCGCTGGATGGCGCGCAGCTTGTGCTGTTCGGCGGGCGGCAGGTTGCTGAACTCGGCGTAGTAGACCGGCATGATCTCGGGCATCGCGAAGGTCAGCCGGGCCTGGCGTTCGGCGATGCCGCGCACCGCGTCGGGGCGGCTGGTCGCTTCGGCCAGCGCTTCGGTGATGGCCATCGCGACCCGGTCGCCGGTGCGGTAGAAGGCGGCGGCGAGCAGATCGGATTTGCTGCTGAAGTAGCGGTAGACGCTGGAGGCGTTGATGCCGACGGCCGCGCCGATCTCCTCGATGCTGGCCTCGTGGTAGCCCTGCCTGCCGAAGATGCGGATGGCCTCGGTGAGCAGCTGTTCGCGTTTCGAGGTGACCGGAAGCCCCTTGGTGACCGGCCCGGGTTCGGGTGCGGGCGGGGCGGGCGGCAGGTCGGCGTGCACCACCGCGGCGCACATCTGTTCGAGCAGCGGCAGCAGGCGCGCGCCGGACAGCGCGGTGCGGTGCGCGGAGATGCTGGCGACTACGCTGAGCACGGCGGCGGCGCGCATGGCGACGTCGGCGTCGGGCAGTTCCGGGCGCAGACCGGCGATCGGGGCGGCGACGGTGGCGTTGAGGTCGTCGTAGATCTTGCGGATGCGCACGCGGTCCTCGTGTTCGAGGTAGCGGCGTTCCCACCGGTAGAGCCCGGCTTCGCGGCGGATGTCGATGGTGTGTTCGCTGATCGCCTTGATCAGGGCGTCCAGGCGGGCGGCGGGTTCCAGGTCGGGGTCGTCGGCGTCCTGGGCGACCTGGAGCAGGTGGCGGGCGCCTTCTTCGGCGGCGGCGACCAGCAGCGCGTACTTGTTGGCGAAGTGGCGGTAGAGCGCGGGGCCGGAGATGCCGACCTCGGCCGCGATCTCGTCGACGCCGACCGGGTAGTAGCCGCGTTCGCTGAAGGCGCGCGCGGCGGCGCGCACGATCTGGACCTTGCGGTCCTTGGGACGCCTGCGCACGGATTTGGCGGGTTCGGCGGCGTTGCCGCCGGTGGCACGGCGCGCGGGAGCGAGATCGATCTCGCTGCGTTCCGCGACCATGCATCACTCCATTCCGGGACGGTCCCCTCACCACGGCGCTGCCTGTTGACAGCGCCCGACAAGTCAACCTAAGTTAACCACAATTCGCAAAGTTAACCACTATTCGTGTTGCGATGCCGGGCGAATGGCAGACCAGGAGCTGATGATGAGTAATACCGATTCCGCAACCGCGGCCCGTTTCTCCGCGGTCAAGGACGGGAAGATCCTGCGCGTCACCATCACCAACCCCAAGCGCAAGAACGCCGTGGACTACGACACCATGGTCGCCCTCGGGGACACCTTCCTGGCCGCCGCCGAGGATCGCGAGGTCCGGGCGATCGTACTCGCGGGCGAGGGCGGCGACTTCTGCACCGGCGCCGACCTGTCCTCCTCGGCCGCCGAACAACAGCGCGGCATCACCTCCGACATGGTCATGGACGCCGCCAACCGGCTCGTGAAATCCATTGTCGACGTGCCGGTCCCGGTCGTGGCCAAGATCAAGGGCGCGGCCGCGGGCGTCGGCGTCGGCATCGCGTTGGCCGCCGACCTCGTCTACGCCGAAACCGACTCCTACCTGCTGCTGGCCTTCATCAACATCGGCCTGATGCCCGACGGCGGCGCCGCCGCGATGGTCGCCGCCGCGGCGGGCCGCCCGTTGGCCGCCGAGATGGCGCTGCTGGGCGAGCGCCTGCCCGCGGGCAAGGCCAAGGAAGCCGGACTGTTCGCGGGCGTGCTCGCCGACGCCGACCTCGACGCCCGCGTCGACGCCGTGGCCGAGAAGCTGGCCGCGGGTCCGCGCCGCGCGCTGGAACTGACCAAGCAGGCCCTCAACGCCGCCACCCTCTCGCACCTGGACGCCGCGCTGGCCGCCGAGAAGGCCGGACAGACCGAACTGCTGGTCTCGCCGGACTTCTTCGAGGGCGCGACCGCGATGCTCACCAAGCGCAAGGCGGTCTTCGCCGACTAGTCCGGCGCGCGGCCGACCGAGGTCCGCGATGGTGGTCCCGGCCACACATCGCGGATTTCCGCCGACTATGTTCATCGGCTATGGCATACCTGGTTACCGGAGCAACTGGGTTCATCGGTCGATTCCTCGTCCCGCAGTTGCTGCATCGTGACGGCGATATCCACGTACTGGTCCGACCCGGCCTCGACTCGGCGGACCGCTTCACCTGCTGCGCCCGGGAGTGGGACGGCGGTGACCGGGTCCGCCCGGTCCGCGGCGACCTCGGCGCGCCCGGACTCGGCATCGACCCGGGCTGGCTGGTCGAGCACCGCGGCGAGATCGACCACATCTTCCACCTGGCCTCGAGCTACGACCTGATCGAGCGCGGCGGCGGCACCCGCCACGTGGTGGAGGTGGCCGAGGCGCTGGGAACGCCCCTGCTGCACCACCTCTCGACCGTGGAGGTCGCGGGCGGCTTCGAGGGCCTGTTCACCGAGGACATGTTCGACCGCGGCCAGCGGCCCGCCACCGCCCTGCAACGCGGCAAATTCGAGGCCGAGCGCATCGTGCGCGACTCCGGGGTGGACTGGCGGATCTACCGGCCCTCGATCGTCATCGGGCACTCCCGCACCGGCGAGATCGACCGCATCGACGGCCCCTACTACTTCTTCCGCCTGCTGCGGATGGCCGCCCAACTCCCCCGCCTGCTGCCCGTGCTGGTACCGAAACTGGGCGAGACCAACATGGTGCCGGTGGATTTCGTGGCCCGCGCGCTCGACCACATCGCCCACGGCGACCTGCCGAACTCCAGCACCTACCACTTGGTCGACCCGCGCAGGCAGAGCGCGGCCGAGGCGCTGAACCTGTTCGCCGACGAGGCGGGCGCGCCGCACCTGGTCGAGGTCATGCCCAAACGCACCCTGGAGATGATGCTGCGGGTGCCGGGCGCGAAATGGGTGCTGCCGCGCGTCGGCGTCCCCCGCGACGTGCTGGCGCACAGCGAATTCACCTGCTGGTTCGGCTGTGAGCGCACCACCGCCGCGCTGGCCGACTCCGACATCCGCGTTCCCCCCTTGGCCGGCTACGCACCGCTGATCTGGAAGTACTGGGCCGAGAACTGGGTCTGAACGGCCCCCACACACGACACCGCCCCGGCCGCTGAGCGCGACCGGGGCGGTGGAGTTCGGGAGGGTCAGACGCCCATGCCGCGGGCCAGGACCGGCCAGGACTGGTGCAGCTCGTCCTGCCAGTAGCCCCACGAGTGGGTGCCGTTGGGGCGGAAGTTGAACGTGGCCGGGATGCCCAGTTCGTTCAGCTTGTTCTGCAAGTTGTGCGTGCAGAAGTTGGTGCCCGCCTCGATCACGCCGCCGATGATGAGCTGATTGGCCAGACCGTAGGCGCCGGGCAGCGCGTACTTGCCGTCCAGGGTGTCGTACGGGCCGGGCAGGCCGGTACCGGTGGAGACGTAGAGATCGACCCCGCGCAGCCCTTCGGCGTTGACGTAGGGATCGTTCTTCGTCCACTCCGGCGAGCCCTCCGGGCCCCACATGTTCAAGGTGTCGCCGCCGCCCCAGGTCTCGACGGTCAGGCGCACGAACTCCGAACCCACCGGGTCACTGGTCTGGGCGCAGCCGCTGTAGGCGGCGGCGGCCTTGTAGAGGCCCGGCTTGGCGATCGGCAGCGCCAGCACCGTGGTGCCCGAGGTCGACAGACCCGCGATTCCGTTGACGCCGTTGGTGCCCAGCGCGCCGTCGATCAGCGGGGGCAGTTCCTCGGTGAAGAAGGTGGTCCACTTGTTGCGGCCCAGCGTCGGATCGTCCTTGATCCAGTCGGTGTAGTAGCTCCACTTGCCGCCGATGGGCTGGATCACGTTGACGTTCTTGTCGCTGAGGAACTGCAACGCGTCGGTCTTGGCGTTCCAGGAGGCGGTGTCCTCGCCGCCGCCCGCGCCGTTGAGCAGGTAGAAGGCCGGACGCGGCACCGAGGCGTCGGCGGGGCGCTGCACGTCGACCGGGAAGGTCTCGTCCATCGCCGCCGAGTACACGTACAACCGCAGGTTGCGCGCGTCCTTGATCTCGGCCTTGGTGATCTTGGAGCCGTCGGGCGCGACGGGATTACCGAGCAGGGCCTTGGAGTCGATGATCGGGTCGGCCGCCGAGGCCGGGGATGCGCCGAGTCCGGACATGACGCCCGCGAACACCGCGGTCGCCGCCAGCATCGCCGCGGCACGCGAGCCACGGCGCCGGGTGAGTCGACGTATCAATTTCGCACCTTCACTTCGTATCGGGACGGATGGTCTTCCCTCGACCGGGCCGGCGGGTAGCCGGCCCGACCATACGGCCTGTGTAGTCGTCACACCAGGGGCCGTCGTTACCGTAACGTGTCGTCATCATTGCTGACCAGCGCGAACAATGTACAGCCGGTCGGGTCGGGGGCACGCCCGATGTCCGGGGGTCACCGGGCGTCGTCCTCTCCTCGCAACAATCTATCCAGCACCGGGCCGATCTCGCCGAGCGCGGGCGCCTGTGTCATCACCTCGTGCGTCGCCGCGACCGGATGGTCGACCACCCGGGCCGCGTACGGATGCCACGCCGCGATCACGTCGTGGGTGCGCCGGGTGTCCGCGGCGGCGCGGAAGAACTGCACCGTGCCGTCGAAGAACTTCGGCTCGAACTCGCGGGTGAGCTCCACCGACCGCATGGCGCTGGTGTAGATCCGGCGCAATCGGTCCGGGGTGATCCCGACCGTGTCGGCCGGGATCGCCGCGTAGAGCTTGGCGAAGTCGGCCTCGGACAGCTCCAGCGGCCGGTCCGTGGCGAAACCGGCGGCGTCGACGCCGGTCAGCCCGAGTTCGGCCAACAGTTCCACGGTGGCGGTGCGCCAAGTGGTCAGGTCGAAGTCGTGATCGCTGTCGAGCATGGCCAGCACCGCCACCTCCCGACCCGAGGTCTGCAGGATGACCGCGATCTCGTGGGCCAGCACACCGCCCAGCGACCAGCCGAGCAGGTGGTAGGGCCCGCGCGGTTGGGCGGCCACGATCTCGGTGGCGTACCGGTGCGCCATCTCGCGCAGTGAGCGCGGCGGCGGCGCGTCCTCCGACAGCGCGGCGGCCTGGATGCCGTAGATCGGCGTGTCCCGGCCGACGTGGCGGACCAACCCGCTGTAGCACCACGCCAGCCCGTACATCGGGTGGACGCAGAACAGCGCGGGTCGGTCCCCGGAGGCGCGGATCGGCAGCAGCACCCCCATCGCGGCCTCGGTCTCGGCGGTGTAGTCCAGGGTGCCCGCGGCGGCCTCGGCGAGCCGGTCGCCCAGCGCCTCGACGGTCGGGGCGAGGAAGAACCACTGCACGCGCACCTCGGCGCCGGAGCGGGCGCGCAACCGGCCCGCCACCCGGCTCGCCTCCAGGCTGGTGCCGCCGAGGGCGAAGAAATCGTCGTCCAGGCCGACCCGGTCCAGGCCGAGGATTTCCGCGAAGACCTCCGCCACGAGGTGCTGGGTCGGGGTGACCGGCGCGCGGTAGGCGCGCGCGGTGAACTCGGGCACCGGCAGCGCGCGGCGGTCGAGTTTGCCGCTGGCGTTGAGCGGCAGTTCCGGCAGCGTCACGACGACCGCGGGCACCATGTACCCGGGCAGGCTCGCGCGGGCGTGCTCGAGCAGCGCCGCGTCGTCGATCTCGCGATCCGGGGCGGCCACCACGTAGGCGACCAGGCGGTCCGGCTCGGGCACCACCGCGGCGGCGGCGTGCGCCACCGCGTCGTGCCGGGCCAGCACGGCCTCGATCTCGCCGAGTTCGATGCGCTGACCGCGGATCTTGACCTGGAAGTCGGCGCGGCCGAGGTATTCCAGGCCGCCGCGCGAGAGCCTGACCACGTCACCGGTGCGGTAGAGGCGCACGCCGGGCCGGAACGGATCGGCGACGAACCGTTCGGCGGTCAGCGCGGGCGCTCCGACGTAACCGCGCGCCAGTTGCACGCCGCCGACGTACAGCTCACCGGGCGCGCCCAACGGCACTTGGCGCAACTGGCGGTCGAGCACGTAGACGCGGGTGTTGGCGACCGGCGAACCGATGGAGACCGGCGCGTTCGGGTCGGCGCCGTTGGCGCGGCAGGCCGTGACCACGGTGGCCTCGGCCGGGCCGTACCAGTTGTGCAGCGCGCCCGGCAGGGACGCGTCGAACCGCGCGACGGTGCCGGCGCCCAGCGCCTCGCCCGCCGCGAACACCCGGCGCGGCACCGCGGTCGGCAGATCGGGGGCCAGATCGAGGAACGCGTCCAGCATCGAGGGCACGAAATGCACCGTCGATACCGATTCGCGCCGGATCAGCTCCGCGAGGTAGCGCGGATCGCGGTGGCCGTCGGGTTCGGCCAGCACCAGTCGCGCACCGGTCTGCAAGGGCCAGAACAACTCCCACGTGGAGATGTCGAAGGTGATCGGCGTCTTGTGCAGCACGGTGTCGGAGCGGTTGTGCGGGTAGGCCGACTGCGCCCAGCGGAACTGGTTGACCATCTGCCGGTGGGTGATCATCACGCCCTTGGGACGACCGGTCGAGCCGGAGGTGTAGATCACGTAGGCCAGGTTGTCGGGGCGCGGCCACCGCCGCGCGGGCGCGACCTCCGGTTCGTCCAGGTCGGCGACGTCGACCACCGGGACCTCGGTCCCGGTGACGAAATCGTCGGCGGCCGTGGTGAGTACGAACAGTGGACGCGCCGAACCCAGGACGTGGTCGTTGCGCTCGGCGGGGTGGTCCGGGTCGACCGGCACGTAGGCCGCACCGCAACTGAGCACCGCGTGCACCGCCACGACCAGATCGATCGAGCGCCGCATCGCGACGGCGACCAGCGTGTCCGGCCCCGCGCCGCGCGCCGCGAGGGCGTCGGCCATGACGTCGACGCGTTCGCGCAGTTCGGCGTAGGTCAGCGTGCGACCGCCCGCGCTGAGGGCGGGCGCGTCGGGTGAGCGTTCGGACTGGATGCGGAACTTCGACACCAGCGTCGCCTCGTCGGCGGGCCAGGCCACGTCCGTGCCGTTCATCGACTCCAGCACGAACCGTTCGGGTTCCAGCAGCAGTGACAGCCGCGACAGCGCGCGCTCGGGCGCGGTGACGAAGGCTCCCAGCAGCATCCGCAACCGGTCGGTGAGCGACCGCGCGACCGCGTCGTCCACCGACGCGCGGTGGTGCTGGACCTTCACCCACAGGCGGGTGTCCAGGTTCACCAGCAACGTGACCGGGTAGTGGGTGTAGTTGACCGCGCGCAGGTCGACCACGGACATGCCGTCGATGGTGCCCGCCTCGGCCAGCCCCTCGGAGTCGACCGGGTAGGACTCGAAGGCGATCATGGTGTCGAACAGCGCGTCCACGCCCACCGCGCGCTGGAGGTCGGCCAACCCGAGGTAGTGGTGGTCGAGCAGGGCGGCCTGTTCGGATTGCAGACGGCCCAGCAGTTCGCGCACCGTCCAGTCCGGCTCGAAGCGCACCCGCACCGGGATCGTGTTGACGAACAGGCCGACCATCGAGTCGATGCCGTCCAACTGCGGCGGACGACCGGACACGGCGGCGCCGAACACCGCTTCGGAGCGGTCGGTGCTCGCGGCGACGACCAGCGCCCACGCGGCCTGCACCACCGTGTTCACGGTGACGCCCGCCCCGCTCGCCATCGCCGTCAGTTCGGCGGTCTCCTCCGGCGAGAGCGTCAACTCGACCACGCCGACCCCGTCGGCGGGCGTGGCGGGGGCGGGCAGCGCGGGCACCAGCGGCGTCGGTTCGACGCCTGCGAGCGCGTCGGTCCAGGCGCGCCGCGAGGCGTCCGGGTCCTGTTCGCTCAGCCACGCCAGGTATTCGCGGTAGGGACGCACCCGGGGCAGGGCGGTGCCGTCGCCGCGCAGCGCGTAGAGCGCCAGCAGATCCTTCATCAACAGCGGCATCGACCAACCGTCGAGCAGGATGTGGTGGGTGGTCAGGGTCAGGAAGCTGCGCCCGGACACGGTGCGGTGCATGGAGACCCGCATCAGCGGCGCGGTGGCCGGGTCGAAACGCCGACGCTGCTCGGCGGCCAGGACGGCGTCCAACTGCTCGTCGGGGACGTCGGGGACGGCCTGCCACGGCACCGGCACCGCGTCGACCACCAGGGCGACCGGTGTGCCGTCGGCCGCGTTGACGAACGCGGTGCGCAGACTGGCGTGCCGGTCGAGCAGGGCTTGGGCGGCGCGCCGCATCCGGTCGATGTAGATGCCGCCCGCCAGTTCCAGGGAGAACTGCATGACGTAGTCGTCCACGGCGTCGAGGTCGAGTTCGGTGAGGAACAGCAGACCCGCCTGCAACGGCGAGAGCGGCAGGATGTCGCTCAGGCCGGGGCGTTGCGCGCGCCACCGCTCGATCTCGTCCTGGGTGACCCGTACCAGCGGCACGTCGGACGGGGTGAGACCGCCCACCGACGGGTCCTCGGTGTGGCGGGCCAGCGCGCCGAGCGCGTCGACCCAGTCCTCGGCCAGTTCGCGGACTTCGGATTCGCCGATGACCTCGGCCGCGTAGAGGAAGGTGACGTCCATCAGCGGGCCGTCGGGCCCGTCGTTGACGATCGCGTTCACGTCGACGACGGCCGCCGCGGGCATGGCGTGGTCCTGGTCGGGACTGTGCTGGCCGACCGCGTCGGTCGGCATCCAGCCCAGCGCCGTCAGCCCCTCGGGCACACCGCCCGCCGAGACCCGTCCCAGGTAGTTGAAGCTGATCTGGCCGAGCGGACCGGCGACCCGCGCGCCGCTCTCCGGGTCGAGGTGGCGCAGCAGTCCGTAGCCGATGCCCTTGTCCGGCACGGCGAGCAGTTGTTCCTTGATCGCCTTGATGGCGTCACCGGTGGCCGCGCCGCCGTCGAAGACCGTGGCCGGGTCGACCCCGGACAGGTCGAGGGCGACCGGGTAGATGCTGGTGAACCAGCCGACCGTGCGGGTGAGGTCCGCGCCGGGCAGCACCTCTTCCTCGCGGCCGTGGCCCTCGAGTTTCACCAGGGTGCGCGGGGCGTCGACGCCGCGCCGGGCCCGCCACGCGCGCACCGCCATCGCCAGCGCCGCGAGCAGTCCGTCGTTCACGCCGCCGCGGTAGAGCGCGGGCACGGTGGTCAGCACGGCCTCGGCCACCTCGACCGGGACGCGGATCTGCACCCGGCGCACGGTGGCCTGGGTGTCGAAGGCGGGATCGAGGGCGCGCGCGCCCAAGAGCGGGTCGGGGGTGGCCACCACCGAGCGCCAGAAGTCGATCTCGCCGCGCCTGCGCGGGGCCACCTCGACCAGGCCGTGCGCCCAGCGGCGGAAGGATGTGCCGTTGGGCGACAACGCGATCGGCTGACCGGACAGCCGCTGCGCCCAGGCCGTCGCCAGATCGGGGATCAGCACGCGCCAGGACACGCCGTCGATGGCGTAGTGGTGGGCGGCCACGGCGAGGACGTCCGGTCCGTCGGGTCGGCTGAGCCAGGTGAAGGCCAGCATGCGCGCGGCGGCCGGGTCGAGCGCGTCGACCGTCTCCTCCACCGCCGAGGCCGCGATCCGCCGCAGTTCCTCCTCGCTCGTGCCCGCCGGGATGTCGATGCGCCCGATCAACTCGGTCGGGTCGATCGCGCCGGTCGGCAGCGCTTCGAGCCGCCAACCGGTCTCGGCGCGGAAAACCCGCGACCGCAGGACATCGTGGTGGTCGAGAACCGCGCCGATGGTCTCCACCAGGCCGGCCGCGTCGATCTCCTCGGGCAGTCCGAGCACCATGCTCTGGAAGAACCGGTTGTGCGAGCCGTGCGCCAGATAGGCGGCCAGCACCGGGGTCAGCGGGATCTCACCGACGCCGCCGCCGCGCAATTCCTCGAGCACGTCGGGTGTGCTGTCGGCGGCGGCCGCCGCGACCCGGGCGAGTCCGGCGACGGTGCGCTGCTCGAACACCTGGCGCGGGCTGAACACGATGCCCGCCGCCTTGGCGCGCGACACCAGCTGAATCGACAGGATGCTGTCGCCGCCGACGGCGAAGAACGAATCGTCCACGCCCACCGACTCCAGACCCAGCACCTGGGCGAACAACTCGGCGATCCGCGCCTCGACGTCGCCGATCGGCTCGCGGGTCGCGGTGGTGGTGAAGGTCGGGGCGGGCAGCGCGCGGCGGTCCAGTTTGCCGTTGGCGGTCAACGGGATCGCGTCCAGCACGACGAAGGCCGAGGGGACCATGTAGGTGGGCAGCGCCTCGCCCGCGCCTTCGCGCACGGACTCGACGTCGAGCGCCGCGCCGGGATCGCCGACCAGGTAGGCCACGATCCGCTGATCGCCGGGCTTGTCCTCGCGGACCACGACCGCGACCTGCCGGACGCGTTCCTGGGCCAGCAGCGCGGCTTCGATCTCGCCGAGTTCGATGCGGAATCCGCGCACCTTGACCTGGTCGTCGGCGCGGCCGAGGTATTCCAGGTCGCCGTCGCGGTTCCAGCGGGCCAGATCGCCCGAGCGGTACAGCAGCGCGCCGGGTTCGTCGAACGGGTTGGCGACGAAGCGACTCGCGGTCAGCGCCCGCCGACCGAGGTAGCCGCGCGCGAGTTGGCTGCCCGCGACGTAGATCTCGCCGGGGACGCCGGGCGGCACCGGACGCAGGCCGCTGTCGAGCAGGTAGGTGCGCAGACCGGCGATGGCCCGCCCGACGACGCTGGCGTCGGCCGCCTCCACCGAGGCCGCGTCGAGCGCGCGCCGGGTGACGTGCACCGTCGTCTCGGTGATGCCGTACATGTTCACCAGGCGCGGTGTGGTGTCGGTGTGCCTGCTGTACCAGTCGGCGAGTCGGCGCGGTTCCAGCGCCTCGCCGCCGAAGACGATGTAGCGCAACGCCAGCGGCGGCGCGGTCGGTTCGGCGACGCGGTCGGCCTCGGCCAGTTGGTAGAACGCCGACGGGGTCTGGTTGAGCACGGTGACCCGTTCGCGGCGCAGCAGGTGCAGGAACTGCTCGGGCGAGCGCGAGACGTAGTAGTCGACCACGACCAGGGTGCCGCCGTAGAGCAGCGGGCCCCACAGTTCCCACACCGAGAAGTCGAAGGCGTAGGAGTGGAACATCGTCCACACGTCGGAGCGATCGAACCCGAAATCGTTGTGGGTGTTGGCGAACAGCGCCACCACCGTGCGGTGCGGCACCCGCACGCCCTTGGGCCTGCCGGTCGACCCGGAGGTGTAGATGACGTAGGCGATCGAGTCCGGCGTGAGCGGCGCGCGGCGTTCGGCGGCGGTGATCGGCCCGGCGGGCACCTGGGACAGATCCAGGGTGTCGATTTCCAGGACCGGCAGGTCCGCGGGCAGGTCGACGTCGCGTTCGGCGGTGCTCAGCACGCAGACCGGTTGCGCGTCGTCGAGCATGTAGGCGATGCGGTCGGCCGGGTAGGTGGGGTCGACGGGCAGGTAGCCCGCGCCCGCCTTGACGGTCGCCAGCAGCGCGACCACCAGGTCCAGCGAGCGCGGCAGCGCCACCGCCACCAAGGTCTCCGGTCCGGCGCCCGCCCGGATGAGCGTGCGCGCCAAGCGGTTGACCCGCGCGTCGAGTTCGGCGTAGGTGAGTTTGCGCTCGTCGAAGACGACCGCGGTGCGTTCGGCGTTGTCGCGCACCGCGCCGTCGAACAGTTCGACCAGGGTGGCGTCCAGGCCGACATCCGGGCCGGAGGCACTCCAGGTGCGCAGCACCTGCTCGCGTTCGGCCTCGGTCAGCAGTTCCACGTCGCCGACGGCCTGGGACGGGTCGGCGGCCAACGCGGCCAGCAGGCGCTGGAACCGCTCGGCGAAACCGGCGGCGGTCTGCGGGTCGTACAGGTCGGTCGCGTAGGACAGGTGGCACGAGAGCGTGTTCGCGCCGTCGGGGTCGACCGTCTCGCGGATGGTCAGCGAGAGGTCGAATTTCTCGGTCGCCGCGTCGAAATCGACCGCGCCGACCCGCAGCCCGGGTAGCTCGAAACTGCCCGAGGGCAGGTTCTGGAAGGCCAGCGAGACCTGGAACAGCGGCGAACGTGCCGTGGAACGCTCCGGCTCGAGCACGTCGACCAACCGCTCGAACGGGATGTCGGCCTGGGCGAGCGCGGCCAGGTCGGTCTCGCGCTGACGCGCCAGGAGATCGGTGAAGGATTCGCGCGGATCGACGTGACTGCGCAACACCACCGTGTTGACGAACATGCCGATCAGATCGTCCAGTTCGGCCGCGCCGCGACCGGCGACCGGCGTGCCGATCGCGAGATCCTCGGCCCCGGACAGCCGCGCCAGCAGGACCGCCAGCGCCGAGTGCACGACCATGAACAGCGTCGCGTTCCCCGTCCGCGCCACCTCGGCCAGCGCCGCGCGCACCTTCCCGTCGACGCCGAACTCCAGCGACGCGCCGCGCCGCGTCGGCATCGGCGTGCGAGCCCGGTCGCCGGGCAGCGTGGATTCGGCGGGCAGGCCGGACAGTTCGGCGCGCCAGAACTCGATCTGACGGGCCGCGGTCGACTCGGGATCGTCCTCCGCGCCCAGCAGTTCGCGCTGCCACAGCGCGTAATCGGCGTACTGCACCGGAAGCGGCGTCCAGCCGGGTTCGACACCCGCGGCGCGCGCGGCGTAGGCGGCCATCACGTCACGGGTCAGCGGGCCCATCGACCAACCGTCGCCCGCGATGTGGTGCACCACGAACACCACCACGTGCTCGTCGAGCGCGGCGTTGACCCGCAGCAGCGCCACCCGCAGCGGAACCTCGGTCGCCACGTCGAAACCGGTTCCGATGATCTCGGTGATCCGGGACGGCACTTCGGTGTCGCGCACCACGATCGGGTGCACGGGCGCGATCGCGTCGGCCGCGGACCGCACGACCTGTTCGGGGCCGTCCGCGGTCTGCGGATAGGTGGTGCGCAGGACCTCGTGGCGCGAGACGACGTCGGCGATCGCCTGTCCGAACGCCTCCACGTCCAGCACACCGGTCAACCGCACCACGGCCGGGATGTTGTAGGTCGGCGCGGCGGTGTCGAACTGGTTGAGGAACCACATGCGCTGCTGGGCGGGCGAGAGCGGGACGCGCTCCGGGCGCGGCCCCGCGACCAGAGCCGGGACCTCGGGGCCGGTCGGCGCATCCAGGCGGGCGGCCAGCGCCTCGACCGTGGGCGCCTCGAACAGCAGGCGCACCGGCACCTTGGTGCGCAGCAGCGCGCCGAGGCGGGCGGTCACCCGGGTCGCGCTGAGCGAATTGCCGCCCAGGGCGAAGAAATCGTCGTCCACGCCGACCTGCTCGACGCCGAGCACCTCGGCGTAGACGTCGGCCACGGCCTGTTCCACGGCGTCGGCGGGCGCGCGGAAGATCGCGGTCTCGAACAGCGGTTCCGGCAACGCTTTGCGATCCAGCTTGCCGACCGGCGTGAGCGGGATCTCGTCGAGGGCCATGATCGAGGTGGGCACCATGTGCGCGGGCAGACGCTGCTGGGCGTAGGCGGCCAGCGCGCCGATGTCGACGCGCTCGTCGGCGACCGGCTTGACGTAGGAGACCAGCACGGTCGCCCCGGTACCCGTCTTGCGCCCGACGGTCACCGCGAACTCGACGCTCGGGTGGTCGGCCAGCACCGCGTCGACCTCGCCGAGTTCGATGCGGAAACCGCGCACCTTGACCTGGAAGTCGTTGCGGCCCACGAATTCGATCTCGCCGCGGTGGGTCCAGCGCACCACGTCGCCGGTCCGGTACATGCGCTGCGCCGGATGCCACGGGCAGGCCACGAAACGGCCCGCGGTCAGGCCCGGCCTGCGGTGGTAGCCGGCCGCGAGTTGGTCACCCGCGATGTAGAGCTCACCGGCGACCCCCGGCGGCACCGGGTTGAGCCGCTCGTCGAGCACCCATTCGGTGATCCCGCGGATCGGCGCGCCGATCGTCACCGGCTCGCCCGGGGTCAGCGGTTCGCTGAAGTTGACGATGATCGTGGTCTCGGTCGGGCCGTAGGCGTTGTGGAAGCGCCTGCCGTCGACCGCCCAGCGCCGCACCAGATCCGGGGACCAGGTCTCGCCGCCGGTGAACACCGCGCGCAGATCGGTCAGCCCGGTCGGGTCGAGGGAGGCCAGCGCCGCCGCGGTGATGAACATGTGGGTGACCCGCCGCGCGCGCAACAGCTCGGTCAGGTCCGCGCCGCCGTAGACGTCGGTCGGGACGACGACCATGGTCGCGCCGCCGCCGATCGCCAGCAGCAGTTCCAGCACCGCGCCGTCGAAACTGGGGGTGGCGAAGTGCAGGGTGCGCGACTCCGGGGTGACGGTGAACCGTTCGCGCTGCTCGGCGTTGTAGCCCGCCAGACCGGCGTGGGTGACCGCGACGCCCTTGGGGACGCCGGTCGACCCGGAGGTGTAGACGACGTAGGCGACGTCGACGGTGCGCACCGGGCGGACGCGGTCGGCGTCGGTGACCGGCGTGGCGGCGAACTCGTCCAGGTCGAAGCCGGGCGCGTCCAGCGCCAGCCACTCCAGGTCGTCGCCGAAATCGGAGCGCAGCGCGGTCAGCGTCAAGCCGAACGCCGCGCCGGAATCGGCGAGCATGTGCGCGACCCGCTCGGCGGGATAGTTCGGGTCCACCGGTACGAAACCGGCGCCCGCCCGCGCGACCGACCAGAAGGCCAGCACCGATTCCAGCGACCGCGGGATGCCGATCGCGACCAGATCGCCCGGTCCGACGCCGCGCGCGATCAGCGCCCGCGCCCAGCGCGCGGACAGCGCGTCCAGTTCGCGGTAGGTCAGCGAGCGTTCGCCGTCTTCCAGCGCGACCCCGTCGGGATTGCCGCGCGCGGCGGCGTCGAGCAGGTCGGGCAGCGTGCCGGTGGCGGTCACCACGCGGCCGCGCATGCGGACCAGGCGGTCGGCCTCGGCCTCCGACAGCAGACGCAGGTCGCCGACCGGAGTGGACGGGCCCGCCACGATCCGGTGCAGGATGCGCACGAACCGTTCGGCGAAGGCCCGCACGGTCGCGGCGTCGAAGATGTCGCGGGCGTAGGTCAGTTCACCGGCCATGCCGTCCGCACCGCCCGCCGTGCCCTCCACGACGGTCAACTGCATGTCGAAGCGCTCGATGTCGACCGGCGCGTCCAGGCCGCGGATGCTCAACCCCGGCAACTCGAAATCACCGGAGGGCAGGTTGACGAACGACAGCGCCACCTGGAACAGCGGGGTCCGCCCGGTGGACCGCGCGGGCGCGAGGACCTCGACCAACTGCTCGAACGGGATGTCGGCGTGCGCGAAGGCCGCCAGATCGTCCTCGCGGGTGCGGGCCAGCAGGTCGGTGTAGGGCTCGCTCGGGTCCAGGATCGTGCGCAACACGACGGTGTTGACGAACATGCCGATGACGTCGTCGAGTTCGGCCGCGCCGCGCCCCGCCACGGGGGTGCCGATCGCGACGTCGTCGGTGCCCGCCATCCGCGCCAGCAGCACGGCCAGCGCCGAATGCACCACCATGAACACCGTGGCGTTCGCGGCGCGCGCCAGTTCTCGCAGCCCGCGGTGGGTTTCGGCGTCGACGCGGAAACTCACCGCGCCGCCGCGATAGGACTGGACCTCCGGGCGCGGACGGTCCATCGGCAGCGTGGACTCCTCCGGGAGGCCGGCCAGCGTGTCGGTCCAGTAGGCCAACTGCGCGGCCGCGGGCGACTCGGGATCGGCGGCGTCGCCCAGCGACTCGCGCTGCCACAGCGCGTAATCGGCGTACTGCACCGGCAGCGGAGCCCAGTTCGGCGCCTCGCCCTGCGAGCGCGCGGCGTAGGCGGCCATGATGTCGCGGGTCAGCGCGCCCAGCGACCAACCGTCGGCGGCGATGTGGTGCACCACCAGCAGCAGGACGTGCTCGTCGGCCGCGCCGCCGATGCGGAACAGCGCCAGGCGCAGCGGCACCTCGGCGGCGACGTCGAAGCCGGTCGAGGCGATCTCCGCGACCCGCTCGAACAGCGCCTCCTCGCTCACCTCGACCAGGCCCAGATCGGGGGCGGCGGGCGGCAGGATCTCCTGGATCGGCCCGTCGTCGGTCTGCGGGTAGCGGGTCCGCAGCGTCTCGTGGCGTGTGATGATGTCCAGCGCGGCCGCCCGCAGCGCGGGGATGTCGAGCGCGCCGCTCAACTGGACCGCGACCGGCAGGTTGTAGGCGGCGGCCCCGGTGTCGAACTGGTTGAGGAACCACATGCGCTGCTGGGCCGGCGACAGCGGGATGCGGTCCGGGCGCGGACCGGCCACCAGCGCCTTGCGGTCGCGGTCGGTCAGTTCCACGCGCGCGGCAAGTCCGGCCACCGTGGACACCTCGAACAGCAGGCGCACGGGCACCCTGGTGTCCAGCGCGTCACCGAGACGCGCGGCCACCCGGGTCGCGCTCAGCGAGTTGCCGCCGAGTTCGAAGAAATCGTCGTCGCGGCCGATGCGCTCCACGCCGAGGACGTCGGCGAACACCTGCGCGACCGCCTCCTCCAGCGCGGTCGCGGGCGCGGCGAAGGCCCTGGCCTCGAAGACCGGCGCGCGCAGCGCCTTGCGGTCCAGCTTGCCGGAACTGTTCAGCGGGAAAGCGTCCAACGGGACGATCACGGCGGGGACCATGTAGGGGGGCAGCGTCTTCGCGAGTTCGTCGCGCAGGGCGACGGGGTCGGGATCGTGGCCCGGCGCGGGCACCGCGTAACCGACGAGTTGATCTCCCGTCGGCCCCGAGAGCACCACGACCACGGCCTGACTGACGCCCTCGACCGCCAGCAGCGCCGTCTCGATCTCGCCGAGTTCGATGCGCTGACCGCGGAACTTCACCTGGAAATCGGTGCGGCCCAAGTAGTCCAGGACCAGTTGGCCGTCCCGGTCGCGCCGCCACGCCACCAGATCGCCCGTGCGGTACACGCGCGCGCCGAAGCCGAACGGGTTGGCCACGAACCGATCCGCGGTCAGATCCGGGCGACGCACGTACCCGCGCGCCAACTGGTCACCCGCCAGATACAGCTCGCCCACGACACCCGCGGGCACCGGACGCAACCGCGAATCCAGCACGTACACCTGGGTGTTCCACTGCGGCAGACCGATCGGCACCGACCCGGAGGCGGCCCGATCGGCCGGTTGGTAGGTCACCGACACGGCGGCCTCGGTCGGACCGTAGAGATTGTGCAGCGCCGCGTCCGACACCGCGGCGAACGCCGCCACCGTCTCCGGCGGCAACGCCTCACCGATCGCGAACACGTGGCGCAGGGTGCCCAGCGCGGCGGCGGGAGCGTGCGCGGCGAACACCGTCAGCATGGACGGCACGAAATCCGTGACCGTCACGCCTGCGGCGGCGATGGTGTCGGCGACGTAGCCCGGGTCGCGGTGACCGTCGGGGGTCGCCACGACCAGGCGCGCGCCCGCGCGCAGCGGCATGAAGTAGCCCCACAGCGACACGTCGAAGGTCGTCGCCGTCTTCTGGAGGTACACGTCGGCCGGGCCGAGTGGGTACTGGGCCAGCATCCAGGTGATCTGGTTGTGGATGGCCGCGTGCGAGATCGCCACGCCCTTGGGCCGTCCGGTGGAACCGGAGGTGAAGATCACGTAGGCGGGATGGTCGCGGTGGAGCGGACGCACCAGTTCGTCCGGCCGGACCGGAGCCGAGTCGGTGCCGTCGAGGTCGAGACGGTCCAGAGCCAGCACTTCGACACCCGACGGCAACGCCGCCGCGTCGGCCGACGTGCTCAACACACACACCGGTCGCGCCGTGTCGAGGATGTGCCCGATCCGCTCGGCCGGATGATCCGGGTCCAGCGGCACATACGCGCCACCGGCCGTCAGGATCGCGTACATGCCGACCACGAGATCGGCCGAACGCCGCATCGCCAAACCGACCAGCGATTCCGCGCCGACACCGCGCGCGATCAGCAACCGCGCGACCCGGTTGACCCGCGCATCGAACTCGCGATAGGTCAACTCCGCGCCCTCGTACACCACCGCGACCGCGTCGGGGTGGTCGGCGACGGTCTGCCGGTAGCCGTCGAGCAGCAGTTCCGGCGCGATCGGATGCCCGGTGTCGTTCCAGTCCAACAGGATCCGGTCGCGTTCCAGCGGCGCGAGCAGTTCGATCGAGCCGACGGGGCGTTCCGGATCGGCGGCCACGGCGGTCAGCACGCGCACCAACCGCTCGGCGAACTCGGCCGCGCCCGCCTGATCGAACAGGTCGGCGGCGTAGGTGATCATCGCGGGCACGGGAGCGGCCGAAGCCACGTCGCCGTCGGGCTGCACGGTGATCTGGAGGTCGAATTTGGCCACCGCGCCGTCGAATTCGACCACCTCGATCGACAGGTCGGGCAGTTCGAGCGTCGCGCTGTCCAGGTTCTGGAAGAACAGGGCCACCTGAATCAACGGGTGATGGGCCTGCGAGCGGACCGGGTCGAGGACCTCGACCAACCGCTCGAAGGGCACCTCGGCGTTCGAGAACGCGCGCAGATCGGTGTCCTTGACCCGCGCGAGCAGGTCGGCGAACGTTCCGTCGGGGTGCACGGGGGTGCGCAGCACGAGGGTGTTGACGAACATGCCGATCAGATCGTCGAGTTCACGCTCGCCACGACCCGCGACCGGCGTGCCGATCGCCACGTCCTCGGTGGCCGCGAGTCGTGCCAGCAGCACGGCGAGACCGGCGTGCAGCACCATGAACAGCGAGGTGCCGTGGTCGGCGGCCAGTTCGCGCAGCGCGGCGGCGAGACCGGCCGGGATCTCGAACGGCTGGACGCCGCCGCGACCGGAGGCCACCGCGGGGCGAGGCCGGTCGGTGGGCAGTTCGAGCCGCTCGGGCAGGCCCGCCAATTCCTTACGCCAGTAATCGAGTTGCGTCGCGGCGAGCGAGGTCGGATCGCTCTCGTCGCCGAGCAGTTCGCGCTGCCACAGCGTGTAATCGGCGTAGTGCACCGGCAGCGGCGCGAAGTCGGGCGCGTGCCCGGCGGTGCGGGCGGTGTAGGCCGTCATCAGGTCGCGGACCATCGGCGCGATGGACGCGCCGTCCGCGGCGATGTGGTGCACCACCACCGACAGCACGTAATCCTGCGCGCCCAACCACGCCAGCCCCATCCGCAGCGGGACCTCGGCGCTGACATCGAACCCGGCCAGCACCGAACCCAGCAGCCACGGACGCAATTCGTCCTCGCCCATCGACCGCGGACTCAGATCCGGCAGCACCCGCTCGGTCGGCAACACCTGCTGATACCCGACGCCGTCCACCGCCGGATACACCGTGCGCAGCGTCTCGTGGCGCTCGAGCAGATCCGCCACCGCCGCGTGCAGGGCCGTCACGTCCAGACCGCCCGACAACCGCACGGCGAACGGGATGTTGTTGGCCGCCGACTCCGGATCGAAGCGGCTCAGGAACCACATGCGCTGCTGCGCGGGCGAGAGCGGGATCAGTTCCGGGCGCGGACGCCGGGTCAGCGCGGGACGCCGCCCCGACCCCGCCGTCTCGGCCAGAGCGCGGGCCAGGGCGGCCACCGTCGCGTGCTCGAACAGCGTCCGCGGCGAGATCTGGGTGTCCAGGGCGGCTCCCAGGCGCGCGGCGGCCCTGGTCGCGAGCAGTGAATTGCCGCCGAGGGCGAAGAAGTCGTCGTCCGCGCCGATCGGGTCCTCGCGGTTCAACAGATCGGCGAAGACCCCCGCCACCACGGTCTCGAAACGGCCGCTGGGCGCGCGGAACTCCTTGACCCGCAACACCGGTTCCGGCAACGCGCGGCGATCCAGTTTGCCCACCGGGGTCAACGGGATCTCGTCGAGCACCATGATCGTGGTCGGCACCATGTGCGCGGGCAGCCTGCGCGCGGCCACCTCCCCGAGTTCGTCCACGTCCACCGCGGCGCCGGGAGCGGGATGGACGTAGGCGACCAGGATCGTCGCGCCGGATTCGAGTTCGTGGCCGACCGTGACCGCGAAATCGACGGACTCGTGCGCGGCCAGCACCGCGTCGATCTCGCCGAGTTCGATGCGGAAACCGCGGATCTTGACCTGGAAGTCGTTGCGGCCCAGGTATTCCAGCCCGCCCGCCGGGGTGTGGCGGACCAGATCGCCAGTCCGGTACATGCGCGCGCCGTCGGGATCGAACGGGTCGGCGACGAAACGTGACGCCGTCAGTCCCGCGCGGTCGTGATAGCCCCGCGCCAGACCCGGCCCCGTGATGTAGAGCTCGCCCACCACGCCGGTCGGCACCCGGGCCAACCGGTCGTCGAGCACGTATTCGGTGAGCCCGCGGATCGGGCCGCCGATGTCCGGGATGTCGCCCGGTTCCAGCGCGGGACCGATATTGGACAGCACCGTGGTCTCGGTCGGTCCGTAGGCGTCGTGGAAACGCCTGCGCGTGCCGTCGGGCAGGGGCAGCGCCCACCGCCGGATCAGCTCCGGCGGGCAGGCTTCACCGCCCACCGCCACCATCGTGAAATCGGGCAGCCCCGCCGGATCGACCGAGGCCAGCGCCGCCGGGGTGATGAAAGCGTGCGTCACCTGTTCGCGCCGCAGCAGTTCGGCCAGTTCGGCGCCGCCGAACACCGTGGGGGCGACCACGACCATGGTGGCCGCCGCGCCCACCGCGAGCAGCAGTTCCAGCACGGAGGCGTCGAAGGACGGGGACGCGACGTGCAGGGTCCGCGACTCGGCGCGTACCTGGAAACGGTCGCGCATCTCGTCGCAGAGATTGGCCAGACCCGCCTGCCGCACCACGACGCCCTTGGGCAGACCGGTGGAACCGGAGGTGTAGATCACGTAGGCCGGGTGGTCGGCGCGCAGCGGACGCACCCGCTCGGCGTAGGTGATCGGTTCGGCCGACTCCTCGGCGATCGCGGCGAAGGCGCGCGGATCGTCCAGGACCAGCCAGTCCACCGTCGCGGGCAAGGCGTCGGCGACCGCCGCGACGGTCAGGCCGACGCGCGCGCCGGAATCGGTGACCATGTGCGCGATCCGGTCGGCCGGATAGTTCGGGTCGATCGGCACGAACCCCGCGCCGGTCTTGACCACCGCCCACAGCGCGGTCAGCGACTCCAGCGACCGCGGCACACCCAGGGCAACCAGATCCTCCGGACCGACGCCGCGGCCGATCAGCGAGCGCGCCAGCCGGGTGGAACGCTCGTCGAGTTCGGCGTAGGTGAGTTCACCGAGGGTTGCCGCGGCGTCCGCGAACCGCGCGGCGACCGCGCTCGGGTCGGCCTCGACCGCGGCCTGCAACAACTGCGGGAGGGTGCGGGACCTGGCCCGGGGGGACCGGGTCGGCCTGGTCCGAGTGGGGCGGGTCATCGCCGTGCCTTCGACCGTGTCACGCCGGCGCGATCCCAGTACACCCGGTTCATACAGCAGTTCACCCTAACCATCCACTACGGCCCGATCGTGTGCTCCCGCCCCAGCGCCCACCCGAGTGCATCGTAGAGTGATGCCCCGATCGTTACCAGACGCGCGGCTCCACCCCGCGCGCATCGGGGCACAGGTGTTCGAAGAATCAGGCCGGGTCGATCACCGCCGCGATCACCGGGCCGATCACCTCGATCACCTCCGGTGACGTCATCAGCGCGTGCGGAGCCTCCACCGGATGGTCGACGATCATGCCCTCGACATAGGGTTGCCAGGTCTTCGCCAGGTCGTTGCCCTCGGCGCTGAAGAAGTCCAGCCGACCCCGGTAGACGCCCGGCCGGTGGAAGTCCACGAGGCTCACCGAGCGCAGCGCCGACCGGTACATCCGCCGCAACCGCTGCTCGGTCAGCACCGCCAGTTCGCCCGGGAGCACCGTGTGCAGGGCGGCCAGCGCCTCCTCGTTCAGATCGTCCACTCCCCCGTCGAGCACCATGGCCGAGCGGGGCACGCCCACCTGGTTCAGCAGACCCGCGATGTCGCCGCGGACGTGCTCGAGATCACCGCCGAGTTTGCTGTCCAGCATGATCAGCGAAGCGACCCGCGCGCCCCGCGCCTGCAACGCCACCGCCACGCCGTGCGCGAGCACACCGCCCAGTGACCAGCCGAGCAGGTGATAAGGCCCCTCGGGCTGGATCGCGCGGATCTCCTCGACGTAGCGGCGCACGATCACGTCCAGCGTCTCGGGCAGATACTCCGATTCCGACAGCGCGGGCGACTGGAGGCCGTAGAGCGGTCGCCGCTTGGCGATGTGCCGCGCGAACCCGGAGTAGGACCAGGACAGGCCGTAGACCGGATGGATGGCGAACACCGCGGGCGCGTCGCCGCGCGCGCGGATCGGCAGCACGACCCCGAGGGCCTCCTCCGAACGCTCGTCGAAGTCCACCGCGCCCGCCATCGCCGCCTGGATGCGCGCGCCCAGCCCGGACACCGACGCGTCGGTGAAGAACCACGGCACCTTGGGATCGGCGCCGGTCGCGGTGCGCAGCATCCCCACCGCGCGGATCGCCGCCAGCGACGTACCGCCCAACTCGAAGAAATCGTCGTCGGCGCCGACCGATTCGACGCCGAGCACCTCCCCGTACACCTTCGCCACGATCTCCTCGACCGGCGTCGACGGCGCACGGAAGACCCGCGCCTCGGCCGCCGGATCGGGCAGCGCCTTGCGCTCGAGTTTGCCGTTGCTGTTCAGCGGCAGCGCGTCCAGCGCCACGAACGCCGACGGGATCATGGTCGCGGGCAACCGGGTGGCCAGCGCCGCCTTCACCCGGTCCGCCTCGCCCGCACCGGGACCGACCAGATACGCCACCAACTTGTTGTCGCCCACCCGCTCGTCGCGCCGAGCCACCACCGCGACCTGCGCTATACCCGGCACCGCCAGCAGCGCGGCCTCGATCTCGCCCAGTTCGATCCGCACACCGCGCACCTTCACCTGGAAGTCGGTGCGGCCCCGGTAGTCCAACTCGCCGTCGGATGTCCAGACGACCAGGTCACCCGTGCGATACATGCGGGCCCCGGTTTCGAACGGATCGGCCACGAACCGGTCGGCGGTCAACTCCGCGCGACCCACGTACCCGCGCGCCAACTGCGCTCCCGCCAGATACAACTCGCCGGGCACGCCGACCGGCACCGGGCGCAGTCGCGAGTCGAGGACGTAGACCCGGCTGTTGTGCGCGGGCCGACCGATCGGCACCGAGAAGGTGTCGGCGGGCCCGACCCGGTGACTGGTGATCGACACCGCCGCCTCGGTCGGACCGTAGGCGTTGAACAAACTCACCCGCGGGTTGTCGCGCACGATCCGCTGCGCCGAGGCCGCGGGCAGCGCCTCGCCGATGGCCAGGACCACCCGCAGCGACTCCGGCAATCGGCCCGCCGCCAGCGCGTCCAACAGGGACGGCACCGTGTGCAGGACCGACACCTTCTCGCGCGCCATCTGCGCCACCAGCGCGCCCGGGTCGAGCAGGCCGTCGCGGGCGGCGATCACCAGACGTCCGCCGCACAGCACCGCCGACCAGAACTCCCACACCGACAGATCGAAGGTGGCGGCGGTCTTGAGCAGGACGGCGTCGTCCGGCGTCAGCGCGAAAGTCTCCCGCTTCCAGAGCAACTGGTTGACGATCGCGCCGTGGCTGACCGCGACGCCCTTGGGCACGCCGGTCGATCCGGAGGTGAAGATGATGTAGGCGGTGTTGCCCGCGCGCAGGGGTGCCCGCCGTTCCGCGTCGGTGATCGGCCCGGCGGGCACATGGTCGAGATCGACCGCGTCCACGCGGATCACGAGCGCGATCGGGGTCAGGAAACCCGTGTCGGAGGTGGTGAGCACGCAGACCGGGGCGACCGCGCCCAGGATGTGCTCGCGCCGCCCCGCGGGCTGGTCGGGATCGATCGGCACGTACGCGCCGCCCGCCCGCGCCACCGCGTACATCGCCACGACCAGGTCCACCGAACGCCGCAGCACCAACCCGACCGGCGACTCGGGACCCACACCGCGCGCGATCAGATGCCGCGCGAGACGATTCACCCTGGCGTCGAGTTCGGCGTAGGTGATCCGGTCGCCGTCCGCGCCGACCAGTGCCGTGCGCTGCGGGAAACGCGCCACCGCGGCGTCGAGCAGGGAGACCAGCGTCGCCGAGGTGTCCGTGGCGCGCCCGGTGGCGTTCCAGGTGCGCAGGACGCGCGCGCTCTCCTCCGGTTCGAGGATGTCGATCGCACCGACCGCGACCGTGTCGTCCGCGCTGATCGCGTCCAGGACGCGCAGGTAGCGACGGGCGAACCCTTCGACGGTGGCGCGATCGAAAAGATCGGTGGCGTAGGTGAACTCGGCTCCGATCACGTCGGGTGCGCCGTCGGCGGCGTAGCCGTCGGTGAGGGTGAGCTGGAGGTCGGTCTTGGCCAGACCGGTGTCGAATTCGACACCGGTCACCGTGAGACCGGGCAACTCGAACGAGGTCTTCTCGTGGTTCTGGAACGACAGGCCGATCTGGAACAGCGGGCTGCGCGCGGCCGAACGCACCGGATTGAGCACCTCGACCAACCGCTCGAACGGCACCTCCGCGTGCTCGAGCACCTCGAGGTCGCGTGCGCGGACCGCCGCGAGCAACGCGTCGAAGCGCTGCTCGGGACGCACCCGGGTACGGAAGACCAAGGTGTTGACGAACATGCCGATCAACTGGTCGAGTTCGGGCGCGCCGCGCCCCGCCATCGGCGTGCCGACGGCGACGTCGTCGCTGCCCGACAGACGCGACAGCAGTACCGCCAGCGCGGCGTTGCAGACCATGAACAGCGAGGCGTTGTGGGCCAGCGCCACTTCCCGCAACCGCGCGTGCCGCGACGGCGAGATCTCCACGCGCACGGTCGCGCCGCGGAAGGAGCGCACCGCCGGGCGCGGACGGTCCGACGGCAGGTCGAGCTGTTCGGGCAGCCCGTCCAGCGCCGACTTCCAGTAGCCGATCTGTCGGGCGGCCACCGAACTCGGATCGTCCTCCGCGCCCAGGACCGCGCGCTGCCACAGCGCGTAGTCGGCATACTGCACCGGCAGCGGCGACCAGTCCGGCGCCTGCCCGGTGAGCCGGGACGCGTAGGCGCGCATGACATCACGCGCCAGCGGCCCCATGGACACACCGTCGGCGGACACGTGGTGCACGGTGAAGGCCACCACGTGTTCGCGGACGAGTTCGCCGGGAGCGCGCACGATCTCGAACAGCGCCACCGCCACCGGCACGTCGACGCTCACGTCGAAGGTGATGGTCGCGAACTCGACCACCTTGGCGAGCAGGTCGGCGGGCCGCACCGGGATCGGGGTGAGCGTGAACGCCGTCGCGGGCGCGGGCAGCACGACCTGGTGCGGGCCGTCCTCGGAGCGCGGATAACGGGTGCGCAGCACCTCGTGCCGGGCGAACACGTCGCCGATGGCGTGACCGAGCGCGGCCACGTCGAGCGTGCCGGTCAAACGCACCGCCAGCGGGATGTTGTCCACCGCCGAGGCCGCCGGATCGTACTGGTTGAGGAACCAGTAGCGCTGCTGGGCGGGTGAGAGCGGAATCCGCTCCGGCCGCGGCATAGCGGTCAGCGGCGGGCGGGTGTGCCCCGAACCGGCCGACCGCGCCAGATCGGCCGCCAGCGCCACCACCGTGGTGGACTCGAACAGCGACCGCACGGGCACGGTGGTGTCCAGCGCCGCGCCCAGTCGCGCCGCGACCTGCATGGCGAGCAGGGAGTTGCCGCCGAGCGCGAAGAAGTCGTCGTCCAGACCGACCCGCGCGACGCCGAGGACTTCGGCGAACACCTCCGCCACGATCCCCTCGGTCGGCGTCGAAGGCGCGCGGAACTCCTCGACCGCGAAGACGGGGGCGGGCAGGGCCTTGCGGTCGAGCTTGCCGGAGGCGTTGAGCGGGAACGCGTCCAACGCGACGATCGCGTTCGGCACCATGTAGGCGGGCAGCGTGTCGGCGAGCGCCGCGCGGATGCCGTCGGCGTCGACCCGGTGACCGGGTGCGGGCACCGCGTAGCCGACGAGTTGATCGCCGGTCGGGGTCGCGACGACCGCGGCCACCGCCTGGCTCACCGCGTCGATCGCCAGCAGCGCCGTCTCGATCTCGCCGAGTTCGATGCGCTGACCGCGGAACTTCACCTGGAAATCGCTGCGGCCCAGGTAGTCCAGCGCGTACTCGCCATTCGCGCCGCGTCGCCAGGCGACCAGGTCGCCGGTGCGGTACATGCAGGTGCCGAACCCGAAGATGTTGGCCACGAACCGATCCGCGGTCAGATCCGGGCGACGCACATATCCGCGCGCCAACTGGTTGCCCGCGAGATAGAGTTCGCCCACCACGCCCGCGGGCACCGGACGCAACCGCGAATCCAGCACGTAGACCTGAGTGTTCCACTGCGGCAATCCGATCGGCACCGACCCGGACGACGCCGCGTCCGCGTGCTGGTAGGTGACGGACACGGCGGCCTCGGTCGGGCCGTAGAGGTTGTGCACGGCGGCGTCGGAGATCGCCGCGAAAGCGGACACCGTCTCCGGCGGCAGGGCTTCGCCGATCACGAAGACGTGCCGCAAGGTGGTCAGCGCGGCGGCGGGCGCGTGCGCGGCGAACACCGTCAGCATGGACGGCACGAAATCGGTGACGGTGACGCGTTCGCGCGCGATCGTCTCGGCGACGTACGTCGGGTCGCGGTGGCCGTCCGGGGTGGCCACCACCAGGCGCGCGCCCGCGCGCAGCGGCATGAAGTAGCCCCACAGCGACACGTCGAAGGTCGTCGCCGTCTTCTGGAAGTACACGTCGGCCGGCCCCAGCGGGTACTGGGCCAGCATCCAGGAGATCTGGTTGTGGATCGCCAGGTGCGGAACCGCCACGCCTTTCGGACGACCTGTCGAACCGGAGGTGAAGATCACGTAGGCCGGATGGTCGCGACGCACCTGACGCACCAGGTCTTCCGGGCGCACCGGAGACGGATCGAGCCCGTCCAGATCCAGACGGTCCAGCGCCAGCACCTCGACACCCGACGGCAACGCCGCCGCGTCGGCCGACGTGCTCAACACACACACCGGTCGCGCCGTGTCGAGGATGTGCCCGATCCGCTCGGCCGGATGATCCGGGTCCAACGGCACATACGCGCCACCCGCCGCGAGGATCGCGTACATCCCCACCACCAGATCCGCCGAACGCCGCATCGCCAGACCCACCAGCGACTCCGCACCCACACCGCGCGCGATCAGCAACCGCGCGACCCGGTTGACCCGCGCATCGAACTCGCGATAGGTCAACTCCGCGCCCTCGTACACCACCGCGACCGCGTCTGGATCGGCGGCGGCGGCGCGTCGGTAGCCGTCGAGCAGGAGCTCGGAGGACACGAAGCGGCCGGTGTCGTTCCAGTTCAGCAGGATACGGTCACGTTCCAGCGGCGCGAGCAGTTCGATCGAGCCCACCGGACGTTCCGGATCGGCGACGACGGCGGCGAACACCCGCACCAGCCGGTCCGCCAGGTCGGCGACGGCGTCGGCGTCGAACAGATCGGCGGCGTAGGTGATGGCGGCGGGCACCGGGGCCGTGGCCGCGCTGTCCGGTTCCACCGTGATCTGGAGATCGAACTGCGCCACCGCGCCGTCGAATTCGACGACCTCGACCGACAGGTCCGGCAGCGCCAGCGTCGCGCTGTCCAGGTTCTGGAAGAACAGCGCCACCTGGACCAGCGGATGGTGGGCCTGCGAGCGGACCGGGTCGAGCACCTCGACCAACCGCTCGAAAGGCACGTCCGCGTTCGAGAACGCTCGCAGGTCGGTGTCCTTGACCGCCGCGACCAGGTCGACGAACGAGGTGTGCGGTCCGACGGGGGTGCGCAACACCAGCATGTTGACGAACATGCCGATCAGATCATCGAGTTCACGCTCGCCACGACCCGCGACCGGCGTGCCGATCGCCACGTCCTCCGTCGCCGCCAGCCGGGCCAACAGCACCGCGAGACCGGCGTGCACGACCATGAACAGTGACGCGCCGTGTTCGAGCGCCAACCCGCGCAACCCGATGGCCAGATCGGCCGGGATCTCGAATCCGTGCACGGCGCCGCGACCGGAGGCCACCGCGGGCCGAGGCCGGACGGTGGGCAGTTCGAGCCGCTCGGGCAGCCCCGCCAATTCCTTACGCCAGTAGTCGAGTTGCGTCGCCGCCAACGAGGTCGGATCGCTCTCGTCGCCGAGCAGTTCGCGCTGCCACAGCGTGTAATCGGCGTACTGCACCGGCAGCGGCGCGAATTCCGGCGCGGCGCCGCCCGTGCGGGCGATGTAGGCCGTCATCAGGTCGCGGACCATCGGCGCGACCGACGCGCCGTCGGCCGCGATGTGGTGCACCACGACGGACAGCACGTGCTCGTGCGCGGCGAGTCGGGCCAGGCCCATCCGCAGCGGCACCTCGGCGCTGACGTCGAACCCGGCCAGTACCGAACCCATCAACCAGGGGCGCAATTCGTCCTCGCCCATCGGCCGCGGCTCGAGATCGGGCAGCGCCCGCTCGGTCGGCAGGACCCGCTGGTGGCCGACGCCGTCGACGGCCGGATAGACCGTGCGCAGCGTCTCGTGGCGCGCCAGCAGATCGGCCACGGCCGCCCGCAGCGCCCCGGTGTCCAACGTGCCCGACAACCGCACCGCGAACGGGATGTTGTTGACCGCCGACTCCGGATCGAACCGGCTCAGGAACCACATGCGCTGCTGCGCGGGCGAGAGCGGGATCAACTCCGGGCGCGGCCGGGGAGTCAACACGGGACGCCGCCCCGACCCCGCCATTCCGGCGAGGGCGCGGGCGAAGGCCGCCACCGAACTGAACTCGAACAGCAGTCGCGGCGAGATCTGGGTGTCCAGATCCGCGCCCAACCGCGCGGCGGCGCGGGTCGCGAGCAGCGAATTGCCGCCGAGATCGAAGAAGTCGTCGTCCGTGCCCACCGGCCGATCGGGGGCGAGCAGTTCGGTGAACACCTCCGCCACCTGCTTCTCGATCCCCGTCTCGGGCGCGCGGTAGGCGCGCTCGCGCAGGCGGGGTTCGGGCAGGGCGGCGCGATCGAGTTTGCCCGCCGGGGTCAGCGGGATGGCGTCGAGCGCCATGACGACCGTCGGCACCATGTGGGTGGGCAGACTGCGCCGGGCGTGTTCGATCACCTCGTCCACGTCGACCGACAGTCCGGGCGCGGCGTGCACGTAGGAGACGAGCACCGTCGTGCCGGTGTCGAGTTCGTGCCCGACGGTGATCGCGAAGTCCAGCCCCGGATGCCCGGCCAGGACCGCGTCGATCTCGCCGAGTTCGATACGGAAACCGCGGATCTTGACCTGGAAATCGTTGCGGCCGAGCACCTCGGGCTCGCCGTTCGCGGTGGTGCGGATCAGGTCGCCGGTGCGGAACAGCCGGGAACCGGGCGCGCCGAACGGGTCCGCGACGAAGCGGGTGGCGGTCAGACCGGGCTGCCGATGGTAGCCGCGGGCGACCTGCGCGCCGCCGACGTACAGTTCGCCCACCACGCCCGCGGGCGCCGAGGACAGCCGATCGTCCAGGATGTACTCGCTGACCCCGGCCAGCGGCGTGCCGATCGTCAGCGGGTGGTCGCCGCGCTGCGGCCCGCTGATGTTGGTCGCCACGGTGGCCTCGGTGGGGCCGTAGGCGTTGTGGAAGGCGCGCACCTCCCCCGACGGGAGGGCGACCGCCCAGCGCCGCACCAGCTCCGGCGCGTAACCCTCACCGCCCGCGACGACGACGCGCAGGTCGTCGAGGCCCTCGGGGTCGACGGTGGACAGCGCGCCGGGGGTGCAGAAGGCGTGGCTGACCCGCTCGCGGCGCAGCACCTCGGCCAGTTCGGCGCCGCCGAGCACAGTCGGCGCGACGACGACCATGGTGGCCGCGCCGCCCACGGCGAGCAGCAGTTCCAGAATCGAGGCGTCGAAGGAGGGGGAGGAGAAGTGCAGCGTGATGGCGTCGCCGAAGACGCCGAGCCTGGCGCGCTGTTCGGCGCAGTAGCCCGCGATGCCCGCCTGGGTGACGACCACGCCCTTGGGCAGACCGGTGGAACCGGAGGTGTAGATGACGTAGGCGGGGTGTTCGGCGCGCAACCGCGCGGTGCGCTCGTCGTTGGACGGCGGTTCGGCCGAGTACCGCGTGGTCAACTCGCGCTGGAAGGCGGGGTCGTCGTAGACGATCCACTCGACCAGCGCGGGCACCGCGCCCGAGTGCTCGAAGACCGTCAGGCCGAGCACGGCCCCGGAGTCGGAGATCATGTGCGCGACGCGCTCGGCCGGGTAGTTCGGGTCGACGGGGACGAAGGCCGCGCCCGTCTTGGCGACGGCCCAGACGGCCAGCACCGATTCCAGCGAGCGCGGGATGCCGACGGCCACCCGGTCCTCGGGGCCGATGCCGCGCTGAATCAGCAAGCGGGCCAGTCGGTTCGATCGTTGGTCGAGTTCGGCGTAGGTGAGCTCGCCCACCGTCCGCTCGGCCGTGGCGAAACGGACGGCGACGCGATGCGGATCGGTTTCCGCGGCCGTGGCGAGCAGATGCGGCAGGGTGCGCACTCTGGCACGCGCCGTCCGGACCGGGCGGGTCGGTGCTGATCGAGTCACCGGCGGCGACCTCCCCGGTGCGCGGCGCCGAAGCCGCGCCGGTTGACCGTGACAGTCACCACTGCATACCCTCCCTCATCTCGTCCGTACCCGCCACCGCCTCGGCGCTCCCGGTCGAACGCGTCCATTCGGAACCAATTCCGAGCAGCGCGTTTCCCGTGTCACAGTGGCGAAGGTCTCCCACGTCGAGCGCGCACGGACTGGCACCGATCCGGCAAATGTACTCGCACGGACGTCTGGCAGCTCATCGAGCCGCGATCCGCTGCCTCCGGCCGCCCATCAACGGGTCAGCTTGTCGGGCAGTGGCGCACGGCTGAACAACTCACACAATACGACCACAGCGACGCTGCCCCCAAATGTAGGGGCATGCTCCGGATCGCCCTCGAACACCACGACTTTCAGATCCGCGAGGTCGCCGGAGTCCAACGCGCCCGCCGCGCGTTCGTCGAGCAGCACGTGACTGACCCACTCCTCGGCGAGCAGCGTGGTGAGTTCGCCCGCGCCGACCACCAAGGTCGCGCCCTGCACGCCCGCGACGACCGTCAGCGTCAGTTCGGCCGCCACGGCGTCGTGCACCTGGCCGTAGAGCCGCGACTCGAAGGTGATCTCCGCGCGGGCCGCCAACCGTTCGGCGGCGGCGGCCACCTCGTCGTAACTGACGGAGTGGCCGTCCGGTCCGATCACGGCCGGATCGGCGCCGCGCAGGGTGCGCACGCGGTTGGCGTAGGTCACCGGACGCGCCGACTGGGCCGCGATCAGCGCACCCACCTCGGGATCGTCCACCGCCAGCCAATTCCCGCGCACGGCGGGCGCGTCGGCGCGCACGCCGATGGTGACCGCCGCGTCCACGCCGGGAGCGACCAGCGCCGCACCGGCTTTGAGCACGGCCCAGCGGGCGATCACCGAATCCACGCCCCCGTCCAGACGTTCCGACACGCCCTCGCCGGGACCGCAGCCCAGTCCGATCAGCACCCGGGCCAGCCGCGAGGACGCGGCGTCCAGATCGCGATAGGAGATCTCGCGCGCGCCGTAGGCCACCGCGGGCGCGTCCGGATCGTCCTCGACCGAGGCGGCGAACGCCTGGCTCAACGCCGCACCCGCCGCACCGCGTCCCAGGTCGCCCGCGAGCGGTTCGGCCGAGCCGACCAGCACCCGATCGCGCTCCTCGGCGTCGAGGATGTCGATATCGCCCACCACAACGGTCGGATCGTCGGCCGCGGCGGTCAGGATGCGGGCGAAGCGCCGCGCGAACGACGTGGCCGTCGACTCGTCGAACAGGTCGGTCGCGTAGTTGAAGGTGACCGCCAACTCACCTGGCCCGCCCTCGGCCGCGCGCCGCGGATCGACCGAGACCTGGAGGTCGAATTTGGCCGCGACCACGCCCGCGTCCAGACCCGCGATCGTCAGGCCCGGCAACTCCAAGGTGGGACGTTCGGTGTTCTCGAACGCGAGGACCACCTGGAACAGCGGGTTCTGGCCGTCGGTGCGGACCGCGCCGACCTCCTCCACCACCCGCTCGAACGGCACGTCGGCGTGCCCGAAGGCCGCCAGGTCGGTTTCCCGGGCCGTCTCGACCAACTCGGCGAAACTCGCGCCGGAGTCGACCGGGGTGCGCAGCGTCAGCGTGTTGACGAACATGCCGACCAGATCGTCCAGGGCGCGTTCGCCGCGACCCGCGACCGCCGTGCCCACGGCGACGTCGGCGCTGTTCGACAGCCGCGCCAGCAGCACAGCGAGCGCGGCGTGCACGACCATGAACAGGGTCGCGTTGTGTTCGCGCGCGATGCCGCCCAGCGCCTCGTGGATCTCGACGGGCAGGGTGAAGGTCGTGGTCGCGCCGCGCATCGACGGCACGGGCGGACGCGGGCGGTCCAGCGGCAGACCGGCTTCGCCGGACAGACCCGCCAGGTGGGTACGCCAGTAGGCCAACTGCTTCGCGGCGACCGAGGTCTCGTCGGACTCCGTGCCGATCGTGGCGCGCTGCCACAGCGCGAAATCGGCGTACTGCACCTCCAGCGGTGACCAGGCGGGCGAACGTCCCTCCACCCGGGCGACGTAGGCGGTGGCCAGGTCACGGGCCAACGGGGCCATCGAGACGCCGTCGCCCGCGATGTGGTGCACCACGACGACGAGCAGATGCGCCTCGCCGGGTTCGGCCGCCGTGCCGGTGACCGCGAGCAGCACGGCGCGCAGCGGCGCGCGCGTGGTGACGTCGAAACCGTCCGACATCAGTTCGCGGACCCGCGCGATGGGGTCGTCGGTGGACTCGAGCGCGAGTCCGCCCGGCAGCGCCTCGGCCACCGTCAGGATCTGCTGGTAGGGGTCGCCGCCCGCGCCGTCGGCCGGGTAGCGGGTGCGCAGCGCTTCGTGGCGTTCGAGCACATCGGCCACCGCGTAGCGCAGCGCCGAGACGTCGAGGGCGCCCGTCAAGCCGATGACCAGCGGGATGTTGTAGGCGGTCGAACCGGGGTCGAGCCGGTTGAGCACCCACATGCGCTGCTGCACCAGCGACAGCGGCACCCGGTCGGGACGCCGCACCCGCGTCAGGGGGACCCGGGGTCCGTTCGCGCCCGCGTCGGCCTCGACCCGCGTCGCGAGCGCGCCCACGGTCGGCGCCTCGAACAGCGTGCGGACCGAGATGCGGGTGTCCAGCGCCGCGCCGAGTCGGGCCACGACCTGCGTCGCGATCAGCGAGTTGCCGCCCAACTCGAAGAAGTCGTCGTCCAGGCCGACCTGGGCCACACCGAGGACCTCGGCGAACACGCCCGCCACGGTCTCCTCGGTCGGTGTGGAGGGCGCGCGGAACGCCTTGACCTCGAACACCGGGGCGGGCAGCGCCTTGCGGTCGAGCTTGCCGGAGGCGTTGAGCGGGAAGGCGTCCAACGTCACGAACGCGTTGGGGACCATGTAGGCCGGAAGTGTGCCCGCCAGCGCGGTCCTGACGGCGTCCACGTCGAATTCGCGGCCGGGCGCGGGAATCACGTAGGCGACGAGTTGATCGCCCAGACGATCGTCCGAGCGGACCAGCACCACGGCCTGCGCGACCGCGTCCACACCGGTCAACGCCGACTCGATCTCACCGAGTTCGATACGCAGACCACGCAACTTCACCTGGAAGTCGGTGCGGCCCAGGTACTCCAACTCACCGTCGGCCGTCCAGGTCACCAAGTCACCCGTGCGGTACATCCGGCCACCCGCGGGATCGAACGGATTCGCCACGAAACGATCCGCGGTCAGATCCGGACGCGCCACATACCCGCGCGCCAACTGCACGCCCGCGAGATAGAGCTCACCCGCCACACCCACCGGAACCGGATGCAGACGCGAATCCAACACGTAGACACGGGTGTTGAAGACCGGAGCACCGATCGGCACCGACGCCGTGTCCGAATCGGTCACCTCGTGATAGGTGACGTCGACAGCGGCCTCGGTCGGACCGTACAAGTTGTGAAGCGACGCACCGGTCGCCTGACGCAGCCGTTGCGCGGTGGCCGCGGGTAGCGCCTCACCGGAGGCGAACACGTTCCGCAGCGTGGTGCACTCGCCCGACCGCTCCTCGGCCACGAACACCGACAGCATCGAGGGAACGAAATGCGCGGTGGTCACACCCTCGTCGAGGATCACATCGACCAGATAGCCCGGGTCACGATGACCATCGGGCTTGGCCACCACCAGACGCGCACCGGTCCGCAACGGCCAGAAGAACTCCCACACCGACACGTCGAAGGTCGCCGGCGTCTTCTGGAGGACCACATCGGATTCGGACAGTCGGTACGCCGACTGCATCCACGCCAGACGGTTCACGATCGCGGCGTGCGAAACCGCCACGCCCTTCGGCCGTCCCGTCGACCCCGACGTGAAGATGACGTAGGCCGTATTCGATGGACGCAGCGGCGCCCGCCGGTCCCGGTTGGTCATCGGCGCGTCCGAGTAGCGCGACAGGTCCAGTTCGTCGATCGGCACGGAATCGAAACCGTCACGGACGAATCCGTCCCGCGTGGTGGTCAACACCAGGATCGGCGCGGCCGTCTCCAGCACGTACCCGATGCGCTCGACGGGTTGGTCGAGATCCAGCGGCACGTACGCGCCGCCCGCGGCCTGCACCGCGTACAGGGCGACCACGAGGTCCACCGAGCGGCGGATGCCGATCCCGACCAGCGACTCCGGCCGGACACCGGCGTTGACCAGGTAGCGGCCGAGTCGGTGCACCCGCCCCGCGAATTCGGCGTAGGTGAGGGTTTCGCCGGTCTCCGGGTCGCGGACCGCGACGAGATCGGGGGTCAGGGCCGCCCGCGTGTCGAAGTCGCCGACCAGGGTGCCGGTGCTGTCGACCGACGCGGCGGTGTTGTTCCAGTCGCGCAGCGCGCGGTGCAGTTCGCGCTCGTCGAGCAGCGCGATGTCACCGACGGCGACCGGCCGGTCGCCCGCGATCGCCGCGAGCACCAGCGCGAACCGGTCGGACAGGGCGCGCACGGTGGACTCGTCGAACAGGTCGGTGGCGTAGGTGAAGGCCAGCGACAGGCCACCCGGACCACCGTCGGGGCCGGTGGCCTCGACGACCTCGAGTTGCAGATCGAATTTGGCCAGCGGCACGGACATCTCGACCGCGGAAGCGGTCAGTCCCGGCAGCGTCAAGGCCGTGGGGGCCAGGTTCTGCAACACCAGCAGCACCTGGAACAGCGGATGCCGCGCCTGCGAGCGCGCCGGGTCGAGCAGTTCGACCAAGCGCTCGAAGGGGACGTCGGCGTGGCCGAAGGCGTTCACGTCGCTCGCGCGCACCCGACCGAGCAGATCGCCGAAGCCCGCGCCGGGGTCCACGTCGGTGCGCAGCACCAACGTGTTGACGAACATGCCGACCAGATCGTCGAGGGCGGCTTCGCCGCGGCCCGCGACCGGCGTGCCGATCGCGATGTCGCGGGTGCCCGAGAGCCGGGCCAGCAGGACCGCGAGGGCCGCGTGCACGACCATGAACAGCGTCGCGTTGTGCCGCGCGCCGATCTCGCGCAGCGCGGCGTGCAGGTCGGCGTCCACGCTCGCGCGCAGTGTCGCACCGTGATTGGACGCCACCGCCGGACGCGGCCGGTCGGCGGGCAGGTCCAGTTGTTCGGGCAGACCCGCCAGTTCCGCGCGCCAGTAGTCGATCTGGGCGCGCAGCAGCGATTCGGGGTCCTCTTCCACGCCCAAGGTCTCGCGCTGCCAGATCGCGTAGTCGGCGTACTGCACCTCGAGGTCGGACCACCCCGGCGCGGCATCCTGCGCGCGCGCCGCGTAGGCGGTCATCAGATCCCGGGTCAGCGGGCCCATGGAGAACCCGTCGCCCGCGATGTGATGGACCACGCTGACCAGCACGTGCTCCTCGGGCGCGACCCGGATCAGGCGCAGCCGGAACGGCGGTGTGGCGGTCACGTCGAAACCGCCGAGCACGGTTTCCGCGACGAGTGCGGGCACCCGGTCCTCGGTGGCCTCCACCACCGGCAGTTCGGGTGCGGCGGCGGGATCTTCGACCGCGAGCACCTCTTGCACGCCGACGCCGTCGACCTCGGGATAGACCGTGCGCAGCACCTCGTGCCGACCCACCAGGTCGGTGACGGCCGCTCGCAGCGCGGCGAGATCGAGCCGGCCCGAAAGGCGCACGGCCACCGGGATGTTGTTCACGGCGCTGTCGGGATCGAAGCGGTTCAGGAACCACATGCGCTGCTGGGCGTAGGACAGCGGGATGTGCTCGGGGCGCGCCACCGGATGCAGCGCGCGCCCGGCGGGGGTGCCCGCCTGCTGCTCGATGCGTTCGGCCAGCGCGGCGACGGTGGTCGCCTCGAACATCACCTGCACCGGCAGGCGCACATCCAGCGCCGACCCGATGCGGGCGCTCGCCTGCGCGGCCAGCAGCGAATTGCCGCCGAGTTCGAAGAAGTCGTCGTCCGCGCCGACGGCGCCCTCTCCCTCGCCGAACAGCAGCGCGCCGAAGACCTCGGCGACGACCTGTTCGGTGGGTGTGGACGGCGCGCGGAATTCCCGCGTGGCGAAGACCGGTTCGGGCAGCGCCTTGCGGTCGAGTTTGCCCACCGGGGTCAGCGGGATCTCGTCGAGCACGATGATCGAGGCGGGAATCATGTACGCGGGCAACGATTCCCCGATGGCCGCGGCCAGCTCCGCGACATCGACGGTGTGGCCGCGCTGCGGCAGCACGTAGGAGACCAGCGCGGTCTGCCCGGACGGCAGCGACTTGCCCAGCGTCGCGGCGAAATCGACGGACGGGTGGGCGGTCAGCGCGTTGTCGATCTCCCCGAGTTCGACGCGGAACCCGCGGACCTTGACCTGGAAGTCCACCCGGCCCAGGCATTCGATCGCGCCGCCGTCCTCGACCCGGCGCACCAGGTCGCCGGTGCGGTACATCCGTTCACCGGGTTGCCCGAACGGATTGGCCACGAACCGATCCGAGGTCAGCGCGGGACGGTTCAGATATCCCTGGGTGACCGCGGCGCCGGACAGGTACAGCTCACCCGTGACGCCCGCCGGGACCGGCCGCAACTGCGCGTCGAGGATGTAGGTGCCGATGCCGGGGATGGCGGTGCCGATGGTCACCAGGTCGCCCTTGCGCAGCGGCGCGGAACCGGTGGCCAGGATGGTGACCTCGGTGGGGCCGTAGACGTTGTAGAAGCGGCGGGCGCCGTCGTCCCAGCGCGCGACCAGTTCCGGGCCGAACCGGTCGCCGACCACGGCCACCGACGCCAGGTCGGGCAGGTCGGCGGAATCCACCGATTCCAGTGCGGCCGGGGTGATCACCATGTTGGTGACCCGCTCGCGGCGCATCAGTTCCGAGAGCTCGAGTCCGCCGAAGACGGTGGGCGGGGCCACCACCAGCGTCGCGCCGGTGGAGAAGGTGACCATCAACTCCAGCACCGAGACGTCGAAGTTCGGTGAACAGATGTGCAGCACCCGGGATTCCGGGGTGATCCCGTAGCGCTCGCGTTCGGTGGCGACCAGGGTGGCCAGACCCGAATGGGTGACCACGACGCCCTTGGGCTTGCCGGTCGAGCCCGAGGTGTAGATCACGTACGCGGGGTGACGTTCGTCCAGCGGCCGCACCCGGTCGGTGTAGGAGACCGGGTGTTCGGGCCGGTTGGCGATGCGGTCGGCGACCACCGGATCGTTGAGTTCGATCCAGTACACGCCGGTGCCGAGCACCGAACGATCCGCCGAGGCGGTCAACCCGAACCGCGCGCCCGAGTCGGTGAGCATGTGCGCGATGCGCTCGGCGGGATAGGTCGGATCGATCGGGACGTAGGCGGCGCCGGTCTTGGCGATCGCCCACACCGACAGCACCGATTCGACGCTGCGCGCGATCGCGATGGCGACGACGTCACCGGGGCCGACACCGTGCTCGATCAGTTCGCGGGCCAGGCGCGAGGACTCCGCGTCCAGCTGACGGTAGGTCAGCGCGGCGTCGACACCCTGCACGGCGATCGATTCGGCCGCCGACTCGACCGCCGCGGTGAGCAGCTGGCCGAAGGTTGGGGCAGCCGACCTGCGGCGACGACCGGAACGACCAGAACGACGGGCAGTTTCCATCAGGGTGTGATCACCTCTCGCGCTAACTCGGCCGCACGGCCGTCCTCTACTCGGCCCCACCCCGGGGATGCTGTTCCTGGGCCAGTGCGGTCGGAGCAATCATATCGGGCCGCTCGGTCTCGCAGACCGGGCGGACGCGGACCCCGCGCACGCACTGAAGATGCATCGGCGCGCGGCGTCGCGGTGTTGCACCGACGCGCCCGCGACACGGCGCGGTCGTCGTCGGATCGTGGCCGCACGCCGCCTCGAGTCGCCCGTGAGTGAGGCCCGTCACAGCCAGTACCCCAGCACTTCGGCGATCCGGCGCAGTGCCGCGTCACCGGTCATCCGCCAGTGGGTGACGGGCACCTGGTGGTTGTGCACGGACCCCGACACCGCCTCGGTCCAGGTCGCCGCGTTCGACCACCCGGTGGGGTCGTCCTCGGCGGCGGTGAAGAACACCACGTCGCCGTCGAAGGGCCGGGCCCGGTAGTCGGCGTCCAAGGCGACCGACTCGATCGCGGCCTCCACCACCCGCTCGATGCGGCGCGCGCCGAAGGAGGCGAACGGTTCGGGCAGGCCCGCCAGGGTCGAGGCCAGCTCCGACAGTTCCAGGTCGCCGTCCAGGGCGAAGTCCCCCGCGCGATCGCCGAGCAGGCCGCCGAGCAGTTCGGTGACCATCGCGGCGGGGATCGCCCGGGTCGCGACCGCGGTGCGCGCGTGCCCGCCGACCTCCGCCACGGGATGCGCCCGGTCCGAGCCGAGCGGGCGGGTCAACCGGCTGTCCAGCATGGCCAGCAGGGCCACCGACTCCCCCGCCTCCTGCAAGCGCACCGCGACGGCGTGCGCGAGCACACCGCCCAGCGACCAGCCGAGCAGGTGGTAGGGGCCGTGCGGCCGGACGGACCGGATTTGTTCCACGTAGCGGTCGGCCCACTCCTGGATCGACTCCGGCAGCGGGTCCTCCGACCCCAGCGCGGGCGACTGGAGTCCGTAGATCGGGCGCTCCGGGTCGAGGTGGGCCGCCAGGCCCGCGAAGGACCAGGCGATCCCGCCGACCGGATGCACGCAGAACAGGGGTGCGGCCGAACCGGTCGCGCGCAGCGGCAGCAGCATCTCGTAGGCGGCCTCCGAGCCGGCGCCCGTGCTGTGCAGGGCGGCCAACTCGACAGCCAGCCGGGCCGGGGTCGGCGCGGTGAACAGCAATCGCACCGGCACCGGGGTCGTCGTGGACAGCCGCGCGCTCACCGCCGTGGCCAGCAGCGAGTTGCCGCCGCGCGCGAAGAAGTCGTCGTCCGCGCCGACCCGGTCCAGCCCCAGCACGTCCGCGAAGACCTCGGCCACCCGACGTTCCAGCGGACCCGACGGTTCCCGGTAGCGGCGGGCGGTGAGGTCGGGGGCGGGCAGCGCGGCGCGGTCGAGTTTGCCGACGGGGGTCAACGGGAGTTCCGGCAGCGTCACCAGTACGGCGGGCACCATGTGCGCGGGCAGGATCTCGGCCACTCGCTCCAGGATCGGGCCGGTGTCGGTCACCGCGCCCGTCACGTAGGAGACCAGGATGGTCGCGCCCGCGGCGGTCTCGTGCCCGACCGTGACCGCCGAGTCCACGGCGGGCTGCGCGGTCAACGCGGCGTCGATCTCGCCGAGTTCCACGCGGAACCCGCGGATCTTGACCTGGAAGTCCGCGCGGCCCAGGTACTCCAGCTCCCAGGACGCGCCCACGCGCGCCCAGCGCACCAGATCGCCGGTCCGGTACATCCGCTCGCCCGGCGCGCCCCACGGATGGGCGACGAACCGTTCGGCGGTGGTCGCGGGCCTGCGGTGGTAGCCGCGCGCCAGCGCCGCGCCGCCCAGGTACAACTCCCCGACCGCGCCCGCGGGCACCGGGTGCAGGCGGTCGTCCAGGACCGCCGCCCACACGCCGGGCACGGGCGCGCCGATCCGTACCGCTTCACCCGCGCGCAGCGCGGTGTACGTCGCGCCGATGGTGACCTCGGTCGGTCCGTATCCGTTGACGAAACGTCGTCCGGGTTGCCAGGCGGCCAGCAGTTCGGGCGTGGTGGCCTCGCCGCCGGCCGAGACCACGAGCAGTTCGTCCAGTCCGGTCGGGTCGACGGTCGCCAACTGCGACGGCGTGATGATCGTGTGGGTGACCCGCTCGGCGCGCAGCAAGCGGTGCAGTTCCGCGCCGCCCAGAAGATCGGGCGGGGCGATCACCACGGTCGCCCCGGCGTGGAAGGCCGAGGTCAGCTCCTCGACCGACTGATCGAAACTCGGCGAGCACACGTGCAGCATGCGGTGTTCGGGCCGCAGGTCGAGCAGGTCGACCACGTGGCCGACCAGTCCGCCGAGGCCGGCGTGGGTGACCACGACGCCCTTCGGCCTGCCCGTGGAACCGGAGGTGTAGATGACGTAGGCCGGATGCGACAGGCGCAGCGGCGCGCGGCGCTCGGCGTCGGTGACCGGACCGGCGCGGTGGGTCGCGCATTCGACGGTCAGCGCCGGGTCGTCGAGGACCAGCCACGGCAGCTCGCCGGCCGGTGGATCACCCGCTGTGATGCCGAGTGCCGCACCGGAATCGGCCATCATGTAGGCGATGCGGTCCGGCGGCAGGTTCGGGTCGACGGGCAGGTACGCGCCGCCCGCCTTGGCGACCGCCCACAGCGCCGCGACGAGCGAATAGGAACGCCGAAGGGCCAGCGCCACCACGGTTTCCGGGCCGACGCCGCGGTCGATGAGCACCCGCGCCAGCCGTCCGGAGTCGGCGTCGAGGTCGCCGTAGGTGTAGGTCAGGCCGCCGTCGCGGACCGCGATCCGGTCACGGCCGAATTCGACGCCGCGACACAGCAGTTCGGGCAGGGTGGCGACCGTGACGGGCTTGCCGCCGCCGCGCGCGATCAACTCCCGGTGTTCCTCGGGCGAAAGCAAGGGCAGTGCGGCGACCCGGGTTTCGGGCGTGCGCGCGACCGCGACCAGCAACCGCGTGAACCGGGCCGCGAACTCCTCGGCCGCGTCGCGGTCGAACAGCGCCCGGGTGAACAGGATCTCGCAGCGCCCGGATTCGTCGTCGGCGTCGAGGACCACGGTCAACTCGCCGGCCGGGCGCGCGGGCGTCTGATCCAACAGCGCGACCTGGAACGGCGGCGTGTCCCGGTCGCCGAGCAGATCCGACAGTTCTTCCAGGGTGATGCCCGCGTACGCGGCGGCGATCTCCTCCCGACGCGACGCCTCGGCCGCCAGATCGCGGAAGCGGGCGTCGCGGTCCACCCGGGTCACCAACACGGTGTCGGGGCGATGTCCGCCGGGAGCCCCGACGCCGATCGCGACGGAATCCATCCCCCACAACCGGGCCACCAGGACCGCGAGCGTCGTGCGCACCACCGTGGCACGGCACATCCCCGCCGAATCCGCGACCAGTTCCAGATCCTCCCAGCTCACCGCCGGGATCTCGAATTCGACTCGCCCCAAGGCGCGGTCGCGCGGACCACGCGCGGGGAGCGCGGACAGGTCGGCCAACTCCGTGCGCCAATACCGCGAGACGGCAGGCGAATCGGCGGATTCCGCGATCCGCCCGGCGATGTCGGCGGCGGGCCGATCCGGGGCGGCGATCACCGCGAGCAGCGCCGCGCGCAACCGCTCGGCCAGCGCGCGAGCGGTGTCCTCGGCGATCAGATCCCGCTGATACTCCACCTTCACCAACAGTTCGGCCTCGAGGAAGACCAGCACAGTGACCGGGTAGTGCGTGAAATCGGAACCGGTCACGTCCTCGACGCGCAGGCCGTCCAGCGCGCCGCTCGCCCGCCGCAGCCCGTCCGAATCCACCGGATAGGACTCGAAGACCAGCATCGAGTCGAACAGTTCGCCGCGGCCCGCGGCCCGCTGGATCGCGCCGAGACCGAGGTGGTGGTGGTCGAGCAGGGCGATCTGCTCGGCCTGCACCCGCTCGAGCACGGTCCGCGCGGACACCTCGCCCGCCAGACGCACCCGCACCGGGACGGCGTCCACGAACAGGCCGATCATCTCGCCGATGCCGTCGAGTTCGGCGGGGCGACCGGAGATCGTCGCGCCGAAGAGCACGTCCGCGCGCCCGGTGGTCGCGGCCAAGGTCAGACCCCACGCGGTCTGGAGCACCGTGTTCGCGGTCACCTCGGCCGCCGCCGCGAACGCGGTCAGCGCGGCGGTCTGCGGTGCGGTCAAACAGAATTCGGTGATCGCGAACCCGGAACCGTGCGCGGGCGGCCAGGTCAGTTCCGGCGCGATCCGGGTCGGGCGAGCGCCCGCGAGCAGCGCCGTCCAGGCGCGTTCGGCGGCGGGCCGGTCCTGACGGGCCAGCCAGCGCAGATAATCGCGGTAGGGGCGAACCGGGGGCAGCGCGGCGGCGTCGGCCCCCGTCGCGTACAGGACCAGCAATTCCTTCATCAACAGCGGCATCGACCAGCCGTCGAGCAGGATGTGGTGACCGGTCAGCACCAGGTGATCGACCCCGGAACCCGTGCGGTACAGGGTGAATCGCAGCAGCGGCGCGACCGTCGGATCGAAACCGCGGCGCATGTCCGCCGCGAACAGGCCCGGCAGTTCCGCCTCGGTCACCGCGTCCACCTGATGCCACGGGACCTGGACGTCGTCGGTGATCACCTGCACCGCGCTGCCGTCCGCGACGGTGAGGAAGGCGGCCCGCAGATTGGCGTGCCGCTCGAGGATGACCTGCGCGCAGCGCCGCATCCGCTCGGTGTCCAATGTGCCGGACAGGCGCGCCCGCAACTGGATGACATAGGACTCGGCGCTGCTGTCGAGCAGGTCGATGAGCACCCGCAGCGACGCCTGCAACGGCGCGAGCGGCAGGACCTCGGACAAGCCGGGGCGACGCGCCCGCCACCCGTCCAGGTCGGCCTGGGTGACCCGCACCAACGGCACGTCGGAGGGGGTGAGGCCGCCCGCGGCGGGGTCGTCGAGGTGCGCGGCCAGATCGCCCAGCGCGGCGGTCCACCGGTCGGTCAACTCCCGCACGGCGTCCTCGGTCAGGATCTCGCTCGCGTAGCGGAAATTCGCTTCCAGGCGCGGACCGTCCGGGGTGTCGACGGCGATGGCGTTGATGTCGAGCACCGCGGGCAACGGCATCGCCGGATCGAATTCGACGTCGAGGTCGCCCGCCTCGCCGGTCGGCAGCCAACTCAGGCCCGCCGTCTCGCCCAGGGCGGCGCGTCCGAGGTAGTTGAAGCCGATCTGCGCGAGGTCCCCGGTCAACTCGCCCGCCGCGGCGGGGTCGAGGTGGCGCAGCACACCGAAGCCGATCCCGTGATCCGGCGCCGCGAGCACCTGTTCCTTGACCGCCCGCACGGCCGCCGCCAGGGTCGCGGCCCCGCCGCCCGCGGGCAGACCGGTCAGGTCGAGGGCGACCGGATGGACGCTGGTGAACCACCCGAGGGTGCGGGTCAGATCCGCGCCGGGGACCGCGTCCTCCTCGCGACCGTGGCCCTCCAGGCGCACGCGGGTGATCGGCGCGCGCACACCGCGTTCGGCGCGCCAATCCCGCACCGCCAGCGCGAGCGCCGTCAGCAGACCGTCGTTGACGCCGCCGCGATAGCGGGTCGGCAGCGCGGTGAGAACAGCCGCGCTGACCTGCGGCGCAACCCGCACGGTGACCGTCCGACCGGTGCGTTCGGTGTCCACGGCGGTGTCACGGGGGCGCGCGCCCAACAGCGGATCGGGAGTCGCCAGCACCGCGCGCCAGTGATCGAGTTCCGCGGTCCGGTCGGCGGCGGCCAGGCCGTGCGCCCAGCGGCGGAACGAGGTGCCCACCTCCGGCAGGCGGATCGGCTCGCCCGCCGAGTACTGCGCCCAGGCCGCGACCAGGTCGGGAATCAGGATGCGCCAGGACACGCCGTCGATCGCGTAGTGGTGGGCGGCGACGGCCAGCAGGTCGACCGCGTCCGCGCGACGCACCCACGCGGTCGAGAACAGCGCCGCGCGTGCCGGTTCCAGCGCCGACAACGCCGAATCCATGGCGGCGGAGACGATCTCGGTGAGCGCGGCCCCGGTGGCCGCGCCCGCGTCGACTTCCGCGATCGGCGGTGCGACACTTCCCGGCGCGAGCACCTCCACACCGGTCGCCTCGACGCGCGCGCGCAACATGTCGTGCCGGTCCAGCACGGCGGTCAGGGTCACGCGCAGTCCGTCCCGGTCGATATCGGCGGGCAAGGCGAGAACCATGGTCTGCGCGAACCGGTTCCGTGAACCGCCCGCCAGGAATTCGGCCAGGATCGGCGTGGCGGGCAGGTCGCCGACACCGCCGCCGGGCAGTTCCGCCAGCGTCACCCGCGCGTCCGTCGCGACACCCGCGACCCGGGCCAGCGCGGCGACCGTGCGCTGCTCGAACACATCGCGCGCCGTGAACACCAGACCCGCGGCCTTGGCGCGCGACACCAACTGGATCGACATGATCGAATCGCCGCCCGCGGCGAAGAAGGACTCCTGCGCCCCGATCGACGCCACGCCCAGGACCTGCGCGAACAGGTCCGCCAGACGCGATTCCACCGGACCCAGCGGCGCACGCGCGGCCGGCGCGGCGGCGAACACGGGTTCGGGCAGGGCGCGGCGGTCGAGTTTGCCGTTGGCCGTGAGCGGAACGGCGTCGAGGGTCACGATCGCGGCGGGCACCATGTGCGCGGGCAGGCGGGCGGCCACCGCGTCGGCGAGCCCGACCGGGTCGGGTGCGTGGCCGGGCGCGGGCACCACATAGGAGACCAGCCCGAGTCGACCCGACGGCAGCGTCCGCCCCACGGTGACCGCGGTCGCCACCGAGGGGTCCGCGACCAGCACCGCGTCGATCTCCCCCGGCTCCACCCGGAACCCGCGCACCTTCAACTGCGCGTCACCGCGGCCGACGTAGACCAGTTCCCACCCGTGCCGCGTGCGCGTCCAGCGCACCAGGTCACCGGTGCGATACATCCTGGCCCCGGGCGCGCCCGACGGGTCCGCGACGAAACGCTGCGCGGTCAGCCCCGGGCGGTGCCGATACCCGCGGGCCAGTCCGTCACCGGCCAGATACAACTCCCCCGCGACACCCGGCGGCACCGGACGCAACCGCGCGTCCAACACCAGCGCCACCGTCCCGCGCACCGGCGCGCCGATCGTGATCGGTTGCCCCGCCGTCAATTCCGCGTAAGTCGAGATGATGGTCGTCTCGGTGGGACCGTAGCCGTTGAGATACCGGCGGCCCGGCTGCCACGCGGCCAACAGTTCCGGCGTGGTCGCGTCACCGCCGACCGACACCACCTCCAGCGCGGGCAACCCCGCCGGATCGACCGTGCCGAGCACCGCGGGCGTGATGATCGCGTGCGTGACCGCCTCGGCCCGCAGCACCTCCGCCAGATCCGCGCCGCCGCCGATCGCGGCATCCACCACGACCAACCCGGCCCCGACCCCGAACGCGCACAACCACTCCAGCACCGACGGATCGAAACTCGGCGAACAGATGTGCAACATCCGATGCCGCGGCCCCAGCCCGTACCGCCGCACCGCCTCCGCGAGCAGCCCGGCCAGACCCGCGTGGGTCACCACGACCCCCTTCGGCGTCCCCGTCGACCCCGAGGTGTAGATCAGATACGCAGGATGCCGCGGGTCCGACGGCCGCACCCGGTCGGCGTCGGTCAGCGGCTCGGACGACCAGGTCTCCCGCTCGGCCACCGTCGCCGGGTCATCGAGGATCACCACCTCCGACCCCACCGGCAGATCCGCCGCGTACGCGCCGACGGTCAGCGTCGCCACCGCCCCCGAATCCGTCAGCAGATGCCGGATCCGCTCCGCCGGATAATTCGGGTCCACCGGCAGATGCGCCGCCCCCGTCGCCGCCACGGCCACCGCGGCGACCACCATCTCCGCCGAACGCGGCAACACCACCGCCACAACGTCTTCCGGCCCGATCCCGCGCGCCGCCAACATCCGCGCGATCCGCGAGGTCTCCGCCGACAACTCCCCGTAGGTCACCGACCGACCACCGTGCCGGATCGCGACCCGCTCCTCCCCCAACGCCCGCCCCCGCGCCAACAGATCGGCGAAAGTCACCGCCGGAACGGACTCCCCGTCCCCACCCACCCGCACCGGTTCACCCTCCGCGAGCACCGGCAGATCCTCCACCGATGTCCGGGGGTCCGCCACCGCGGCCGTCACCAGCCGAACGAACCGCCCGGCGAGCGCCTCGACGGTCTCCCGCGCGAAAACATCGGCGTCATAGCCGAATTCGAAGGCGATTTCCGCTGCCTTGCCGCTTACGCACTCTGCCCCAACAGCGTCGGTGGTCCACCTGAGGTCCGACGGCAACGACCCGCCCGGCGCGACGCGCAGGTCCAACTGGAACCGCCCCGCCGGGCGCGGCGCGGACCCGACCCGGAACAGCACCGGAACGTCGGCGTGCACCCCGGCCGGAATCGTGCCGTGGGCGAAGGCCGCCGACGCGGCATCCTCCACGCGCGCGGGCACGGCGGCGAATGCGAGGTCCGGCGCGATCTCGGTGCGCAGCACCACCACGCCGTCCTCCGGCGCGGTCCACGGAGTCGCGACGGCGATGTCCGTACTCCCCGAAACCCGCGCCAGCAGCGCCGCGAACGCCGCGCACAGAACACTCGGCACGCCGGCGCCCACACTCGCCGCCAACTCCGCGACCCGCTCGGACGTCGACGGGTCCAGTACACCCCCGACCACCCCGAATCCCGCGTCCCGCTCGGCGCCGATGCGCCGACCCGAGGCGGCCCGTGACCGGTCGCGGGGCAGGTCCAGTTCCTCGGGCAGGCCGGCCAGGGTGGCGCGCCAGTAGGCGGTGCGCGCGATGACGTCGCGACTGTCGGCGCGGGCGAGGATTTGGGCGACGGTGGTGTTCGGGTCGGTCGCGAAGGCGAGAAGGAAGGTGCGGAGGCGGTCGGCCAGGGCGCGCCCCAGGTCGGGGGCGATCCGGTCGCGGCGGACCTGGACGCGCAGGTCGAGATTCGCGCCGAGTTCGGCGAGGACGGCGACGGGATAGTGGGTGACGTTGACGCTGTGCAGGTCGACGATTTCCAGGCCGTCGATGGCGCCGTAGGCGTCGCGGAGGCCGTCGGCGTCGACGGGGTAGCTCTCGTAGGCGAGCAGGGTGTCGAACAGGTCGGTGACGCCGGCGGCGCGGTGGATGTCGGCCAGGCCGATGTGGTGGTGGGCGAGCAGCGCGACCTGTTCGCGCTGGAGGCGGGTCAGCAGTGCGCCCACCGTGTCCTCGGCCGTCCCGGCGACGCGCACCGCGACGGTGTTGGCGAACAGTCCGACGATCTCGTCCACGCCGTCGAGTTGCGGTGGGCGGCCGGAGACGACCGCGCCGAAGGCGACGTCGGTGCGGCCCGCGCAGGAGGCGAGCACGAGTCCCCAGGCGGCTTGGACGGCGGTGTTGACCGTGATCTCGTGCGCGGCGGCGAATTCGACGAGCCTGCCGGTCTGCTCGACGGTCAGGTCGGCGGCGTAGGTCTGGTGGCCCGCATCGGGAAAGTCTGGCGCGGAGTGGAATTCGGCCAGTCGGGTCGGCGCGAGGCCGGCCAGCGCGGCACGCCAGGCGGTCCGGGCGGCGTCGCGGTCGTAGTCCGCGAGCCAGCGCAGGTAGTCGCGATACGGCCGCGCGGGCGGGAGCGCGTCGTCGGCCGCGTAGGCGACGAGCAGGTCTTTCATCAGCAGCGGCATGGACCAGCCGTCCAGCAGCAGATGGTGGGCGGTCAGGATCAGGTGGGCGGACCCGGATGCGGTGCGGTACAGGGTGAATCGCAGCAGCGGAGCCCGCGCGGGGTCGAAGCGGTCGCGCTGTTCGTCGGCGAGCAGGTCGGCGGGAGCGGCGTCGCCGGGGAGGTCGATCACCCGCCAGGGCACCCGCGCGCCTTCGGTCACGATTTGCACCGGATCGCCGTCGGCGGTGGCGGCGAAGGCGACCCGCAGCGTCGGGTGCCGGTCGAGGACGCGCTGTGCGGCGCGGCGCAACCGGTCGGCGACGACCGTTCCGCCCAGTTCGACGTCCAGTTGGAGCAGGTAGGGGTCCGGTTCGTCGGCGGCGACCTGGGTCAGGTACAGCAGGCCGCTCTGCAACGGTGAGAGCGGCAGCACGTCTGAGGCGTTCGGGTGGGTCCGCGACCACGCGTCCAGTTCGGTTTGGCCGACCTCGACCAGCGGCACGTCCGAGGGGGTGAGTCCGCCCGCGCGGGGGTCGTCGGCGTGGCCGGCGAGCACGCCGAGCGCTTCCACCCAGTGCCGGGCCAGTTCGCGGACCGCGGCGGCGTCGAGGATCTCGCTCGCGTAGGCGAACGAGGCGCTGAGGCGGGGGCCGGTCGCGCTGTCGGTGACGATCGTGTTGATGTCGATGACCGCGGCGGCGGGCAGCAGGCGGTCCTGGTCGGCGGTGGGTTCGCCCCAGTCGTCGGTGGGCAGCCAACCGAGGTCGCCCGCCCCGTCGGGGAGGTCGGCGGAGACCCGGCCCAGGTAGTTGAAGCCGATCTGCGGGGGCGGGGCGGCCGGCGCGTCGTCCGCGCCGAGGTGACGCAGAATGCCGTAGCCGATCCCCCGGTCCGGCACCGCGAGCAACTGTTCCTTGACCGATTTGAGCAGTGCGCCGGTGGGGTCGCCGCCGCGCCACACCGCTCGCGCGTCGAGGCCGGACAGGTCGAGCGCCACCGGGTACATGCTGGTGAACCAGCCGACCGTACGGGTCAGGTCGGCGCCGGGGACGGCGGATTCCTCCCGCCCGTGACCTTCCAGGCGGATCAGGGTCGCGGGCGCGTCGACGCCGCGCGCGGCCCGCCACGCGCGTACCGCCATGGCCAGCGCGGCCAGCAGTCCGTCGTTGACCCCGCCCCGGTAGACGGCGGGCAATCGGGTCAGCACCGCCGAGGTGATCTCCGGCGGCACTCCCACCGCCACCCGTCGCACGGTGGCGGCGGTGTCGACCTCGCGGTCGAGGCCGCGCGTGCCGAGCAGCGGATCAGGTGTCGCCGAGATCGCCTGCCAGTAGGGCAGTTCCGCGACGCGCGCGCTCGCGTCGTCGACAAGTCCGTGCGCCCATCGCCGGAACGAGGTGCCCACCGCGGGCAGCGTGCCCCGTCCCGTCCAGGCGGCGACGAGATCGCCGATCAGGATGCGCCACGACACCCCGTCGATGACGTAGTGACTGGCCGCGACGATCAGCGCGTCGGGCCCGTCGGGCCGCGCCAGCCAGGTGAAGGCGATCACCCGGGCGACGGTGGGATCGAGGCGGTTCATCGCGAATTCGGCCGCGGTGTCGGCGAAGACGGCGCGTTGGGCGGCGTCGAGGCCGGCCGGGATTTCCACGCGGGTCAGCAGGTCGCGCACGTCGATCGCGCCCGCGGGCAGCACCTCGAGCGCGTGGCGTCCGTCCTCGACACGCACCCGCGCGCGCAGCATGTCGTGATGGTCGAGCACCGCGGCGAGAGTGGACAGCACCTTCTCGGGTTCGGCGTCGGCGGGCAGCGCGAGCACCATCTGCTGGGTGAACCGGCCGAACACCCGTCCGTCGGCCAGGTGGGCGGCCAGTACCGGGGTCGCGGGCAGCGTCCCGACGCCGCCGCCGGGCAGTTCGGTCAGTGTCGGCCCGCCGTCGCCGCCGGATGTCGCGACCAGGGCCAGTCCGGCGACCGTGCGCTGTTCGAACACGTCCTGCGGGGTGAAGTTCAGCCCGGCGGCGCGGGCCCGCGAGACCAGTTGGATCGACAGGATGCTGTCGCCGCCCGAGGCGAAGAACGAATCCCGCGTTCCCACTCGCACGCCCAGGACCTGCGCGAACAGTTCGACCAGTTGCGTTTCGACCGCCGTGGCCGGCGCGTGCGCGGACGCCGACTCGAAGACGGGCGCGGGCAGTTTCTGCCGGTCCAGTTTCCCGTTGGGCGTCAACGGGATCGCGTCGAGGACCAGGATCGCGGTCGGCACCGCGTGCGCCGGCAGGGTGTCGGCGAGAGAACTCGACAGCTCGGCGGTGTCGAGTGCGATTCCCTTGTGCGGCAACACATAGGACACGAGAACGGTCGCGCCGGACGGGGCGGTCGCACCGAGCGTCACCGCGTAGTCGACCGCGGGGTGCGCGCCCAGCGCGGCGTCGATCTCGCCCAACTCGACGCGGAAACCGCGGATCTTGACCTGGAAATCGGTGCGGCCCAGATAGTCCAGCGCGCCGTCCGCGCGCCTGCGCACCAGATCGCCGGTCCGATACATCCGCGCGCCCGCGTCGGTGCCGAACGGGTTGGCCACGAAGCGATCGGCGGTGAGGGCGGGGCGGCCGAGATAGCCGCGGGCCAGCGCGGGACCGGACAGATACAGTTCGCCGCTCACCCCGGCGGGCACCGGGCGCAGTCGCGCGTCCAGCACCACCGCGCCCACCCCGGGCAGCGCGGACCCGATGGTGATCGGCTCCCCTGGAAGCAACGGGTCGCCGGTGGTGGCCAGGATGGTGGCCTCGGTGGGGCCGTAGCCGTTGTGGAAGGCGCGCCCGCCGGTCGCCCAGCGCCGCACCAGACCCGGGCCGAACGCGTCGCCCGCGACGACCACCCCGCGCAGCGCGGGGAAGTCCCCGGGCTCCACCGATTCCAGCGCCGCCGGCGTGATCACCAGGTGGCTGACCGACTCGTGGCGCAGCAGCGCCGCCAGTTCCGGTCCGCCGAAGGCGCTCGGCGGCGCGATGACCAGGGTCGCGCCCGCGCCGAAGGCGAGCAGCAGTTCCAGCACCGACACGTCGAAACTCGGCGAACAGACGTGCAGCACCCGCGCGCCCGCGTCCACCCCGTAGCGCTCGCGGGTCGCGGCGATCAGGGCGGCCAGACCGGTGTGGGTGACCACCACGCCCTTGGGGCGTCCCGTGGACCCCGAGGTGTAGAGGACGTAGGCGGCGTGGTGTTCGGTCAGCGCGCGCACCCGGTCCAGATAGGAGACGGGGTGGGCGGGCCGCGCCTCGATCCGCGCCCGCTGGGCCGGGTCGTCGAGTTCCAGCCAGTCGATCGCGGTGTCGAAGCGATCCCGGCGCGCGGTCACGGTGAGGCCGAGCACGGCCCCGGAATCGGCGATCAGGTAGGCGCGGCGTTCGGTCGGCAGCGTCGGGTCGACGGGGACGTAGGCCGCGCCGGTCTTGGCGACCGCCCACACGGCGAGGACGGATTCCAGCGAGCGGGTCAGACCGAGGGCGACCACGTCGCCGGGGCCGATGCCGCGCGCGATGAGTTCCCGCGCCAGGCGCGAGGACCGGGCGTCGAGGTCGGTGTAGGTGAGTTCGCGGCGCGGGTGCCCGTCGGTGGCCGGCGCGACGACGGCGAGCGAATCGGCCGCCGATTCGACGGCCGCTGTGAGCAGGCCCACGAACAGCGGCCCGCCGGCCCTGCGCCTGCTCCTACCGCGAGCAGTCCGACGCACCCCATCCATCCGAGTACAGCATTCCTCTCGCGTCTAGCCGTTCCAGCGCCGAAAACCCACCGACCAGGCCGGAACCCGATCCGCCTCGGCGCATCGGTGTCGAACAAGCAAGAGGTATTCGTATTCGGGGCGTTGCGCCCTAATGAGACCACAGAAAGTGGCGTCGTGACGGAACTCCGATGTTCGTGCTAGAGCAGCACACCGCCAGTTGCCAGATCATAGCCAGCCCCGTCGCGTGGCCTGCACACCGGCCTGGAATCGGGTGCTCGCACCCAGCCGTTCCAGCAGTCGCGCGGTGCGCCGCACCACCGTCCGCCGGGACATGCCCAGCCTGCGGGCGATGGTGTCGTCGGTGGCTCCCAACCCCATCAGGGTCAGGATCGCCTTGTCGCGTTCGTCGAGTTCCTCGGCCGCCGGATTGACCGAGATCGGCGCGGCCAGCCCCCACAGCACGTCGAAGGTGCGCACCAGCAGTCGCAGCGCGGGCGACCCGGTGATCCGCAACCCCATCGGATCGGGTCGACGCTCGTCGGCGTGCAGCACCAGACTGGCCCGGTCGTCGTCGCTGATGATCAGCTTGAACGGCGGTTCCGGCAGCGTCCTGGCCTGCGCGCCACTGGCGTTGGTGGCCAGCGCGTGCCGCAGACGGTCGGCGTCCTGGTAGATGGTGTCCTGGTAGAGCGTCTGGTAGCGGATCCCCTCGCCCAGTCGGGCGCGTTTGAGCAGGAACAACCGCTGTTCGCGTTCGGCGTCGCTCAGATACGGTCCGCGTTCGATGAGTTTGACGCAGGTGCGCGCCCCGGTCTGCATCTCCTCGAAATCGGCCAGCATCTCCAGTCGTTCGTAGACGGGCACGATCGCGCCCTGCGCGCGGGGCGAGCGCCGCACCGACCGGAAGGTCTCGCTCAACCGGGCCGCGGAGGCGTGCATCTGGTTGATGGCGTGCTGGCGGCGTCGGGCCTCGAACTCCGACAGCGATTCCGGCGCGTGCGCGTCCCAGATCGGTTCGCCCGCCGCGCCTTCGATTTTCACCACGGCCTGTAGTTCGCAGAGCACCGCCAACGATTCGGCGGCGTCCTCGGGGCTGACGCTCAGCAGTCGGGCGATCTCGGCGAGGCCGGATCGCGGATGGTGCACCAGCGCGGCATAGGTCCGGCCGTGCGGTGATCCCGGCTCGAAGATGTCGCCGAGTTCGGTCAAGAGCCCACCTCGGGGGTCGGCCGGTCCTGTCGGAGGGATATCGGCGAAACTCGCCGCGCGGTCCTCGTACGACCGCCGATGTGCCGGATCCCCCATGTGAGTGACCGGGTGCGCGAAGTCGGAGTTCGAGCCGGGCAGCGTGTCTCAGTGCTCCGACGGGCCCCAGTGCATGGGCACGCCACGCGCTGCCAGGTAGGGCATCGGGTCGATCTTGCTGCCGCCCTGATCCCAGATCTCCAGGTGCAGGTGCGGGCCGGTGGACTGGCCGCGGTTGCCGACCGTCGCGATGACATCGCCCGCGCGCACCTTCTGGCCCGCGCTGACCAGCATGTCGTTGACGTGCCCGTAGACGGCGGTGGTGCCGTCGTCCTGGAGCACGCGCACCCACAGGCCGAACCCGGAGGCGGGACCGGCTTCGATAACCGTTCCGTTGCTGACCGAGTGGATCGGGGCGCCGAGGCGATCGGCGAAGTCCAGACCGTAGTGGAATTCACCCCAGCGGCTACCGAATCCGGAGCTGATGGCGCCGGCGACCGGACGGACCGCGGCGGGCGCGGGGGCGACGTGCTGCTGCACGCCCTTGAGGATGTCCTCGACCTGGGAGAGCGGGTTGGCGATCTCCGGGGGCAGGTTCTGGAGACCGAAGGGGGCGGCGACCGGCGCGGCGACCGGCGCGGCCTGGGCCACCGGTTCGGCGACGGGCGTCTGTTCCTCGACGGCCGCGTCGAACTTGGCCTGGGTGACCGGGACCTCGGCGGTGGCCTGGAAGGTGATCGGCTCGGTGGCCTTGGCCGCGTCCTCGACATCGTGTCCGGTCAGCGGGGCGGCGAGCGCCGGGGCGACCTGGGAGACGGTGCCGACCAGCGCGCCCGCGGCGACGGCGGCGCCCGCCGCCATCCGGATGCGCTCGGCCGAGGAGGATTCGGCGCGGTGACGGGTGGGCCGGCTCTTGGTGCCGACGGTGCCGTCGATGCCGCATTCGCCGATGAGGCTCATGACGGTGATGGAACTGGGGCCTACCCGGTGCTGCGACAAAGCTTCGTCCTAGCGTCCGACCTGCGTTGGTCTCCGACCTACTCTGGACAACGAAGCCTTCAAGCGTTACCCCGATCGGGGCTCCCGAAACTTCGTAACGTTTCGGCATCCGTTGTGACGCGAACTCTACCCCGCCGTGACCATTTCGCAACCTTCTGGCCCCATCTTTTTTCATTTCCCCAGGTAGATAGGGCCGTAGGGAGGTAACGAAACGCCGCGAACATCGTTATCGGAGGCCGCCGGAAAGCCCACGACCAGCACGGTCGGCCAGACTCGACACGTGATCATCGACGAACTGCGCGTCCCGATCGTCCTGGCCCCGATGGCGGGCGGACCCTCCACCCCGGAACTCACCGTCGCGGTCGGCGAAGCGGGCGGCCTCGGCCTGCTGGCCGCCGGATACCTGCCCGCCGACGAACTCGCCCGCCGGATCGCGGCCACCCGCGCGGGCGCCCCCCTCCCGTTCGGCGTCAACCTGTTCGTCCCCGGCCCGGCGACGCCGCCCGCGGAGTTCGCCGACTACCTGGCCGAACTCGGACGCGACCACGAACTCGGCGCGCCCGCGCACGACACCGACGACTGGGCCGCCAAACTCGACCTGCTCGTGGCGGACCCGGTCGCGGTGGTCACCTGCACCTTCGGCTGCCCCGACGCCGCGGAGATCGCGCGACTGCGCGCCGTCGGCACGGAGGTGTGGGTGACGGTGACCTCGGTCGGCGAGGCCCGGATCGCCCGCGACGCGGGCGCGGACGCGCTGATCGCCCAGGGCGCCGAAGCGGGCGGTCACCGCGCGAATTTCATCGACCGCGTCGCGGACGACCCGGTCGACCCCCTGGGCCTGCTGGCACTGCTGCAACTGCTGCGCGCCCACGTCGACCTGCCGATCGTGGCGACCGGCGGCTTGAGCACGGGCGCGGGGATCGCGGCGGCGATGGCGGCGGGCGCGGCGGCCGCCCAACTCGGGACGATCTTCCTGCGCTGCCCGGAGGCGGGCACCAACCCGGTGCACCGCGCCGCGGTGGGTTCCGCCGAACCGACCGCGCTGACCCGCGCCTTCACCGGTCGCCGGGCCCGCGGCATCCGCAACCGCTTCATGGCCGAGCATTCGGCCAGCGCGCCGGTCGCCTATCCCGAGATCCACTACGCCACCGCACCGCTGCGGGCGGCGGCACGGGCGGCGGGCAACCGCGAGGAGGTGAATCTCTGGGCGGGTCAGACCCAGTCGCTGAGTCCGGAGCTACCGGCGGGCGAATTGGTCGCCTCGCTGGCGCGCGACGCGAAAACCGCACTGGAGACGGCACTTTCACGGCGAATCCAGTCTTGTTGACAACGACTGTCGATTAGAATCGTCGGGGCGTCCCCGTCCACCCCGTCCCAGGAGGAGAGCGCCATGTCCCTCGATGTCCCCACCGCACTGCTCGAACGCGCCGAAGCAGGCGAGATCGACGACGCGGACTTCGTCGAATGCGTCCGTATCTCCCTGCCCTACGCGTGGGAGGTGGTCAGTCGGGTCGCCGGTGAGCTGGCCGACGGCGCCGACGAGTACGCCGACAACCTGATCGCCCCGCCCGACGAGGTCGCGCGCGGACAACTGCTGCGCGCCATGGCCTCCGACGCCATCCGCGCGGGCCTGGAACGCCACTTCGGCGTCAAGCTGGCCTTCCAGAACTGTCACCGGGTGGCGGCGTTCCCGCTCTCGGCCGTCGGCGGCGACACCTACACCCGCTTCACCGGGGCCAGGGCCCAACTGCTCAACCAGAGCCCGGAACTGCGCAACTGCTGACCCGGCCGGGCGGGGGATGCGCGCATCCCCCGCCCGCACCGCTCACGCCAGCGTCAGAACGGTGAGCTCGCCCTCGGCGTACTGTCCGCGCAACCGCTTCTTGTCGAATTTGCCGACGCTGGTCTTGGGCACCTCCGCGATGAACGTCCAACGTTCCGGCAACTGCCATTTCGCGAACTTGTCGGCCAGGAACCCGCGCAGTTCGTCGGCTTGGGCCTCGGTCGGCTCCGAGCCCTCCTTCAGCACGATCGCCACCAGCGGCCGCTCGTCCCACTTCTCGTCGGGCACGCCGATCACCGCGGCCTCGGCCACCGCCGGATGCCCCATCACCGCGTTCTCCAGGTCGACCGAGGAGATCCACTCGCCGCCGGACTTGATGACGTCCTTGGAGCGGTCGACCAGCGTCAGATAGCCGTCCGGGGTGATCTTGCCGACGTCACCCGTGCGCAGCCAGCCGTCGTCGAACTTGTCCGGGTCGACCTGCGTGCCGTCGGGCGAGTAGTAGGAGCCGGTGATCCACGGACCGCGGACCTCCAACTCCCCCAGCGACTGTCCGTCGTTGGGCACCACCGAACCGTCGTCGCCCACCAGCCGCGCCCGCACGCCGGCCGGGAAACGGCCCTGGCTGTAGCGGTACGCCCATTCCTCGGCCCCGGTGACCCCGGTCGGCGGGTGCGAGACGCTGCCCAGCGGCGAGGTCTCGGTCATGCCCCACGCGTGCAGGATGCGCACGCCGTGCTTGTCCTGGAAGGCGTGCATCATCGACGGCGGCACCGCCGACCCGCCGACCACCACGGTCCGCATGTGCGAGATGTCCTGCGGTTTGGCCTCCAGCCCCGCCAGCACGCCGCCCCAGATGGTCGGCACCGCCGCCGCGAAGGTCGGCCGCTGATGTTCCATCAGTTCCAGCAGCGGTCCCGGCTGGAGGAATCGGTCGGGCATGATCAGGTTCGCGCCCGACATCAGCGCCGCGTACGGCAGGCCCCAGGCGTTGGCGTGGAACAACGGCACGATCGCCAGCACGGTGTCGGCGTCGGTGAAGCCCATGCTGTTGGGCGAGATGACCTGCATGGCGTGCAGCCAGTTGGAGCGGTGCGAATACACCACGCCCTTCGGGTCGCCGGTGGTGCCGGAGGTGTAACACATGGCGGCGGCGGCGCGTTCGTCGATGACCGGGAAGTCGTAGGTGTCGGGCTGGGCGGCGAGCAGGTCGATGTAGGAGTGCACCCGCACGCCCTCGGGGGCCTCGAGCGCCGCGGCGTCGCCGTTGGCGACGATCACGTGCCGCACGGTCTTCAGCTTCGGCAGGTACTGGGCGAACATCGGCAGCAGCGTCCCGTCCACGATGACCACCTGGTCCTCGGCGTGGTTGGCCACGAAGACCAACTGATCCGGGAAGAGCCGGATGTTGAGCGCGTGCAGCACCGCGCCCATCGCGGGCACCGCCGCGTAGGCCACCATGTGCTCGTTGTTGTTCCACATGAAGGTGGCGACCCGGTCGCCCACGTCGATGCCGAGTCCGCGCAAGGCGTTCGCCAGGCGGGCCGAGTCGCGGCCCAGTTCGCGGAAGGTCATCGTGCGCACGCCGTCGCCGGTCCAGGTGGAGACCGTGCTGTCACCGCGGAAGGTCGCGGCGTAGTTCAACAGTGTCGCCAGCGACAGCGGCTCGTCCTGCATGGTGCTCAACATCGGAACTCCTTCATCCACCGCGGCCACATGAGCCACGTCACAGTCCGGGATGCTACCCAACGGTAGACATCCGGTGGGAGGGGTCCGTACGGGCCAGTACCGGACATTTGTGCGCTCTGCCCGCGGTCCGCCCGCGCGGGTCGGTCGTTGTCACGAGCCTCGACGCCGCTCTGTCGCCGGAGGGGATCGCGCGGTAGAACAGGACCATGCCTGTTGATCGGATGCTGCCGACGCCGGAAGCGCGCGACCTGATCGAGTTGACCCGCGACATCGCCGACAAAGTCCTCGAACCGCGGGTCGTGGAGTGCGAGAAGTCCGGGACCTACCCCGACGGCGCGCTGCCCGCCCTCGGCGCCGCGGGCCTGCTGAGCCTGCCGTATCCGGAGGAGTTCGGCGGCGGCGGTCAGCCCTACGAGGTCTACCTCCAGGTGCTCGAGGAACTCGCGAGCCGGTGGGCCGCGGTCGCCATCGCCGTCAGCGTGCACAGCCTGTCCTGTCACCCCCTGTTCGCCTACGGCGCCGACGAGCAGAAGGACCGCTGGCTGGGCGAGATGCTCTCGGGCGACACCGTCGGCGCCTACAGCCTGTCCGAGGCGCACGCGGGCTCCGACGCCGCCGCGCTGCGCTGCCGCGCCGAGAAGACCGACGACGGTTACCGGATCACCGGCGCCAAAGCGTGGATCACCAACGGCGGCCGCGCCGACTTCTACACCCTGTTCGCCCGCACCGGCGAGGGGTCGCGCGGCGTCTCCTGTTTCCTGGTCCCCGCCGACACCGAAGGGCTGAGTTTCGGCAAGCCCGAACAGAAGATGGGCCTGCGCGCCATCCCCACCACCACCGCCGCCTACGACGGGGCCGTGCTGCCCGCCGAACGGCTGATCGGCGCGGAGGGCCAAGGACTGTCGATCGCGTTCAGCGCCTTGGACTCCGGCCGCCTCGGCATCTCCGCGATCGCCGTCGGCCTGGCCCAGCGCGCCCTGGACGACGCCGTCGCCTACGCCAAGGAACGCGAGGCGTTCGGCCGCCACATCATCGACCACCAGGGTCTGGGCTTCCTGCTCGCCGACATGGCCGCCGCTGTCGACTCCGCCCGCGCCACCTACCTCGACGCCGCCCGCCGCCGCGACGCCGGCCTGCCCTATTCGCGTCAGGCCAGTGTCGCGAAACTCGTCGCCACCGACGCCGCGATGAAGGTCACCACCGACGCGGTGCAGGTCTTCGGCGGCTACGGCTACACCCAGGACTTCCCCGTCGAGCGCTACATGCGCGAGGCGAAGGTGATGCAGATCTTCGAGGGCACCAACCAGATCCAGCGTCTGGTCATCGCCCGCGGTCTGGCCGCGAGCTGATCGTGTCCTGATCCACGGCATTCCCGGCCTGTCGCGCGGGGCGGCAACCGTGTCCGCTCGCGAGACTTGTCGCAGGTCGGGCAGGACGTCCGCCCCCGCGACGAGAGGTTCGGACCATGGCAGGCAACCCGTTGGGCATCTCCCTCGAACAGGCGGCGCAGGAGTTCGTCGACGCGACCTCCGAACCCCCGTTCCTGTTCCAGCTCGCGCCCGAGGAGGGCCGCAAGACCGTCGACGGCGTGCAGGACAGCCCGATCTTCAAACCCGAGATCGACGAGGAGTGGATCACCGTCGAGGGCGGGCCCACCGGGTCGGTGCCGGTCCGCATCGTCAAACCCCTGGGCGCCGAGGGTCCGCTGCCCGTCATCCTCTACACCCACGGCGCGGGCTGGGTCTTCGGCGACGCCCACACCCACGACCGCCTGGTCCGCGACCTCGCCGTCGGCGCGCACGCCGCCGTCGTCTTCCCCGAATACGACCGCTCCCCCGAGGCCCGCTACCCCGTCGCCAACGAGCAGTCCTACCGCGTCGCCCAGTGGGTCACCACCGACGGCGCTTCGAAGGGGTTGGACGCCGCGCGCCTGGCCGTGGCGGGCGATTCGGTGGGCGGCAACATGGCGATCGCGCTGACCCTGATGGCCAAGGAGCGCGGCGACGTCGCCTTCCGCCACCAAGTGCTGTTCTATCCCGTCACCGACGCCGCCTTCGACACCCCGTCCTACCAGCGGTTCGCCGAGGGCTACTTCCTGACCCGCGAGGGCATGCGCTGGTTCTGGGACCAATACACCACCGACGAGAACGACCGCGCCCAGATCACCGCCTCACCGCTGCGCGCCACCACCGAGCAGTTGACCGGCCTGCCGCCCGCGCTGGTCATCAACGCCGAGGTCGACGTACTGCGCGACGAAGGCGAGGCCTACGCCGCCAAACTGCGGGCCGCGGGCGTGCCCGTCACCCAGGTCCGCTACGCCGCGATGATCCACGATTTCGTCATGCTCAACGCCCTGCACGACACCCACGCGGCCGTCGCCGCCGTCGCCCAAGCCGTCGCGGTGCTGAAAGAGGCCCTGCGCTGAAATGGCCGAAAATATGGATTAGATGTCCGGCGTTCTCTCGGGATTCGCAGGTCGTGCGGCCTACATTCGAATCATGACAGAGCCGTCCATCATCATCCTCGGGGCGGGTTTCGCCGGACTCGGAATGGCACTCGAGCTCCGGCGGGCCGGGCTGAACAACTTCACCATCCTTGAGAAGGCCGCCGACCTCGGCGGAGTCTGGCGGGAGAACACCTACCCCGGGGCCGCCTGCGACGTGCCGTCACCGCTCTACTCGTGGTCCTACGAGCCCAAATCCGATTGGCCACGGCGCTTCTCGGAACAGGCCGACATCCACGCCTACATGCGCGGCGTCGCCCGCAAACACGACCTCGCCCGCTTCATCCGCTTCGGCGTCGAAGTCACCGACGCCGAATTCGACGAAACCGACGGCAAGTGGAAGATCACCACCGCCGCGGGCGAGACCATCACCGCCGACATCTTCATCCCCGCCGTCGGCCAACTCTCGCGCCCCGCGATGCCGAACCTGCCCGGCATCGACACCTTCGAGGGCATCGCGTTCCACTCCGCGGAATGGAACCACGACGTCGACCTCACCGGGAAACGCGTCGCCTGCATCGGCACCGGAGCCAGCGCCGTCCAATACATTCCGCGCATCCAGCCGAAAGTCGAACACCTCACCCTGTTCCAGCGCTCCGCCGCCTGGGTGCTGCCCAAATTCGACACCGAATACAGCACCACCCACAAAGCGGTCTTCAAATACCTGCCCCCCACCCGGCTCGCCGAACGCTTCGCGATCTGGGGCCTCTTCGAAGCCCTCGCCCTCGGCCTGACCGACATCCCCGCGATCAAACACCCCGTCATCGCGATCGCCGACCGCCACCGCGAGAAACAAGTCCCCGACCCCGTCCTGCGCGCCAAACTCACCCCCGACTACGCCGCCGGCTGCAAACGCGGACTCTTCTCCAACGAATACTTCCCCGCCCTCGCCCAACCCAACGTCACCGTCGAAACCACCGCCATCGAAGCCGTCACCCCCACCGGCATCCGCACCACCGACGGCGTGGAACACGAAGTCGACGTCATCATCTACGGCACCGGCTTCAAAGGCACCGAATTTCTCGCCCCCATGAACATCTACGGCACCGGCGGCCGCAAACTCGCCGACGTCTGGGGCGACGAAGGCGCCCGCGCCTACCTCGGCATCTCCGTCCCCCACTTCCCCAACCTGTTCATGATGTACGGCCCCAACACCAACGTCGGCGCGGGCTCCATCATCTACATGCTCGAAGCCCAAGCCCGCTACATCCGCCAAGCCGTCCAATACCTCGGCGCGCACCCGGGGCGGTTCGTCGCCGCTCGCGTAGACGCCGAACAGCGGTGGGACGACTGGTTGCAGAACCGACTCAAGGACACCCCCTGGAACTTCTGCTCCAGTTGGTACCGGAACGCGTCCGGGCGGATCACCAACAACTGGCCGGGGGCGACCGTTCTGTACCGCTGGAAGACCCGGTCGTTCCAGCCTGCGGAGTTCGAGGTGGCCGACGCGGTCCTCGCGTCCCGCTGAATTCGCGTTTCTTTTCGGTCGGCCGGGGTCTCCTCGGCCGACCGATTCTCTTCCATCGGAAGAAACCTCGCGCCGGACGAGGGAGGGATCGCACTCCGCCGCAGTCTGCGAGACCACAACCGACAGTCCCTCCCACGGGGCGACCGCTATTCCCCCTCATTCACCCCGGCCAAGGCCGCAATCCGCCGGTAGGCTCGAATTCATCCAGCACCTCCGAGGGAAGGCGACCGAGGATGGCGTGGCTACTCCTACTCGCGATCATCGTCATCGCGATCCTCGCCCTGACCCTGCGCCAGACCCGCGAGCACGCCATCATCGCCCTTGACGACGCGGTGGCCGAAGCCCACCAGGTCAACGAACGCCTCGGCGGCCAGATCCTCAACCTCACCGGCACCAACGACACCGCCAAACAAGCCCTCGCCGACGCCGCCGAACGCCACTACGCCGCCGCGGCCCAACTCGACCGAGCCCGCACCCCCACCCAAGCCCACCTCGCCCGCCGCACCGCCCTCGAGGGCCTCCACCACATCCGCACCGCCCGCCTGTCCATGCACATGGACCCCGGCACCGACCTCCCACCCCTCTGACCCCACCCACCCCCACCCACGATTCCTCTCCCCCACCCCTCACCCGGTAGACTCCCGAACGTCCACCGAGACCAGCCTTCGTAGCTCAGGGGATAGAGCACCGCTCTCCTAAAGCGGGTGTCGCAGGTTCGAATCCTGCCGAGGGCACCAAAAACATGGGCAACTGATGTTGCCGTGTCGACGGTTTTGTATTGGACATTGTTTCGCCCTGTTGTGGGCGGGGGTTCCGCTGCTGGTTCCGGTGGCGCTGCCAGTGCGGTAGCGGCTTGCGCGGCGGCGTTGACCGTGTCCGTTGTCAGCGTGACGGCGATGATCGCGTGTTTGGTGTTGTGGTCGTATGTGATCTTGATCCCGAACGCCGCGTACAGGTCGCGTTGCAGGGCATCGGGGGCGGTGGTCAGTTTCAGCGCGAGAAGGGGTAGTTGCTCGATCAGGTCGGGGTCGTCGGGTTGTTGTCGGGCGGCTTGCTCGCGCAGCTTTTCCAGTTGGCCGGTCTTGGTTCGGCGTTCCTGCTCGAGTTCGGCGAAGCGACGGCGTAGCCGTTCGGCCCATGCGTCGGCCATCTCGTCGCCGGTGGTGGCGCTGCGGGATTCGCGGTCCTCGAGAAGGTTGTCCTGTCGGCGGGCGATGTCGTTGAGTGTCTTCTCGATCGCGGCGATCCGGGCCTGGGTGTCGTGGTGGTCGCCGGTCTGTTGGCCGCGTAGTTGGTGGCGTAGCAGCACGGCCCGGTCGCGCCCGAGCACGTGGTCGTTGAAGAACGATTCGACGCAGTCGAGTAGGGAGTCCGCGCGGACGTAGACCGCGCGGGGGTGGTCGGCGTAGGACTCGGGTTTGGCGACGCGATCGAGTTTGGGTTGGCAGGAGTAGTAGCCGTAGTTCCCGCGTGTCTTGCCCGACATCCGGCGGTGGCATTGGGCGTGGTGGACGTGGGAGCGCAGCACGTAGGTTCGGATGGTGTCGGGGTGAGAGTTCTTGCCGCCCATGCGTGATCCCTGTCGGGCGGTGCGGCGTTGCTGCACCGCTTCCCACATCTCGCGGCTGACCAACGCCTCGTGGGTGGGTTCGGGTGACCACACCCACTTCTCGGGCGGGATGAGCTTGCCGCCCTTCTTGGTCGATCGCCGGTTCCACACCATGTGGCCGGTGTATTTGGGGTTGATCAGGATCTCGCGCACCGACGAGGTGGTCCAGCATCCCCGCGCCCGCCCGACCCCGTTGGGGACCGGCGGCGGGTACCGGTCGAGATCAGTGTTGAGCCGGTCCGCGATCACCTTGTAAGCGATTCGTTCGTCGTAGCGCCACTGGAAGATCCGCACCACGGCGGGGGCGCGTTCGGGGTCCACGACGAGTCGGGACTTGGTGCGGCCTTCCTCGCGTTTGGCCGCGACCGGGTGCGGCACCTTCTCGTTGAGGTAGCCGTGGCAGGACTTGCCGATGTTCCATCCCTGTTTGGCGTGCTGTTCGTAGCCTTCCCAGGACTGTTCAAGGGTGTGGCGCAGGAACCATTCCGCCACACCCTGTTTCACCCGTCGGACGAGTACCTGGGTGGCGCGTTTCTCCGACAGCGAGATCGGTCCCTCGTCGGCGGCGAACAGCGGGATACCCACCTGTTCCAACTCGTGTTCGAGCTGGGTGGACTGGCGTGTCCAGCGGGCGGCGCGTTCGATCTCCTCGACCACGACCGCCTCGAATCGACGGTTCGGGTGGCGGGCTTCGGCCAGCAGATCGGCCAGTCCCCCGTCGCGCGGTATGGGGATGTCGAACGCCTCGTGCGCGTTGCCGAACCCGCGCAGATCGAGGTCCGTGCGGCTGGATTCGATGTCGTAGAAGAACGCCACGATGACGAACCCCGCCGGTAGGACGTTGCGGCAGTTCTGGAGTTGGCGCGGCAGCGACAGGGTCGGGTCCTGCAAGTCCCGAGTCGATGTCCGCAGGAACACCGCCACGGGCACCTGCGAGCCCCCGCTGATGCCCAACAGGTCGGGGCCGGTCGCGCCGAGGAAGGCCGGCATGGGCGCGGCCATCACCTCCGACTCGCCGGGGCCGATGTATTCGGGCATCTCAGGCCGCCTTCCGGTCGTCGGTGTCGCGGTCGGGGGCATCGAGATCGACCACGCCCGACAGCGCGGTTGTGGTCGTGTGGTCCTGGGTGGCGAGCCAGCGCAGCAGGGCCGCGATGGCGCGCGCCTGCTGATCGGCTACTCGCACGGCTTCGGGGCCGTCGATGTAGCGGATGCGGTACGAGGCGGTCAGCCCGCCCGCGCGCAGGTCGACCATCTCCGGTGCCGGCGTGTCCGGCGTTCGTCGGGTGCGGGGTTCGCCGCGTCGATGTAGTGGTGTGACCACCTTCCGCGCCGGTGATTTCTCGTTCATGAACACCTCTCTCGTGTCGTGTCCCGGTGGCACCGCCCCGGGGCGGGGTCGGCGGGTCGCCGGGGTGTGGCCGGTTGTGTTCGGGTGGCCCGTGTCGGGGCCACCGGGGGTCTATGAACGCTCCGACCAGCCCGGATCGTCAACTGCCTTCTCGCGCTTGCTTTCTGCCGCCGCCCCGGCGGCCACCGACCGGAAACCCCGACCGCGCCTGCCATCGCGCGCAGCGCCCGATCCGGGGGCCGCAATCGCCCGCACCGGCCCGCCGACCCCGGGCGCGCGACGGCCGGGCCGGACAGCACCACCCCGGCTACACACCCCGGGCGGATGTCGGAATCCGGGGTCATGCCGCCCGTCCGTCGGGAAACGCCTCGCGCCTGCCGCTGTCCGGTCCGGTGACCGGTGCCGGCGGCTGGTCGAGGTCGATGTCGGCGTGACCGGTGTCGGTGTCGATGAGTTCGGCGGGGTCGGTGGTGATGAGGTCGTGTTCGGTGGGTGAGGCCAGTGACCCGAACACCGCGCGGTCGGTGCCGCCGACCGCGAGCAGTCCGCTGCCGCGTGCGGCGGTGAGCAGGAATTGGCGTTCACCGTCGGAGAGCCCGAACGCGCTCGCGACCTCGTCGATGGCCTGAGGTGCCTGCCGCAACAGGATCTGGGTCGCGGCATTGGAGACGATCGCCCGCCCCAGCTCGGTCGACAGAACATCAGCGCTGTCCTGGGTCGCGACGGTGAGTCCGGCCCAGTGCTTGCGGAAACTCTTGGCGGCCCGGAACAGGAACTGCGCGCCGGCGGGCTGGCGCATGAGCAGCCACGCCTCGTCCACGGTCACCATTCGGGGCCGTCGATCGGTCGGATTCGCTACCCGCCGCCAGGTCGCGTCCAGCACGAGCAGCGTGCCGATCGCCTTGAGTTCTTCGGGTAGGTCACGCAGTGAGAACACGATCAACGCGCCCTCGGGGGCGATCGTCGTGTCCCCGTCCAGCAGTTCGGCGAAGGCACCACCGCCGACGAACGGGGCCAAGCCCGCGGCCACCTCGCCGCCGGCGGGCGTGCCCAGGGCCTCGAGTTGGTCTCGCAGTTGGCCCAGGATCGGTGCGGGTCGAGTCCAGGTCGCGGGGTCCTCGGTGATCCCGACGGCGGCGTAGGTGCCGGTCAACGCGGTGTCCAGGGCCGCCCGGTGGGCGGGTGTCTGCTCACCGAGCAGCACGATGACGAGGGTGTGCAGGAACAACTTCCGTCTGTTCAGAGCATCCGCCGGGGCGGTGCGCCGTCCGTCGGGGTGGAGGTGGATTTCCAGGTCGAACGGATTGAGCCGAACCCCGGGTGCACCGAGGCGGATGTAGGTTCCCTCGACCGCTTCGGCCAACCGCCGGTATTCGTCCTCGGGGTCGATGACGACCTGCTCGATCCCCCGATACAGCGAACGCAGGATCTCGGTCTTGACCAGATACGACTTCCCCGCCCCGCTGCGCCCGAGCACGACCGCGTTGTGGTTGTGCGCCTCGACCCCGAACCTGTCCACGAACAACAGACCGGATGCGGCGTCGCGGCCGTAGAGCACCCCGGACGGGCGAGCGGCCTCGACCGGATCGGGCACCGGCAATTGCGGGGAATCGAAGGGGAAAGCCGCGGCGAGGGCGGCGGTGTCGAACGTGCGGCACACCCGAATCAGATCGAGCCCGAGGGGCAGGGTCGTGGCCCATGCTTGCGCGGCACGGTAAGACAGTGTCGCGGTGTCCACGAGCAGGCTCGCGGCCAGCGCCCGCACGGCAGCAACCTCCTCGGCCAACTCGGATTCCGTCTCGCCGTGCACGGTGAGATAGACCCCGACCCGGAACAGGCGGGCTTCGGCGCGCGCGACCCGCGCGGACAGGTCGGCGGCGTCCTCGACCGCGACGTCGACCAGCGGGTCGGACAGGCGGCCCCGGTGCGCGTCGTGCATCCGCGAGGACTCCAGGCGGGTGAGTTGGCGGCGTAGGCGGGTGGCGGCGGTGACCGGGTCGACCGGGTCGATGTGCACCGCCACCTCGACCCGCCCCGGATGGGTCAGCAACGGGCCGAGCCAGCCCGCCGTAACCTCGCGCGGGTAGCCGGTGACCGCGAGGGTGGTGGCCCAGTCGCTGCCGATCTCGAGGTGTCGGGTACCGATCGTCAACGACTCCGGCCCGAACCCCACCCCATCCGGCGCGAACGGGTCCGCCGTGACGGCGGGGCCGGTGGTGACGACGGCGTCGCGGCCGGTGATCTCGCCCGCCGGCGAGACGAGTCGATCGGGGTTGCAGCAGGTGCTCAGCACGGCGGTGGCCTGGGTGTCTTCGAGGGCGGTGACCGTGATCCCGAGTGGGGCGAGCAGGTCGGCGGCCTCGCTCATCCGGCGCAGCAACCGGGCCTCGGCCCCGCGTCGCGCGCCCTGGGGAAAGCCCCGCCGAGCCCGAGCACTGCCCACCCTCCTGCGCCGTGTCGAGTTCGTGGCGGGCAGGGGTTCTCGCCAGATCAGCAGCACCTGACGTCGGGTGAGGTGCTCGCGCGATGCGAGTTCGGCGAGGTGCTCGGCGTGGTCGTGGGCGGCGGCGGCCAGGTCCGGGGACATGTCGGCGGCGGCCTCGTGCAGGCCGGTCAGGTGGGTCGTCAGGTCCAATCGTGCGGAGCGGATGAGGATCTGGACGGGTTGGCGCAGGGAATGCAGCCAACCCGCGAGCTGCCCGACGAGGCCATCCTGCTCGACCGGGGTCCGCAACGCCAGGTTCAGGGTGGACGCGACCGCGACCACGGCGAGTCCCTCGGCGCCGAGGTCGATCACCCCCACCCCGCCGCCGCTGTCGGTGACCGAGTCCGGCAACCGGAGTTCCCGCGCCGACAGCGCCGCCGGAACCGGTGCCCGGGAACGGGTCCGGCCGGCGCGGGCGGTGATCCAGCCCGGCGCTGGTGCCGCGTGCTCGGGTTGGGCGATGAGGTGGCGTGCCCGGAATCGGTGTCGGATCGCGGCCATCAGGAGCAGGTCGGCCGGGAGCCCGTCGCGGCGGGTCAGGACCGCGACGGTCACCAGGGCGGCGATCGGGGCGGCGGCCACCAGATACACCAGCGACGGCACCACCGATCTCGTAGCGAGCCACCCGACATACAGCCCCAGCGCGGTCGGTGCCAGCACGGCGAGTTGGCGGGCCGTGAACGGGCCGAGTAGACGGTCGCCGCGATCGACATCGGCGGGGATGCGTACAGGTGTGGTCATCGAAGTTTCCCTCCTCGCGGGGAACGCGGCGCGCGGCGGCGCACGGGTAGATCGGGCAACGGAAGATGTAGCTGCCGTCCCACCGACCGCCTCGGCGGCGGCGAGGGTTGGGGCGGATTAGGCGGTGGTGGTGTGGGTTTGACCCGGGCCACCGGGAACGGCAACGGGTACTGACCCGACCGCGACGGGCGCACCCGGGCGTAGGGGTCGGCCGGTGTGGGCGGGGCGGCGTCGAAGTCGAACGCGAGTTGTTCGGGTCGACGCTTGCGCGGTGTCGGGGTGCTCGGTGGGCGGGGCGGTTCCTGTGGTGGTGTGGGTTTGACGCGGGTGGCGCGGATCGGCAACGGGTACTGGCCGTCTCGTCCCGGCCGGACACCCTTGTAGGGGTCGGGCGGGGCGGGTGGGGTGAAGTCGAAGGCCAGTTGCCTCCCGCGCTGCGTGCGAGGCGGTGTCGGCCTCGCCGCGGACGCGGACGATCCGGCGGGTTCGGGAGCCCGTCGTCGCGGTACCCGACGCACACCCTCGAGGGGCAACATGAGCTGTCCGTCGCGGGTCGCGCGGGTGCGGGCGTAGGGGTCTTTCGGGCCGGCCGGTGGGCGCGGGGTCCGTCGGCGTGGTGGCTTGACGGGCGAGCCTGCGCCACCGCCGCCGGCTCCTTTGAGTAGGCCGAGGGTCTTGTAGGTGAAGTAGCTGCGGGCGATCGAGCCGACGAAGGTGCGGCCTTGGCCGATCCGCAGGACCGACAGCAGCCAGAACGGGGTCTTGATGAGTACGCCCATCAGGGCGAGGGCCACGATCAGGTCCGCGATCCCGTCGGCGTTCGGGCCGAAGAATCCCCACCCGCCGGGGGTCAGGAACACGCGCAGGACCGTCACGAGGATCAGCGATTGCACCACCTGGATCGACAGGCACGCCGCGAACGAACGCCACCACCACCGCGCGACCCCGTCCAAACCCGGCAGGGCGTGACACATCAACGCCAGCGGAGCGGCGACGACGAGGACGATCGTGACCGCGACCCGCACCACGTAGGCGATGAGCAGCACGAGCAGCATCACCGCCAACGCGAGCATCAACAGCAGCGAGAAGATCTGACTGTTGCCGCCGGTCGGGGCGAGGCGGGTCAATGCCGCGCCGGCCGAGTCGGGTTCGACCCCGTCCCCGGCGATCGTCTGGGCCAAGGCGTTGGCGAAACCGATCGCGGCGGTGGCGATGACCATGCTCATCGCCCCGGCCACGAACCCCACCACCAGACGCGGAGCGAGTTCACGGATCGAGTACCGGGTCTGCAACGTCTCACGGACCATGAGCAGCACCCCGGCCGCCATCACCACCAACCCGTACACGGCGAGGACCAACTGCCAGGACCGATCCCACATCCCCCCGACATGGGGCAGCTCGCCGGGTTCAGGGGTGGTTAGCAGGGTGTGCCCGACCAGATCGAGCAGCGGGTTCAGCGAGGTCTCGACCACGCGTGCGAAGAACCCGTCGATCGCCTTCGCCACACACCCCGAGATGTTGTTCACCCCACACTCACCCGACCCGCCCCCGGTCGAATCCGACGGGGCGGGAATCGGAGTCGGGGACGTGGTCGAGGGTGGCGAGATGGGGCGGCTCGGGGTCGGTGGCTGCACCCATCGCGACGGGGACGGGGTCGTCGTGGGGGCGGGCGCGACGGTTGCGCCGGGTATCGGCGGTGCTGTCGTGGTCGGCGGGGCCGGTGTCGGGGTGGTCGGCGGGGCGGGTTGGGCGGCGGCGCTGACCATCCCGAGAGTACCAGCAGGGCCGCGAGAACAGCTGTGATCGCGACCGCGGTGAGCCTGTTCGGGGGCGGTGCCCACCGCCGCGAGGCGGCTGTGGGACGGAAACCGTTGCGTGGGCTCACGGTCATGCCCCGACGATCTGTTT
>NZ_BAGG01000020.1 GCF_000308695.1 Nocardia takedensis NBRC 100417 | reverse complement strand
GTTCTTGCGCGCCTTGGTGCCCTTGGTACCGCGGCCCGCGGTCTTGCCCTTGGAACCCTCACCGCGACCCACACGGGTCTTCTCGGTCTTGGATCCCGGGGCGGGACGCAGGTGGTGCAGTTTGATGACAGTCATGCTTCTCAGACCTCCTCAACGGTCACGAGGTGGCGCACGACGTTGATCAGCCCACGGTTCTGGGCATTGTCCTGACGGACCACCGACTTGAACAGGGCGCGGGCCGCGCCCGCCGTCACGACCGACCCGGTGACCACCACGCCCGCGCCGGACACCATCTCGCCCGATTCGCCGACCTCCTCGGCGAGGGCGATGGCCGTCTCCAGCGCGTCGGGCAGGGTTTCGGCGGTCACCACGCGTTCGTCGCCGAAGCGCTGCACGGCCAGGTTCGACAAGCTGTCGAGATCCATCGCCCGGGGCGAGCCGTTGGTGGTG
>NZ_BAGG01000021.1 GCF_000308695.1 Nocardia takedensis NBRC 100417 | reverse complement strand
ACCAGTCCGCGCATCCCCACGGTGCTCTCGGCGGCGGGGACAGCGCTGTCGACGCGCAGGCGCAGACTCGGTTCGGCGATGTTCCAGGCCCGCGGCAGCAGCAACCGCACCCCCGCCTCGGCCAGCGCGTGCACCCCGTGTTCGACCAGATCCGCGACGACCGGGGTGGGCAGCAGCAGGTCCATCGTGCGCGGATCGCCCGGGACGTCGCGCAGGCGCGGATAGACCCGCCTGGCCTCGCCCAGTTTGTCCATCGCGGTGCGCACCAGCGCCGGATCACCTTGCAGGGGAACCGGTTCCGGTGCCTCGCCCGGTTCGCGCAGGCACACCTCGAGCGGCCACAGCGTCGCCGTCTCGTCCTCGCCGACGTCGAAACGCCCGTCGGGTTCGCGCAGGCGCAGCACGAGTTCGGACTGTTCGACCGTCAGCGACGTGCGCAAGCGCTCCAGCGTCTCGGCGAGACGGTGGCTGCCCGCCTCCAGCGGGGTGTCCCGGACCAGCGACGCGAGCAGCGGATGGGTGACCTCGGCGGCCTCGAGCACTTCGCGCGCGATCGGGTCGGTGAGTTCGGCGACCAGATCCTCCAGCACCGCCGCGGGCTTGCCCGCGACGCGCAGGGCGGGCGGCATCGCCACCGCCGCCTCCGTCAGCCACGCCCGCTGCCGTTCACCGCCGAGCAACCGCCACCGCACCCACCACTGCCCGTCGGCGCGCCGCAGTTCGGGCACGATCCGCCCGGCCCGCACCCACCGTTCGACCGCCCGCGCCACATGCCCGAGGTAGCGCAGATCGCCGGAGACCGTCTCGCGTGGCAACCGCTGGCGCAGGACCACCGCCGCCTGATCGGGGGCGGAGGCGTGCGCGCGCACCCGTTCGCGGCCGTTGCGGCCGAGGACTTCCGCGCGATGCCGGAACTTCGAGGACCGCAGCAGCGCACCGAGCGGGTCGGGCACGGTCTCCGGGGCCTCGCCGTCGATCCACAGCAGCAGGCCCGACCCCGGGGACCACAGACCGTGCAGCATGGCTCCCATCCAAACAGGCGGCACCGACAGCCACGCCCGCGCGCAGCCCGGATTTCCGCATCCCGGTGGATAGGATGGGATATCCGCTGGTCGTAGCCGGGTCCACCGCGGCACCGGTGTCCTAGGAAAGTGCAGGGCAGCAGCATGACGATTCTGCTCCAGGTACTAGAGCAGTGCTTCACCCCGACCACGCCGTGGGAGCGGCGCACCTTCACCTTCGTCGACACCCGTCACATCCTCGGGATGCGCCTGGACGGCCAGTGCGGCGTCTGGCTGGATCTGTCCCGCCCCGGCGAATCCCAGCGCCTGGCCCGCACCGCCGATCCCGGCGAGGCCGCGGTCTTCCTGCTCAGCACCTTCGCCGAGATCGCCGACTGCGAACAGCGCGGCGGTTCGTGGCTGATCGGCCACGACGGCACCCACGTCCCCTCGATCACCGCCACCCGTTTCCCGCCGCGCGGCGCGGCGCTGCCCGAGGACGACCTGCTCGCGCGCGCCTGGCTCTGAGTCGAAACTCCGACGCGCGTATCTCGGTCCCGACTTGTCGGTGGCGGCCGGTAGAAGAGTCCCGTGCGCATCCGTCGACGTCTTCCGCTCGGTGTCTCGCTGCTGCTCGTCCTCGCCGTCGCCCTGACCGGGTGCGGCCTGATCGAGCGGGTCGCGCCCGCGCCCGGCAGTCCCCCGCGCGCGGAGGTGGAACGACTGCTCGACAGCGTGCGCGTGGTCGGGTCGCGGCCGCATCCCGGCGGCTACGAGCGCGGCTGTTCCGGTCGGCAGCGCTGCGTGTTCGGTCCGTCGTGGACCGACGATCACGACGGACCCGCCGGTCACGACGGCTGCGACACCCGCAACAACGTGCTGGCCGCGCAGTTGTCCGGTGTCCGCTTCCGGCCCGGCACCCGCGAGTGCGTGGTGGTCGAGGGCACGCTCACCGACCCCTACACCGGCGATCCGCTCACCTTCGCCAAGGCCGAGGCGGGCACGATCCAGATCGACCACGTGTATCCGCTCGCGGCGGCCTGGGATCTGGGCGCCTCCGGGTGGTCGCCCCGGCAGCGGGTGCGCTTCGCCAACGACGTCGAAGTGAATCTGCTGGCGACGGGCGCGTCCACCAACCGGGCCAAGGGCGACGGCACCCCCGCCGACTGGTTGCCGCCCGAACGGGCCAACCACTGCTTCTACGCGGGTAAATACCTGACCGTCGCCGTGCGCTACGACCTCCCCGTGACCGAGGCCGACCGCGACGAGCTCCGCGACATCGCGAAGACCTGCCCGTGAACCCGCCTCAGGCCCCGGTGGCGACCGGTCGTTCCGGATCGTTGGACCACTGCGACCAGGAACCCGGGTACAGCGCCGCCTCGACGCCGATCGAGGCGAGCGCGGCGATCTGGTGCGCGGCCGTCACGCCGGACCCGCAGTACACCGCGATCGGGCCGGAACCGTAGGCGGCGAAGCGTTCCCGCAGCGCGTCGGCGGCGCGGAAGCGGCCGTCGGCGTCGAGGTTGGCGGCGGTGGGGGCGCTGAGCGCGCCGGGGATGTGCCCGGCGCGCGGGTCGACGGGTTCCACCTCGCCGCGATAGCGCTCGGCGGCGCGCGCGTCGAGCAGGACGCCGTCCCAGCTTGCGACCGCGTCGGCGTCGACCACGGGCAACTGCCCCGGGCGCAGGTCGACGTCGCCGGGTTCCGGGTCGGGTTCCGCGCCGGTCGCGAGCGGTCCGCCCGCCGCGATCCACGCGGGCAGTCCGCCGTCGAGGATGCGCACGTCGGCGACGCCCGCCCAGCGCAGCAGCCACCAGGCGCGGGCCGCGGACATGCCGCCGATGGCGTCGTAGACCACGACGGTGTCACCGGTCCGGATGCCCCAACTTCGCGCGCAGCGCTGCAACCGGTCGGGGTCGGGCAGCGGGTGGCGTCCCAGCGCGGGGGCGGGCGGGGCGGCGAGTTCGGTCTCCAGGTCGACGAAGATCGCGCCGGGGACGTGCCCGTCGAGGTAGTGCTGCGGCCCGTCCGGGTCGCCGAGCGCCCATCGCACGTCGAGCAGGCGGACCGAGACGTCCGCCGGGAGGTCCCGCAGATCCTCCGCCGAGATCAGTACCGCGCCCACGCCGAACTCCTCATCCAGAATCGTTTTCGCGCAACCATGTTCGCCGAGCGACCGCGTCCGCGGACCGCACGGCCGGATACAACACCGCCGGGGCGTCGATCCATCCCGGCGTCGACGCCCGTCTTCGGTGCGCCCGACCCTACGCGCCCGCGCGCCGATTTCCCGGCACCGAGTGGCCGACCCGTCGGCAATTCAGGCCAGTTTCCGGCGACTGGCAGGTGACACGCCGGACAACCGGCGGCATGATCCGACGATGTCCGAGGTTCCCACGACGTCGACCGACTCCGAGCAGTCCCCCGATCCCGCCGACGGCGGCCTCGCGCAACCGATCGGCGCGGGCGTGGTGACGGCGCTGGTCGGCTTCACCAGTTCCTCGGCCGTGGTCCTGAGCGGTCTGACCGGCGCGGGCGCGACGGCGACCCAGGCGGCTTCGGGTCTGCTGGCGTTGTGCGTCACCCAGGCGGTCGGGATGATCGCGCTCAGTTACCGCTACCGGATGCCGATCTCGCTGGCCTGGTCGACGCCGGGCGCGGCGCTGCTGGCCGGCACCGGGGCGGTGGTGGGCGGATGGGCGGCGGTGGTCGGTGCGTTCGCGGCCGTCGGGGTGCTCATCGTGCTCACCGGCCTGTGGCGGCGGTTGGGGAATCTGGTGGCCGCGATCCCGGTGGAGATCGCGCAGGCCATGTTGGCGGGCGTGCTGGTGCCGCTGTGTCTGGCCCCGGTGCAGGCGATCCGTACCAGTCCGGCCGTGGTGGTCCCCGTGATCGCGGTCTGGCTGGTGTTGCAGCGCTACGCCCAGCGCTGGGCCGTGATCGCGGCCTTCGGAACCGCCGCCGTGGCCGCGGGCGTCGACATCGCCGTCGCCCATCGGCCGTTGGACCTGGCGGCGATGGTCCCGACCGTGGAACTGACCGCGCCGCACTGGAACTGGCAGGCGCTCGTCGGCGTCGCGATCCCGCTCTACATCGTCACGATGGCCTCGCAGAACATTCCCGGCACCGCCGTGCTGCGCTCGTTCGGCTACCGGGTGCCGTGGCGCGCGGCGATGACGGTCACCGGGATCGGCACGATCCTCGGCGCGCCCGCGGGCGGGCACGCGATCGACCTGGCCGCGATCAGCGCGGCGCTCGCGGCGGGGCCGGGCGCGCATCCCGATCCGCGCCGCCGCTGGGTGGCCGCGTGCACGGCGGGCGTGGTCTATCTGGGGTTGGCCTTGGCCTCGGCCGCGTTGGTCGCGTTGATCGCCGCCGCACCCGAGGGCACATTGGAGACGGTGGCCGGGCTCGCGCTGCTCGGCACGCTCGCGGCAGCGCTGGCCGCGGCGCTGTCGGCCCAGACGCACCGCGAGGCCGGGATCGTCACCTTCCTGATCGCGGCCTCGGGCGTCGGATTCCTCGGGGTCGGCGCGGCCTTCTGGGCGCTGGTCGCCGGCCTGGTGGTCCGCTGGGTGCGCACCCCGCGCGCGGTCAGCCCCGACTGAGCAGCGTCAGCGGGTCCTCCAGCAGCGCGCCCACGGTGGACAGGAAGCGCGAGGCCAACTCGCCGTCGATCATCCGCTGGTCGACGCCCACCGCCAGGGTGGTGACCCACCGCACCGCGAGTTCGTCGCGCACGACCCACGGCCGCTTGCGGATCGAGCCGACCGACAGGATCGCGCCCTCGCCGGGGATGACCAGCGGCACCGCCGTGTCGACGCCGAAGTATCCGACGTCGGTCAGGGTGAAGGTGCCGCCGCGCAGGTCGACCGGAGTGGCCGACCCCGACCGCGCCGTCTCGGTGAGCCAGCCGATGTCGCGGACGAGTTCACGCAGGCCCAGGGTGTGCGCCTCCTTGAGGTTGGGCACCAGCAGTCCGCGTTCGGTGGCGACGACGATCCCCAGGTTCACGTAGTACTTGGTGACGATCTGCTGATTCGCGTCGTCCCAGGTGACGTTCATGCCCGGATGTTCGACCAGCGCCGCCACGACCGCCTTCGCGACCAGGGCCAGCGCGGTGGGCGGCTGTTCGGCGAAGGGCGCGGTGGCCCGCAGGTGGTCGAGCAGTTCCATCGAGGCGGTGACGTCCACCGCGAGGTAGGCGGCGGCCTGCGGGATCGTGCGCGCGCTGACAACCATCGACCCCGCGATGCGTTTGCGCAGGCCGTTGACCGGGGTGCCGGTCTCGCGGGCGGTGGGGCGGATCAGCCCGCCTTGATGCCCGTTGCGCTGCGGCGCGGCGGCGGTGTTGGGCGGAGGGGCGGCGGGGGCGCGCGGCGCGGAGATCGGCACCGAAGCGCGCACGTCCTCGACGGTGACCGCGCCCTGCGGACCCGAGCCCGCGATGTACCAGAGGTCGATGCCCAGTTCCTTGGCCAGCGCCCGCGCGGCGGGGGTGGCCACCGCCTGCCCGCCCGGCGCGGGTCTGCGTGGATCACGCTGCGCGACAGCCGCTTCCGCGACCGCACCGCGAGCAGGGACGGGCACGCGAGCCTCGCGTTCGGGTTCGGGGCGCGCCGGGACCGGGATCGGCGGGGCCACCACCAGGTCGGTGCGCACCCGGATCAGCGGCGCGCCCACCGGGACCGTATCGCCAGGCCGCGCAAGCAGTTCCACGACCGTCCCGGAGAACGGCGAGGGTAGCGCGAGCACGGCTTTGGTCGTCTCGACCTCACCGATCGTCTGGTTCAGCTCGACCGTGTCCCCGACACCCACCGCCCACGACAGCAATTCGGCATTCGCGTGCCCCTCCCCCAGATCGGGGAGGCGGAATTCCAGGACGTGGCCGTCATCGTGCACAGGGGCACCTCTCACTTTCGGCGAGCGGCCGTCTGGCGGCCGGCGAACGGGCCACCGCGGCCGGAGTGCGATCGGGATCGGGCAGGTGGCGCCAGTCGAGCTTAGCCGGGGGACAAGGGATGTCGTGCCATACTGCCTGCCATGACCGGTAGGGAGTCCGACGAGGTGACCCTGGACGCGACCGACGCGCGTCTGCTGCTGGAACTGGTCGCCAATCCGCGGGCGACCGGGGTGGAACTGGCCGCGCGCCTCGGACTGTCCCGCAACACCGTGCAGGCGCGCCTGGCGCGCTGGGAGGCGGGCGGCGTGCTGGACAGCTTCGAGCGGCGGGTGCGGCCGCGGGCGCTGGGCTATCCGCTCTCGGCCTTCGTCGCGGTGGTGGTCGACCAGCACCGACTCGATCCGGTGGTGGCCGAACTGGCCGAGGTCCCGGAGGTGACCGAGGTGTGCGGCATGACCGGCGCGACCGATCTGACCGTGCGAGTCGTGGCCCGCGACGCCGACGACCTGTACCGCATCACCGGCCGCATCCTCGAGATCCCGGGGGTCGAGCGCACCAACATGGCGCTGATCATGCGGTCGCTGGTGGGTCCGCGCACCGCCCCACTGCTGGATCGACTGGCCGCGGGCTGAGTAGGGTGCGCCCATGGAGATTTCGGGCGCGGTCGCGATCGTCACGGGGGCCGGCGGCGGTATCGGCGCGGCGGTGGCACGACGGTTGGTCGCGGGCGGGGCATCGGTGGTCCTCGCCGATCTGGACGGCACGGCCGCCCAGGCCGTAGCCGCGGAACTGGGCGACGCCGCGGTCGCGGTGGCGGGCGACGTCGCCGACGAGACGGTGGTGGCGGCCGCGATCGCGCGCGCCGAAACCGCGTTCGGACCGGTCGACCTGTTCGTCGCCAACGCGGGCATCGGCGGCGGCCCCGGCCTGGACAGCACCGACGCGCAGTGGTCGGCCGCACTGGAGGTCAACGTGCTGGCCCACGTGCGCGCCGCGAAACTGCTGGTCCCCGGCTGGGTGGAGCGCGGGTCCGGCTATTTCGTCTCGGTCGCCTCGGCCGCGGGTCTGCTGACCCAGATCGGTTCCGCGCCCTACGCGGTGTCCAAACACGCGGCGGTCGGGTTCGCCGAATGGCTGTCGGTCACCTACGGCGACAAGGGCGTGCGGGTCAGTTGCGTGTGCCCGATGGGCGTGGAGACCCGCCTGCTCAGCGGCGCGCTGATCCCCGAGGACGCCGAAGCCGCCGAATTGGCGGTGCGCGCGGTCCGCACCGCAGGCGCGGTGCTGAGCCCCGAGGACGCCGCCGAGGTGATCGCGCTCGGTATCGAAGCCGAGCGGTTCCTGATCCTGCCGCACCCCGAGGTGCTGACGATGTACCGGCACAAAGGGTCGGACTACGACCGCTGGCTGGCCGGCATGCGTCGGTTCCAGACCGCTCTGGGCGGCTGACTCACTCGGTGACCACACCCTCGGCCGCCGCCCGGATGACCTCCGGGATCGGCACCGGCTTGCGGGTCGCCGAATCGACGTAGACGTGCACGAAATTGCCGGTCGCCGCGAGTTCCAGCGCGTCGTCGGCCTCGCGGAAGATCGCCAGATCGTAGGTGATGCTGGAATTGCCCAGCCGCGCCACCCGCAACCCGACCCGCAACTGGTCCGGGAAACTGATCGAGCCCACGTACTGGCACGAGGTCTGCGCGACCACCCCCAACGCGGGCAGATCCCGGATGTCGGTGCCGGTGGCGTGCATCAGCCACGCGTTCACCGCGGTGTCGAAGTACGAGTAGTACGTCACGTTGTTGACGTGGCCGTAGTGGTCGTTGTCCGCCCACCGGGTGGGCACCGGCCAGAGCACGGGATACTGCTGGGTCACCCGGCCGACGATAGCTCAGCGGGCGCGCCGCCCTGCCGGTGGTCGCGCGGGCTCACCCCGAAGTGGCGTTTGAACGCGGCGCTGAGCGCGAACGCGCTGCCGTAGCCGACCTGCCGGGCGATCGCCTCGATGGTGGCGTCGGACTCCTGGAGCAGATCCGCCGCCAGCGACAACCGCCACTCGGTGAGGAAGGCCATCGGCGGTTCGCCGACCAGTTCGGTGAACCGCCGCGCCAGCGCCGCGCGCGAGGACCCCACCGCCTCGGCCAGACTCGCCACCGTCCACCCGTGCGCCGGATTGTTCTGCAACAACCGCAGCGCCCGCCCGACCAACGGATCACCGTAGGCGTGATACCAGGCGGGCGCTTCCGCGCGGGAGAACCACCCGCGCAACGCGGCGATCAGGATCAGATCCAGCAGACGGTCCAGCACCGCGCCCTGGGCGGGTTCGTCGCGGGTGGCCTCGTCGGCCAACAGTTCGAGCAGTCGGCTGTCGAACTCGCCGTGCGGCAGGTGGATGATCGGCGGCAGCGCGCGCAGCAGTCGGGTGCTCGCCGCGCCCGCCGACTCGTAGGTGCCCGTCACCATCATCGTCGCGCCGTGCGGATCGGTCCCCCACTGCCGGACCCCGAGCGAGAGCGTCTCGCACATCGTCTCCCCGTCGGGGGTCTTGGTGACCTGCCCGGGATGGATGACGATCTGCGGCGCGGTGCCGGGCGCGTCGGCCACCGTATACGGCTGCGGCCCACGGAAGATCACCACGTCGCCCGCGTGCGCCGGAAACCCCTGATCGGTGTCGGGCAGGATCCAGGCCGTGCCGCGCACCATCGACAGCACCGTCAGCGGCGCCTCGTCCTGGATACGCAACGACCAGGGCGGGTCCAACAGTGAACACATGACGAAGGCGCCGCGAGCGCGGGGGCCTTCGAGCAGACTGGCGAGCGCATCCACGTCGTCCAGGGTAGTCGCCCGCCGCGGTGCTCCCCGCTCGCCTGCGGCGGTGGCCCTCGATCGGTACTTTCGAACAGGTGCCGACTCCGACGGTCGAGAGCCGACTGCGCAAAGCCAGGGCGGCCGTGTTCGCGGTCTTCGCGCTCAACGGTTTCCTGCTCGCGCTGTGGGTCGTGCACATCCCCGCGATCTCCGATCGCACCGGCGTCACCAAATCCACCCTCGGCACTTTCATCCTCGCGCTGGCGGGCGCGGCCTTGATCGGCATGCGTCTGGCCGGTCCACTCGCCGACCGCTTCGGCAGTCGCGCGCTGGTGGCCGCCGCGGGCACCCTGATCTCGGTGGCCGTGGTCGGCCCCGCGCTGGCGAACGGCCCCGGCACGCTCGCGCTCGCGCTGGCCTGTTTCGGCCTGGGCAACGGCGCGCTCGACGTCTCGATGAACACCCAGGCGGTCCTGGTCGAGCGGGCCTACCACCGACCGATCATGTCGGCCTTCCACGCCCTGTTCTCGGCGGGCGGATTCCTCGGGTCGCTGCTCGGCGCGGCCACCCAGCGCGCGGGCCTCGCCCCGCCGGTGACCTTGGGACTGGCCGCCCTCGCGGGCGTCCTCATCGTGGCCGCGGCGGTCACGCTGCTGCTGCGCGCCGAGGAAACCCGTTCCCCCACCGACATTCTCGACGCCGAACCCCTCCCTGCCCCGGCGACCACCGACCTCCGCTACGCAACCGCCGAGCCGCCGGTAGCGGCCGCGACCAGCGATGCGCCCGATGCCTTCGTGTACCGCGAGGACTCCGGCGCACTCGCCGACCGGCCCGCCGGGGAGAAACCGTCCGACTCCACTCGGGACCGGCGGGACAAGGCGCGCGTCATCTTCGGGCTCGCGGCGATCGCGTTCATCGCGCTGCTCACCGAGGGCGCGGCGGCGGATTGGAGCGCGTTGCAGGTCCGCGAACATCTCGGCGCGGACGAGGCCACGGCGGCGCTGGCCTTCGGCGCGTTCTCCTTCACCATGACGGCGGGACGGTTCGCGACCGACCGGATCGCGGGCCGGTTCGGGCCGGTGGCGGTGGTCCGTTACGGCACGTTGATCTGCGCGGCCGGTCTGGCGATCGTCGTGGTCTCGGGTCTGACACCGCTGACACTGTTCGGTTGGGCGCTGGTCGGTCTGGGGCTGTCCGGCAGCATCCCGCAGATCTTCACCGCCGCGGGCAATCTCGGCTCGGCGACCGCCGCCACCGATATGTCGCGGGTGTTCAGCATCGGCTACCTGGGTCTGCTCGCGGGCCCCGCCCTCATCGGCTGGCTGACCGCGCTCATTCCCCTGACCGCCGCCTTGATCGTCCCGCTGGTGGCGGTCCTGATCTGCGCGTGGTCCGCCGATATAGTCGCTCCACGCGCCCCCGGTGATCGGCCCCTGCGACTCTGACGCACCGATCAGCGCGGGCGCACCAGGCAGAAGGTCAGGGGTTCGGGAACCGCGTAGACCAAGGTGTTCTCCTCGGTCGCGGCCGCGCCGCAGGCGGATCGGTCGGCCAGTCCGCGCACCATCCGCTCGACCTCGAAATCGGCGGCGGCCGTGCAGCGCACGCGCGTCACCGTGCCCGCCATCGACCCGTTGACGCAGTCGCCCTCGACCACGTTCAGGCGCAGGCACAGCGTGAACGCGTCGTCACCGGTCTGGTGGTAGCCCGCGTAGTCGGCGCCCGCGCAGGCGGCGTCGGCCCCCGCGAGTCGCTGGGCGACGACGTAATTGGCCTCCGGGTCGGCGCAGTCGCGCGGTTCCATCGCGGCGGCGGCGGTGTTTCCCGACAATTTCGCGCACCGCCCGACATCGGCCTGCGCGTCACCGCTGCCGACATAGCCGCGGGCGACGAAGATCGCCAGACCGATCACCGCGAAGACGCCGATCAGTTTCAGCGCGGCGACGAAGGTGCTGTCGGTTTCCACCGTGCTGTCGGATTCCGTGGCGGCGTCGGATTCCTCGGTGCGGGACTCGAATTCCCGTCGCGGGTGATGCGGCCGGTTGTCCAACCCACATCCCCTCCCTCACAACTCGAAAACTCACCGCCCGGAGGCGGACGAACTCTGGCGGCAAATGTAGCCGATATCCGAATCCGTCGCGGATTCACCTCGGTGCGACGCGGGTCACCGAACGGCGAAGCGGCCCCCGCCACGAGGCGGGAGCCGCTCCACTCGAATACGTTGTGCTACAGCGCCTTCAATTCCTCGGTGACCGCGCCGACGGATTTCTTCGCGTCGCCGAACAGCATGGAGGTGTGGTCGGCGTAGAACAGCGGATTGTCGATTCCGGCGAATCCGGAGTTCATCGAACGCTTGAGCACGATGACGCTCTTGGCCTGATCGACATTCAACACGGGCATACCGTAGATCGGGCTGGCCGCGTCCTCGCGCGCCGCCGGATTGGTGACGTCGTTGGCGCCGATCACCAGGGCGACGTCGGTACGGCCGAATTCGCCGTTGATGTCGTCCATTTCCTTCATGGCGTCGTAGGAGACCTCGGCCTCGGCCAGCAGCACGTTCATGTGTCCGGGCATGCGACCCGCCACCGGGTGGATGGCGTATTTGACCTCGACGCCCTTGGCCTCGAGCAGTCCGGCCATCTCCTTGACCGCGTGCTGGGCCTGGGCCACGGCCATGCCGTAGCCGGGCACCACGATGACCTGGTTGGCGTATGCCATCTGGATCGCGGCGTCCGCGGCGCTGGTGGCCTTGGCCTGCTTCTGCTCACCGCCGCCGCTCGCGCCGGGCGCGGCGCCCCCGCCGCCGAATCCGCCCGCGACGATCGCCGGGATGGACCGGTTCATCGCCTTGGCCATCAGGTTGGTCAGGATGGTGCCGGACGCGCCGACGATCATGCCCGCCACGATCATCGCGGTGTTGTTCAGCGCCAGGCCCGCGGCCGCGGCCGACAGACCGGTCAGGGCGTTGAGCAGCGAGATCACGACCGGCATGTCCGCGCCGCCGATCGGCAGCACCACCATCAGGCCGAGCACACCCGCGGCCAGCAGCAGCACGACCATCCACCACCACGGCGCGCCGCCGTCGGAGGCGCCCAGACCGATGACCACCGCGGCGGCGACCGAGACGATCAGCAGCAGCAGGTTCAACGGCTGCTGGAGTTTGCCGACGCCGATCGGCTTGCCGGGCAGGATCTCCTGGAGCTTGCCGAAGGCGATCAGCGAACCCCAGAACGAGATCGAGCCGATGATCGCGGCGAACAGCGAGCCGACGATGATGTGCACGGTCGGTTCCTCACCGTGCTTGAACGCCGAGAAGCCGCTGGTGTCGAGGAATTCGGCCCACGCGATCAGCGCGACCGTGCCGCCGCCCACGCCGTTGAACGCGGCGACCAACTGCGGCATCGCGGTCATCTTGGTGTAGCGGGCGGGCGGGACGCCCAGGACCACGCCGACCACCAGGCCCGCGATGATCAGGAACCAGTTGCCGGTGTCGCGTACCGCGATCAGGGTGGCCACCACGGCCAGACCCATGCCGACCGCCGCGATCCAGTTGCCACGCACCGCGGTCTTCGGGCCGGTCAAGCCCATCAGACCGTAGATGAACATCGCGAACGCGACGATGTAGAGGATGTTGACGAGATTGTCCATGGTCTACTTCCCCGCCTTCTCGGCGCCCGCGGCGGGAGTGGCCTTCTTGCCCTTGAACATGCCGAGCATGCGGTCGGTGACCACGAAGCCGCCGACGACGTTCAGCGTGCCGAAGACCAGCGCGACGAACAGGATGATCTGGATGCCGATGGACGGGTCGTCCATCTTGCCGAGGGTGACCAGCGCGCCGAGCACCACGATGCCGTGGATGGCGTTGGTACCCGACATCAGCGGCGTGTGCAGGGTGTTGGGCACCTTGGAGATGACCGCGAAGCCCACGAACCCGGACAGCACCAGGATCGCGATATTCGCCAGGAGTTCGGTGTACATCAGCCCTGCACCTCGGTTTCTGCCTCACGGGTCACACAGGAGTCGGCCAGCACCTGATCGGCGAAATCGGGGGCGAGTTTGCCGTCGACCACCATCAACTCGAGCAGGGCGGAGATGTTCTTGGAGTACAGCTCCGACGCGTGTTCGGGCATGGTGGCGGGAAGGTTGAGCGGGGAGGCGATGGTGACCTGGTGCTTGACCACGATCTCGCCGGGTTCGGTGAGTTCGCAGTTGCCGCCGGTCTCGCCCGCGAGGTCGACGATGACGCTGCCGGGCTTCATGCCCTCGACCGCGGCGGCGGTGACCAGGCGCGGCGCGGGGCGGCCGGGCACGAGCGCGGTGGTGATCACCACGTCGAAACCCTTGATCGCGTCCTCGAGCGCCTTCTGCTGCTGGGCCTTCTCCTCGTCGGTGAGTTCGCGGGCGTAGCCGCCCTCACCGGCGGCGTCGATGCCGAGGTCGAGCCACTGCGCGCCGACCGAGCGCACCTGGTCGGCGACCTCGGGGCGCACGTCGTAGCCGGTGGTGCGGCCGCCCAGGCGCTTGGCCGTGGCCAGCGCCTGCAAGCCCGCGACGCCGACGCCGAGCACGAGCACGGTGGCGGGCTTGACGGTGCCCGCCGCGGTGGTGAGCATCGGGAAGAAGCGGGTCGATTCGGAGGCCGCGAGCAGTACGGCCTTGTAGCCCGCGACGTTGGCCTGCGAGGACAGCGCGTCCATGACCTGCGCCCGCGAGATGCGCGGGATGGCCTCGACCGCGAAGGCCTGCACGCCCGCCGCTTTCAGCGCGCCGATCGAGTTCTCGGCGTTGCGCGGGGCCAGGAATCCGATGAGGGTCTGCCCGGAGGACAGTTTCGCCACCTCGGCGTCGGTGGGCGGGGCCACTTTGACCACGACCTCGGCCGACCAGGGGTCGCCGATGGTCGCGCCCGCCTCGGCGTAGGCTTCGTCGGGGATGAGCGCACCCAGTCCGGCGCCGGATTCCACCACCACGTCCACGCCCAGTTTCAGCAGCGCGGGAATGATCTTGGGCACCAATGCGACACGCCGTTCGCCCGCGTGAGACTCGCGAACGACACCGACACGCGCTCCGCGCGGCGACGAGTCGCCCGCGCTCTGCGTTGTCTCCACTTGTCAGACTTCCTTCTCGTGCTGGCCGTTAGCCATCGAACGACGGACAGACTAAGTTACCGACGGGTAAGTTAGCCCGAATCCTCGCAACTGTACCTGGGTCGCGGTGAGCGTAGCTGAGATGCCCGTCACATGCCCGAACCGCAGTCGGTCCGCGGACGACCCCGGAGCGACGGCGCGGCGGCCCAGGACCTGATTCACATGGCCCGAGCGGGTTCGAGCACCCGCGCCGCGAACACCGACAACGCTGGTGGCACCGGCGAAACCGCACGCGGCGGGCCCCGCAGCAGCCGCGCCGGGACCGCGCGACCCAGTGGCGCGTCACACAGCGACGCGGCCGACCACATCATTCGAGTCGCCCGATTCGGGCTGTTCCGCGGCGACCGTACGCCGTAATGTCGCGGGTGTGAACGACTGCGTCTTCTGCCGCATCGTGGCGGGCGAAGCTCTGGCGACGAAGGTCTACGAGGACGACACGCTGTGCGCGTTCCTCGACATCCGGCCCATCGCCCGCGGGCACACCTTGGTCATCCCCAAGAGCCACGCCGCCGAACTCGACGACCTCGCCCCCGACCTCGGCGCGCGGATCTTCCGACTCGGCCACCGGCTGGCACTGGCAGCGCGCCGCGGCGGCCTGAGCGCCGACGGGGCCAACCTCGTCCTCAACGACGGCCGCGCGGCCTTCCAGACCGTGCCGCACATCCACCTGCACGTCATCCCGCGACGACGGGGCGATACCTTCGCCTTCGCCAAGGGATTCCTGCTGCGCAGGCCGCACGACCCGATCGCGACCGCCGCCGCCCTCGGCGCCGGACTCGCGGCCCTGGACCCACCGGACGCCGGGGACACCGACAGGGAAGGAACACCGTCATGAGTACGGACACGCCGGACCGCGCCGAACTGAGCGCGCTGCTGTCGGAGCAGTGGGCGAGCAACGCGGCCCTGGTCCGGGATCTGGACGAGAACACTTGGCGCGCACCGTCTCCGCTGCCGGGCTGGACCGTCTTCGACGTGCTCGCGCACCTGGTCGCCATCGAATCCTGGCTGCTCGGCGAACCGCTGCCGGCGCGCGATCCCGCGCGCGAGAAGATCGATGTCACCACGCTGCCGCACGTGCGCAACGAATTCGGCGTGCAGAACGAGATCTGGCTCGAACGCCTGCGCCCGCTGACCGGCGAAGCGCTGCTGGCGCGCTTCGAGGAGGTCACCGACGCCCGCCGCACCGCGCTGGCGAAGATGGACGAGCAGCAGTGGAACGAACCCACCGCCTCGCCGATCGGGCAAGTGCCCTACGGCCGGTTCATGCGGGTGCGCCTGTTCGACTGCTGGCTGCACGAACTCGACATCGCCGACGCCCTTGACCGCACGGTCGCCGAAGGCGGCCCGCGCGGGGACGCCGCCTTCGGCGAGATCACCGGTGGCCTGCCCCGCGTCCTGGTGAAACTCGGTGGCGCGCCGGACGGTTCGCGCATCCGTTTCGAGCTCACCGGCCCGCTCGCGCGCACCCTCGACATCGCCGTGCAGGGCCGCGCCCGCTACGTCGACGGATTCGACGAACCGCCCACGGTGACCCTCGGCCTGGACTCCGGACTGCTGGCGCGCCTGTGCGGCGGACGCACCACCGCTGACACCCACCTGGACGACATCACCCTGGGCGGGGACGAGGAACTCGGCCTGCGTCTGGTCCGCAACCTCGCCTTCACCATCTGACAGTGCGACTGTTCCTGTCCTCCTACCGTTTCGGCGCGCACCGGGACCGATTGCTCGACATGGTCGGCGCGCCGGGACGGGTCGCGGTGATCCCGAACGCCTGCGACGCCTGGCCCGCGATGTGGCAGGGCGCGGTCACCAGCGATCTCGGCCCGCTGCGCGCGATGGGTTTCCGGCCCGAGGTGCTCGACCTGCGCGACTACATCGGCGAGCCCGACAGCCTCGCCCGCCGGATGGCCGAATTCCCGCTGCTCTGGGTGCGGGGCGGCAACACCTTCGTGCTGCGCGCCCAATTCGCCCGCAGCGGAGCCGATCTGGTGCTGCCCCGGTTGCTCGCCGAGGACGCGCTGGTCTACGCCGGCTACAGCGCGGGCGCGTGCCTGCTGACTCCCGACCTGCACGGCCTGGAGACCAGCGACGATCCCGGCGAGGTCGAACCGACCTGCGGAGTCGCCCCGCGCTGGGACGGACTCGGCCTGGTGGACCGCCCGATCGTGCCGCATCTGGATTCGCCCACCGATCCCGACGGCTTCGGCGACCGCCTCGCCGCCGACCTGCGGGCCCGCGGCGTACCGCACTGGGGACTCACCGACGACGAAGTCGTGGTGGTCGACGGCGACAAGGTCGAGGTGCTGCGCTGACCTGGGCGTTCAGAACGGCAGCACGCGCTCCCGATTGCGGAAGACCACCCACCGCATCGCGCTGTACATATAGACGGCCTCGCACGCGCCCGCCAGCAGTCGCGCGAGGTGGTATTCCACGCCGAGCGCGGCCAACCCGGTGCCGACGCCGAGGAGGAAGGCCAGATAGTTGATCACCACCACCACGACGTAGATCGCCGCCTGGCGGCCAATCGGCGCGTGCGAGTGGAAGTTGAAGGTGCGGTTCAGCACGAAGGCCAAGCCGAACGCGCAGAGGTAGCCGAGGGTGACCGACAGCCACACCGGCCAGTCCAGCACGCCGTGGAACAGCGTGAGCAGCAGCAGGTCCACGCCGAAGGTGAAGCTGTTGATGACCGCGAACCCGAGCAGGGTCGGCGGGACGACACGATCCAGCCCGAACGGCAACCGTTGCACGACGGTCTCGCAGAGACGGGTGAACCGGACGACGAGGGTGTCGGTGATGGTCGTGTCGGTGGTGGCCGCCGGATCGAGCACGAGGCCAGCTTGCCCGGCGCAGGTGTCCGTCAGGTGAACCCCGCCGGTCAGCCGAGTCCGGTCTCGAGTCCCCGATCGCGCAGGCCCGCCCACACCTGCCGCCAGCGACGTTCGGTGACCGCGTCGGCGCCGGACAGGATCGCGTCGAGCAGATCCTCCGGATCCTCGCGCCAGCGCCGTTCGAGGCGACTCACCGCCTGCTTGCCGAACAGACCGGACCGGTCCAGCGCGTCCGTCCACTCCCGGACCTCGCCCTCGCGCAACCTGCGCAGCGCGGCCTCGTCCAGTCCCCCGTCGGCCACCTCCTGCGCGAAGGCCGCGGCGACCAACTCACGATATTCCGGCGTTGCGCTCGCCATCGGACCTGCCCTTCCACGAATGCCCCTCGGGCACGACACCAGCCCCCGTGCACCCCTGCCGCGCGGTCGACACCGCGTCGATGCCACGGTAACCCCGGCACGTTGCCGCCGCGTAACCGGAGCGTCCCCGGAGACGCGGATCACGGCGCGTCCCCGGCGCACCGCCGCCCGGCGACTACCGTTGGACGGCGTGGACGTGGCTGACCTGATCGCACTGCTGCCCCCGGGAACGGTGCTCACCGACCCCGACGTGCTGGCGGGATACCGACACGATTGGGCGCGCGACCCCGACGCCGGCACACCACTGGCGGTCATCCGCCCGACGAGCACCGCCGAGGTCGCCGCCACCCTGCGCTGGGCGAACGAGAACCGGGTGCCGGTGGTGCCGCGCGGCGCGGGCTCGGGACTGTCGGGCGGGGCGGGCGCGGTCGACGGCGGACTCGTGCTCAGCACCGAGAAGATGCGCGAGATCACCGTCGACCCGGTGACCAGGACCGCCGTCGCCCAGCCCGGCCTGCTCAACGCCGAGGTCAAACGGGCCGCCGCCGCCCACGGCCTCTGGTACCCGCCGGACCCGTCCTCGTTCGAGATGTGCTCCATCGGCGGCAACGCCGCCACCAACGCGGGTGGACTGTGCTGCGTGAAATACGGCGTCACCACCGATTACGTCCTCGGGATGCAGGTGGTGCTCGCCGACGGCTCCGTGGTCGCGCTGGGCGGTCCGCGCCTGAAGGATTCGGCGGGACTGTCGCTGACCAAACTGTTCGTCGGCAGCGAAGGCACCCTCGGCGTCATCACCGAACTGACCCTGCGCCTGCTGCCCGCCCAACCGCGGCAGAGCACCGTCGTCGCCACCTTCGCGACCCTGACCGCCGCCACCGACGCCATCCTCGCCATCACCGGCGCGCTGCGGCCCTCCATGCTCGAATTCATGGACTCGGTCGCCATCAACGCCGTCGAGGACGAACTGCGCATGGGCCTGGACCGCTCGGCCGCGGCCCTGCTCGTCGCGCGGTCGGACGCCCCGGGCGACTACGCCGCCCGCGAAGCCGAGATCATGGTCGCCGCCTGCGAGAAGGCCGGCGCCGACGCCGTCTTCCACACCGAGGACGAAACCGAGGGCGAGGCGTTCACCGCCGCCCGACGCTTCGCGATCCCCGCCGTGGAGAAGATCGGGCCGCTGCTGCTCGAGGACGTCGGCGTGCCGCTGCCGCGCCTGGCCGACCTCGTCACCGGGATCGCCGCCATCGCCGCGCGCAACGACGTGCTGATCTCGGTGATCGCGCACGCGGGCGACGGCAACACCCACCCGCTGATCGTGCACGACCCCGACGACGCCGAGCACACCGCGCGCGCCCACCGCGCCTTCGGCGAGATCATGGACCTGGCGATCCGACTCGGCGGCACCATCACCGGCGAACACGGCGTCGGCCGACTCAAGAAGGCGTGGCTGCCCGACCAGGTCGGCCCCGAAGTGATGGCGCTGACCAAGCGCGTCAAGGACGCCCTCGACCCGCACGGCATCCTCAACCCCGGCGCGGTGCTGTGACCGGAACATATCCCCCGACCCAGGAGTTCGACAGAACATGACCACCAGGCTCGAGCACAACACCGCCGACACCCGCTTCGAGATCTACCTCGACGACACCCTCGCCGGCTACGCCGACTACGCCGAACGCGAGGACGCGAAGGTCCGCGACTTCCACCACACCATGACCTTCCCCGAGTTCCGGGGCCGCGGCGTCGCCGGTCAGGTCGTGGGCTACGCGCTCGACGAATCGCGCGCCGAGGGCTTCACCGTCATCCCCACCTGCTGGTACGTCGAGAAATACATCGAGGACAACCCCGGCTACGCCGACCTGCTCGCGAGCCGCGCGCCCCGCGCCGGAATCTGACCGACGCTCAAGCCGACCTGGCCGTCAGGCAGAATCGGATCGCATCGACCACGGTCAGCCCCGACGGGATCCGGTCCGGCCGCAGTGGCGTGATCCAGGCGCGATGGAACACGCCCCGATCGGTCGGCGACGGCAGAGCGATCGCCGCCTCCCCCTCCAGGACTGTGATCCTGTTGCGCCACAACGGCGCGTCGCGCGCGATCACCTCGCGGGTGACGTCGGCGCGGACCAGGAACGTCCACGTCGCGCTGCGCGGATGCGACACGATCGGCACACCGACGAACGCGCGCCGATCCAAGTCGACCTTCACGATCTGCCCCAGCCCCGCGGGCGCGACGATGCCCGTCACCGCGCGGGCGCGCAGAGTGATGCGGCCGGTCTCGGCGTCCAATTCCGCGGGCAGGCCGCAGATGTCGCGATAGAACGCGTGCCGCGTGGCAGGCGTGTCGGACGGGCCGCCGCCGGTCACCCGCGGCAGCGATCCCGTTGTCGATCTGGCGTCCATCCCCATTCCTCCCCTGCGCTACGCGGGCCCGGCGACGGGCCCGCTACCAGCGTGCGGGAGCGGGGCGGGAGATAACAGTGCGCACCCGGGTAGAAGCAGATAGTTTGCCGGGATACCGACCGAGCGGACGCTCGGGTGAAGGGTCAGCGGGGCGCCGCGGCGTCCCACGCGTCGCCGATGCAGCCCTCCTCGTAATCCCAGGACCCGTCCTCGACGCCGCGCAGCAGCAGACCTTTCACCCGGTCCAGGTCCGCCTCGGGCGGCACGTTCAGCGCGACCAGGTCGAACTGCCCGACCCCCTCACCCTCCACACCCAGCGGCGCGAACGCGTCCAGCACCGCCTGCTTGTCCCCCGCCAGCGGGCCGTCCGACAGCGGGATCACCCGGATCGTGCAATTGCCCGAGGACGCCAGGTGCTCGGTCACCACCAGGCGACCGTCCTCGTCGCGCACCGCCCGCAGCACATCGCCGTCGGACAGGCCCCGCACGAAGAACGGGATGTTGTCCAGCACGAACAGGTCCGGTTCGTCGGTCGGCCTGGCCCACATGGTCTCGGTCGCCACCGGCGGCCAGCCGTCCTCGTCGACGTCCAGGTCGAAGAAGACCCGGACCCGTCGGTCGTCCGCCTCCGTCTCGGGCACCCTCTGTCCATCGGTCACCCCGCCAGCATGCCCGACCGGACCGCCGTCCGCGCGACCCATCGCCGGGCGCGTCGGTATACCGCTGGGTTTGGACGGAATCGTTCCCAGCGGCCATGATTGCCGTGGTCCGGTACCGGACCGTATTCCTAGAGAGAGACAGTGCGATGGGATTGATGGGTAAGGTCGGCTTCGCCGTCGCGGCGAGCAGCCTTGCGGTGGGGTCGGTACTCGGGGCGGGTTCGGCCAACGCGGCCGGCCTGTACGCCGCGATCGCGGTCAGCGGCCAGGAATGGACCTACGGCACCAGCGTCGACGAGGCGAGCTACGAGGACGCGCGCGCCGCGGCCCTGGCCTCCTGCGGCGCCGCCGACTGCCAGATCGCGGTGGCCTGGGCCAACGGGTGCGGCGTGCTGATCGAGAGCGAGCAGGGCGTGGCCGTCGGCTCCGGCCCGAACCGCGCCGAGGCCGAACGCGACGCCTACGACCGACTCGGCAAGATCACCCCCACCGCCCCGCTCGCCAACGTCGGCTCCGCCGCGCTGAGCGGCGCGTCGGTCATCGACGTCGTCTGCACCAGCAACGCCGCCTGACACCGACACCGAAATCGGGCCGGGATCCCTCGATCCCGGCCCGATTCCGTTCTCCACCCGAAACCGACCGCCCGACTTCCCTTCCGCCCCCACAACTCCCGTGTAATACCCACCCGCCCCGCACCCGATGGACCGGATAGCAGGCGGATGGGAGCAGGGGATGAGCAAGCCGTGGCAGCGCGTCGCACTACGGATCGAACAAACACTGGGGGTACTGGCCGTGCTCGCCCTACTGGCAGGCGCCGTCTACATCACCGACCCCGACCACTACGACGACCCACCCGGCCCCGCCCAGATCACCGGCGGCCCGGTCATCCTCCCCCTCAACCCCAACCACTGGCCCACCACACCCCCCACCCCGACCCCGTGAACGGAACCATCGAACTCGCGACAGAGGAAGCCGGTGCCGAGTGTCGGAAAAGCAGGCTGCGACAGTGATCTATCACGCCGAAGTCGAACGCGACGGACAGTTCTGGCTCGTCCACGTCATCGAGATCGACAAATGGACCCAGGCTCGCGACCGCCATGAGGTCGACCCCATGACACGAGATCTGATCTCGATCATCGACGAGATCGACCCGGAATCGATCGAAGTGGATGTGTCTTTCGCGATTCCCGCCGAAGCCGAATGGCCCTGAGAGTGCTCGAAAATTGCCCGAGTTGGCCGATTCGCCAACGCACGGACGCCGCACCGGCTGAGCCAGACCATGGCCTCGTGTGCTTGCCGGGTTGAGTCAGTGATCGCGCAATCGCTTTCGGCGACGGCTGCGTCCGTGCGGTGATCGACCGGGTGCTCCGGCAATCAAACCATCCAAGGCCTACAAGCGGCCGGAACGAGGTGGCGTTGCCGGGCGGAACACCCGGTCGACCGCGGAATCAGCCCTTGAGCAGGGCGCGGGACATGACTACCCGCTGGATCTGGTTGGTGCCTTCGTAGATCTGGGTGATCTTGGCGTCGCGCATCATGCGTTCGACGGGGAAGTCGGTGGTGTAGCCCGCGCCGCCGAAGAGTTGGACGGCGTTGGTGGTGACTTCCATGGCGACGTCGGAGGCGAAGCATTTGGCGGCGGCGGAGATGAAACCGAGGTTCTTCTCGCCGCGTTCGGCGCGGGCGGCGGAGGTGTAGACCATGAGGCGGGCGGCCTCGATCTTCATCGCCATGTCCGCGAGCATGAACTGGGTGTTCTGGAAGTCGGCGATCGCGGTGCCGAACTGCTTGCGATCCTTGGTGTAGGCCAGTGCGGCGTCGAGCGCGCCCTGGGCCAGGCCGACGGCCTGCGCGCCGATGGTCGGGCGGGTGTGGTCGAGGGTCTGCAGGGCGGTCTTGAAACCGGTGCCCGGTTCGCCGACGATCCGGTCGCCCGGGATGCGGCAGTTCTCGAAGTACAACTCGGCGGTGGGCGAACCCTTGATGCCGAGTTTGTGCTCGAGCGGGCCGACGACGAAGCCTTCGTCGTCCTTGTGGACCAGGAACGCCGAGATGCCGTTGGCGCCCTTGTCGGCGTCGGTCACCGCCATGACGGTGTACCAGGAGGACTTGCCGCCGTTGGTGATCCAGCATTTGGAGCCGTTGAGGATCCAGTCGTCGCCTTCGCGGCGGGCGCGGGTGCGCATGCTCGCGGCGTCGGAACCGGCCTCGCGCTCGGACAGCGCGTAGGAGGCCATCTCGCCGTTGACGATGTCGGGCAGCACCTGCTGCTTGAGTTCGTCGGAGCCGTTGAGGATCAGGCCCATGGTGCCGAGTTTGTTGACGGCGGGGATCAGCGAGGAGGACCCGCAGACCCGGGCGACCTCTTCGATGACGATGCAGGTCGCGACCGAGTCCGCGCCCTGGCCGCCGAACTGTTCGGGCACGTGCACGGCGTTGAAGCCGGAGGCGTTCAGCGCGGACAGCGCCTCCTCCGGGAACCGCGAGTTACCGTCGACGTCCTTGGCGTAGGGGGCGATCTCCTTCTCGGCGAGGGCACGGATGGCCGCGCGCAGCTCGTCGTGGAAGTCCTCGAGCCGGAACAGGTCGAAATCCGGATTTCCCGCCATTGGGCACGCTCCTCGGGTGTGGGTCTCGGTCGGCACTCAGTGCCACACATCCACGAGTGTACGCCCTCACCCCTGCGTTACATGCGGATGCCCTGTGGCACCCAGTGTCAGATTAGCTTGCTATTCGCTTTCCGACAGCGTACCCAGCCGACGCGCGACCAGATCGGCGACCTGCCGGGTCGGCATATCCCGAGGGAAGACGGCCACGACCACCTCACCGGCGTCACGTGGCGGGACGCCGCCGCGCGGAATCTCGGCGAGAACGTCTCGCAAATCGGTCGCATCCGCCGAGGACTCGCCGCGCACCATCCGTCGCAGCAGGTAGTTGTGGGTCGCGGTGACCGCCGCCGTGAACTGGACCCTGGCCAGATCCGACGCCTCGGGCTGGCGCTCCCGCAAATAGTCGGTGAACAGTCGCTCGTAGCGGAACACCGTCACGATCTCGCGGTCGCGCAACGCGGGCACCTTGCGCACCACCCGGTAGCGCCGCGCCGCGATCTCCCGCCACTGGGTGAACCGCTCGAACACCTGCACCACCGCGGCGCACACCGCGTCCCACGGATCTTCGCGCGAGGCGTCGAGATAGGCCGCCGCGAGCGCGAGTTGCGACTCGTGATCGGCGAAGATCACGTCTTCCTTGGACCGGAACTGGCGGAAGAAGGTCCGCCGCGAGATCCCCGCCGCCTCGGCGACCTCGTCGACCGTCGTCGCCTCGTACCCCTTCTCCTCGAACAGTCGCAGCGCCTGTTCCACCACCGTCAACCGGAACCTCGCGGCGTCCTCGCCCGCCCGTCCCCGCCCGTTCTCGTCAGTGACCACCGCCCCACCGTACTGACCGAACCCCCCGCCCCCGTTCAACCACGGTGCGACCGGAACGCGACCGAGTGCTCCGCTCAGCCGAGGAGGCGGGTGCGCAGGGCCTGGTCTTTTTCGAGGACGAGGGTTTCGAGGGAGGTCTGGAAATCGCGCATGCGGGTGCGCAGGGTGGGGTCGGTGGCGCCGAGGATGCGGGCGGCCAGGAGGCCGGCGTTGCGGGCGCCGCCGATGGAGACGGTGGCGACCGGGACGCCAGCGGGCATCTGGACGATGGACAGCAGGGAGTCCATGCCGTCGAGGTATTTCAAGGGGACGGGCACGCCGATGACGGGCAGCGGGGTGGCCGAGGCGACCATTCCGGGCAGGTGGGCCGCGCCGCCCGCGCCCGCGATGATGACCTGCAACCCGCGGTCGGCGGCCTCGCGCGCGTAATCGAGCATGCGCTGCGGGGTGCGGTGCGCCGAGACGACGCCCACCTCGAAGGGGATGTCGAATTCGGCCAGGGCCAGCGCGGCGGCCTCCATCGTCGGCCAGTCCGAGTCGCTGCCCATGATCAGGCCGACAAGCGGAGTACTCATGAATGCGGATCCCATCCGTCGGTCCAAATCGCGTGCGACATCCAGTGCGCCGCCCGCTCTGCCTGCTCCCGAACCACCGCGACGTCCTCGCCGAGGATGTTGACGTGCCCGATCTTGCGGTCGGGCCGTTCACCCTTGCCGTAGAGGTGCACCTTCGCGAACGGCATCCGCGCGAACAGGTGGTGCAACCGTTCGTCCATCGACATCGCGGGCGCTTCGGGCGCACCGAGGATATTCGCCATCACCGTGACCGGGGCCAGCGGCTCGGTGTCGCCGAGCGGATAGTCCAGGACCGCGCGCAGATGCTGCTCGAACTGGCCGGTGCGCGCGCCGTCCATACCCCAGTGCCCGGAGTTGTGCGGGCGCATCGCGAGCTCGTTGACCAGCAGCGCGCCGTCGCGGGTCTCGAACAACTCCACCGCCATCACCCCGACGACGCCGAGTTCGCGCGCCAGGTTCAACGCCAGCGTCTCGGCTTGCGCGCCGAGATCCTCGGGCAGGTCGGGGGCGGGGGCGATGACGACCGCGCACTGCCCGTTGCGCTGCACCGTCTCCACCACCGGCCAGGTCGCGGCCTGCCCGAACGGTGAGCGGGCCACCATCGCCGACAGTTCGCGGCGCAGGTCCACCTTGGCCTCGGCCAACAGTTGCGCGCCGCGGCCGAGCTGTTCCACGACCAGGTCGCGGGCTTGTTCGGCGTTCTCGGGCATCCACACACCGCGCCCGTCGTAGCCGCCGCGCACGGTCTTGAGCACAAACGGCCAGCCGTGTTCGTCGCCGAAGCGGACCGCGTCCTCGGGTTCGGCGACCGCCACGAAAGCGGGAACCGGCAGACCCAGCGCCGACAGTTTCGTGCGCATGGCCAGTTTGTCCTGGGCGTAGACGAGCGCGCTCGGCGGCGGCTGCACGTTCACGCCCTCGGCGACCAGCGTCTCGAGGTGTTCGGTGGGCACGTGCTCGTGGTCGAAGGTCAGCGCGTGCGAACCGACGGCGGCTTTGCGCAGCGCGGCCAGATCGGTGTGACTGCCCGCGACCACGTCGGGGCTCACCTGGGCGGCCGGGTCGTCGGGGTGTTCGGCGAGTACGCGCAACCGCTGACCGAGCGCGATCGCGGCCTGATGGGTCATCCGGGCCAGCTGACCGCCGCCGACCATGGTGACGGTGGGCATCGCCGAGGATTCGAAGGATCGGGGTGTCACGTTCACCAATCTTGTCATGTCAGGTGGTAATGACGGCTACCGGTACACTCGGCCCTTGTGTCTTTTGTCGACGGCGTGGTCAACGCCCTCCCCAGCCCCCTGCGGGAGTTGTCGTACCGCCACCACGAGCTGATCAAGTTCGCGATCGTCGGCGCGACGACCTTCGTCATCGACAGCGGCATCTTCTACGCCCTGAAGTGGACCGTTCTGGGCGAGAAACCGGTCACCGCCAAGATCATCTCCGGCGTGATCGCGGTCATCGCCTCCTACGTGTTCAACCGCGAATGGTCGTTCAAGAACCGCGGCGGACGCGAGAAACATCACGAGGCGCTGCTGTTCTTCGTGGTCAGCGGTGTGGGCGTGGCGCTGAGCAATATCCCGTTGTGGATCTCGAGTTACGTCTTCGACCTGCGGCAGCCCGCGGTGAGTTTCACCGTGGAGAACATCGCCGATTTCGTCAGCGCGTTCGTGATCGGCAACTTGTTGCAGATGGCGTTCCGGTTCTGGGCGATGCGGCGATGGGTGTTCCCGGACGAGATCACCGAGATGGTCGAGGATCTCGAGGAGATGCTCGAAGAGGAGCATCTGGACCGCCGCTAACGCGGTTCGGTCACCGAGGCCCCGAGGCGGATCGGCGCGAACGAGCCGAGGAACACCGCGAACAGCGCGGGCCTGCGGCGTTGCAGTTCCAGCCTGCCGCCGTCGGCTTCGATCAACGCACGCGCCAAGGCCAGACCGACACCGGTCGACCCGCCCGCGGAGAAGCCGCGATCGAAGATGTGCGGGGCCAGTTCGTCGCGCACCCCGTGCCCTTCGTCGGCGACCTCCACGCACACCAGCGGTTCCCTGGCGTTGCCGGGCCGCACCGTGCGCACCGAGACGGTGCAGGTGCCGCCGCCGTGCATGAGCGCGTTGTCAACCAGCACCGTGACCGCCTCGCGCAGGCGGGACGCGGTGATCGGCGCGCTGAGCGAATCGTCGCCGGTGAGCACCAGCGTGCGACCGGCCTCGGTGAACGGATGCTTCCACTCCTCGACCACGCCGCGCAGTTCGTTCATCACCGGGATCGGGTCGCGGTCGGCGGCGTCCTCGTCGCGGGAGGCGCGCACCAGGTCGTCGATCGCCTCGGTGAGCCGGTCGACCTGGGCCATCGCCTCCTCGGCCTCGTGCACGACCTCGGGGTCCTTGTGCGCGGACAGTTCGTCCAGGCGCAACCGGACCGCCGTCAACCGACTGCGCAACTGGTGGGAGACGTCGGCGACCAGCGCGTGTTCGCGTTGCAGACGGCCCGCGATCTCGACGGTGGCCGAGTCGAGCACATCGGAGACGCGGTCGAGTTCGGAGATGCCGTGCCTGCGCGGGTCGGGCCGGAAATCGCCCATCGCCAGGCGCGCGGCGCGGGCCGCCACGTCGCGCAACGGGTCGGCGACCCGGCGCGCGGTGAACACGGCGATCGTCACCGCCGCGCCGAGGGAGGCCAGTACCGCCAGCGCCACCACCGCGACGGCCTGCCGCTGGGTGGCGTGCATCGGCGCGGAGGGCACCTCCAAGCGCAGCGATCCGAGTGTGCCCATCGACAGCGACTCCACCAGCGGATCGTCGACCTCGGGCACTCCGATGTCGACCCGGGTGGCGTTGTCCTGCGGAGACGGGTAGACGATCGTGAGCTTGCCGCCGATCGGGACCAGCGCCTGCGCGGCGCGGACGTCGAGATCGCCGGGCACCATCCCGTCCGGCTGTTCCTGGGCGATGACCTCGGCCGCCACCCGCTGCAACCGGTTCTGCAAGTCGTTGCGGGTGATGTCCTCCACCCACAGCCACGCGGTGTAGGTGAGTGGGATGCCGAGCACCATCGTGGTGATGGTGAGCACCGTCAGCATCGAGCGCAGGATGCGGCGGCGCACGTCAGTCGGTGTTCAGTCGGAATCCGACACCGCGCACGGTGACGATGCGGCGTTCGGCCATCGGCCCTTCGTCGCCGATCTTGCGACGCAGCCAGGACATGTGCATATCCAAGGTCTTGGAGCCGCGCAGTTCCGCGTCGCCCCAGACCTCGCGCAGGATCGTCTCGCGCGGCACCACTTGCCCCGCGCGGTCGATGAGGACCTTGAGCAGTTCGTATTCCTTGTTGGCCAGCCCGATCTCGACACCGTTGACCAGCACGCGGCGGGCCGCGGGTTCGAGCCGGATGCCGCCGACCTCCACGGCTTCGTCGCCGATTCCGCTGCGCCGCAACAGCGCCCGCACCCGCGCGAGCAGTTCGGCGAGGCGGAACGGCTTGCCGACGTAGTCGTCGGCGCCCGCGTCGAGTCCGACGACGAAATCGACCTCGTCGGTGCGCGCGGTCAGCATCAGCACGGCCAGATCGGCCCCGCGCGCCCGCACCTGACGGCACACCTCGAGCCCGTCCATCCCGGGCAGGCCGAGATCGAGGATCAGCAGGTCGTGATCGCCTTCGAGGGCGCGGCGCAGGACGGCGGGACCGAAGCTCTCCACCGTGACCGAATAGCCTTCGCGGCCGAGTGCTCGCGAGAGCGGCGCGGCGATGGCCTCGTCGTCTTCGGCCAGCAGTACGGCGGTCATGGACACAGATTACGGATGCCTGCCTGCGGCGGCACGGTGCGCGCCCCGGGGGTGTCGGCGATCATGGGCTGGTCAGTACTCGCCGTCGCCGCGATAGCCGCCGCGCCCGCCCACGGTGCCCCGATCCACCTCGAAGACCTGGTGGTACAGCAGCGCGTGCACCTTCTGGACATTCGGGATGTCGTCGTATTCCAGGGGTTCATCGGAGGAGGAGGCGATGATCAGGGTGCCGGTGCCCAGCAGGCGGTCGAAGATCCCGTGCCGGAACTGCACGCTGGAGATCCGGTTCATCGGGATATCGATCCCGGTGTGGGTCAGCACCCCTTGGCGGATCAGCACCCGGCGTTCGGTGATGATGAAATGCGTCGACTTCCAGCTGACGATCGGTGCGACGCAGCGCCACCCGATCACGGCCAGCCACAGCACCAGCACGACCACCAGCAACGCGGTGCGCGTGGTGCCCTCGGTGGTGCGCGAGACGTAGCCCGCGGCGAATCCGGCCACCGCCGTGGCGAGCACCAACGTGACGGCGGGCCAGAACAACATCTTCCAATGCGGATGGCGATGGAGTAACAACTGCTCGTCCGGCGCGAGCACATCCTCCGGATAACCCATGACCGCACCCTACCTCGAAGCGCTGTCCACATGCCCCACACCGACGCTCGCGGACAGTCCGTTTTCACAGTATGGTCCGGTTCCCCAGCGCACGGGCACGCCGGGTTTTATATTGCCCGAATCCACCCGTCGACAACGGCGCGACGGTTAGACGACGTGGAGGCACGCGTGAGCAAGGACCTGACCCAACTCGAGATCCTCACCGAATTGGAGCCGGTGGCCGAACAGAACCTGAACCGGCATCTGTCGATGGCCAAGGAATGGCACCCGCACGACTACGTGCCGTGGGACGAGGGCCGCAATTTCGCGGCGATGGGCGGGACGGACTGGGCCCCCGAGCAATCCGGGCTGAGCGAGATCGCGAAGATCGCGATGATCACCAACCTGCTCACCGAGGACAACCTGCCCTCCTATCACCGCGAGATCGCGCAGAACTTCTCCCAGGACGGCGCCTGGGGCACCTGGGTGGGCCGCTGGACCGCCGAGGAGAACCGGCACGGCATCGTGATGCGCGACTACCTCGTGGTCACCCGCGGCGTGGACCCGGTGGCCCTGGAACAAGCCCGGATGATCCACATGACCACCGGCGCGAACGCCCCGCAGGACTGGGGCGGATTCCTGGTCAACGTCGCCTACGTGACCTTCCAGGAGTTGGCGACCCGGGTCAGCCACCGCAACACCGGCAAGGTCTGCGACGACCCGGTCGCCGACCGGATGCTCCAGCGCATCGCCGCCGACGAGAACCTGCACATGATCTTCTACCGCAACCTGTGCGGCGCGGCCCTGGACCTGGTGCCCGACCAGGCCGTCGCGGCCCTGACCAGGGTGCTCACCAATTTCGTCATGCCGGGCGCGACCATGCCGAACTTCCGCCGCAACGGCGTCATGATGGCCAAGCACGGCATCTACGATCTGCGCCAGCACCTCGAAGAGGTGGTGCAACCGGTGCTGAAGAAGTGGAACATCTTCGACCGCGACGATTTCGGGCCGCGCGGCGAGCAGTCGCGCGAGGAACTCGCGGTGTTCCTGGAGAAGCTCGAGCAGGACGTGGTCAAGTTCGAGGAGCAGCGCGACAAGATGCTGGCCAGGGAGGCGGCGCGGGCCAAGGCCCCCCAGCCCGTCTGATCCCCGGTCCTGGACGCGCCGAGCCTCGATACCGCCCGGGGCTCGGCACAGCCCGGAAGTGAATGCCGCGCCGAACTCGGTGCCACCTGGGCTCGGTGCCACCCGAACTCCGCATCGCCCGAACCCCGCATCGCCCGGCCCGGTACGGCCGCGGCTCGGGGGCCGGGCGTCAGTACTCCGCGCGCAGGTGGGTGACGTCGCCCGCGGAGATGGCGCGCGAGTCGATGACGATGCGGCCGTGCGCGTCGATGTCGGTGGCGATGCCGGTGAGGACCTCGCCGCCGGGCAGTTCGGCGCGTACGCGCGCGCCCAGGGTCGCGCAGCGCGGGCGGTAGGCGGCGGCGAGGTCGGCGACGTCCCAGTCCGCCGCGCGCCAAGCCGTGAAGCGGCGGTCGAATTCGGTGAGCAGTCCCAGGATCAGGTCGGTGCGGTCCAGGGTCCGCGCCTCGGCCAGCGCGAGCGAGATCGCGTGCGGCACCGGCAACTCCGCCTCCGACAGGGAGACGTTCACCCCCACGCCGATCACCACCGCCGGACTCGGACCGGACACCGCGACCTCGGCGAGGATGCCCGCGACCTTGCGCGCGCCGATCAGGACGTCGTTGGGCCACTTGAGTTTCGCGTCGACCCCGGCGACGCCGCGCAGCGCGTCCACCGCGGCGATTCCGGTCAGCAGCGGCAGCCAGCCCAGTGCGGCGGGATCGATCTCGCGCGGGTGCACCAGCATCGACAGCGAGATCTGGGCGCGCGGCGGGCTGACCCAGTTGCGCGCGTGCCGACCCCGGCCCGCCTGCTGCGCTTCGGCGACGAGGACCGCGGACCGCTGCTCCCCGGCGGCCGCGCGGGCCATCAGATCGGCGTTGGTGGAACCGGTGGACTCGACCACCTCGACGCTGTCGAACAGCGGCAGCGCGGTGGCCACGGCCTGACGCAACCGGTCGACGTCGACGGGTTGCCGAACGGATTCCGGGGAGTGCGGGGAGGGGGAGCTCACCCGTGGCACGCTACCCGGATCGGGCGATCCGCCGGGATTCCCCCGCCCGGTGCGGAACCCGATCGCGCGGGGCGGAAATCGGCGCGAATCCCTCGGCGCGTCGTCGCGCGATTCGCGCCTGCGCGTGCGACGAGGACGGTAATGTCCGCACCGCCGAATTCGCGTTCGCGCGCCGCGGTGGATATCGCGGTCGCGGGCTCGGAGTGACGAATATCGCCCAGGGAAATTCGACAGCGACGATCCGGATCCGTTGTGAGAACCGAAGAATTCGGACCCCTGATCGACCAGCGATTTTCGGCCAGAAATCCTTCCGCAACCGTATCTAGCTGGGGTTTTACTACTGGCGGGTAGCCAGTACCGGGTTCCGGTGACCCCCGGTCTCTGGTTACACTCCGGGACATGACGAGTGTCCAGCAGCAGCCCGCAGCAGGTTCGGCGGGTTCCCCCGATATCCACACCACCGCCGGGAAGCTGGCTGACCTGCGGAATCGGCTGGAAGAGGCGCAGCACCCGATGGGTGAGGCCGCGGTCGACAAGGTGCACGCCAAGGGCAAGATGACCGCCCGCGAACGCATCCTGGCCCTGCTGGATGAAGGCTCGTTCGTCGAACTCGACGCCCTGGCCCGGCATCGCTCGGTCAACTTCGGCCTTGACAAGCAGCGCCCGCTCGGCGACGGCGTGGTGACCGGATACGGCACCATCGACGGCCGCGACGTCTGCATCTTCAGCCAGGACGTCACCGTCTTCGGCGGCAGCCTCGGCGAGGTCTACGGCGAGAAGATCGTCAAGGTCATGGACCTGGCGCTCAAGACCGGCCGCCCGCTGGTCGGCATCAACGAAGGCGCGGGCGCGCGCATCCAGGAGGGTGTGGTCTCCCTGGGCTTGTACGGGGAGATCTTCCACCGCAACATCCAGGCCAGCGGCGTGATCCCGCAGATCTCGCTGATCATGGGCCCGGCCGCGGGCGGGCACGTCTACTCCCCCGCGCTGACCGACTTCGTCGTCATGGTCGACCAGACCAGCCAGATGTTCGTGACCGGCCCCGACGTCATCAAGACGGTCACCGGCGAGGACGTCACCATGGAGGATCTGGGCGGCGCGCACACGCACATGACCAAATCCGGTGTGGCGCACTACGTCGCCTCCGGCGAGCAGGACGCCCTGGACTACGTCAAGGATCTGCTGTCCTACCTGCCCAGCAACAACCGCGCCGAAGCGCCGCGCTTCCCGGCCACCGACCCGATCACCGGCGCCATCGAGGACTCGCTCACCGACGAGGACCTGGAACTGGACACGATCATCCCGGATTCGCCGAACCAGCCCTACGACATGCACGAGGTCATCGCGCGTCTGCTCGACGACGACGAATTCCTCGAGGTGCAGGCCGAGCGCGCGATGAACATCATCGTCGGCTTCGGCCGGGTGGACGGCCGCAGCGTCGGCATCGTCGCCAACCAGCCCACCCAGTTCGCGGGCTGCCTGGACATCGACGCCTCGGAGAAGGCCGCGCGCTTCGTGCGCACCTGCGACGCGTTCAACATCCCGATCATCACCCTGGTCGATGTTCCGGGCTTCCTGCCCGGCACCGGCCAGGAGTACAACGGCATCATCCGGCGCGGCGCGAAGCTGCTCTACGCCTACGGCGAGGCCACTGTGGGGAAGATCACCATCATCACCCGCAAGGCCTACGGCGGCGCCTACGACGTCATGGGTTCCAAGCACATGGGCGCGGATGTGAACCTCGCGTGGCCCACCGCGCAGATCGCCGTCATGGGCGCCTCCGGCGCGGTCGGCTTCGTCTACCGCAAGCAGTTGCAGCAGGCCGCGGCCGAGGGCAACGACGTGGAAGCCCTGCGTCTGGAGTTGCAGAACGAGTACGAGGACACCCTGGTGAACCCCTACGTCGCCGCCGAGCGCGGCTACGTGGACGCGGTCATCCCGCCCTCGCACACCCGCGGTCAGATCGTCTCCGCGCTGCGACTGCTCGAGCGCAAGATGGTCACCCTGCCGCCGAAGAAGCACGGCAACATCCCGCTGTGATTCCGCGATACGCTCTGTGAGCCGCGCACACTTGTTGTCGGGGCACGCGTGCGGCGCGCCCGCACGGGTATCCGGAGACAATGGGTGGATCCGAGGGTGACGGCGTCATCCAGAGACATCGAGGACCGGCGTAGGCCCCAGGCCCACGCCCGATCGAGGTAGAGAGAGGATCTGGCACCGTGACGACCGTGGCAGAAGAAGATGTGTTGACCGCCGCCGAACTGGATCTCACAGTCGATCCGATCACCGAGGACGTCGCGACGGTCACCGAGACCGCCGACGCCGACAGCGCGGGGGATCGGCCGGCCATTCGCATCGTGAAGGGGTCGCCCACCGACGTCGAGATCGCGGCGCTAATCTGCGTTCTCAGCGCGGGCGGCGGCGAAGCGGTCCTCGACTCCGGTCCCGGCGACGCGTGGGGCCGTCCGACCCTCATGCACCGCGGCACCTCGCCGTTCTCGCCGTACGCCTTCCCGCAGTTGTCGCACCTGCGCTGACGTGAAACTCCGCGAGCGCACGCGCGTTTCCGGGCCCGTGCGGCCCGTCCCCCGCTCCAGCGCTCGCGGAGCGCGGAGGTGACGTACTTCGTCCTGGCCTCCGCCTCCCCCGCCCGCCGGGCGGTGCTCCGATCCGCGGGAATCGAACCCGTGGTGCGGATCTCCGACGTGGACGAGGACGCCGTCGCGGCGGCCCTACCCGCAGGCACACCGCCGCGCGGCGTGGTCACCGAATTGGCCGCCGCCAAAGCCGCCTCGATCGCGGCCACCGATCTCGGCGAGATCGGCGCGGACTGTGTGATCGTCGGCTGCGATTCCATGCTGCTGGTCGACGACGAACTCCAAGGCAAACCGCACACCCCCGAGGTGGCGCGGGCGCGCTGGGCCACGATGGCGGGCCGTAGCGCCGAATTGATCACGGGGCACTGCGTCCTGCGGGTCCGCGAGGGCCGCGTCGTCGGCACGGCCACCGATTGCAGCGCCACCACCGTGCATTTCGCCAAACCCGAACCGGACGAACTCGAGGCCTATATCGCCAGCGGCGAACCGTTGCAGGTCGCCGGGGCGTTCACCCTGGACGGTCGCGGCGGGTGGTTCGTCGAACGGATCGAGGGCGACCCGTCCAGCGTCATCGGGATCGGGCTACCACTGCTGCGCCGACTGCTTGGCGACGTTGGCCTCGGCATTGCGCAACTGTGGGGCCACCCGGCCCCCTGAGGGCGGCGCGAGGGACGGTTCCCGTACGGCTTCGTCGGCTCCCAGCGGCACCGGGGCGGCCTCGCGGCGCTGCGCCGAGCGTTCCAGGCGCAGCACGCACAGATCGGGCTCCACGAACGGGAGCAGTCGCACGCCGACCTCGCCGCGCGCGCCGTTGCGGTCCAGCACTTCCTGGATCAGCCCGAGATGCACTCCGCACACCACCTCGGAGTGGGTGCGCGCCAGATCGCGCAGCGGGCAGGCCGTCATCCGGACCTGGACCTGGTTCTCACCGTCGACGGCCGGGTCGCGTTCGGGGGCGAACCCGAGTTCGGAGAGCAATGTCACTGTGACGTCTTTGGCGTCCTCCAACGACTCCACCGGATGGTCGCCCGCGTCGAGCGTCGCGCCCCAGGCCCGACCGGCCGTGGCGGCCGCTTCGGCCCGCGCGCGCGAGTCGGGACCGAGTTGGTCGGCGAGCACCTGCGCGAGCTCCTGGTAACCGACGGATCGCTGCACCGCGGTATAGCCGATCCGCGGACGGCCGCGGCCGCGCGGCGGCTGCTGGAATTGACGAACCAGCGAATCCTTGGTGAGAACGTCGAGGTGAAATCGAACCGTGGTGACGTGCTGTCCGGTAATTCTGGCCAGTTCTTGGGCATCGAGGGGCTCACCTGCGCCACGTAGGATCGCGAGCAGTCGCCGCCGCGGCCAAGAATCGGACATAGCTCACCCCTCCTCCCGAGAGACTTTATCGGATGTAGGTGCGACTTATTCGCCCATTCAGCCGATTCGTGGATCTGAAACGAGTTTCACTTTCGTCCCACACTTACCATCGCGATGCGACTCGAACGCCGTAACCACCCGACTACCTCGCGTGAAGGACCTCATATCGTGCCCGTTGCCCCGGACCCTCATCCGTCATTCGGTACCTACGCACATCCTCACCGACTAGTAACCACGGAGTGGCTGTCGGCAAACATCGGCACGCCCGGACTCAAGGTCATCGAGTCCAACGAGGACGTCCTGCTCTACGACATAGGCCACGTTCCCGGAGCCGTCAAGATCGATTGGCGTGGCGACCTGAACGACCCGGTAACCCGTGACTATATCGACGGGGCTCGATTCACCGAACTGATGCGCGCCAGGGGTATCGAGCGTGACGATACCGTGGTCGTCTACGGCGACCGGAACAACGCGCAGGCGGCGCACACACTGTGGCTGTTCACCCTGTTCGGCCACGAGGACGTGCGACTACTCGACGGCGGACGCGAAGCGTGGATCTCCGAGGAACGCGACACCACCTTCGAGCCGCCGGCCCCGGCCCGCAGCGCCTACCCCACCGTGCGCCGTGACGACACCCGCGAGCGCGCTTTCCGCGAGCAGGTCCTCGCCCACCTGGGCAAACCCTTGATCGACGTGCGCTCCGCCGACGAATACACGGGCGCGGCCGCCACCGACCCCTACCGGCGTGAGGAACCCGCGCTGCGCAGCGGTCACATCCCCACCGCGCTGAGCATCCCGTGGACCAGCGCCGTCGCCGCCGACGGACGGTTCCGCTCCCGCGTCGACCTGGACGGGATCTACGCCGACCTCGCCGGGCGCGACGACCTGATCGTCTACAGCCGCGTCGGCGAACGCTCCAGCCACAGTTGGTTCGTGCTGACCTGTCTGCTGGGTTTCGCGACCGTGCGCAATTACGACGGCTCCTGGATCGAATGGGGCAATTCGGTGCGCATGCCCATTGCCAAGGGGACTGAACCCGGGGTGGCGCCTGTCACTACCCGGCGCGGCCGATCTCGGTAGATCCCACCCCGCTGAACTGTGGTTGAACCGCGTCCGGCCGGTTAGTGTGACGCTCGACCTACTTATCAGTAGGTCTATCCGAGTTCGGCGGCTGTTGGCACACTGCCTACACTGCCCCGAGACGTAAGTTGTCGACCACGGGAACGGAGCCTTCGCAGCCACCACCCCCGCGAAGCGACGTAAAGAGATTGCAACAGGAGGCTCAGTGCCCAGCCATGCCAGCGCGCGGATCACGAAGGTACTCGTAGCTAACCGAGGCGAGATCGCCGTGCGCGTGATACGGGCGGCCAAGGATGCCGGAATCGGCAGTGTCGCGGTCTATGCGGAACCCGACGCCGACGCACCGTTCGTCAAACTCGCCGACGAGGCCTTCGCCCTCGGCGGGCAGACCTCGGCCGAGTCGTACCTCGTGTTCGACAAGCTCCTCGACGCCGCCGCCAAGTCCGGCGCCGACGCCGTGCACCCCGGCTACGGATTCCTCTCCGAGAACGCCGACTTCGCCCAGGCCGTGCTCGACGCGGGCCTGATCTGGATCGGCCCCTCGCCGCAGTCCATCCGCGACCTCGGCGACAAGGTCACCGCCCGGCACATCGCCGAACGCGCGAAGGCCCCCATGGCCGCGGGCACCAAGGACCCGGTGAAGAACGCCGACGAGGTCGTCGCCTTCGCCGAGCAGTACGGCGTCCCGGTCGCGATCAAGGCCGCCTTCGGCGGCGGCGGTCGCGGCATGAAGGTCGCGCACTCCATCGAGGAGATCCCCGAACTGTTCGAGTCGGCCACCCGCGAGGCGATCGCCGCCTTCGGCCGCGGCGAATGCTTCGTCGAGCAGTACCTGGACAAGGCCCGCCACGTCGAGGCCCAGGTCATCGCCGACAAGCACGGCAACGTCATCGTCGCGGGCACCCGCGACTGCTCCTTGCAGCGCCGGTTCCAGAAGCTCGTCGAGGAGGCCCCCGCGCCGTTCCTCACCGATGACCAGCGCGCGCGCATCCACGCCTCGGCCAAGGCCATCTGCAAGGAAGCCGGCTACTACGGTGCCGGCACGGTGGAATACCTGGTCCAGGGCGACACCGTCTCCTTCCTCGAGGTCAACACCCGCCTGCAGGTCGAGCACCCGGTCACCGAGGAGACCGCGGGCATCGACCTGGTGCGCCAGCAGTTCCGCATCGCCGAAGGCCACGAACTCGCCATCAAGGAGGACCCGACCCCGCGCGGCCACTCCTTCGAGTTCCGCATCAACGGCGAGGACGCGGGCCGCGGCTTCCTGCCCGCCCCCGGCCCGGTCTCGGTCTACCGCGAGCCCACCGGCCCCGGCGTGCGCGTCGACTCCGGCGTGGTCGAGGGCAGCGTCATCGGCGGCCAGTTCGACTCGATGCTGGCCAAGCTGATCGTCACCGGCGAGAACCGCACCCAGGCGCTCGAGCGCGCCCGCCGCGCCCTCGCCGAATTCGAGGTCGACGGCCTGGCCACGGTCATCCCGTTCCACCGCGCGATCGTCTCGGACCCGGCGTTCATCGGCGACGGCGAGAAGTTCGACGTCTACACCAAGTGGATCGAGAACGAGTGGGTCAACACCGTCGAGCCCTTCACCCCCGGCGGGGTCAGCGAGGACGACGACGAGGACCTGCCCCGGCAGAAGGTCGTCGTCGAGGTCGGCGGCCGACGGGTCGAGGTCTCGCTGCCCGGCAACTTCAGCGTCGGCGGCGGCGCGGCGGCGGGTAACGGCGCCGGTGTCATCCGCAAGAAGCCCAAGCCGCGCAAGCGCGGTGGCGCGGGCGGCGGCGCGGCCTCCGGCGACGCGGTCACCGCGCCCATGCAGGGCACCGTCGTCAAGGTCGCCGTCGAGGAAGGGCAGACCGTCGAGGCCGGCGACCTGATCGCGGTGCTCGAGGCGATGAAGATGGAGAACCCGGTCAACGCGCACAAGGCCGGTGTGGTAACCGGTCTCGCGGTGGAGGCGGGCGCGGCCATCACCCAGGGCACCGTCCTGGCCGAGATCAAGTAGCTCATCGCGGAAGCGGGTGCCGACGGCGCGTCGGCACCCGCTTTCGTCGTCTGCGAGCCGCGTAACCGATTCCCGGGCGACCGATACGCGTCACCGTGCTGTCGTATCGTGAGCGGATGACCAGCTCACCCATCGCGCCCGGTGTGGCGGAGGTGATCCGCGCCCGCCGCGATGCGGCGAGTCGTGGCCTGTCCCACCGGGAGTCTCCCGACGGTCACCGGGTGGTGCTCGTCATCGAAGGCGGCGGCAGTCGCGGCGTGTACGCGGGCGGTATGGTGCTGGCGCTCGAGGAGATGGGGCTCGGCTCGATCTTCGACGGGGTCTACGGCACCTCGGCGGGCGCGCTGAACGGCGCGTGGTTCCTGTCCGGCGGCGCCGCGCCCGGCATGCGGACCTGGACCGATCCCGAGATCCTCCGCCGCACCGTCGCCCCGAGTCGGATGCTGCGCGGCCGCGCGGCCTTCGACCTGCGCTACCTGGTGCACCAGGTGTACGAGCGGATCGCGCCGATGAACTTTCGCGCGATCCTGGCCAACCCGTCCACCTTCCACCCGATCGCCACCGACATCCGCACCGGACTCGCGGTCGACCTGCACTCGCACATCGTCGACCAGCGCAGTCTGCAACGCGCGCTGCGCGCCTCGGCCGGACTGCCGATCCTGGCCGGTCCGCCGATCACCGTCGGCGACGCCCGCTACTTCGACGGCGGACTGTCGGAATCGGTGCCGATCCGCATCGCGATGCGCGACGGCGCGACCCACGCGCTGATCCTGCGCACCCGCCGCACCGACGAACTCCGCCCGCCCGCACCGCGGTTGCACCAGATCTTCGCGGGCGGCTACCTGCGATTGACCGCGCCCGGCGCATACCGCTCGTGGCTGGCGCGCTCGGGTCAGCAGGCCGCCGAGGACAGCTTCACCGCCCACCTCGGCACCGCCGCGATGCAGATCCATCCGCCGGTCGGCTCCCCCGACATCGACAGCGCCTCCCGCGACACCGACCTGCTGCTCTCGGCACTGGAAATCGGCCGGGCCGCCACCCACACGGCGCTCGCGACCACCGTCAGCGCCGCCTGAGCGCTCACAACCGCACGGCCACACCGCCGGACCACACGAAATCGTGCAGTTCCAGGTGGTCCGGGGTGAGGTCGGCGGGCACGTCGAACACCAACTGGGTGCGCGCGGACTGGCCCGGCGCCAGCTCGAAGGAGTAGTCGCTGCCGTGGCGGACGTTCTGCCACGCCGTCGCGGTGGTGTCGTGCTCGACCACCCGGTCCGCGCCGTCGACCAGTTTCTGCCCGAACGGCAGGAACCACTTCTTCTCCTCCGAGATGTTGCGCACGTCCAGGCCGACCACCACGAACGAACCCTGCGCCGACTGCATCCCGATCCGGCTCACCCCGAACTCGACGCCGGTCACCGCGAACTCGAATTTGCCGTCGCGCACGGCCGTCCCCGCCGGAGCGGGGGTGTCGACGGAATCCCACGGCGGAGGTTGGTTCGCCTCGGTGACCGCCGGGGGCGGGGCGGCGGTGTCGTCCGAAGTCGAGGTACCGGTCGCGATGAGCGCGAAGCAGCCCGCCGCGAACGCGAACGGTGCCAGGAAGATCACCGTCAGCGCACCGATCACCTTCGACAGCACGCCGCCGCGCTTGCGCCTGCGCCTGGGCGGCGGAGGCGGGGGGCGCTTCCAGCCCGCGCGCCGTGCCCAGCCCCGGTTCGCCGGAGCGGAACGGGGTTTCATGGCCGGGGGTCGGGCGGGCGGCGTCGCCGGGCGCGCCGGCCCCGGGCGGGCAGACGGCGCGGGGCGCACGACCGGATAAGCGGCGGCACCGGGGTGATTTCCCGCCGCTGCCTGACCCCCGCGACCGGCAGCGGACCGACCGGCCGCCCCGGGGTGACTGCCCACCGAGGGCGGACCGCCGCGGCCGGCGGCGGGATAGGCGGAACCTTCGGGACCGGGCGCTACGGGGTAGGAAGCGGGTTCCACGTGACCGGGACGGCCCGGGGTCGGCGAAGGCGCGGCGGGCGGGTGTAGCAAGGTCTCCACTCGCGTCGGGGGCGGTCCGGGTTCCGGCAGCACCTTCGTGGGCGTCGGGGCTGCGGCGGGCGGAGCTGCGGCGGGCGGAGCTGCGGCGGGCGGAGCTGCGGCGGGCGGGGCGGGCGACGAGCCTGCGGCAGGCGGGACGGACGACGAAGGTGCGGCGGGCGGAGCGGGGGTCGGGGCGGCGGGGGGCGAAGCTGCGGCGGGCGGGACGGACGTCCGAACTGCGGCGGGCGGGACGGGCGAGGGGGTTGCGGCGGGCGGGACGGAGGTCGGGGCTGCGGCGGGCAGGGCGGGTATTCCCAGCGCGACGCAGGCCGCGCGGGCGAACTCCCCGGCGGTGCCGGGCCGCTCGGCGGGGTCCTTCGCCATGCCGCGGACGACGATCAGGTCGAGGGTCGCGGGGATCGCGGAGTTCGCGGCGGAGGGCAGCGCGGGGTCGAGCAGGAGGTGGCCGCGCATCTGCTGGGCCGGGTCGGTGTCGCCGTGCGGGCGGCGTCCGGTGAGGCATTCGTAGGTGACGCAGGCCAGCGAGTAGATGTCGGTGCGCGGGTCGGAGACGCCGCTGAAGCGTTCCGGGGCCATGTAGGCCCAGGTGCCGATGGCCATGCCCGCGGCGGTGACGCCGGCTTCTCCTTCGCGGCGGGCGATCCCGAAATCGATCAGGTAGGCGTACCCGTCGGGCCGGACCAGGATGTTGGACGGTTTCACGTCGCGGTGCACCAAGCCGACGCGGTGCGCGGCGTCCAGCGCGGCGGCGATCTGGGCGATGATCGCCACGGCGGCCCGCGGTTCGAGCCGTCCGCTCTCGGCGATCCGAGCCCCGAGGTCGACGCCTTCGACGTAGTCCATCTCGATGAACAGCCGTCCGTCGACCTCGCCGTGCCGGTGGATCGGCACCAGATGCGGGTCGCGCAAGGCGGTGGCGAGTTCGGCTTCGCGCTCGAAGCGGGTGCGGAATTCGTCGTCGGCGGCCAGGTGGACGGGCAGCAGTTTGAGCGCGACCCGCGTCCCGTCGGGGTCGCGAGCCAGCCAGACCTGCCCCATGCCGCCCTTGCCGAGCAGCCGTTCGAGCCGGTAGCGGCCGAACCGCGTATCCCCCATGTGAACCTCCCGCTCACCCCGATAGACGCCGCCAGGTGTGCCGCCGGAGTGGGCCGGACCTCGAATGACGGACCGCGCCAACGAAAGTCCAGGTCACGGTGACCGCACCCGGCACCGGCCTCCCACGCAGCCTAGCCCCGCCGCGCCCGCACGGCCGGCACCAATCGTGTGAGCTGCCCGACGCGTACCTTCCGGATGCGTACGTCGACCCCGCCTCTTCGCTGTGCACACGGCACGACACAGCCCCGCCTTCGGCCACTGCCGATTCCAGCTACACCCCCTCGCCAGGTCGACCCCACCACTTCGCTGTGCACACGGCACGACACTCCCCCGCCCTCGGCTACCGCCGATTCGAGCGACACCTCTCGCCAGGGTCGACCCCACCACTTCGCTGTGCGCACGGCACGACACTCCCCCGCCTTCGACTACCGCCGATTCGAGCGACGCCTCTCGCCAGCTCGACCCTGCCTCTTCGTGGTACGCACGGCGCGACGGTCCCCGCCTTCGGCACCGCCGATTCGAGTGTGTCGCCGAGTCGGCGCGTCCGGGTCGGGAGCGGTCACGCTAGCCTTGCGGCGGCGCGGCCGAGAATGCGGGCGTCAGTTCAGGAGAGGACGCACGGACCGATGGAGCCGATCGAGATCAACGCGGGTAGCTGGTATCTGCGCGCCCTGCGGGCCGACGATCGCATCGATGACCGGCCTGCCCTCGCCGCCGGGGGCATCACCGATGCCGACTACGTCGCCCGCCGGGCCGGCCAGTGGACGGACGAAACCCACTACTCCTGGGCGGTCTGCGAACCGACCACCGCCGAGATGGTCGCCGAGATCGGCGTGGTCCCGGGCGCGGACGGCACCGCCGAGGTCGACGGATGGGCCCGTCCGGGCTACGAATCCGCTCTGGCCGACGGCCTGACGACGGTGCGCCGATTCGTCGAGGGCGCGCTCGGACTCACACCGCGCTGACGGCTCAGTCGATGGTCGCCAGCACGCGTTCGATGGCGTCCACCGCCGCGTCGATCTCCGCGACGGTCACGGTGAGCGGCGGGCGGAATCGCAGCCCGCGCTCCCCTGTCCCGAGGATCAGCACGTTCTCGCGTTCCCGCAGCGCCGTGACGACCGCGTCGCGCAGGTCCGGCGTGGCGAGGTCGATCGCGCACATGAGCCCGCGACCACGCGGTTCGCTGACGCGGGGATGGTCGTCGGCCAGTGCGCGCAACCGGGTGAGCAGATGGTCGCCGACCGGACGGGACGCGGCGATCAGGTCGTCGCGTTCGAGGACTTCGAGGATGCGGCGCGAGCGGACCATGTCGGTGAGGTTGCCGCCCCAGGTGGAGTTGAGCCGGGAGCCGACCACGAAGACGTTGTCGGGGACCTCGTCCACCCGGCCGCCCGCCATCACCCCGCAGACCTGGGCCTTCTTGCCGAAGGCGACGACGTCCGGCGCCAGCCCGAGCTGCTGGTAGGCCCAGGGGGTTCCGGTGGTGCCGACGCCGGTCTGCACCTCGTCGAGGATGAACAGCACGTCGTTGTCGTGACACAGGCGCTGCACAGCGCGCAGGAACTCCGGGCGCAGGTGCCGGTCGCCGCCTTCGCCCTGGATCGGTTCGGCGATGAAACACGCTGTGTCGTGCGGATGTTCGGTGAATTCGGCGCGCAGGGCGTCGAGCGCCGCGGCCTCGGCGGCGGCCATGTCGCGCCCTTCGACCAGGTACGGCGTCCGGATGCGCGGCCAGTCGAAACGCGGGAAACGCGCGGTCTTGATCGGGTCGGTGTTGGTCAGCGACAGGGTGTAGCCGCTGCGGCCGTGGAAGGCGCCGGTGAGATGGGCCACCCTGGTCCCGAGTTCGGGTGAGCGACCGTTGGCCTCGTTGTGGCGGCTCTTCCAGTCGAAGGCGATCTTGAGGGCGTTCTCCACCGCGAGCGCGCCGCCGTCGATGAAGAACAGGTGCGGTAGGCGCGGGTCGCCCAGGACGCGGGCGAACGTGTCTACGAATCGGGCCATCTCAACGGTGTAGACGTCGGAATTGCTCGGTTTGTTGATCGCCGCGGCGGCCAGTTCCGCCCGGAAGTCGGGGTCCTCGGCCAACGCGGGATGGTTCATCCCGAGCGCGTTGGAGGCGAAGAAGCCGAACATGTCCAGGTAGGCGCGGCCGTCGCGCGCGTCGACCAAGGTCCGGCCCCGGGATTCCCGGAGGTCGAGGACCAGGTCGAAGCCGTCGGCGAGGATGTGGGCCGACAGCGTCTCGTGTACCCGTGCGGCGGGGGTGACCGATGCCGTGTCACCGCCCGTTCGGGTGCGCTCCAGTTCGAGGGTCACACCCGTAGCGTACGGAAAGATTTACGGATTCTCTACAGATCGTCGGATAAATTACCGTGATCAACTATCTGTCGTAGAATGTTTGGAGGATGATGGTGCTCCGGGTCCGCACGTTCGCGGTGGCCCTGATCTCCTGGAGCAACTGCTCGAGGTGGCGCGGCGAGGCCACCCGCACCAGCAGCACGTAGCTCTCGTCACCCGCGACCGAATGGCACGCCTCGATGCCGGGGATGTGCTGGAGCACCGCCGGAGCGTCGTCGGGCTGGGACGGGTCGAGAGGAGTGATCGCGACGAATGCCGACAGCAACTGCCCCAGCGCCTCGGGATCGACGTGCGCGGTGTAGCCGCGGATCACCCCGCGCGCCTCGAGCCTGCGCACGCGCGACTGCACCGCCGAGACCGATAGGCTCGCCTTCTCGGCCAGGTTCGACAAAGTGGCGCGACCATCGGACATCAACTCGCGAATCAGCAGGCGATCGATGTCATCGAGAACGGGTCTTGCCGGTGTATCCGCCATCAGCGAAGGCTAACCCAGCCGACGCTGCTCGTGGCGAAAAAGTCGACTCGTTCACATCCGGCAACATGATCGAACCAAAGTCGCAGCGGAACAATGACTTATCAGTGAATTGGAGCCCCTCCCACCGGCGCGGACACGCCCGCGCGAGCAACCAGCGGAGCACACATGACACACACCCTCGATGACCGGCTCACCCCCGAACTCGCCTCGCGTGCCGAACGATTGCTGCGCGCGCTCGGTGCCGAACCGCCCGCGCCCGGCGACCTCGTCGCCCGCACCCCGATCACCGGCGGGCAACTGCTGACCCTGGCCCCGCACACCGTCGCCGAAGCCGACGCGGCGATCGCCCGCGCCGCCGACGCCTTCACCCGGTGGCGCACGGTCCCCGCCCCGGCGCGCGCCGCCGTCGTGCGCGCGCTGGCCGACCTGCTGCGCACCCACAAGGCCGAACTCGGCGAACTGGTCACCCTGGAGGCGGGCAAGATCACCGCCGAGGCGCTCGGCGAAGTCCAGGAGATGATCGACATCTGCGAGTTCGCGATCGGCCTGTCCCGTCAGCTCTACGGGCGCACCATGCCCTCCGAGCGGCCCGGCCACCGGCTCATGGAAACCTGGCATCCGCTCGGCGTCGTCGGGGTGATCTCGGCGTTCAACTTCCCCGTCGCGGTGTGGGCGTGGAATACCGCCGTGGCCCTGGTCTGCGGCGACACCGTCGTCTGGAAGCCGTCGGAGACCACCCCGCTGACCGCCTTGGCCTGCCACACGCTGCTGCGCCGCGCGGCGGCCGCCGTCGACGCGGATCCCGAAGTGCACCAACTGATCCAAGGCGGAGCCGAGATCGGCGCGCGACTGGTCGAAGACGAACGGGTCGCGCTCGTCAGCGCGACCGGTTCGGTGCGCATGGGCCGTCAGGTCGCACCGCGGGTCGCCGCCCGCTTCGGCCGGTGCCTGCTCGAACTCGGCGGCAACAACGCCGCCGTCGTCACCCCGTCCGCCGACCTCGAATTGGCCGCGCGCGCCATCGTTTTCGCCGCCGCGGGCACCGCGGGCCAACGCTGCACCACCCTGCGCCGCCTCATCGTGCACGCCGACGTCGTCGATCTCCTGATCGAGCGGGTGCGGCACGCCTTCGAACAACTCCCCGTCGGCAACCCGCTGGACGAAGGCGTCCTCGTCGGCCCGCTGATCGACGCCCGCGCGCACACCGCCCTCGACGCGGCGATCGAACGCGCGCGAAACGACGGCGGCGAACTGCTCTGCGGCGGCGAACGCGTCCCCGTCGGCGGGCCCGACGCCTACTACGTGCGCCCCGCCCTCGTGCGGATGCCCGCCCAGACCGAGATCGTGCGCGAGGAAACCTTCGCCCCCTTGCTCTACGTCCTCACCTACCGCGACCTCGACCACGCCATCGACCTGCACAACGCGGTGCCGCAAGGACTCTCGTCCTCGATCTTCACCACCGACCAGCGCGAAGCCGAACGCTTCCTGGCCGCCGACGGCTCCGACTGCGGTATCGCCAACGTCAACATCGGCACCTCAGGAGCCGAGATCGGCGGCGCGTTCGGCGGCGAGAAACACACCGGCGGCGGCCGCGAATCCGGCTCCGACTCCTGGAAGACCTACATGCGCCGCGCCACCAACACCGTCAACTACTCCGCCGAACTCCCCCTCGCCCAAGGCATCACCTTCGCCTGAACCCAGCCTGACCAGGCGATTAGGAGTGCGGACCATCCCGCGTGTACTGTTGGAATCACCGACGCGGGGTGGAGCAGCTCGGTAGCTCGCTGGGCTCATAACCCAGAGGTCGCAGGTTCAAATCCTGTCCCCGCTACAAAGCTCAGGCCCGAGAGTTTCCCTCTCGGGCCTGAGCCATTTCGTGCTTGTCGTCCTTCAGGGGTTTTGTGCGGAGAACGCGGCATCCTGGCGAGTGGAGGTGACCAACTCCGGGCAGCGTCGCAGCACGGCTGGCGGCAGCCAGACGCGGTATCTCTGTTGCAGCTGATCTCCGGCTGCACCTGCGACCAGCGGCCGAGCGCATCCGGATGCGACGCTACCGTCGATGCAGTCCAATGTGCGAGGGGCCGCAGCCCCCAAAGAGCACCATCGCCCTTGGAGCCGGTCATCTAAAATTCTCATACTGCACAACCGATGTCGGTAGGGGGATACGTGTCACGGTTGGTTGAGCCACCCGCGCTGGTCGATAGGATCGACGAGCTGGCGATGTTGCTCGAGCATGTCGACGGCGCTGTAGCAACGGGGAGCGGGGCGGTGTTCGTTCTGCGAGGCGAGGCGGGGGTCGGCAAGACGAGCCTGCTTCAGAACTTCGCGCATCGAGCGGTTCAACGCCACCATGAGATCGGATTGCTGTCGGGATATGGGCAGGCGATGTTGAATTCGCTTGCCTCGGACTCATTTCAGGCTGTTCGCGAGTGTCTGCGATCGTTGACCTCGTCGGCGGAGCGCTCGGGAGCGGGGCGGCTGGGGCGGGTGGCGTCATCGTTTCGACAACATGCCCCGGATTGGATCGAGTCGGTTCCCGTAGTGGGGCACCTCCTCGCCGCAGGGTTGCGGACCGGTCAGGCTTACGCGGCGTCAGGGCAGGATTCCTCCGAGATCGACAGCAGGCTCGATCAATTGCTCCGTCTCGTCGAGGATCTCGTGACTGCCGGGCCAGTCCTGCTCGTGCTCGATGACTTGCACTGGGCCGATACGGCGACGATCGACCTGTTGACCACCATGGCGCTGCGCATCGACGGGCCGTTGATCATGGTGCTGGCCTATCGCCCGGACCATCTGCATTCGGTCGAACAAACACATCCCTTGCAGCGTGCTGTGTTGCGGCTGTGCCGATACCGGCCCGAGACGGTGCTGATCGACCTTCCTCGGCTGTCGAACGCCGACACCGAGCAGCTGATCCGCCAGGCTGCTGGGGAAGGTCTCGTGGCCCCGCACATCGTGTCGAGAATCGTGCGGCTGAGCGCGGGTAATCCGTTGTTCGCCGAATCGTTGGTGCGATTGGGTGATCGGGCGCAAGGCAAGGCTCCACAGCAGATCACCGCCGTTCTGGAGGAACGGCTTTCCTATCTCGACGGCGCGGATCAGCGATTGCTGGAGATCGCGGCACTGGTCGGATACAGCTTCGAAGTCGAGTACCTCGCCCGCCTCGCCCGCGTAGACGTTGATGACGTGTACGACCGCTTGCATGTGCTGTTCGAGGAACACCGGCTGGTCCGCCCAGCCGATCCACGCGGGACTCACGACCGATATCTGATACACCACCCCCTGTTCGCGCAGATCCTGCGTGAACGCGGCGCATCGAACGCGCCGAGGTGGCGGCGCCACCACGCTCGTCTGCTGGAAATTCTCGAAGCCGAACCTGATTGGGACGAAGAGATGCATGTCCGCGCGGCCGCGGTCGCCGCAGCCGCGCAGGACAGGGGCAAAGCTGGGATGTTGGCCTCGGTCGCGGCGCGTCGGCAATTCGCGCTCGGTGCGGTGTCCAAAGCATGTGACCTTGCCAGGATCGCGGTAGAGCACGCGCCTTCGTTCGAGAACTTCGCGTTGCTGGCCGAATCCCTGTCCGCCCAGGGGGAACACCTGGGCGCCACCGACGCCTGCGCTGCGGCCCTGACCCACCTCGCATCAGCCTCGGCCACCGGTGAAGACGAAGCGCGTTTCCGACTGCTGTGGGCGCGCAACCTGCGCATGACCGGCCGTTGGGGCGAAACCGTCGACGTGCTGGATCAACTCGTGGCGACCTATGTCGGCGCCGATGAGATTCTCGCGGAAGCGACCATGCTGCGAGCCGAGGTCGCACTCTGCGGTCCGGTGCAGGACGCCGCGCGATGCATCGACCTGTGCGAGAGAGTCGCGACACTCACCGTCAACGCGGAAGTGCGATCCAGGGCGTTCGGACATCGAGGCCTGGCCCATCTGGCGGCCTACGATTCGGTGAGCGCCGAGCAGTGGCTCATTCGGTCGATCGAAGCCGCTCGCTCGACCGGACACCCGTACGCCGAGTACGAGGCACTGCACTGGTTGAGCAAGAAGACCATGGCGTGCCTGGAACTGGGCCGATCCCGGCAACTGCTCGATGAATTGGCTCACATGTCGGGTAACAGTGGAGTCGCCAGCGAGAATCCGCCTCATCTGCGTGATTCGAGCAGAGTGCATGCTCTACAACACCAATACGTCGAAGCCGCCGAGGCTTTCGCGCAATATGTCGACCTCGTCATCCCCGGTTCGCTGGGACGGGCCGAAGCCACTCTGGCTTGTCAGATCCACGAACTGGAAACAGTGCACGGCACGCTCGCCGGAGAGCGATTGCTCGCGCACCTTCGGGATGTGTGCCTGACGGAGTTTCTGTCGCCGGAGCGACGAACGCGGCTCGCGAACAACCTGCGGGTGTTGGACGGCAGGTTGCGTGGCTGGGATCCAGTGGTATTCGCCATCACCGAATTCCATGTGACTCCCGAGGACGCGCATGCCGCCGACGCGATCTTCCGATTCGACGTTCCGAGCCTGCCGCAGTTGCGGGCGATACGAAGCAATGACGGCGTCGCATCGTGAATCCCCACGCCTACGAGGATTTCCTCCTCGATCCGGATCTGGTGCAACTCAACCACGCCTCCTACGGCGTAACCTCGCGCCGGGTCGCGACCGAGGCCGAGACGGTACGGCGGCACATCGAATCCGATCCGACCAGATTCCTCGGAACAGAACTGCGTGACAAGCTCCGATTCAGCGTCGCGGAGGTGGCGACGTTCCTGGGGCTCGATCTACAACAGATCGCCCTGTGCTCGAACGCCACGTCCGGTGCCACAGCGATCATCGCTTCCCTGCCACTACGGCCCACGGACACGGTCGTCGTGCTCGATACCGAGTACTCGTCAGTGGTCGAGGTATGGAGGGTGGCATGCGCTCGTGTCGGCGCGTGCCTTCATGTCGTGGAGGTCCCGCTACCTTTTCCCGGAGTCGAGGAACTCCTCGGCGAATTGGACGCCCGAATAACGACCGATATCCGGTATCTCCAGATGAGCTTGGTCTCCTCGTCGGCGGCATTGCGCATACCTGTCGACCCGATTTCGGCATGGGCGAGGACCAGGGGAGGACAGGTTGTCCTGGACGCGGCACACGGGCCAGGCCACCTCGATATGGCACCCGCATTGGCCGGAGTCGTCGCTGCGTTCGGGACTCTGCACAAATGGCTACCGACCGCGCGGCCGATCGGATTCCTCTGGCTTGCACCCGAACTGATCGAGTTGGTTCGCCCGCCCGAGGTCTCGCTCACATGGCACTGCCAAGGTCTCGTCGAGCGATTCTCTTGGCCCGGCACCTTCGATCCTGCCCCTCGACTGTGCGTAGCCGCGGCAATCGAGCAATGGAGCCGATGGCACGACAACGGGCGATGGGACTTCTGCCTCTCGCTCGCCGACGAGTTCACCTCGGCGCTGGTCGAACTCGATCTGCGTCCCGTAGCGGAATCCGAATACAGGGCACCGAGGATGCGGTCTTTCCTCTTCGACCGCGCGACCGTCGCCGACGTGAAGTCGATCCTCGGCCCCGCCGGGATACGAGTGTGGGTCGGAACCGCACCATCGGGCCGAACTCTGCTACGGATATCCACGCACACCTACAACGACCACAACGACATTGATCGACTCATGGACCGACTCGCGGAGGTGCCCAGCCGATGATCGCCCCGCCCATCCCTGACCGCCTCGAGAAGGCCATCATTTTCCTCCGAGGTGACCGGGACGGCCGAGCCTGGCTCGACGCACTGCCCGAACGCCTGACTCGCTATGCGCAACGGTGGAAGCTCGAACTGGATCGCGTCGCCGACAGCGGAGCTATGTCGTGCTGCGTGTACTGCACGACCAGCGAAGGAATAGCCGCCGTCCTCAAGATTCCCGTTGACGAACAATCAGGCACCACGGAAATGCGTCTGCTGGAGCGATGGGGACAGACGGGTGCGACACCGTCCATCCTCGAACGAAACCCCGACAGCGGCGTCTTCCTCATGACCAGGATCGAACCCGGCGATATCGCATGGCCCGGCGGGGCAGACATCGAGTCCGTCCGATTCGGCGAACTGCTCGATCGACTTCATCGCGGCGGTCTTTCCGATCTACCTGAGTTGCGTGATCTGTCCGAGGTGGCAGCCATGCGAATGAATTGGGCGCGAGAACGCTTCATCGATCCTCGCTACGCGACAGCGATGGCCCGTTTCGGTGCGCCCGAACGACTGGCCGAGGCACAGCACATCCTCGAACTGCTTCTCGCGACCACGCGAACACCTGTCGTCTTACACGCAGACCTACAAGCCAAGAACATCCTCCGAGGAGAGGCGCACTGGCAGACCATCGATCCCCTGGGCGCCGTCGGTGACCTGAACGCGGAAGCCGCACTCTGGGTGGCGATTCAAGACGGGCCGTCCACGATCGAGCAGCGATTGGAGGAACTCGCCGCCTATCCACTCCTCGATTCGATTCGGTTGCGAGCATGGACCTATGTCCTCGCCGTCGCGGAATACCGCCCCTACCTCCCCCCTTCCGGTGACCGCATCGAGGCGTTCGTGCAGAACGCCGAACTCGGACCGATAATCGACAGTATTCGCGCCGGCTAGTCTCGGTCGAAGTTCATGTCGCCGCGCCACAAACGACTCATCGGCTCGACTGAGCAGTGAACTCAAGCGCCAATCCGCGCTCCGAACTGCATCGCTGACCGTATGTGCAAATCGTGCCACACGATGTGATCCCTACCGCAGAGGTCGAATCCACACCATCTGAAGTCGGCGCATGATTCCGATTCACGCATGAGAGTCCCGACCCGTGACCAGCCCCAACTGCTCAATACTCGCGTAGGCCGGCCCGTTTGCTTCCTGACAATTGTTCGATCATTGCGGCCGATCTTGTTCTCCGAGTAGACTGTCAGCCCTCCGCAGCTTCGAGCACCTCCGCCCTATATTGGTGCGAGGTCCAATGGTTGGCTGCGGACGCCCACATAAAGGGAGGCATCGCAGGCAGGTGCATCGTGGTCCGTGATAACCCAGAGGTCGCAGGTTCAAATCCTGTCCCCGCTACAAAGGCTCAGGGAGATCAGTTCGACGACAGTGCGGACGACTGGAAAGCAGGACGGGGCCGAAGAATGGGCGCAGCACGGTCGAGCACCGGCCCGAAACTATCGACTATCCTCGAACGTGCCAAACCGATGCTCGCCATGGCAACCATCATGGTGGCTGCGACAGCTTGCGGCACCGGAGATTTCGTCATACCAACCGCGGAATCTAGCTCGTCGACTGTCACGAAAGCGGCGGCGCCCGTATGCCCCGCAACGAACTACGGCGATGATCCGAACGAGAAACTCATAGCCGAGGCGATCACGAAAGCTGCGCTTCCCATCGGCATCTGCCTGTTCATGGTTGACGTCATAGAGCTGGTTGCCGAGCCCGGAAACTTCTCTGTCACAATAGATCTCAATACACCCGCATCGAAGAGTCCGAATGACCTCCGGCAGGCGGCAACCGACATAGCTTACATCCTCAAGTCGTCGGGCTCGTCGTCCCGCATATCAATTTTGGACGTCACCAATTGGGGCGCACCGACGTCACCTTATCGCTCTCTCCTGACGGACGAGAACTTTCAGAAGAATTCGTGGGCCGGGATTCCCTCCCAGGAATCCGATATGGCGCTGTGGAAGATTGTCGATACCGAATCGCGCTCCGTACGGTGTTGGCCGACGCGCCGCTCATTACGCGAATGGCGAGGTATCAAGCAACCACGGATATCAGATTGGCGTCGAACTCGAAGTCTGGGCGAAGACCATCGCAGCAAGACTCCGCCCTTCCGCGCCTACTCGGACAGTCACGCACGCCCTCGCCAGAGGCAGTGATAGCCCTGCAAGAGGAGGAAGACGAGGTTGCCGAGATACAAGGGCGACAACAACTGACCGACGTCGGTCGACCACAGGGCGCCCAGCAGCCCCAGATTCGCGACCCCGACCACGAGGAATGCGCCGCACACCGCTCCGCGCACGGCCCCCGAGGGCGGTCTGCTCCAGCCGATCGCCAGTCCACCGAGTTGGATCGCGAATGTCACCGCCATCGCGACCGCGATCAGCGAGCCTTCGACTTCTGCGGCGAGAAAGCCGCCCAGTCCCAAGCCTGCGCTCGTGATCATTCCGGTCAGCGCCACCTGGAGCAGTGTGGCGCGACGCTTCCTGTCAACGCTGGTCGTATTCAACTGTCCACCCCCGCGACATCACTATCGGTCGAGATCGGTCACCGTGGCTTTCATGGTTCGTCGACCCGATGGTCGGCTGGACGGGCCACGTCCGCGGATGCCGCCTCCACGCTTTCGCCCCCGCCTGGCCGCCACCGCGTGCAGACCGGAGTCGGCACGAATGACCTCAGATGAGGGTAGTCGCAAGTGCCCGCGCACGAGGCCGTTCGGGACCGACCAGCGCAATCGGACAGTGACTCCGCCTCTGGTGGACAATCTCTCGTGATGCTCCGGCGCATCAGTGGTGTTTCGCGAAGATCGTGCACTGGGACGAAGTTGTGCCCGAGTGAGATCACCTCAGTGGCGTGGACGATGAGCCCGACGTCAAAGAGATCTGGAAACAGAACGGAGTGACCTGATGAGTGAAACCCACGCCGCGCGCGCTCGACACCGTGCACGCGGTTCCGAGACTCGCCGCGGCCTTGGCGGCCGCGCTACTTCTGGCGGCGTGCGATTCGGGTAGATTCGATTCGGCGGTGACGGAAACCAGCTCGCCCGCAGTGGTGACGACACACCCGCCTGCGTGTGCTCTCACCCCGTTCGCCGAATCGCAGCCATCCGACGAGAAGTCCTTGACCGCGGCAATAGGGAAATTGCAGCTTCCTCCTGGCAGCTGCTTGTTCGTGGTCAGTATCGGCAACGCACGCGACGACCCGAACAAGTTGCACATAACAGTGCACCTGGATGTGGCGGACTCGACCAGCCCGAATGATCTCCGCCCAGAGGCTACCGACATCGCACAAGTCATCAAGAAGACCCAGTTCGGCCCACGAACGGCGATCGTGGACGTCAACAATTGGGGAACACCAAGGCCGAAGTATCGAACTCTGCTCACCGATGAGAATTTTCGAGAACATGCGTGGAACGGGCTGCCGTCGAGAGAAGCCGAGATGGCGTTGTGCAAGATCGTCGAGCCCGGATGACGTGGACTCCGATCGAACGTCGCCGATGGTCGCGACCCGATCGGCCACGGAGAGATCTTCGCAGTTCCGCGATAGTTTCCATCACCTGCACGAGTGAAGCCAACGCTGTCGTCAGCGACGCTCCGGCACGAGCAGCGTGGGCCACAGGAGCCACAGATTGATCACGGGCAGCGCGAGATCTCGGATGTTGCGAGTGGCGACAGTGAGGCCGTGGACGAGCGCGGTGGGCGGATCGAGCAGACAGCTCACAGCTCCGCTGCTCGGGGGGATCGCGCGACACCACGGGTTCGAAGTCGATGTCTTCGTCCGTTCTGAGCACGTCGGCCAGGCGTCGACTGTCACGCGGACCGCTGGTATCGGCGGGTGAGAGTAGAAGATCGGCGGGCTCGGCTCGATCCGTGACAGCCGGGCTTTCGGCCGCCGCCCGCTCGGTGGCATCGGGGTCGTGATCGAACTCACGCGCGCTGGACGTGGTCATATGGGACTCCTTCTGTAGCGGTTTGTGCCTTCGTATGTCGGACGAGCCGTGTCGACGACACCTCCCTGCCGGCGGAGACTCGGTCGGCCCTCTCCTGGGACGCGCTTCGGGCGCCCGACGAGCGGATGTCGAGCTGCCTCGGCGCGGCGGCGGTGTGTCGCGAAGATTGTTGTAACGGGGCGTAGGGGGCATCCGACAGTGAACATGAGTGTTCACCATTCCCGGGTCGGGATGGCGGACTCCGTCCGAAACAACTGGATCCGTTGTGCACCTGCCTGTTTCGGGCAGGGACGCGGACACACCGAGGGGGAGACATGCGGTTCACGCAGAAGTTGGGATATGGACGTCGGGGTGGCGTCGGGCTGATGCTGGGCATCGTCGCGCCGTTGTTGATCGTGACCGGGTGCACGGTCGAGAACGAGAGTTCCGGGCCTGCGGCCGGCGGCACGGCGGCGGCTACCGCGAGCAGCGTCTCGAAAGCACCTGCCACCACCGCGCCGTCGGGTGGCGGTCAGACCCAGGCGCCCGGAAGTCCGGGCGGCGGAGGTGATTCGGACGCCGGAGGCGGCGCCGGGACACCGGGAACGGGAGGTGCGCAGACCAACGCCCCGGGTGGTACCGACACCTGTGGCGCTACCCCGTGCGGGGTCACGGACACGCCCGCGCCCGGCGGCACCGACACCTGCGGCGCCACACCGTGCGGGGTCACCGAACCGTCGCAGCCGGCCCCGGTGCTCTGGGATCCCTGCTCGATTTCGGCCGCGGACATCGGCGCGCAGGGTCTGCGCCCCGAGAGCGAGACGGAGATCACCGGCCCCACGGACGACCGGAACTGCCGGTGGGTCTCGCCCTCGGACACTTGGGAATTGACGATCGTGTCGACCCGGACATCGGTGGAAGGCATCCAGGCCACCGGTAAGTACCAGGAATTCACGCCGGTGTCGATGGGCAGCCGGACGGGCTTCCAGTTCCGCGCGCTCCAGGACACGAATCGGATCGGCTGCTATGTCGGCCTGCGGGTGCCTTTCGGCTCCGTCCTGTTCGTCACACGGAATTTGCAGAAGGACGCGCTGGCCGATCCCTGCTCCTCGACGGTCGGGATCGCCGACAACCTGGTGAAGTACCTGCACTGACCGGACACCTGGCCGTGGCGACCGCAAAGCCCGCACGGCCCCGCCATTGCCGGACCGAGTCGCCGGCACCAGACCAGATCAGCGCCGGACCAGGTGACCACCACCGGACCAGGCCCACCACCGGACCAGGCCCACCACCGGACTTGGCGCACCACCGGACCAGGTGACCACCGCCAGGTCGGGACGGCTTCCGCCGACCATCCCCGCCGTCATGGCACGGCGTGGTCGAGCGCCGAGAACGCCGGCACGAGACCCGGGGCCGGAGAGATCACGATCTCTCCGGCCCCGGCCCCGGCCCCGGCCGCGTTCGAAGACGCGACCCGCCGAACACGGGTAGACACTTGGAACACGTTCTGTATGGTCTAGGTGAGCGGCGGCACGCCGCGACAGCCTGCCCCGGCGGACGATCCAGCCCGATCGCGCCCGGCACGAGGGTGGGCGCGGTCAGGAAAGGCAGACAGATGACCTCGACTCTCGGCACCGACGCGCCGACTCCGCTGAACGAGGAACTGACGCGACGAGCGTTGACCTTGGCGCTGGCCAAGGACACCGATATGGCGGCGAGCACCTTGAAGGTGCCACTGCGGTACTACCGCGACGACGACCTCGCCGCCGTGGAGGAGGCGACGATCCTGCGACGGACGCCGATCGCGGTCCTGGCGAGCGCGCAGGTGCCCGACCCGCACGACTACGTGGTGCGTGAGGTGATCGGGGATTCATTGCTGATCACCCGGGACCGGGACGGGAAAGCCCATGTGTTCCTGAACTATTGCCGTCACCGCGGGGCGATGCCCGCCTGCGGCGCGGGCAACACCAAACGGTTCACCTGTCCGTATCACGCCTGGGTCTACGACACGAAGGGCGAGCTCAAAGGGATTCCCGGCAAGGCCGGATTCGACGACATCGATCGTTCCCGCTACGGCCTGGTGGAATTGCCCAACGAGGAACGGCACGGATTCATCTGGGCGGTTCTCACGGCGGACGCCCCGTTCGATCTCGACGCCCACCTGGGCCCGCTCGGCGCGGAACTCGAGCAGTGGAATTACCGGGACTTCGGATATCACGGCGAGCGCATGCTGGAATCGGAGGTGAGCTGGAAAGGCGCGCTGGAGGCGTTCGCGGAGGGATATCACTTCCCGTTCGTGCACGGGCAGAGCGTCATCGGCATGAACACGCTGGCCAACACCCACGTCTACGACGAATTCGGCCCGCACCACCGGATCGGATTCCCGTTCAACTGGATCACCGATCTGGCGGGCACCGAACCCGCGGAGAATTGGGATCCGGTGCAGCAGATGGGCATCATCTACTGGGTCTATCCGAATCTCATCCTGGCCAACAGCCCGGTCGGGGTGGAGGTCATCGACATATTGCCGGAGAAATCGGCGACCCGGTGCCGCGTGCGACACAGTTGGATGGCGCGCTACCCGGCCACCACCCCCGAACAGACCGAGTTGTACGACGGGATCTTCGCGCAGGTGCACGCCGCGGTGCGCGACGAGGATTTCGCGATGCTGCCGCAGTGCGGTCAAGGTGTGCGGCACGGTCAGCACGAGCACATGGTCATCGGACGCAACGAACTCGGTGTGCAGCACATGATCCGGGTCATGGCCGACAAACTCGGCGTCGCGCTCGGATGACGACGGTTCCGGCGTCCCGTCGGTCCGAACCGGTGCTGGACTGGGTCGCGCTGGCGGATTTCGTCGTGGCGGAGATCGCGGCGGCGGTCGACGGGTCGCCGCACGGGGACGCGGTGGTCGCCGTCGCGATCACGGATTTCCACGCCGCGAACATGTTGATCCTGTGGCCGACGATCAGCGTCGCGACCGGAGCCGACCTGCGGGGCGAGGATTGGCGTCCGGAGACGTGGCGGTGGCACCGCGACCCCACCCCCGCGGGCGACACGTGGGCCGGTCTGCTCACCACCCGGGCGGGTACCGGCGGTCCGCGCTGGACGGAGACGGTGCGGCGCTTCCTCGACGTGGTCGTGGCGGCGTGCCGGCGCGCCACGAGGGAACTGGTCGACGCGGGACGGGTCGATCCGCGTTTCGTCGCGGTGGCGATCGACGAGTCGGCGGACCTCGTCACGCGCTGTCTGTCCGACGACGTTCTGCGACCTGCACGACGCCCTGTTCGAAAAACTCTCCCCCACAAGCATGTTCGCCATCCGCGGCGACGACATCGACACCGCTCGACGCGCGCTGTCCTCGCCGTGGCCGGTGGTGCGGCGGCATGCGGCCATCGTGCTGCTGACCGTGCACGTCTGATCGGACCCGCGCCGCCCCGGCTACGCTCGTCACGAACAGCGAGGACACCAGGGCAGAGGGAGCGCGTGCGGACACACGGATGGGCGGGCGACACACCGGCCGACGACACCGAGGCCGTCGCCCGCATCGTGCGCGCCGCCTGCGCGATCATCGACGCCGACGAACGGGACCTGTCGATCTCCAAGGTCGCCGGACGACTCGGGGTGACCAGGCAGACCGTCTACCGCTACTTCCCCAGCACCGACGCGCTGCTCAAAGCCGCCGCCAACGACACGACCGCCGAATTCCTCGACGGCTTGGCCGACGCGCTGCGCGGGATCACCGACCCCACCGAAGCCGTGGTCGAAGGCATCGCCGTCACCTTGGAGCGGTTGCGCGCCAATCCGCGCTTCGCCCTGCTGTTCCAGCATTCCGGGGACGGCCGATTCGTACTCGAAGTCACCTCGGAGGCGGCCGTGCAGGCCGGGCGGCACATCGTGGAACGCTTCGACGTCGACTGGGCGAGCCACGGATGGGGCGGCGCGGATCTCGACCAGTTGACCGAGCACATGCTGCGCACCCTGCAATCGTTCATCCTCGACCCGGGCCAGCCACCCCGCTCCGGCGCCGCGCTGCGCGACTACCTGCGCCGCTGGGCCGCACCGCATCCCCCGCACCCGGGCAGCCCCCGCCCTTAGCGCGCACCGGGCGGTAGCCCTCATTCCGGCGACTGTCGAGGATTCCGGCCGACCTTCAGCCGTGCGCGACCGGCCGGTCCGATGCACAGCCGTCCGATGCACACCGTCTCGGCGGGAGCGTCCGGTCGAGCCGAGATGCCCCCTGCCCGCCACGCTGCGGTTTCGCCATTTCCCGATAGAGATATTCTGATTGCACTGAAATGAGAGTAAGATTCTCATCAGTCTCCCGCCGGCCCGGCGCACGAGTGACCGTCGCGGGTGGGGAGATCGCCACATACCCCCGATGTCCCGGGCGAGCCGTCCGGGCGGTCGAACGCTCGCTGCTCGCGCGGACTCCCGGACCGCGCGGGACGGGCACGTCGCAGACGCGCGAGGAGTGAAAAGCATGACGGTGCAGTCAGTGTTGGACGAGATCCGCGAGCGCCCCGGCAGCGGTGCGGTGATCCCGATCATCGACCCGGTGACCGAGGAGCAGATCACCGAGTTCACCGACGGCGGCCCCGATGCCGTCGACGCCGCGGTCGCCGCCGCCAAAGCCGCCTCCGAGGCGGGGACGTGGAAGAACCTGGCGGGCAGCCAGAAGGCCAAGGTGCTGTGGAAGATCGCCGATCTGATCGATGAGAACGCCACCGTCCTGGCCGAACTCGAATCGTTGAACGCGGGCATCCCGCAGAACCAGGCCGAGCTGATCGTGGGGGTCGGCTCGGAATGGTTCCGCTACTACGCGGGCTGGTGCACCAAGATCGACGGGATCGCCCACGATGTGAACGCGGGCGGGCTCACCGGTGTGGAATCGCACCAGCACGTCTACACGCTGCGCGAGCCGTATCCGGTGGTCGGGCTGATCTTCCCGTGGAACGGGCCGGTCTTCAACTACTGCGCCAAGCTGGCCCCGGCGCTGGCCGCGGGATGCTCGACGGTGGTCAAACCCGCCGAGGAGACACCGCTGTCGGCGCTGGTGCTGGACCGTCTGGTCCGGGAGGCGGGTGTCCCGGACGGTGTGGTCAATCTGATCAACGGCTACGGGCACACCTCCGGCGCGGCGATCACCGCGCACCCCGATGTGGACAAGGTCGCTTTCACCGGTTCGACCGAGGTCGGGCGGGAGATCGTCAAAGCCTCCGCGCTCAGCAACCTCAACAAGATCACCCTCGAACTGGGCGGCAAGTCGCCGGTGGTGATCTTCGACGACGCCGACCTGGACATGGCGATCACCATGGCCGGGTTCGGAACATTCGTGCACTCGGGTCAGGCGTGCGTGTGCGGGTCGCGAATTCTGGCGCACCGCAAGGTCTACGACAAGGTCGTGGCGGGCATCGCCAACATCGCCGACAATCTCAAGCTCGGCGGCCCCAAGGAAGAGGGCTCGATGATCGGGCCGCTCATCTCGGCCAAGCAGCTCAACCGGGTTCTCGGCTACATCGACCAGGGCAAGTCCGACGGCAACGAGCTGGTCACGGGCGGTCACCGCCTCGACCGCACGGGGTATTTCGTGCATCCGACCGTGGTCACCAACGTCGACCCCGCGACCAGCCGCCTGTTCCAGGAGGAGATCTTCGGTCCCGTGGTCACCGTGCTGCCCTTCGACACCGAGGAGGAGGCGGTCGCGCTGGCCAACGACTCCACCTACGGCTTGGCCGCCACGGTGTGGACCAAGGATCTGGGTCGCGCGCACCGACTGGCCAAGCAACTCCAGGCGGGCACGGTGTCGCTGAACTGCCAGATGGTGTTCGACCACTCGATGCCCTTCGGCGGCTACAAGCAGTCCGGGTGGGGCCACGAGGCGGGCAAGGCAGGCCTGGACACCTACCTCCAGACCAAGACGGTGTGGGCACAGATGTAAACCGGCGCGCGCTCGTCGCGTAGCGGCGCTCCGTCGAGGCGATTCGGCGGAGCGCCGTCCGCGCGAGTGACGAACCGGCCACTGGCTACCTGTCCGTTAACCGTTGCGGCGCGGACGATCTCCCCTCCGCGGTCGCCGAGAGGGGAATCGGTCACGCCGTCTCCGACACCGCGGCGGCAAGCAACTGATAGCGGAAGTGGCACTGCGCGGGACCGCATTTCGGCCGCGCGGGCGCGCGCGAGGTCCGGACCTGAGGCAATGACGGTGTGCCAATAACTGACTGACGATTCTGATCATGAGAGTCGTGCGCCCGCGCGATAGCCGACGGCTCTCAGCGTCGGCCCTGCGTAGGTTTTGGGGTGGGCAACCATATTGCGTAACTGGGATTTCACTCATTAAGGTGACACGGAACACAACCGGTGCGGCACCGGTCTCCGGTCTACGGCGACCGGGTGTATGTGGGTGGGAATTCCCAGAGGTAGGCTCGATCACCGGTGTATGGCAGCAAGTTCATCAGCTCTTTGCAGACCACCTTGACGAAATGGAGGTGGCGCGGACCGGTAGGAGTCAGGACCCGCCTGCTCGCGATCGTGCTCATCCCCAGCATCACCCTGCTCGGGATCGGCGTCGGCGCCTCGATCTACTTGGTGAACGACGGACGCAAGGCCACCGACTGGGCCGAATTGGCCAGCGCCACCACCCAGCCCGCCAAGGACATGATCGAAGCCTTCCAGGCCGAGCGGACCGCCTCGATCCTGCACCTGGCCGGTGACGCCACCGCGACCGCCAATCTCGCGCCGACACGCAAGAACTCCGACACCGCGCTGGTCGGCGTGCGCGCCCAAGGCGACGCGGCCGCGGCGCTGCGCCCCGACCTGGCCAACGCCATCGACGGCTACCAACAGCTCTACGACCAGATGCCGCCGCTGCGCGCGGGCATCGACGCGCGGGCCATCCCCGCCACGCAGGTCTTCACGATCTACTCGACGGTCATCGACACCATCGTCGGCGCCTCGCTGCTCGCGGCGGAGGTCGCGCCGGACTCGGGGACCGCCGTCGACCTCTACAAGGCCCTGAACACGCTGCGGATCAGCGAATCGGTGGCCCGCGCGTCGACCATCGGCGCGACCGCCCTGCTGACCGGACAGATCTCCGGCGACCAGTTCGTGGAATTCGCGCGCAACGTCGGCGACGGCCGCGGTGAGATCGCCCACGTGTCGACCGTGCTGACCGGTCCGCGCGTGGCCCAGTACAAGGCGATCCTCGACAGCGACGCCTACCGCAGGATCGTGGCGATGGAGGACGCGTTCCTGCGCCGCGGCGTGGTGGAATCCGAGGAGTCGAGCTCGGATGCGTCGTCGAGTTCCGCCTCGCGCGCGACCACCGGCGCGAACCGGCGCACCCAGTCACCGACCGAGACGCTGCCGATGACGGCCGCCGAATGGCAGGCCGCGGGCACCGAGGTGCAGACCGCGATGGTGCAACTGTGGCTGGACCTGTGCCGCGACACCCAGGCCGACGCCAAGGCCGACGGCGAACAGACCGCGTCGAATTCGGCGTGGGGCGGTGCGGCCATCGGCGGCATCACCGTGCTGGCCTTCCTGGCGGCGCTGTTCCTGGCCAACCGGCTCATCGGCCGGATGCGCAAACTGCGGGCCCAGACCTTGGAACTGGCCGACCAGCGCCTGCCGGAGACGATCCGCAAGCTGGGTCAGGGCAAGGAACTCGACCAGGCCGACCTGGCCCCGCTGGACTTCGGCTCCGACGAGATCGGCCAGGTCGCCGACGCGTTCAACCGCGCGCACACCGCCGCCGTCAACGCCGCCGTCGCCGAATCCAAGACCCGCGAAGGCGTCAACGCGGTCTTCCTCAACATCGCCCACCGCAGCCAGGTCATGGTGCACCGGCAACTCGCGCTGCTCGACCGCGCCGAACGCGAAGAGGAGAACCCGGGCAAGCTGGACACGCTGTTCCAGCTCGACCACCTCGCCACCCGCGCGCGCCGCAACGCCGAGAACCTCATCATCCTCGGCGGCGAGAAGCCCGGCCGACGCTGGCGCAATCCCGTGCCGCTGATGGACGTGGTGCGCAGCGCCGTGGCCGAAAGCCTCGACTACACCAGGATCCAGACCGGCAAGCTGCCGGAACTGCGGATCACCGGAAGCGCCGTGGCCGACCTCATCCACCTGCTCGCCGAGCTGACCGACAACGCGACCGCGTTCTCGCCGCCGGAATCGCGGGTGGAACTGTCCGGCAACGTCGTCGGCAAGGGTGTGGCGATCCAGATCTCCGACCAAGGTCTCGGCATGTCGCACGAGGAGCTCATCGAACGCAACGCGATCCTGGCCGACCCGCCGGACTTCAGCGTGGCGGCGCTGTCCAGCGACGCGCGCCTGGGACTGTTCGTGGTCGGCAAACTGGCTCAGCGCCACGGGATCTCGGTGCGGCTCTCGGAATCGGATTACGGCGGCGTCCGCGCGATCGTGCTGGTGCCGACCACGCTGATCGCCGACGACGGCGCGCAGCAGCAGATGGACCCGATCCGGGAGAGCACCGACTACGCGCCGCGCCCGGCGATGGCCGCCGCCGTCACCGCCGCGCCGCCGCCGCCCGCCCTGGAACCGCCGCCCGCGCCGCTGCCGCACCGGACCCCGCTGTCGAGCCTGGCTCCCCGCCCGCGGCCGCCCCGCCGCAGGCGCCTCCGCCGCCGACCCAGTCCTATCCGCCGCAGCAGCAGTCCTACGCGCCGCAGTCCTACGCACCGACACCGCCGCCCGCGCCCGCGGCGCCCGCCGCGCCGGACAAGCCCGCGCTGCCGCGTCGCCGCCGCACCGCCCCCGAAGCGGTCGAGGAACATCCCACCTCCACGGGGATGCCGCGGCAGCGCTCGGCCGACGAGGCGCGCAGCCTGATGTCGGCGATCGAGAACGGCACGCGACAGGGACGACTCAACCGGGTCGAGAGCGACTACCCCACTCAGCAATACGATCGACAAGAAGGTGCCGGTGACGACTTCCAAACCTCGTAGCCTCGACTGGTTGCTCGACGACCTGATCGAACGCCTGCCCGACGTCCAGTTCGCCGTGGTGCTGTCCACCGACGGCCTGCTGCTGGGCCACTGCACCGCGATGCCGCGCTCGGACGCCGAACGCTTCGGCGCGATGGCCTCGACCCTGCACGGCGTCGCGCGCAGCGCGGGCGCGCATTTCAAGGCGGGCGGCGTCTGTCAGACGGTGGTCGAACTCGACCTGGCCGTGCTGTTCATCACCGCCGCGGGCGACAACGCCTGCCTCGCCCTGTTGACCTCCGAATCGGCGAACCTGGGGATGGTGGCCTACGAGATGAACCAGACCGTGCAACGCGTCGGGCACCATCTGTCGGTCGATCCGCGTCCCGCGTTCGACCAAGCCGGCACCCGACGGCCATGAACGACCCACGCGAGTCCTGGTACGACGAGGACGCGGGTCCCCTCGTGCGGCTCTACGCCGTCACGAGGGGGCGTTCCGGGGGCGCACGCCACAAACTCGACATGCTCACCCTCGTGGTGAACGCCGGTGTGGGCGTGCAGCCGCGCCGTCCGGAGCCGGAGTACGCGCGGATCCTGTGGCTGAGCCGGTCGGCCCTGTCGGTGGCGGAACTGGCCGCGCAGCTGAACCTGCCGCTGACCTCCACCAAGATCCTGGTCGGCGACCTGATCGACGACGGTCTGCTGAAATACCGTTCGCCGGAGCCGGTGCAGGAGTCGCCCGCGCGCAACACCCAACTGCTGCGCGCGGTCCTCAAGGGCATTCAGGCCATCTGAGTCATCACGTCAGTCGGTCCGCGAGGCGCTTGGCGTTCATGTACGCGATCGCCTCGATCGACACCATCGGGTTGACCCCGGACGAGGTGGGGAAGCAGGAGGCGTCCGCGACGACGATGTTGGGCACGTCCCAGGTCGCGCCGTCGGGGTCGGTGGCCGAATCGGTGCGGGAGCCGCCCATGCGCGCCGAGCCCATGATGTGCAGCGCGCCCATGCCGACCCGCGCGGGCGCGTAACCCGCCTTCTTCGCGGCGGCGGCGAACTCGGCGTGCGAACCCCGCACGCCGGGTTCGTATTCGGCCCCGGACTGGTGACCGGAGAAGATGCGCTTCGCGCCCGCGGCCTCCAGGATCTGGGCCGCGCCCACGATGCCCTGATGCATGCTCGCGGCGTCGCGCTCGGAGATGCGGTACTTCACCACGGCCTCGCCGTCACGGGCGATCTCCACGGTGCCGTGATCGCGGTCGCGGGTGATCACACCGACCGCCGCCGTATTGGCCAGCGCCAGCATCGCCTCGCGATTGTGCTGCGCGCCACGCCAATTCATGAAACCGATCATCATGCCCGGATGCAACGGGCCGGTCTCGTAGATGACGCCGTAGCCGTCGGCCAGGTCGCTGTGCTGACGGGAGATCCGCGCCTGGAGCGCGCCCTCCCACGGACGCACCTCGTCGTCGAACGTGCCGAACACCGCCGAAGCCGGATGCAGACGCAGGTAGTTGCCGATGTTCTTGTTCTTCAGCCCAGAGCGCCGCAGCAGCGCGGGGGTCTGGATCGCGCCCGCCGCGACGACCACCGCGCGCGCGGTGACCCGCAGCTTCCGGCCGTCGGCGGTGACCGCCTCGACGGCTTCGGCGCGACCCGCGCGGACCTCGATGCGACGCACGTCGACGTCGACGACCAAGGTCGCGCCCTTCGCGGCGGCGTCGGCGAGCCAGGTCTTGGTGACCGACTGCTTGGCCCCCAACCGGCAGCCGTAACCGCACCGGCCGCACTCGGGTCCGGCGTCGCAGATCTCGGAGACGTTGCGCGGCAACGTGTCCAGATCCCAGCCGAGGGCCCGCACACCGCGTTCCAGAACGCCGTCGCGGCCCGAGAGCGGCGACCGGTCACCGCGCACGCCGATGCGCTCCACCACCGCGTCCAAGGCGTCGGTGAACTCCTGCTCGGCGAACTGCCGCGCGCCGATACCCGCCCATTCGGCGCGCACATTGTCGGGCGTGCGCAGCGACGTCGTCCAGTTGACGACGGTGCCGCCGCCCAGACAGCCGCCCGCGACCAGGGTGAGCTGCCCTTCCGCCGTGGCCTGCGGGCCCGCCGCGTAGAGCTTGGTGAGACTGTCGAGTTCGTCGGTGCCGAAATCGACGTCGTCGTAGTAGCCGCCGCGTTCCAGCACCACCACGTTCAGGCCGGCTTCCGCGAGCACCGCGGCCGCCGTGCCGCCGCCCGCGCCCGAACCGACCACCACGACGTCGCAGTCCAGTGTCTCGTCCTCGGTCACGCGCTTCGGGCTGAGCGCGGGACGCGGGGCCGAGGCCGACGCGCCGGGCGGGGCCGGGTAGCCCATCTCCTTCCAGATCGGGCTCGCGCCGTCCGGGCCGGGGGTCGTGTAGTAGGACAGCAGCGCGGCGGATTTCAGCGCCTGGAAGATCGCGCGCTTGGCGGCCACCTTGGACTCGCCGAGCGCCAGCAGGAACTTCTCCCGGTCCGCCTGCGAACGCTGCGAGAAGCGCCGCGGCCCCACGCCGGCGAGCAACCCCATGAGCGGGGTGTCCCAGATTCCGAGCAACGTGGCGACCTGTTTACGGTCGGCTTCCCGAGGGTTGCGGTCCAGCAGTCGCAGCACGACATCCGCGACGTTCAGTTCACTTGCCGAAGGCGCCGCGAGCCCGTCACCGGGCACGAACGTGTCGCAGATCAACTCGAGCGCCGCGCGCTGCCGCTCCGAAAGCTGCATGATTCCCATGGTCCTTCCCGCGGATCGCGCCGGGCCGAGGCGCGTCCGTCCTGTTCCCGCGCCCGGCACACCCACCGTGCGACCCGGGTCTCATCCGGATCGATCGGGGCCGACGGCAGCAGAATTGTGATTCACATAACTGTGTGCTGGAACACTACTCCGCCCCTTCCGCGCAGTAAAGCGCAGCCGTTTCAATAGCCGCCGGTCAGCGGGGGTGGGGCCTGGAACCCGTGTCACCGGTACTGTCGTCTCGATGACAGTCCGAGCGAAGATCTGCGGAATCCGGTCCGATTCCGATCTCCGACTTGCCGTGGCCGCGGGCGCCGACGCGGTCGGATTCATCTCCGGCACGACCCACTTCAGCGAGGACAGTCTCAGCGGCCCCGAAGCGACTCGACTCTCCGCTTTGGTCCCACCGTTCGTCACGCGGGTTTTGGTCACCCATCTCGAGGACGCGGCGGCCATCGTCGACCTGGCAGACGAGATCGGGGTCGATGCGATACAGGTCCACGGCTTGGTCGCGCTGGAGACCGTCGGCGCGGTGCGGGCCGCGGCCGGTGGTCGCAAAGTATTGCGCGCAGTCCACGTGACAGGTCCCGATGCCCTCGAAGCAGCGGAAGCGGCCGCGGAACATTGCGACGCGGTGCTACTGGATTCCCGCACGGACGATCGACTCGGCGGAACCGGTCTGACCCACGACTGGTCCATCAGCGCCCGGATCGTGGCGTCGTTGGCGGGCGTCGGCTGCCCCGTGGTACTCGCAGGCGGCTTGAACGCCGAGAATGTCGGCACCGCGATCGCCGAAGTCCACCCGTTCGCTGTCGACGTCAACAGCGGCGTCGAAGACGCCGAGGGAAACAAAGCCGCACGAGCCTGCCGGGACTTCGTCGCTACCGCACACGACTCTCCCGTCTCGACCACATCTCGATCGCTACCGCACTGAGCACGAGTACACCTGCGGCGAGGGCGCCGAGAGTTATCCCCTTGTCGGTGAAGATCGCCCCGGCGATGGAAGCGATCACGGCCTCGTTCAACCCGACGATGCTCGCGGTCGTCGCGTCCAACCGCCGCATCGCATACCAGTACAGGGCGAAACCAGGACCCAGCAGCGTGGCTCCGATCAACAACAGCCACCCGACGACCGCCGCACGCGGCGGCGCGGTCACCATCAGCGCACTGCTCAGCATGCTCGCGATCAGCAGTTGCAGACCCGCCGATGCGATCGTGGTACGAACCGCGGATTCCCGGGCGACCAGCGAAACCAACATCGCGACACACACCGCGCTCCCGACCGCCAGCACGCAGCCGAGCACGATCTTCTCCGGTTCGACGGCGGTCGGACGCCACGCCGCGGCGAGCCAGATGGCGGCTCCGACCAGAAACATCTCGAAGACGACGAGGACAGTGAGCTTTCTTTCTCGGCGCACTATCCGCGCGGCTATCAGCAACAGCGGTGCGGTCAGATGCAACGCGACCACCATGGGCAGCGGACCGATTCGCAATGCCGCGACGAAGAGAACGAGATTCGCGGCTTCCAGACCACCCAACCGCAGATAGAAGCGCGGCGACGCCGCGAATATCCGCCTCGGATCGTCACCTCGAACAACCGCCAGGATCAGCAACATCGCGCTGCCACCGGCAGGGACCAGCGCGATGGAGGTGAGCGCTCCTTCCAGCGTCGAGAGCGCGGCACTCGACAGTCCCCAGAGCAGGGTCACCGTGACCAACAGACCGATCGGGCCGATGGTCGTCATGACAGCAGGAAAGTGATCACGGGGAGCACCACCGCGGTGAACCCCGCGAATACTCCCGCCGAGATCCGCGCGGTCGACACCGACGGGAACCGGGTGGTCAGGCTCGTGAGCGCTCCCACCGCCACGATCAATGTCCCCCAGACAACCAGGGCTCGACTGCCCGGCTTTCCCAAGTCGTCGGCGAAGGCGACCGCCAACGTCGCGATGGTCGTCCCGGCAAGAGCGGCGATTGCGAGCAGGGCAGCCCCCGCGTAGCTGTTCATCACCACCGCCTTACGTCCCCACCCGAGCACGATCTGCCCATCGCTGTGGTGGGCCCCTCGATCGAGCAGATGATGTCGAACACCCTCCCTGGATTGATGCTCTCGTGGACCGCGAGCCGGGCTTGTGCCATCGCCTCCAGCGCCTGCGTGGTCGCGTACGACGTGACGAAACCCTCCGCCGAAGTCCGGAAACCACCTCGGTGCGCGTGCCGGGGCGTCATCTCCTGCAAGTCGAGCAATTCGGCGAGGGACTTGCGCATCGCCGGGGTGAATATCGAAGCGCTGTCGGCCGCCACTACGGCCCCCACCGACAGATGCAGACTCAGGTGCCGCCAGGTATCGGAAACCTCACCGCGTCGAAACGGTTCCTCCTCGACCTTGTCCTCCTCACGTGCCAGTCCGTCCAGCAGTCGCCTGACCGCGAGTTCGGTCGCACGTCGACTCCTCCTACCACCCACCGACACGAACTCCGGTCGTGCCAACACGGCCGCGATATGCGCGGCCGCGTACATCGGCTGCGCCCGAACATCCTCGGAGACCATCGACATCGCCAAGAAGCTCACCCCACGCAGGACGACCTGCGCAACTCGCTCCTCCGCCACCGCGAGCTCCCCCAGGGCGTGCAGCGCCGCCGCGGTCGCGGTGATCGAAGTCGGCCCCGCCCGGCCCGACATCCGCCATCCTCCCGACTCGGCGTCCTGAGCGGCGAGCAGTGCTTCGATACAGGTGACGACATCATGATCGTCGTCCCGAACACCCAGCCATCGCAAGGCCCGCAACCGCCACGCGATATCGACCGGGGCCTCGAAAGCCCACGCACTCCCGCCCTGCCGACCGACCACCGACCGTCGAAGCAATCTCAATACTTCCGCCGCCCTGGGAACTTCCCGGTCGGCCGCTTTGAGCGCGCACACCACCTCGGCCGTATTCTGCGGATTCGGAGGGACATCCGCTACCCAGCCCCACCCCGCGCCACCGGAACCGTCGGACAGCTGACTACGGCCGAACCAATCGACCGCCAAGTCCATACGATCATCGAAACTCGACATCCGCTCCCCCTCGACGCCCTCGCGGCACGTACCCCAAAACATTCTCACACAACGTGAACCACCCGAATCCACGTTTGCGATACCCCTAACCGTCGAGCGGCTGCGTATCTGCGGATTCCCTGGGGTACTGATCCGGATTCGCTGGACGGAACATCGACTTCGAAGTGGCGGGCGACGATGGGTGTCACGGGGTGGTGGGTGGGACCGAGAGGTCGTAGACGGTGATCTCGCCGAGGCGGCGGGGGGTGTAGTGGGAGGTGACCCAGTCCGTGATCGAATCGGCCGTGGCGGGGCGTCCGTCCATCGGGCGACCGGGGCCGCCCTCGCGACGTGACTCGAGGAAGTAGCCGATCTGCCCCGCCGCCACGTACTCGCGGAATGTGTCGAGGGTGGGGGCGTCGTCGCGGCCGCTGAAACCGCCGATCGCCAGGACCGACGCGCCGGTGCGCAGTTCCAGGGATGACGCGCCGAAGGAGCCGACGGTCGCTGCCGCCCAGCGGCGGTCGGTGTCGCGCAACAGGGCTTCGAGTTCGGGGTTCGCGGGGATGGCTTCGGGAGGGCCCGGTTGGCGTGGTTCGCCGGGGCTGGGCTGCCCCTGTTCCCCGAGGCCCGGTTCGGACAGCTGCGGTTCGGCCGACTGGGGTTGTCGCGTACGGGCCGGACTTTGGCCCATGGGTGCGGAGCCGGCGAGCGGTTCGGTCGGCTCGCCCGCGCCGGGAAGGTCGTTGTCGCCTCCCGTGCCGCTGTTGGGACGATCGCCGCGATTATCCGCGTCCGCGGCACTGTCTTCGCGCCCTGGGAGCGGGTCCGCGCCGGCTTCGGCCCGCGGGTCGCGGTTCGGATGCCCGCCGAAATCAGCCGGCCGGCCCGGCATCGGACCGCGCGGCGGTCCCATCGGACCGGCCATGGCGTCACCGCGGGGCCCCGAGACGGGGATGCCGCCGCTGTGCGTGTGGGCGGCGGTGGTGATCGCGTAGGCGGCGGTTCCGGCGAACGCGGTGACGAGCGCGGTGACCGCCGCCAGGACTGTCACTGCCCGCGCCGACCGTGGACGGCCGGCGGATCGAGTAGAACTCCGGGCCGATGACGAACTCGAACCCGCACCGTCGACATCGCTCGAACCCGCACCGACGTCGGGCGCGGAATCGGCAACGCTCGGCCGAGACGTTGCAGCAGCACCCGACCGAGACGTTGCAGCAGGACCCGACCGAGACGTTGCAGCAGCACTCAACCGAGACGTTGCAGCAGCACTCAACCGAGACGTTGCGGCAGCACTCAACCGAGGGGATGCGGCAGCACCCGACCGAGACGTTGCAGCAGCACCCGACCGAGACGTTGCGGCAGGGCCGGAATCGGTGTGCGCGAGTTCGGGTTTCGACGAAAGAACCAGACCGAGACGCGGGGGTACGAGCAGACAGCAGGCCGCGACGAGTGCGGTGAGTGGAATCGTCCAGCGCAGCCAGGGCAGCCATTCGGGGGTGCGGGCGAGCAGGACGGCGGACCAGAGGCCGGTGAGCAGGATGATCGCGGACAGCGACCAGCGGGCGAAGGGTTCGGCGCGGCGGGTCCACAGCAGGTGGGCGGAGGTGGCGGCCGCGGCGGCTGTCGCGGGGGCCAGGGCGACGGTGTAGTAGGGGTGGACGACGCCGCTCATGTAGCTGAAGACCAAGCCGGTGACCAGGAGCCAGCCGCCCCAGAGCAGCGCCGACGCGCGGGTGCGGTCGGTGCGGGGCGCGCGGCGGCTGAGCCACAGGACGGCGGCCAGGCCGAGCAGAGCTGCGGGGAGCAGCCAGGAGACCTCGGTGCCCATGAGGTCGCGGAAGAGTCGGGTGGGGCCGGTCTCGCCGCCGAAGGCGGGGGTGCGGGGCGGGCCCGGGGTGTCGGAGCCGCCAGGGTTGCCGTGACCGCCGAGGATTCGGCCGAGTCCGTTGTAGCCGAGGGCCAGTTCCCAGAGGCTGTTGTCGGTGGAGCCGCCGATGTAGGGGCGGTTCCGCTCGGGCCACAGTTCGACCAGGACGACGAACCATCCGCCCGCGACCAGCAGGGTGAGCCCGGCGGTGGCGAGGCGCAGCAGGCGGGAGGCGAGACCGCCCGCGGCGGCGAGCAGGAAGACCGCGGCGAGAGCGGGCGCCACCAGCATCGCTTGCAGCATCTTGGTGAGGAAGCCGAAGCCGAGCGCCACCGCGGCGGCGACCAGCCACGCGGTGCTCGGGGACCACCATCGCGTGGCTTCGGCGTCGATCGCGCGCACGGTGCAGCAGGCGGTGAGGATCAGCAGGAAGGTGAGCAGCGCGTCGGGGTTGTCGTAGCGGAACATCAGCGCCGCGACCGGGGTGGCGGCCAGCGCCGCGCCCGCCAGCAGACCGGGGACGGGTCCGCTCCAGCGGCAGACGGTGACGGTGAGCAGCGCCACCGAGCCGATGCCAAGCAGGGCTTGCGGAAGCAGGATCGACCATCCGGAGACGCCGAACACGCGGGCGGACAGGCTCATCAGCCACAGCGCGGCGGGCGGTTTGTCGACGGTGATCGCGTTGCCCGCGTCGTGGGAGCCGAACAGCCACGCGGTGAGGTTGTCGGTCCCCGCTTGGGCGGCCGCCGCGTAGTACTCGTTGCCCCATCCGGCCTCGTGCAGGCCGAGGAGATACAGCAACGCGGTCGCGACGAGCAGTGCGACCAGCGCGGGCCGCTCCCACCGCGATCGGACGCGAGGGCCGATCACCGCCACGTCGTCGGCGCTCACGCGAGCCCGCCCGCCGGCACACTCGCCCGCACCGATCCGCTCCGACGACGGCCCGACTCGACGCCTACCGACCCACTCGGTCGACCACCTGACCCGACATCCACCGAACCACCCGACCAACCACTCCACTCGACCTCCACCGACCGACCCGACCAACCGACGCTCAGTGACCGACCCGACCCGACGCCCACGGATTCCCGCAGGCAAGAACGGTTCGCACCAGGAAGTCTCGCCCGATCGCGCTCGGCCCTCATCTCGGTTCCCTCCCTGGTCCTGGCGCGCCGGTTCGGGCGCGTGGGTCGAACGTATGCGGGTCGCCTCAGCGCAGTCTCCGAGAATCCTGCGAAGTCGCTGTGAACGGAACCACCCCTAGTTTTGGTTATATAAACCAAAACTATGCTACGGTGGTCGCATGATCGAGACGATGGTGCGCACCCCCGAGGGGGCGCGACCCGATGACCTGGAGTTCCCGCGCTTTCCGGGCGGCGAGTGGTTCGCCCGGCGCGGCCCGTCCTACGACCCGGACGCCACCCGCTTCGCCGTCGTCCGCGGCGGTTCCCCCGACGATTTGATGGCGCTGGGAATGTGGGCCGACCTGGTGCGCCACCACGGCGCGAAGGCCACCGTGCTCATGCCCTACATCCCGGCGGCGCGCACCGACCGCGACGTGCCGTGCGGATCGTCGGTCTACGCGCGGGTGATCACGGCGTTCGCCGACGAGGTGATCTACGCCGACATCCACTCCCCGATGGCCCGCGCGGCGCTGGAAGGTCCGGCGCTGACCGAGATTCCGCTCGGGCCGCTCGCCGCGTCGGTGCTCCCCCACGACTACGACCTGGTGGTCGCGCCCGATGCCGGGGCCCGCGAGCGCGCGGAAACGGTGGCCGCGGCGCTGGGCGGCCTCCCCGTCGCGCACGGTCGCAAACAGCGCGATCCGGCGACCGGCAGGCTCAGCGGTTTCGTCCTGGACGCCGCGGTCGCGGGGCGCAGGGTGCTGGTCGTCGACGACATCTGCGACGGCGGCGGCACTTTCGCGGGCGTCGCCGAGGCGGGCGGGTTCGCCGCGGCCGACCGGGTCGACCTGTGGGTCACCCACGGCGTGTTCTCCGGCGGCCCGCGCCTGACCGCCAATCTCGCCCCGTACGCCCACGTCTACACCACCGACTCGCATCCGGGAGCGCGCGCGTCCGCGTTGCCCCCGACCCGCCTGCACCTGGTCGACCTGGTCGATCACGTTCTCACCGAAGGAATCCTGTGATGTTCCGTCTCGCCACCGACCCGCTGTTCCTGACCGACGCCTACAAGTTGGACCACCGCCGGCAGTACCCGCCGGGCACCACCCGCGTGTACTCGAACCTGACCCACCGCGCGTCCCGGGTCGACGGTGTCGAGCACGTGGTGCACTTCGGCTTGCAGGCGTTCCTGCGCGACGTGCTCGAGGATTCGTTCGCGGCCTTCTTCGCCGCGGACGTGGACCGGGTGTGCGCGGAGTACGAGCGGCGGGTCACCTCGATCCTCGGCCCGAACCACATCGGCAGCGACCACATCCGGGCCCTGCACGCCCTGGGCTACCTGCCGTTGTCGATCCGCTCACTGCCCGAGGGCACGCTGGTCCCGCTGCGGGTGCCGGTGCTGACCGTGGAGAACACCCACCCGGAGTTCTTCTGGCTGACCAACTATCTGGAGACGGCGCTGTCGGCGGCGATCTGGCAGCCCTCGACGTCGGCGACGACCGCGTGGCGGATGCGGCGGTTGCTGACCGCGCGCGCCGCCGACACCGGGGCCGATCCGGCCGCCGTGGAGTTCCAGGCCCACGACTTCTCCTTCCGCGGGATGCCCGGGATCGAGGCGGCGGCCGCCTCGGGCGCGGCGCACCTGCTGTCGTTCTCGGGGTCGGATTCGCTGGTGGCGGCCGACTGGATCGACTACTTCTACCCCGACGAGCCCGGTGCGCGACCGGAACCGCTGTTGGCTTCGGTCGCGGCGACGGAGCATTCGGTGATGTGCGCGGGCACGAAGGAATCCGAGGACGACACCTACCGTCGCCTGCTGGGGCTGTATCCGAGCGGGATCGTGTCGGTGGTCAGCGACACCTTCGACCTGTGGCGGGTGCTCACCGAGACCCTGCCCGCGCTGCGCGACCGGATCACGGCCCGCGACGGCACCCTGGTGATCCGGCCGGATTCCGGCGATCCGGAGACCATCCTGTGCGGGACCGACGCCGACGACAGCCCGGCGGGGCTCGGCGTGGTGCGACTGCTGTGGGAGACCTTCGGCGGCGAGGTCAACGAGGCGGGCTACCGGGTGCTCGACCCGCACGTGGGCGTCATCTACGGCGACTCGATCACCTACGCGCGGGCCGAGGCCATCACCGCGCGCCTGGCCCGCATGGGTTTCGCGTCGACCACCGTGGTGTTCGGCATGGGTTCCTACAGCTACCAGTACGTCACCAGGGACACCTTCTCCTCGGCGGTGAAGGCGACCTATGTGGAGGTCGACGGGGTGGGCCGCGACATCCACAAGGATCCGGTCACCGATTCGGGGACCAAGCGGTCGGCCAAGGGCAGGCTCGCGGTGCTGCCCGACGCCGAAGGCAACCTGATCGCGCACGAACAGGCCACCCCCGCGCAGGAGGACGCCAGTGCCTTGGTGGAGGTGTGGCGGGACGGGAAGTGCCTGCGTCCCGTGGGGTTCGCCGAGATCAGGGCGCGGGTGCGGGCGCAGGCCGATCAGGCGGAGAAGTGCAGGCTCCAGTCGCCGCGGTAGTGCAACCGGGTGACGCTGCACGGCGGGATGTCGATGCGCCAGAACGAGGTGGCCGGGGCGTCGAGCGTGACCAGCAGCGCGGAGCGGATGACGGCGGGGTGGGTGACCGCCACCGTCGCCAGCCCCTCCGAGGCGATCTCGGCCATCCAGTATCTGGTCCGCTCGATGACCTCGACCACCGATTCGCCGCCGTGGCCGCGGAACCGCGGATCGGTGAGCCAGGCCAGCAGTTCGGCCTGCGGGACGGCGGTCAGTTCGTCGCCGCGCCAGGACCCCGCGTCCAGGTCGCGCAACCGCTCGTCCGGCAGGCCGGTCAGTCCCATCAGCGCGGCGGTCTCGACGGTGCGGCGTTCTGGTCCGGTGAGCACGCGGGTGGCCGCGATCCGACCGGTCGCGGCGACGGCGCGCCGCCCGGCGTCGGTCAGCGACTCGTCGACGGGGAATCGTGCCTTGCGCATCGCCTCGGTCATGCCGTGGCTGACCAGGTCGAGTCTGAGCACCTTCCGCACGCAGGAAGAGTACGGCCTCGTTCCGCGCGTCGACCCGCACCCGCCCCGGGCTGACCGATTCACGCCGACGGCTTGTCGGTGCCCCGGTGCAGACTGGTGACATGGCCGAACCCCCGACCGCCATGTTCTCCACCGCCGACTTCTCCGCGCCCACGCGCGAGTGGTTCGACGGCGCGTTCCCCGCGCCCACCGCCGCCCAACTCGGCGCGTGGGGGTCGATCGCGGCCGGGCGGCACACGCTGGTCATCGCGCCGACCGGGTCCGGCAAGACGCTCTCGGCGTTCCTGTGGGCGCTGGACAGGCTCGCCCAGCGCGCGGAACGGGCCGAGGGCACCTCGGTGCTGTACGTGTCACCGCTCAAGGCGCTGGCGGTCGACGTGGAACGCAACCTGCGCGCGCCGCTGGTCGGTATCACGCAGACGGCGAAACGGTTGGGGGCCGCGCCACCGGAGATCAGCGTCGGCGTGCGCTCGGGCGACACCAGCGCCGCCGACCGGCGCACCATGCAGCGCAGACCGCCCGACATCCTGATCACCACCCCCGAATCGCTGTTCCTCATGCTGACCTCGGCGGCGCGCGACACCCTCGCGCGGGTCGACACGGTCATCGTGGACGAGGTGCACGCCATCGCGGGCGGCAAGCGCGGGGCGCACCTGGCGCTGTCGCTGGCCCGGCTCGACCAACTCACCGAGCGGCCCGCGCAGCGGATCGGGCTGTCGGCCACCGTGCGTCCGCCCGCCGAGGTGGGGCGGTTCCTGGTCGGCGACGCGCCGATCACGATCGTGTCCCCGCCCTCGCCGAAGACCTTCGACCTGTCGGTGCGGGTGCCGGTCGCCGATATGACCGAACTGGGCGATTCCGATCAGCCCGGATCACTGTGGCCGCACGTCGACGAAGCGATCGTGGACCTGGTCCTCGACCATCGGTCCTCGATCGTGTTCGCCAACTCGCGTCGCCTCGCCGAACGGCTCACCGCGCGTCTGAACGAGGAGTACGCGGCGCGAGTGGGCGACCCGGTCGACAACGCGCACAAGCCGCCCGCCCAACTCGGCGCGTCCACCGAAGTGGTGCACGGCGCGGAGCAACTGCTGGCGCGCGCGCACCACGGATCGGTCAGCAAGGAGCAGCGCGCGCTCATCGAGGACGATCTCAAGAGCGGGCGACTGCGCTGCGTGGTGGCCACCAGCAGCCTCGAACTCGGCATCGACATGGGCGCGGTGGATCTGGTGGTGCAGGTCGAGGCCCCGCCCTCGGTCGCCAGCGGCCTCCAGCGCATCGGCCGCGCCGGTCACCAGGTGGGCGAGATCTCCAAGGGCGTGCTGTTCCCGAAGCACCGCACCGACGTCATCCACTGCGCGGTCACCGCCGCGCGGATGCTCGACGGACGCATCGAGGAACTGCGGATCCCGGCCCACCCGCTCGACATCCTCGCCCAGCAGACGGTGGCCGCCTGCGCGCTGGAACCGATCGACGTCGACGGCTGGTTCGAGACGGTCCGCTCGACCGGCAGTTACGCCGCGCTGCCGCGCTCGGCCTACGAGTCGGTGCTCGACCTGCTCTCCGGTCGCTACCCGTCCGACGAATTCGCCGAACTGCGTCCCCGCCTGGTGTGGGATCGCGACGCGGGCACCCTCACCGGCCGTCCCGGCGCACAGCGCTTGGCCGTCACCTCCGGCGGCGCGATCCCCGACCGCGGCATGTTCGCGGTGTACATGGTGGGCGAGAAGAACTCCCGCGTCGGCGAACTCGACGAGGAGATGGTCTACGAATCGCGGGTCGGCGACGTGTTCGCCCTCGGCGCGACCAGTTGGCGCATCGAGGACATCACCTTCGACCGCGTGCTGGTCACCCCGGCCTTCGGGCAGCCGGGCCGGCTTCCGTTCTGGCACGGCGACGGACTGGGCCGTCCCGCCGAACTCGGCGCGGCCCTCGGTGAGTTCCTGCGCCGGGCGGGGGAATCCGCGGACCCCGCCGGGCCCGCGCGGGCCGAGGGCGAGATCCCCGAACGGCTGCTCGGCATCGCCGCCGGAGCCGGACTCGACGGCAACGCGACCACCAACCTCGCCGCCCTGCTGGACGAACAGCGCGCCGCCACCGGTCGCCTGCCCACCGACAAGACCTTGGTGGTCGAGCGGTTCCGCGACGAACTGGGCGACTGGCGACTGGTCCTGCACTCCCCCTACGGTCTGCCCGTGCACGCGCCGTGGGCGCTGGCGGTCGGCGCGCGCCTGCGCGAACGATTCGGCGTCGACGTCGCCCCGAATGCCTCCGACGACGGCATCGTGGTCCGCCTGCCCGACACCACCGACGATCCGCCCGGGGCCGACCTGTTCGTCTTCGAGCCCGACGAGATCGACGACATCGTCACCGAACAGGTCGGTGGTTCGGCGCTGTTCGCCTCCCGGTTCCGCGAATGCGCCGCCCGCGCGCTGCTGTTGCCGCGCCGCGACCCGGGCAAACGCGCGCCGCTGTGGCAGCAGCGGCAGCGGTCGGCCCAACTGCTCGACGTGGCGCGCAAATTCCCCGCGTTCCCGATCCTGTTGGAGACGGTGCGCGAATGTCTGCGCGACGTCTACGATCTGCCGTCGCTGCGCGATCTGCTGGGCCGGGTGGCGCGCAGGCAGGTGCGGTTGGTCGAGGTGGAGACGGCGACGCCGTCACCGTTCGCCAACGCGCTGCTGTTCGACTACATCGGGCAGTTCATGTACGAGGGCGACAGCCCGCTGGCCGAGCGGCGGGCCGCGGCGCTGTCGCTGGATTCCGGTCTGCTCGCCGAACTGCTCGGGCGGGTCGAGTTGCGCGAACTGCTCGATGCCGGGGTCCTCGAGCAGACCGAACGCGAATTGCAACGGCTGACTCCCGAGCGGCAAGCGCGCGACGCCGAGGGGCTGGCCGATCTGCTGCGACTGTTGGGGCCGCTGACCCCCGAGGAAGCCGGGTTGCGCTGCGTCCCTTCGGCTTCGCACGCCGAGGACGGCTGCACCGAGCATCCCGCCTGGTTCGCCGCGCTGCGTGACGCCCGGCGGGCATTGGAGGTGAGCTTCGCGGGGCGGCGCTGGTGGGTGGCGGTCGAGGACGCTTCGCGGTTGCGCGACGCGCTGGGCGTGCCGCTGCCGATCGGGACGCCCGCGGCGTTCATCGAACCGGTGCCCGACCCGCTGGGCGATCTGGTGGCCCGCTACGCCCGCACGCACGCCCCGTTCACCACCGAGGCGGTGGCGTCGCGGTTCGGGTTGGGCACGGCGGTGGCGGCGGGCGCGCTGCATCGACTGCTCGCCGAGAAGCGGGTGGTGGAGGGCGAGTTCACCCCGGCGGCCACCGGGTCCGAGTGGTGTGACGCGCAGGTGTTGCGCCGGTTGCGGCGGCGGTCGCTGGCGGCGGCGCGGCACGAGGTGGAGCCGGTCGCGACCGCCGCGTTCGGCCGGTTCCTGCCGGTGTGGCAGCAGGTCGGCACCGGCGCGCTGCGCGGCGTAGACGGTGTGGCGGCGGTGGTGGAACAGCTGGCGGGGGTGCCCGTTCCGGCGTCGGCGCTGGAGTCGCTGGTGTTGCCGGCCCGGGTCGCCGACTATTCGCCCGCGATGCTGGACGAGTTGATGGCGAGCGGGGAGGTGGTGTGGTCCGGGCACGGTTCGCTCACCGCCAAGGACGGGTGGATCGCGTTGCATCCGGCCGAACAGGCGCCGTTCACGCTGGCTCCGCCCGACGAGATCGAGCTGTCCGAGACCCATCTGCGGCTGCTGTACGCGCTGGGCGCGTCGGCGACCCCGTGGGACACCGCGTCGCCGACACTGCCCGAGGTGGTCGAACTCGACGCCGAATCCGGCGGCCGGACAACCGTTTCCGAGCCCGTCGTCCTTCCGCCGCCCGCGCGGGTCGGCGGCGCGTACTTCTTTCGGCAGCTCTCCGACGCGACCGGCCTGCTCGACGACACCGCCGTGGCGGCCGCGCTGTGGGATCTGGTCTGGGCGGGGTTGGTCGCGGGCGACACCTTCGCCCCGGTGCGCGGTCGGCTCCTGGGGACCGCGCGCACGACCACCGCGCATCGGATGCCGCGTCGCGCCCCGCGCGGTCGGGCCTACCTGCCGCGGCCCGCGATGCCGACGCGCTCGGGTCCGCCCGCGGTGGCGGGCCGGTGGTCGCTGCTGCCGGACCGTGTGTCGGACAACACGATCCGCGCCCACGCCACCGCGGACACACTGCTGGAGCGCTACGGCGTGCTCACGCGGGGTTCGGTGCAGGGCGAAGGCGTGCCGGGCGGATTCGCGCTGATGTACCGGGTGCTCACCGAATTCGAGGACCGCGGTCGGTGCAGGCGCGGCTACTTCATCGATTCGCTGGGAGGCGCGCAGTTCTCCACCACCGACATCGTGGACAGGCTGCGCTCCTTCGACGGCGACCGCACGGGTTCGCCGCCGCAACGCGCGGCGGTCGCCTTGGCGGCCTGCGATCCCGCGAACCCGTACGGGGCGGCCCTGAGCTGGCCCAAGAGCGGCGGCGAGAGCGGCCACCGTCCGGGCCGCAAAGCGGGCGCGCTCGTCGTGTTGGTCGACGGCGATCTGGCGCTCTACTTGGAGCGCGGCGGCAAGACGTTGCTGAGTTTCACCGAGGACCCGGACGCGCGCCGGGCCGCGGTGACGGCGCTGGCCGAGCTGGTGCGCGCCCGCCGGGTGGATTCGCTGGTCATCGACCGCGTGGACGGCGAGACCGTGCACGGCCACACCTTCGCCGAATTCCTCACCGCCGCCGGGTTCTCCGCGACCCCGCGCGGCCTGCGACTGCGGACACGACCGTGACGGCGAGCGCGCGCCGGAGAGGGGCGAGCCGTGCCCGAGGGTGACAAGGTGTTCCTGACCGCGGCGCGACTGCGGCGGGCGTTGGTCGGCAAGACGCTGGTGCGCAGCGATTTCCGGGTGCCGCGCTTCGCGACGGTGGATCTGGTGGGCGAACCGGTCGAGGAGGTCGTCAGCTACGGCAAGCACCTGTTCATCCGCACGCCGCGCGCGAGCATCCACACCCATCTGAAGATGGAGGGGGTGTGGCGGACCTACTGCGTCGGGGAACGGTGGACGCGCCCGCGGGTCACGGCGCGGGTGGTGCTGACCACCGACGACACCGAGGCGGTGGGGTTCTCGCTGGGTTTCGTGCGGGTGCTCTCGCGCGCCGAGGAGCACGCCGCGATCGAGCATCTCGGCCCGGATCTGTTGGGGCCGAACTGGGATCCGGCCGAGGCGGAACGGCGGTTGGCGAGTCATCCGAAGCAGCCGATCGGGTTGGCGCTGTTGGATCAGCGGAATCTGGCCGGGATCGGCAACATCTATCGCAGCGAGATCTGCTATCTGCGGCGGGTGCATCCCGCGCTGCCCGTGGAGGCGGTGCCGGACCTGTCGGCGCTGGTCAACGAGTCGCACCGGGTGTTGACGAAGGCGGCGCTCGAACCGCCGTGGCGGGCGTTGGTGTACGGACGGACCCGCTGGCCGTGTCCGCGCTGCGGCACCAGGGTGGTCGGTCGCCCGTTGGGTGAGACGACGCCCGCCTCGGATCGCATCGCGCGCCAGGAGCGCGGGATCTTCTTCTGTCCCAAGTGTCAGCCCGAGCCCGATCCGGCGGCGCGCGCCTCTTGACGACCGGTCGGCGACCTCGTTAACTTACAAATTGAAAGTTAGCGATCCGGGAGGACGGGCGATGAGCGATCCGCGACGGTACGTGGTGATCGGAGGCGGACTCGCGGGGCTCGCCGCCGCGGTCTGGCTGGCCGAGGCCGGTAAACAGGTCACGCTGCTGGAACGGCGCGGCCAACTCGGCGGACGCACCCACGCCATGCGCGCCGAGGCCGCCGACGACCTGCCCGACAACGGTCAGCACGTCGTGGCCAGCGGCTACGAACACCTGTTCCGCTACCTGACCAGCGTCGGCACCCGCGACCACATCGCCTTCCCGAAGGCCGCCACGCTGCGCTGGCCCGACGGGCGCAAGGTCGTCATGAAATCGAACGTCTTCAGCGTGCTCAAGACCTTCACCGGCGCACACCCCGACACCACACTGCTCGACCGGGTGCGGACCGTCGCGGCCACCCTGCGCCTGGGATTCGAGGCGCTGCGCCAGCCCGCCGTCCTCGCCGACCTCACCACCGAGCAGTGGTTCAACCGGGTCGGCATGCCGGCCAGATCCCGTGAGGCCGTGTGGGATTGGCTGGCGCTGGGCATCGCCGCCGAACCCGTGCACCAGGAGTCGGCGAAAGTGTTCGCCGACGTCATGGCCACCGGTATCCGACTCGGCGTGCGACTGCGCCGCCCGGTCGCCATCGGCTTCCCGACCACCGACCTGGACACCCTCTACGTCACCGGCGCACTCGAGGTGTTCCGACGCCGTGGCGTGGAAGTGCGGCACCGGGCCGTGGCGCGACGGATCAACATCGCCAATGGCGCTGTCACCGGAGTGACGCTCGCCGACGGTGAGATCGTCCCGGCCGACGCGGTGGTGTGCACGGTGCCCAACGGCAATATCGCGGGCCTGCTCGACGACCTGCCCGAACACGCCGAGATCTACGCCGCCGCCGACAAATTGGGCTACACCCCCATCGTCAGCACCAACCTGTACCTGGACCGCCCGCTGGGCACCGACGGCGAATTCGAGGCGATCATCGGCGGCACCGGCGTCATCGACGAGGTCTTCGACCGGCAGCGCATGACCGGGCGGCCCACCGACAAGGCGTGGCTGTACTGCCTGACCACCAGCGGCGCCTACGAGCAGATCCACAAGACCAACGACGAGATCGTCGCCGAGCAGATGGCCTTGCTGCGCCGCTACTATCCGGCCGCCGCCGAATCGCAGGTGGTGCAGGCGCAGGTGGTGCGCATGCCCAAGGCGACGTTCTCCCAGGTCGTCGGCAGCCACGGGCTGCGACCGGGGCAGCGCACCTCCGTGCCGACGCTGGTGCTGGCGGGTGACTGGACCGCCACCGACTGGTCGGCGACGATGGAGAGCGCCGTGCAGAGCGCGGCCAAGGCGGTGGATCTGCTGCTCGAGCTACCGTCGGTCGGGTGAGCACCCAGCCTCGCGCGTCCACCGCCGATCCCCGCCCGGTCCGGGCCGCGACGCCTCCCGCACCGGCCCCGCGACGGCGTATGTCGGCGGGCGAGCGCCGCACCCAACTGCTCGACATCGTGCGCGACATCGTCGCCGCCGACGGCTTCGCCGGTGTCACCATCGACCGGGTGGCCCGCGAGGCCGACGTGGCACGCGCGCTGGTGTACCAGCAGTTCACCGACCTGTCCGGGCTGATGGCGGCGCTGTTGGACCGCGAGAGCGCGATCGCGATGGCCGATATCGGCACCGTCGAATTCGCCGACGACCTCGACCAGGTCGCGCACCGCATCCTCGCCTACCTGCACGCCGCACCGACCAGTTGGCGGATCATGCTCAGCCCGCCCGACGGCGGGCCGCCCGAACTGCGCGACCGGTTGGAGGCGGGCCGGAGTCTGGCCCGCCGCGTCGCCGCCGCGCATCTGGCCCGGCACACCGGCGTCGGGGTCGACCCCGACGGCGTCACCCTGCGCATCCTGCTCGCGGCGACCGAGGAACTGGCCCGCGACCACCTCGCCGACTCCTCGACCTGCTCGGACGCCGATTTCGTCGCCTACCTGCGGTCGTTGGTGCTGTGGGCCGTGGGCATGGAATCCGCCGCCCGGCCCCCCGTCTAGCCGCACGGGACCGCCGGTGCGCGCGGTCGCGTCCGGATTATTGAGACCCACTGCTCGGCCCGGTTCGAACGTCCAGGGGAGGAGTGCAGCCGCCAGGCGGACCATCTCAGCTGTCCGGTGAGACCTGTTCGGCGGTCCAGCGGCACCGGTTCGGCCGTCCAGCGGCATCAGCAGCAGTTCAGCGGCACCGACTCAGCTGTCGAGGGGCACCGGTTCGAGGATCTGCGGGCGCGGTTCGGGAGCGGCCACCCGCAGCGCGTCGGCGGAGGCGTCGTCGGGTTGGGTCTGGGACCTGACCTCGGCTTCCACTCTGGCCCGGTAGGTTTCGATCTCGCGGTCGATCTCCGCCTCGTCCCAGCCCAGCACCGGCGCGACCAACCGGGCCACCTGTTCGGCGCAGTCGGCCCCGCGGTGGGAGTACTCGATGGAGATCCGGGTGCGGCGGGCGAAGATGTCGTCCAGGTGCAGCGCACCCTCGGCCGCCGCGGCGTAGACGGCTTCGACCTGGAGGTAGCTGGGCGCGTCGGTGATGGGTTGCAGCAGTTCGGGACGGTCCCGCGCCAACGCCATGACCTCGTCGATGAGCGAGCCGTAGCGGTCGAGCAGGTGTTTGACGCGGTAGGGGTGGATTCCGTAGGTCTCCGACAGGTGCACCGTCTGGTTGACCAGCGCGAAGTAGCCGTCGGCGCCCAGCAGCGGCACCTTCTCGGTGATCGACGGCGACACGCGCGCCGGAATGTCCTGCGCCGCTTCGTCCATCGCGTCGTAGGCCATCACCCGGTAGGTGGTGTACTTGCCGCCCGCGATGGCGACCAACCCCGGCGCGACGCGGGCCACGGCGTGCTCGCGCGACAGCTTCGAGGTGGAATCGCTCTCCCCCGCCAGCAGCGGCCGCAACCCGGCGTAGACGCCGTCGATGTCGGCGTGGGTGAGCGGGGTGACCAGCACTTCGTTGACCCGCTCGAGCAGATAGTCGATATCGGCCTTGGTGGCGGCCGGGTGGGCCAGGTCGAGGTTCCAGTCGGTGTCGGTGGTGCCGACGATCCAGTGCGCGCCCCACGGGATCACGAACAGCACCGAGGTGGCGGTGCGCAGGATGATCGCGGTGTCGCTGACGATGCGGTCGCGCGGGACCACGATGTGCACGCCTTTGGAGGCGCGCACGTGGAAGCGCCCGCGGTTGTGCGAGAGCGCCTGGATCTCGTCGGTCCACACGCCGGTGGCGTTGACGACCACGTGCGCGCGGACCTCGGCGTTGCGGCCGTCCTCGCTGTCGCGCACCTTGACCCCCGTCACCCGGTCGGCCTCGCGCAGGAAACCGACCACCTGCGTGGAGGTGCGGATCACGGCGCCGTAGTGCGCGGCGGTGCGGGCGACGGTCATGGTGTGGCGGGCGTCGTCCACGACGGTGTCGTAGTAGGTGACCCCGCCGATCAGCGAATCGCGGCGCAGGCCGGGTGCCAGCCGCAGCGCGCCGTGCCTGCTCAGGTGACGTTGTCCGGGAACCGATTTCGCGCCGCCCATGGTGTCGTAGAGCACCAGTCCGGCGGCCACGTAGGGGCGTTCCCAGCCGCGGTTGGCCAGCGGGTAGAGGAAACGCAGCGGTTTGACCAGGTGCGGGGCCAGTCGCGACAGCGCCAGCTCGCGTTCCCGCAGCGCCTCCCGGACCAGCCCGAATTCCAGTTGTTCGAGGTAGCGCAGACCGCCGTGGAACATCTTCGAGGACCGGCTCGAGGTGCCGGAGGCCAGATCGCGCGCCTCGACCAGGGCGACTCGCAGGCCGCGGGTGGCGGCGTCGAGCGCGATCCCCGCGCCGACGATGCCGCCCCCGACCACGACCACGTCGAAATGCTCCTTGCCGAAGCGCTCCCACGCCGCGCGGCGCTGCTCGGGACCGAGGAACTGCACATCCGATCTGCCGTTCATACTCGCCTCCTCAACCGACGACGGTGCTGTCCAACCTAGGCGAACGATCCGCTCGGACAGGCGGCCGCCGACCACGTGTCCCGCGCTCTACTCGCCGGTAACACAGCCACCCTATCCTCGGCGCGGGCCCCGCGCGCAGGGAGCGGCGTTCGCCGGCACATTCGAACACCGATCGGCGGTCCTTTAGTAGCCTTCTCCAATGCGTCGCTATGTGGCCGCCATCGACCAAGGCACGACCTCGAGTCGGTGCATCGTCTTCGACAGGCAGGGGCGGGTCGTCGGCGTCGCCCAGCGCGAGCACGAACAGATCTTCCCGCGCCCCGGCTGGGTCGAGCACGACGCCCGGACCATCTGGCGCAACACCGAATCCGTACTCGGCGAGGTGCTCGCGGACCTGGACCTGACCGCCGCCGACATCGCCGCGGTGGGCGTGACGAACCAGCGCGAGACCACCGTCGTGTGGGAACGCGAGACCGGCACGCCGATCCACAACGCGATCGTATGGCAGGACACCCGCACGGATCGACTGGTCGCCGAACTCGGCGGCGACGAGGGGCCCGCCCGCTACCAGGACCGCACCGGCCTGCCGCTGTCCACCTACTTCGCGGGGCCGAAACTGCGGTGGATCCTGGACCACGTCGACGGCGCCCGGCAACGCGCCGAGGCCGGTGAGCTGTGCTTCGGCACCATCGACAGCTGGGTGCTGTGGAATCTGACCGGCGAAAACGTCACCGACGTCACCAACGCCTCGCGCACCATGCTCATGGACCTGCGCACCCTGGACTGGGACACGGAGATCTGCGCGGAGTTCGGCGTGCCGACGGCGATGCTGCCGCGCATCCGCAGTTCCTCGGAGGTCTACGGCGAGATCACCGCGGGCCCGCTCGCGGGCGTGCCCGTCGCGGGCATCCTCGGCGACCAGCAGGCGGCGACCTTCGGGCAGGCGTGCCTGTCGCCCGGCGAGGCCAAGAACACCTACGGCACCGGCAATTTCATGCTGCTCAACACCGGCGAGACGGCCGTGTTCAGCAAGCACGGACTGCTCACCACCGTCTGCTACCGCCTGGGCGAGCGACCACCGGTCTACGCGCTGGAGGGCTCGATCGCGGTCACCGGGTCGCTGGTGCAGTGGTTCCGCGACAACCTCGGCATCATCTCCGCCGCCGAGGAGATCGAGGCGCTGGCCCGCGAGGTCGACGACAACGGCGGCGCCTACATCGTGCCCGCTTTCTCCGGCCTGTTCGCCCCGCGCTGGCGTCCCGACGCGCGCGGGGTCATCGCCGGACTCACCCGGTTCGTCAACCGCTCGCACCTGGCGCGCGCGGTGCTGGAGTCCACCGCGTTCCAGACCCGCGAGGTGGTCGACGCCATGCGCGCCGACACCGAATCCCAGCGTCTCGGACTGGAATTGACCACACTCAAGGTCGACGGCGGCATGGTCGGCAACGATCTGCTCATGCAGTTCCAGTCCGACATCCTCGACGTGCCGGTGGTGCGTCCGGTGGTCAACGAGACCACCGCGCTGGGCGCCGCCTACGCGGCCGGCCTGGCCGTCGGCTACTGGGGCGGCACCGACGAGATCGTGGCGAACTGGACCGCGGACAAGACCTGGCGGCCCACCATGACGGCCGAGAATCGCGACCAGCGACTGGCCGAGTGGAACAAGGCCGTCGAACGCACCTACGGCTGGCTGGACTGAGCCCCGCCCACCGCCGCGTGCGCGCGGACCAGACGCTCGACGGCTTGCTCGAGCACCGGGGCGTCGGAGGTGGTGAAGCACATCCGCAACGCGTCGCGATATCCGCCGTCGACGGCGAAGGCCGCGCCGGGGACGTAGGCGACGCCGTGGTCCACCGCGGTCGGCAGTAGCGCCGAGGTGTCGGTGCCGTCGGTGAACGCCGCCCACACGAACATGCCGCCCGCGGCCTCGGTGCAGGTGATCCGATCGCCGAAGGCGGCGCGCACGGCGTGCACGAGGGCCTTGGCGCGATGGCTGTAGGTGGCGCGGATCGTGTCGACGTGCGCGTCCAACCAGGTCCGGTCGGCGAGCAGTTCGGTGGCGATCTGCTGGGTCAGCGCCGATCCGCACAGGTCAGCGCCCTGTTTGAGCAGTTCCACCGCGCGGCAGACGCGGTCGGGGGCGACCATCCACCCCACCCGCAAGGTCGGCGCGATGATCTTGGAGGTGCTGGAGAGCCGGATCACCGACCGGGAACCGGTCGCGACCGGGGCGGGCGCGGGCGTGTCGAACCACAACTCGCCGTAGGGGTCGTCCTCGATCACCCAGAATCCGAAGCGCTCCGCCAGGTCGGCCAACTCGGCGCGACGGGCGGGACTCAGCGTGACCCCGCCCGGGTTGTGGAAATTGCTGACGGTGTGGACCGCCGCGGGCCGTTCGCCGCGGTCGAGCAACTCACGCAGCAGGTCGACCCGCATGCCCTGCTCGTCCAAAGGGACCGCGACGATGCGCGCACCGGCCGCGCGGAAGACCTGCAGCGCGCCCACGTAGGCGGGGTCCTCGACCACCACCAGTGCGCCCGGATCGAGCAGGACCTCGGCCAGTAGCGACAGCGCCTGTTGGGAGCCGTGGGTGACGAAGATCTCGGCGGTCGGGACGGGGCGACCGAGGCGGGCGGACTCCCGTTCGGCGAGCACCGCGCGCAGCGGACCCCACCCGGAGGATTCGGTGTACTGGAGGACGCCGGTATCGGTGAGGGCGCGGTCGGCGGCGGCGGCGATGCGGTCGCGCGGCATCAGCGCGGCGTCGGGCAGGCCGCCCGCGAGGCCGATGATCTCGTCCCGCGAGGTGAGTTCGAGCAGGTCGCGAATGGCCGAACTGCGCAGTCCGTCGAGTTTGCCCGAGAGTCGGGGCAGATTCGTAGACATGGAAACCTCCGAGGGGGACGCCGCTGCGGGATACCTCCACCATCGCACAGCCGTGACCAGAATATGAAATTGCCGTCTCAGATCATGGGATCACTCGTGGTGCGAACACAGCGGGAGGGGCCGCCGCCGCACAGTCGCGACAACGGCCCCTCTCGAAACAATCGCTGGTCAGCGCCCGTCGATGGCGAAGATCAGAATCCGGCCCTCCCGCTCGACGGTGGTCACCGTCTGACGGTAGACCGTGGTGGTGCCGTCCGGGCGATGCTCGGTCAGGTCCACCTCGAAGGTGTCCACCGCGACTTCGGTGATGCGCAGGCAATGCGTCGTCCCCGGCGGGATCTGCTCGGAGATCGCCGACTGGATCACATCGGCGGTGGAGATGTTCGCCGCGTCCGGCGCGACGAAACCGCGCACCCGCTCACCGTTGCGGTCGACGTAGAACGCGTACTGGAACCCCAGGATCGCGTCCGCGCCGCGCGTGGTCCCGCCGGGACCGTTGCCCACCGTGACCTTGCCGTCCCGGCTCGCCGGGCAACTCAGCGCCGCCGTCGTCTCGATCGGCCGCACCGTGCCGCCGCCCGGTTCCTCGCCACCACCGCGGGTCAGCGCGACGATCGTGCCGATCACCGCGATCACCAGCACCACACCGGCCGCGACACCGAGCAGCATCAGCCGCGACCCGCCCCCGGAACTCTTCGGTTCCACTGCGGACGACCCCGGCGCCAACCGCTTGGCGATCGGATCGTCGGCCCACGACAGGCCCGGCTCGGGACGGCGCGGCGGCTCCGGCGGCTTCGGGATCTCCCCGGTGTCGGTGGGACTCCACCACGCGTCCACACCACCCGACGGCGGCGAGGCGGGCGCGTGCCGCACCGTCTCCTCGACCTCCGGCGGCGCGGCCTCGGGAGCGCGGAACTGCTCGGGCGGGGCGGGCGGCGGCCCGTCCCCCGCCGGTCGCCAACCCACCGCGGGCAACTCCCCCGGCGGTTGCGGCACCGACCAGCCCCGTTCGATCCCCGTCGGCTCACCGAAGTCGGCGATCGGTGGACGCACCTCCTCCAACGGAGGACCGAAATCGCCCAGCGGAGGACCGAAATCACCGGTCGGCGGACCGAATTCCGACCGGGCACCGCCCGACTCGTCGTCCTTCGCGTCACGCTCGGAACTCACACCCAATCCTTCCCGAGACACACGAGTGGGGCGGCCGCGTACGACCGCCCCACCCGAGGAAACAGCTCGTCAGTACTGGACCGAGCCACCCCACTGCGTGGTGATGCCGGCCACATTGACCGTCTGCGGGACGACGTCGCCCGGCGGAACGATCGCGGGAAGTTTAACCTGCGCAGCCGCTTCGAGCGCGGCGGCGCCACCCGGCTGCTGGACGATCCACTGCTCGACCGCGGCCTTGGCCGCGTTCACCTGCGTGGTGTCCAGGACCAGCGTGTTCTTGTTGTCCGCCAGACCCTGACCGCCGGTGTAGGTGCTCACCGACACGGTGTTCGCGTCGACGAACTCGACCGACACGCCGGCCTCGCCCGCACCCGTCGGCGTGCTGTAACCGATGGTGCCGACATAACCGGCCTGGTTGCTGAAGTGGTGGGTGTTGGCGACATACCCCGGCAGCACGGTGCCGCCGTCGATGTTCGCGCCCACCTCGGTGCGCGGACCCGTCATCTCCACGACCGGCGCGGCCGGGGCCGACTCGAGGCGCGGGGCCGACCAGCGCGGCTGCTGCACCAGCGTCTCGGATTCCGACTGCGGTTGCGCCGGACGGGTATTCGAATCCGATCCGGGAGTGCTGCCCGGGGTGCTCTGCTGGGTTCCGCCCGGCTGGGTCGCCCCTGGCTGCGCGCGGCCCGGCTGCTGCGGGGTGGTGTCGGCGCCCGGCACCGCGGCGGGCTGATCGGGGCCGACCGCCTGCTGACCCGGGTTGGTGGACTGGCCCGGCACCGGCAGCGGCGCGACGCGCGGGGTGGTGACACCCGGCTGAGTCGGCGCGGACAGCTTCGGATCCTTCGACGGATCGGGCAACGCCTGATCCGGATCCGGGGTGGTGACACCCGGCTGACTCGGCGTGGTCGGAGTACCCGGCTTCTGCGGCTTCTGGGTCTCCGGGCCGTTCGGCGTATTGGTGTTCGGCGTGTTCTCGGCCTCCACACCCGGCTGCGCGGGCGCGGGCGCGGGAGTGGTGGGTGCTGCCGGTTCGTTCGGAACAGCCCCCGCCGGCGCCGCGAGAAGCGTGGCCACGGCGGCCGCGGCGGCCAACGGCAGCGATGTGCTCGCCATCGCCCGCTGGGTCCGACTCGGCTTACGATGTTTCACTTTTCGCAATTCCCTTTCCCGGGTGCGACCACGGCCAGCCGCACACAGTTGTCCCATGGTGAGACGCGTGGTGCCGCACGACCCATCGAACCGGTCGTCGAACGCCCCTCGCGCCGTTCGCCGTTTCCCGCTTCGGAAAGGAAATCCTTCCCCCACAACAGAACCAGCGACCGGAATCGATCGCATCTCTGCGGCGAGTCAATCACATGTTCGGCGCGCAGGCAACGCGACCGAACACGGCCGACGACAAGAAAATTCGGACCGATCGGCCGTTCATCGCGAACCGCCGATCCCGAAGGACTCCCCTACCCACAGAACCTACAAGCGAAACCGGCGCGGGCGCAAGTCACCCTGTGACGCGCACCCGCTCAGTCCAGATCGTCGTGGCGCATCAACTGCCGCGCCGCCTCCGTCACCGAACCCGTCAAGGAGGGATACACCGAGAAGGTCTGCGCGAGATCGTTGACGGTCAGGTTGTTCTGCACCGCCAACGCGATCGGCTGGATCAGCTCCGAGGCGATCGGGGCCACCACCACGCCGCCGATCACCACACCCGTCGCCGGGCGGCAGAAGATCTTCACGAAACCGCGCCGCAACCCCGACATCTTCGCGCGCGGATTGGTGTTCAGCGGCAGCATCACCGTGCGCGCGGGCGTCTCGCCGTTGTCGATGGCGGTCTGGCTCACCCCGACCGTCGCGATCTCCGGGCGGGTGAACACCGCCGAGGCCACCGTCTTCAGGCGGATCGGGCTCACACCCTCCCCCAACGCGTGGTACATCGCGATCCGGCCCTGCATCGCCGCCACCGAGGCCAGCGGCAGCAGACCGGTGCAGTCGCCCGCGGCGTAGATCCCCGGGATCGCCGTGCGCGAGACCCGGTCCACCCGCAGGTAGCCGCCGCGATCCAACTCGATCCCCACCTGGTCCAGCCCCAGATCGCCGGTGTTCGGGGTGGAACCGACCGTCATCAGCGCGTGCGTGCCCGTCACCGTGCGACCGTCGGACAGCTTCACCACGATGCCCTGCGCCGTGCGCTCCACCGCGTCGGCGCGGGCGTGCTTGACCAGTTCGACGCCGCGTTCGCCCAACGCCTCCTCCAACACCAGCGCCGCGTCCGCGTCCTCACCCGGCAGCACCCGGTCCCGGCTCGAGACCAATTTCACTCGCACACCCAATTCGGTATAAGCGGAGACGAATTCGGCGCCCGTCACACCCGAGCCGACCACCACCAGCGTCTCCGGCAACTCCGCGAGGTCGTAGAGCTGACGCCAGTTCAGGATCCGCTCACCGTCCGGTTCCGCCCCCGGCAGCACCCGCGGACTCGCCCCCGTCGCGATCAACACCACCTCGGCCTCGATCACCTCCGGTTCGCCCGCCTCGTGCTGCACCAGCACCCGGTGCTTCGTCGAGAGCCCCACCGCCGGTTCGGTCAACTCCGCGCGCCCCGACAGCACCGTCACCCCGGCCGACTGCAATTTGGTCCTGATGTCGGAGGACTGCGCCAACGCCAGCGCCTTCACGCGCGCGTTCACCTCCGGCAACTCCACCCCGGCCTGACTCGGATCCAGCGTGATGCCCAGATCCTTGGCCCGGCGCAGATCCGTGCGGATGCCCGTCGAAGCGATGAACGTCTTGGACGGCACACAGTCCCACAGCACACACGCCCCGCCGATCCCGTCGCGATCGACCAGGGTGACCTGCGCGCCGTGCTGGGCCGCGACCAGCGCCGCCTCGTAACCGGCCGGACCACCGCCGATGATCGCAATGCGGGTCATGGATTCCTCCGCTCGGACTGTGCGCCGGGATCTCCGGCAACGGGTATCACGTTATCCGGCGAGCACCCGGCAACGCTTGCCGACTCGACCCGTCCGAGACGCACGCAACCCCCCTTGCATGCCCCATATGACGCCCTCGGAGCGCACTCTGGGCGGGATAGGGGCGATCCGCCAAGGTTATTGGCTACCCTTGCGTCGTGCCGATCTACGCCGCCTACGGGTCGAATATGGACTCGTCCCAGATGCTCGAGCGCTGTCCGCACTCCCCCATGTCCGGAACGGGCTGGTTGGAGGGCTGGCGACTCACCTTCGCCGGCGACGACATCGGCTGGGAAGGACCGCTGGCGACGGTCGTCGAAGAACCTGGCTCCCGCGTGTTCGTGGTGCTCTACGACGTCTCCCCGGAAGACGAGGAACGCCTCGATCGCTGGGAAGGTTCGGACTTCGGAATCCACAAGAAGATCCGCCTGCGCGTCACCCCCAGCCCCGGCAGCGGCACCGAACCCAGACTCGCCTGGCTCTACGTCCTCGACGCCTACGAAGGCGGCCTACCCTCCGCCCGCTACCTGGGCGTCATGGCCGACGCCGCCGAAAAGTCCGGCGCGCCGGAGGAGTACGTCCACGCCCTGCGAACCCGCAACAGCCGCAACGTGGGCCCCGGATCGGTCTGACACGCGACAGGCCGGGGAGCAGGCTCGGTTTCGATGGTCGAGCCCGCCCCCTGGGTTCGTCAGCGCTGGTCGAGTATGAGTTTGCTCATCACCCGGACTCCGACCGCCAACGCTCGCTCGTCGATGTCGAACGTAGGTTGGTGCAGGTCCAACTGTTCGCCCTGGCCGGACCACACGCCGAGGCGGGCCATCGCGCCGGGCACCTCCTCGAGGTACCAGGAGAAATCCTCGCCGCCGCCGGATTGGGGCGTGTCGGCGAGGGCGTCGGGGCCGAGGGCGCGGATGGCGTTCTCGAACATCCGGGTGGACTCTTCGTCGTTGACGACCGGCGGCACGCCGCGGCGGTAGTTCAGTTGGTAGCGCACGCCGGTGGGGGCCAGCAGTCCGTCGACGATCTCGTTGACCATGGGTTCGAGCAGTGACCAGGTGGCGTGGTCGCCGGTGCGCACGGTCCCGGTGAGCATGCCGGTCTGCGGGATGGCGTTGGGCGCTTTGCCCGCCGACACCGCGCCCCAGACCATGACGGTGCTGGTTCTGGGATCGATACGGCGGCTGAGCAGGCCGGGCAGTCCGGTGATGACGGTGCCGATGGCGTAGACCAGATCGCTGGTCAGGTGGGGGCGGGAGGTGTGTCCGCCGGGCGAGTCCAGGACGAGTTCGACGGTGTCGGCGGCGGAGGTGATCGCGCCGACGCGCACGCCGACCCGGCCGACTTCGAGGCGGGGGTCGCAGTGCAGCGCGAAGATGCGGTCGACGCCTTCCATGACGCCTGCGGCGACCATGTCGATCGCGCCGCCGGGCATGACCTCTTCGGCGGGTTGGAAGACGAAGCGGACGCCGACGGGCAGGTCGAGGTCGGCCAGCGCCAGCGCGGTGCCGAGCAGGATGGTGGTGTGGGCGTCGTGGCCGCAGGCGTGCGAGACGCCGGGGACGGTCGAGGCGAAGCTCAGGCCGGTGAATTCCTGGAGCGGTAGGGCGTCCATGTCGGCGCGCAGTCCGATGCGGGGGGCGTCGGCGGGGCCGATGTCGCAGATCAACCCGGTGCCGCCGGGCATGCGCCGCGGCGTGAGGCCCGCTTTGGTCAGCCAGGACGAGACGAATTCCGTCGTGGCGAACTCGGCGCGGGACAGTTCGGGGTTGGCGTGGATGTGCCGCCGCCATTGGACGAGGTCGACCGTGTGCTCGTCCAGCCACGCATCGACGGCCTCCGGTCCGGAGGTGGCGCCGAGAACGTCGTCCCCGGGTTCTTGCGTGATCGTGCACCCACCTCCTTCCGTCTGAGCCGCCGATCCGCCGATAGTGCTCACCGAATGCCCTCCTGTCGTTGAACCAACCGTTGCAACAGCCTGTCCCTGTGTAGTTCATCGCGCGCGACGGCGATCGCGGTACGCGCGAGCGCCAGCGAACCGTCGATCACGGCACGATCCGCCGAGGCGTTGACGCTGGCCGCGGCGAACCCGGGCTGATGCGTCACCGCCCCGCCCGCATCGATGCCGATGACCGGATGGATGCCCGGGATGACGTTGGTGACATTGCCCATGTCGGTGCTGCCGAGCGGGCGGCGCTCCTCGAGTTCCGGGGCGATCGGCACCCGGCCCAGGCCGGTGATCTGCTCGCGATAGACACTCAGCAGTGCCGTATCGGGCGTCAGCTCGGTATAGGTCGGAGCGAGCGTCCGTATCTCGTGGGTGCAGCCGGTCGCCAACGCGCCCGCCGCGAAACAGGCCGACGCGCGACGCGTCAGCTCGTCGAGGGATGCGGAGTCGACTGCGCGCAGGTAATACAGCACTTCCGCACGTCCGGGCACGATGTTGGGGGCTACGCCACCTTCGCCGACTATACCGTGCAGTTGCTGTCCGGGACGGAGATGTTGACGCAGCAACCCGAGGGCCACCTGCGCGATCGTGACGGCGTCGCCGGCGTTGCGCCCCAGTTCCGGCGCGGCGCTGGCGTGGGCTTCGCGGCCGTGGAACACCACCCCGATGTCGGCCAGGGCGAGCGAGCGCGCGCCGACGATCTCGGCGGGGCCGGGGTGGACCATCATCGCCATCGCGATGTCGTCGAAACTGCCGCGTTCGAGCATGAGCACCTTGCCGCCGCCGCTCTCCTCGGCGGGGGTGCCCAGCACCACGACGGTGAGACCGAGTTCGTCGGCCACTTCGGCCAGGCCGAGGGCGGCGCCGACGGCGGTCGCGGCGATGATGTTGTGCCCGCAGGCATGGCCCATCCCGGGCAGCGCGTCGTATTCGGCGCACAGTCCCACGGTCAGCGGACCGCTGCCGTAGCGGGCGCGGAAGGCGGTGGGCAGGTCGGCGACGCCCGACTCGATCTCGAAGCCGCGCTCGCGCAGCGGTTCGAGGACCTTGGCGACGCTGCGGGTCTCGGCGAAGGCCAGTTCCGGTTCGGCGTGCAGGGCGTGGGACAGCTCGATCAGCCGTCGCGACGCGGCCGCGACCGCCTCGTCCGAGGCCGCCACGGTGGCGTCGCTGCGCGGTGCGGGCATGGCTGACAGTCTGGCACTCCGCCGGGGATCGGGTGCGGTGCGCCGGGCGGCGGGGCGTCACCCCCGCCCGGTTTCAGTTCGTGCCGAAGGCCAGATTCTCCGGGGTGGTGGGGACGGCGAGGGCGGCCAGCGCCTCGGCGTGCAGGGCGCGCTTGATCACCGACAGCATCGGTTTGCGGTTGCCGGCCAGTGCCCCGGCGCGGGCGAGCGCGGTCTCGCGCAACGCCTCGGCGTCGACGGCCTCGTCCACGATGTTCGCGGCCAGCGCCTCGGGGGCCGAGAAACGGTGACCGGTGGTCATCGCCTTGACGCAGACCTGGTTGGTCAACCGCTCGCTCAGCAGGGCGTTCATCCCGACGGTGAACGGCATGCCGAGGTGGATCTCCGGCAGGCACCAATAGCCGCGGTCGGCGCGCATGATCCGGAAGTCGTGCGACAGCGCCAGCATCGCGCCCGCGCCGAAGGCGTGGCCGTTGACCGCGGCGACGGTGGGCAGCGGCAGGGCCAGCAGGCGACTGAACATGCCGTGCACGCGGTCGAGGTAGCCGTGCATCCGGTCGAGGTTGGCGAAGAGCCAGTCGGTGTCGAGACCGTTGCTGAAGAACTTGCCGGTGGCGACGGTGACCAGGGCCGCAGGGCCGTCACCGGCTTCGACCTCGTCGATCAGGGCGTGGAACTCGTCGATCCAGTCCGGGTGGAAGCGGTTCTCGCTGTCGGTTTGTCCCTCGTTGCCCAGGGTCAGCACGAAGACCTCGGCGTGGCGCTCCAGATATGGCATGCGCGCAGCCTAACGCGCGCCCGGCCGGTTTCCTACTGACGGGTAGCAAATGGTCGCCGTGCGCCCTCGGGACAGGCCGATAGAGTGAGCGCATGCTTGCCGAACAGGCCGCCGAGGCGATCGCCGAACGTACGGGAGTCGAGCACCACCGGGTCGCGGTGGTCCTCGGATCGGGCTGGCAGGACGCGGCCGCCGAGATCGGGACGCCGCTGGCGTCGGTGCCCATGTCGGAACTCCCCGGCTTCGGCACGCCCAGCGCGCAGGGACATGTCGGAATGGTGCATTCGGTCGCCGTCGACGACACCCCGGTCCTGCTGCTGATGGGCCGCAGACATCTCTACGAGGGCCACCAGCCCGCCGAGGTCGTTCACCCGGTCACCGCGGCGGTGGCGGCGGGGGTGCACACCGTGCTGCTCACCAACGCCGCCGGCGGGATCCGGCCCGGATTCCAGGTCGGCGACCCGGTGCTGATCGGCGACCACCTCAACCTCACCGGTCGCACGCCGTTGCGCGGAGCCAGTTTCGTCGACCTGGTCGACGCCTGGGACCCGGAGTTGCGGGCGCTGGCGCGCGAGGTCGATCCGAGCCTCGCCGAAGGCGTGTACGCGGGGTTGACGGGTCCGCAGTACGAGACGCCCGCCGAGGTGCGGATGCTCGGCACGCTCGGGGCCGACCTGGTCGGCATGTCGACGGTGCTCGAGGCCATCGCCTGCCGGGCGTTGGGCGCGCGTCTGCTCGGCATCTCGCTGGTCACCAATCTGGCGGCGGGCGTGACCGGCGAGCACCTGTCGCACGCCGAGGTGCTGGCCGAAGGGCATGCCGCGGCGCCGCGCCTGGGCAAACTGCTGCGCGGCATCCTTGAGCGGATCTAGGCGCGGGTCCATGCTGCGCTTCGGGACCGCCGGACTGCGCGGGCCGATCGAGGACGGCCCCGACGGCATGAACGTCGACACCGTCGCCCGCGCCACCGCGGGCCTGGCGAGTTGGCTGCGCGACAAGTGCCTCGGCGGCGGACTCGTGGTGGTCGGCCGGGACGCGCGGCACGGGTCGGCGGAATTCGCCGAGACCACCGCCGAAGTGTTCGCGGCGGCCGGTTTCGCGGTGCTGGAATTGTCGCGCCCGCTGCCCACACCGCTGCTCGCCTACGCGGTGCGCTCGCTGCGGGCGGTCGCGGGCGTGCAGATCACGGCCTCGCACAATCCCGCCGGGGACAACGGCTACAAGGTGTATCTCGACGGCGGCGGCCAACTCGTCCCGCCCGCCGACGCCGAGATCGAGGCGGCGATCGAGGCGACGCCCACGCCGGTCCCGCGCGCGGCGGTCGCCGTACCCACCCTCCCCCGGGTGGCGGACCTCGGTTCTGATCCCACGGGTGAACTGGTGCGCCGCTACCTCGCGCGCGCGGCCCGGATTCCCGAACTGCTCGGCGGACCGGGCGCGCGCACACCGATCCGGATCGCGCTCACGCCCCTGCACGGGGTCGGCGGGGAGACGGCGGTGGCGGCTCTGGCCGCGGCCGGGTTCACCGACGTGCACGTGGTGGCCGAACAATTCGAACCCGACCCCGACTTCCCCACCGTCGCCTTCCCCAACCCCGAGGAACCGGGTGCGGCGGATCTGCTGCTCGCGCTGGCGGAGCGGGTCGACGCCGACGTCGCGATCGCGCTGGACCCCGACGCGGATCGCTGCGCGGTCGGCGTCCCCGGCCCCGACGGGTGGCGGATGCTGCGCGGCGACGAGACCGGCGTACTGCTGGGCGACCGGGTGCTGCGCGCACTGCCGGGCGCGCTGGTCGCCACCACCATCGTGTCCTCGCGCCTGCTGTCGCGGGTCGCGGCGGCGCGCGGCGGACGCTTCGCCGAAACCCTCACCGGGTTCAAATGGCTGACCCGCGCGGGCGCCGACCTGGCCTACGCCTACGAGGAGGCCATCGGCCACTGCGTGGACCCCGCCGAGGTGCGTGACAAGGACGGTGTCACGGCCGCGGTGCTGGTCGCCGACCTGGTGGCGCGGCAGAAGACCGACGAACGGACGCTCACCGACGAACTCGACGATCTCGCCGTGGAATTCGGTCTGCACGCCGGCGATCAGGTGTCGCTGCGGTCGACCGATATCGCCGCCGCGAACGCCGTCGTCGCGCGCTTGCGGGAGACGCCGCCCGCCGCCATCGCGGGCGCGGCGGTCGAGTTCACCGATCAGGCGCGGGCGCGCGGCGGACTGCGCACCGACGCGCTGATCTTCACCGGCGCGGGCAGTCGCGTCGTGATCCGGCCGTCGGGGACCGAACCGAAATTGAAGTGCTACCTCGAAGTCGTGGAACCGGTGGCCGGCCGCGCCGACCTGGGCCGTGCGCGCGTCGCCGCCGCCGCGCGCTTGGCCGGACTGCGTGAATTCTGTTCGGGGCTGTGAAATCTCAGCACTGAACTCTCAGCGCGGAACGCTCAGCGCGGGCCGAACTGGCGGTCGCCCGCGTCGCCCAAGCCGGGCACGATGTAGGCGTCGGCGTTGAGACCGGAGTCGACGACACCGGCGACCAGACGGGTCAGCAGGCCCGACTCCTGCACGGCCGCAATGCCTTCCGGCGCCGTCACCGCGCAGATCGCCGTCACGTCGACCGCCCCGCGCGCGGCCAGCAGTTCCAGGGTGTACCGCAACGAGCCGCCGGTGGCCAGCATCGGATCCAGCACGTAGACCGGGATGTCGGACAGGTCCTCCGGCAGCGATTCCATGTACGGCTCGGGCTGGTGGGTGTTCTCGTCGCGGGCCACGCCGACGAAACCCACACGGGCGTCGGGGATCAGCGCGGCCGCCGCCTCGACCATGCCCAGGCCCGCGCGCAGGACCGGGACCAGCAGCGGCGGCGCGGCCAGGCGCACGCCCTCGGTGGGCGCGACCGGGGTGCGGATCTCGAACCGGGTCACGGGTGCTTCGCGCAGCGCCTCGTAGACCAGCACTCCGGTGAGATCGCGCAGGGCCGCGCGGAAGACGGGATTGGGCGTCCGCTCGTCGCGCAGGGCGGTGAGCAGGGCGGCGACGAGCGGATGGTCCACGATGTGCGTGCGCATGAGGGAACGATAAGGTCGACGGGCGCGTTCGGCGTCGCACGCGGACCCGAAAATTTCCGGACGGGCCGGAACCGATCGGGAAGCAGGCGCGTCGTACTAGGTGGATGACGTACTCTGCCTGGGAACGAACAGATGGGGGAGCACTATGCGAAAGATGTCGGCCGACGCCGAAGGTATTGCGGTATATAGCGCTACCGCCGAGGGCATGTCCGGGGAGATGGCCGCCGCGGCGGCGGGGGCCGCGGGCGCGTCACCGGCGCTGCTGGGTCCCATCATGGGCTTGATCGGCGGGGATTTCATGGCGGCCTATTCGGCCGCGCACGCGGGGCACGTCGCCTCGATCGGTCAGTTGTCCGCGGTGCTGGCCAGTCTCGGCGGCGCGACGGCCGGCGCGGCCTCGGTCCTCACCGAGACCGATCTGAACAACGCGGCCGCGCTGAAGTCCACCGATCTGGACGGATGAGCCGGTGATCGATATCAACCTGCTGGTCAAACCGCTGTTGGATCTGCTGTCCAGCTTCGGGTCCGGCGTCATGCCCGCCGACGGCCCCTCGGGCGCGCTGAATTCGACCTCCTCGGTTCTGGATCAGCTGCACCAGGTCAGCCGCGGCAGCATCAACCAGATGAACACCGCGTGGGACGGCGTGGCCGCCGACGCCGCCACCGCCAAGGCGCTGCGCGTGCAGACCTCCTCCGCCACCATCGCCGACCGCGGCACCGAGATGGCCACGGTGGTCGACCAGGCCGCCGCGCACGTGGAGACGGGTCAGAAGGATCTCAACGGCGTCGTCCAGTCCTTCGTCTCCCAGGCCACCGCCCTCGGTCCGGCGATCGCCACGCCGCAGGGGCTCACCGTGCTGGTCGGCTCGGCCATCGACCACCTGAACCAGGGGTTGACGGTCGTCGGGCGCACCCGCAACGAACTCGACACCCAGACGGCGGCGATGAACGAGTTGACGCCGCCGCCGTCCACCTCGACCGCCTCCATGCCCGCCGCGGTCACCTCGGTCGCGAAGTCCGGGCTCGACGGTCTGGTCGGTCTGGCGGGCGGTGCGGGCAGCATGCTCAGCACCCTCAGCAAACCGGTGTCCACGGCGGCGTCGAGCGCGAGCACCGCCACGGCGGCCAAATCGGCGTCGACGGGTACGCCCAGCACACCGAGCACGAATCAGCAGACGGGCTCGACCTCGGGCAGCGGGGTGAAGATCACCCTGCCCGACGGCAGCGAGGTCGAGGCCCCCAACGAGAAGGCGGCCACGGCGGTCAAGTCCGCGCTCGGCGCGGTCGGCACCCCGTACGTGTGGGGCGGCAACTCCCCCGGGTCGGGCATCGATTGCAGCGGCCTGACCAAATACGCCTACGGCGAGGCCGGCGTCGAACTGCCGCGTCTGGCCCAGGAACAGCACATCGGACATCCGCAGGTGTCCCCCGGTGATCTGATGCCGGGCGATCTGGCCGTATGGGACGGCCACGTCGCGATGGTCGTCGGCAACGGCCAGCTCGTCGAGGCCGGCGATCCGGTCTCGGTCAGTTCCATCCGAACGGAGAACGTGGGTATGGAGTTCTACGGCTTCTACAGGCCGACAGCATGAGCCAACCGGTGAATCCGCAGCAATCGCAGCCCGTTCCGAACGTGACGGTCGCCGGGAGTACGAATCGCTCGGGGACCATCGCGGTGCGCGCCACCGATCAGGGCATGCCGGTGGAGATCAAGTTCGAGCGCAGCGAGTACCGGTACGGCGCGGCCGCGCTGGCCGCGGAGATCCTGCGCCTGACCCAGCGCTCGGCCATCGCCGCCCGCGCCCGCCGGCGCGAGGTCCTCACCGAGGCGGGGATGCCCGCCGACATCCTCGACCGCCTCGGCCTGCCCACCCGGCAGCAGGCGGTCGACGAACTCGACCGCATCGATGACGCCGACACCGGGCCGACGAGCTGGATGAGGCCGGTATGAGCATCGTGAGGGGGCCGGGGACGGCCGGAGAGGTTCGGGCATGAGTGCCGAGATGGACGCCCTCGTCGCCAACGCGACGGCCAAACTGGAGGCGCTCGAGGCCGCGCTGTACGGCCTCAAGCAGGTACGCGGGCAGTTCACCACCGAGGACGGGGTGGTCAGCGTCGAGGTGAACAGCGACGGCGCGCTGGTCGGTCTGTCGCTGTCGGAGGGTGTCACCTCGATGGCTCCGGCCGAGGTGGGTCAGCTGATCATCTGGGCGTGCAGGCAGGCCAGCGAGGACGCCGGCGAACAGCGCTCCAAGGTCGTTGCGACACTGAACGAGTCGTTCGCGCCCGCCGCCGGACAGCCCGCGGGCGGCGTTGGGGGCGGGCCGGATAGTGCCTGACACCGAAGGTCGATAGGCTTCCGCTCATGGCTTCTGGAGACATCGTCCCGATCGAGCTCGGCCTGACCGACGGCGATCTCGTCACCCTGTGGGCACCGCACTGGCGAGACGGGGACGACGAGTGGGAGGCGTTCCTCGGACACGAGGATTCGCTGTACGGATTCGAGTCCGTGGCGGAGCTGGCGGCGTTCATCCGCACCGACTCCGACAACGACCTGGTGGACCATCCGGCCTGGAAGATCGTGGCCGGGCTGTCGGCGGCCGAGCTGGAGCCGGTGGAGAACCACACCTACGATCTGGTCGCGGTGCCCGAACTGGCCGCCGCCGACCCCGACGTGGAATCCATCGCCGAGTTGGAGGACACGCTCGCGATGGTCCGCAACATCGGCGAGGTCTGCGAACTCGAGACCGTGACCAAGTTCTTCAGCGCGAATCCGATCCTGGGGGCGCTGCCCTCCGGCATCGGCACCTTCGTGGGCCGGGACGGCGAGGAACTCTGGGACCAGATCGGCGCGGCCATCGCCAAGGACTGGGACGCCGTACTCGACGCCATCGATTCGGTGGTCTCCACCCCCGAGGTCGACGCCAAGGCCGTCGCCGTCGCCGAGGCGGAGTTGCTGGCCGCCGAGGAGAACGAGATCGACGCCGAGGACGCCGCCGACGGCGAGGAGGACGAGGAGTTCGAATCCGTCGACCTCGACGCGGACGACGAGGAGGACGAGGAGGACGAGGAGCTGACGTTCTGGCACGAGGTCGGCATCGACCCGGTCAAGATCATCACCTCCGACGGCGAGTTCTTCACGCTGCGCTGTTACCTCGACGACGAGCCCATCTTCCTCGGCCAGAACGGCAGCATCACGGTCTTCGGCTCCGAGCGGTCGCTGGCCCGCTACCTCGCCGACGATCACGAACACGATCTGGCCAAGGTCAGCACCTACACCGACGTGCAGACGGCGGCCGTGGACGGTTCGCTGGAGGTCGAGGTCGGCGACGAGAACGTCTACGTGCTCACCGGTCTGGCCGACGATCTGTCGCAGGGCCCGGAGGCCGTCGACATCGACCAACTCGACTTGGCGGTGGAGTTGTTCACCGACGCCGCCGACTACGCCGAGGACGACGCCGTGGAGCAGGCGCTCGCGCAGTCCACGCCGCTGGGCTGGTACGTCTCCTACCTGCTCAATCCCGATCCGACCCGGATGGCCCCGAATCCGCCGTTCCAGGCCGAGGCGCAGAGTTGGCGCGATCTGGAGCGGGCCTTCGAGGCGCGGCTCGACCAGAAGTAGTCCGCACCCGCGTTCGACCACACCGTCCTCCCGCGGCACGTTAGCCTGGTTGCCAGGAGATAACTGATCCCGCGATCGTCGCGAGGAGGAATCGGTTGTGAACCGTCTGCGGGAAGTGCGTCGCGTACGGGGTCCGCTGGCAGGCCACGGACTCCACGTCGAGAACTATGCCGCCGATCCCATGCTCTGCCGGTCGGGCATCTGGGTCGGGGCGCGGTACTACTCCTCGGAATCGGTCACCGTCACCGCGGACCCGTGGTGGCCGACCGAGGAGTTCGCCTTCGGCATCGACTCCTGGCAGCCGATCTTCTACCCGTTCCGCGAAGACCAGTACTTCGGGCCGCGCCCGGTGCCGGACGCGGAGTCGGTCACCTACAGCGGCGACCCGAACGAACCGCGCTCGATCACGCTGTCCATCGCGCCGGGCGCCGAACCCGCCTGCCACACCGTCCGGGCGGTCTCCCCGTACGGCGGCGGCGTCGATCCGGAGGCCCGCGCGCCCAGTCGCAGCTTCGAGGTGTGGCTCAGCGGGTACGAGATCGTCTGGTCACCGGAGAATCTCGCCCAGGAAGCCGCCTGCCGCCGCGATTTCCACGAGGATCTGCGCGAATCCCTGCGGCAACTCGTCCCGGCCCCGCTGTTCGGCACCCCGGAGGACCCGGGTCCGGTGGAACTCGGATTGCGCGCGCTGCGTGGCGACCAGGTCACCGCGATCCGTGCCTGTCTGGCCGAGATCGGCCGCCGCGAGTCCGGCGGGCCGGACGACGAATTCCTCGCCGCCCTGCGCACCGGCCTGGCCAACGCCGTCCTCACGGCCGCCGAACCGTACGTGGCGCACAACCCCGCCGTGCCCCTGCCCTCCCCCGCTCGAGGCGCGTTCGGGCGGCCGTTCGACGCACCGCCTCGATACGCTCCCCCGCTCGGCGGACCCTACGGCGGTTCCGCGCCGCGCAACGGCGTCCATCACGACGGCCCACTCCCCCACGCCGACCCGTATGCCGAGTGGTCGCCCGGAGATCAGGACGCACCCCGCCCGTCCGACCCGCTGTCCCGCCCTTACGAGGACGCCGACGGCGAGTACCCGGTGGGAGAGGACTCGAGGGCCGGGCATCCGGTCGGCGGCATCCCCACCGGCAGCGATGTCCACGGCGTCGATGATCCCGTGGGCGAAGACTCCGCGCCGGGCGATCCGCGCCGCAGCGACCTCACCGGTTCGGCGGACGCGCCCTACACCGCCGATGCCCCGCTGGCCGGTCTCGCCCGGTACCCGGCCGACTCCTCCGACGCGGCGGATGTCGACGGCTCACGGCACGCGGTCGAATCCGGTGCGCTCCCGGAGACGGCCGAGGCCCCGAAGTCGGGCCCGAACGATCTGTCCCGAACCACCGGTTCCGACAGCACCGGCGCGAGCCCCGCGACGGCGCTGGACGACGAAGTCGCGGCGCATACCCAGCACACCCGCGCCTGGTCGGCCGAACCGGAGCAATCCCCCGCCGCCGGTTCGGGCGACCACGCCGAGGCCGACCACACCGAGAACACGGTCAGCGAGCAAGCCCCGCACACCCCCGATGCCGGAGACCGGGATCTCACCCACGACGACCCAGTGGCGCTGCGCACCGCGAACGGCGGAAAGAACCGTCTCCCCCGCCGCATCCGCCGCGTCCCCCGCCCCCTGGTAGACGATTCGGGCCCCTTGGCCGCCGACAGCACACCCGGCATCCCCGCCGAATCGCCACCGACCGAATCGGCCACCCCGTCCGACCGTTCCGACACCACCGACGAGTAACCACAGGCTGCGCCCGCGGCAGGCTCCTGACGCCGTCCGGGTTGGTCACGCCGGGTAGTGGCGGTCCAGCCATTCCTCGAAGGTGGGGCCGCCGGTGAAGGCGTCGGGGCCGGGGAGCAGGGCTCCGGCGGCGCGGAGTTTCTGTTCCGGGTCGGACGGGTCGCCGACCTCGGTGACGTGGGCCGGGCTGCCGCGGCGTGCGGCGAGGCGGCTGACCGCGGCGGCCAGATCGAGGGCGTGCGGACCCGCGACTTCGATCGTGTCGGGGGCGTCGGCGGCGGTGGCGTAGTCGGCGAGGTGTTCGGCGACGGTGCGCAAGTCGACCAGTTGGGTGCGGGTTTCCGGGACGTAGGCGGTGTCGCCGCTGGTGGTCCGGTCGAGCATCATCTCGGTGAATTCGTGGAACTGGGCGGCACGCAGGAAGCGGACCGGGACGGGACCGCGCCGGTAGGCGGTTTCCTGGGCGAGTTTGCCCGCGTAGTGGCCGGTGGTGAACGGGTCGATGCCGATGATGGACACCAGCGCGATCCGCCGGACGCCTGCCGCGGCGGCCGCGCGCTGGACGGTGGTGGCGACGGTGCCGAAGAAGTCGATGACCTCGGCGGTGTCGATGGTTCCGACGCTGACGGCGTCGATCACCACCCCGACGCCCGCGAGTGCCTGTTCGAGTCCTTCGCCGGTGTAGACGTCCACGCCGGCGGCGCGGTTGAGCGCCGCCACGTCGTGTCCGCGTTCGGTGAGCACCTCGACCGTCTTGCGGCCGATCCGTCCGGTGGCTCCGAGAACCGCGATGCGCATGGGAAGTCTCCTTCTCTGGTGGTGTCACCGGGAGGACGAGACCGCGTCGGGAAGTGTGACATCGCGGTGCTCGGACCGCGGTTCGGCTCAGCCCAGCAGTACGGCGTATCCGGGTTTGATGATGTCGTCGATGATGCGCAGGCGTTCGGGGAACGGGATGAACGCCGATTTCATCGCGTTGATGGTGAACCGTTCCAGGTCGCTCCACCCGTAGCCGAAGGTCTCGACCAGTTTGTGCATCTCCCGGCTCATGGTGGTGTCGCTCATGAGCCGGTTGTCGGTGTTGACGGTGACGCGGAAGCGCAGCCGCGCCAGCAGGTCGAACGGGTGCTTGTCGAGGGAGGGCACCGCGCCGGTCTGCACGTTCGACGACGGACACAGTTCCAGCGGAATTCGCATGTCGCGCACGTAGTTGGCGACCGGGCCGAGCCGGGCGTCCTCGATCGCGCCGGGGACGTCGATGTCGTCGGTGATGCGCACACCGTGGCCGAGTCGGTCGCAGCCGCAGAAGGCCAGTGCCTCGTGGATGGAGGGCAGGCCGAACGCCTCGCCCGCGTGGATGGTGAAGTGCGCGCTGTTGGCGCGCATGTACTCGAAGGCGTCGAGGTGGCGGCTGGGCGGATACCCGGCCTCCGCGCCCGCGATGTCGAAGCCGCCGACGCCGCGGTCGCGCCAGCGCACGGTGAGTTCGGCGATCTCGCGGGAGCGGGCGGCGTGGCGCATGGCGGTGAGCAGGCAGGTCACCACGATGGGTCGGCCTTCGGCGGCGGCGATGGCCTCACCTTCGCGGAAGCCGGCCAGGGTGTGTTCGACCACCTCGTCCAGGCTCAGTCCGGCTTCGAGGTGCTGCTCGGGGGCGAAGCGCACTTCGGCGTAGACGACGCCGTCGGCGGCGAGGTCCTGGGCGCATTCGGAGGCGACCCGGCGCAGGCCTGCGGGCGTCTGCATGACGGCGACGGTGTGCGCGAAGGTCTCCAGGTAGCGTTCCAGCGATCCGCTGTCGGCGGCGTCGCGGAACCAGGAACCGAGCGCTTCGGCGTCGGTGGCGGGTAGGTCGGCGTAACCGCAATCGGCGGCGAGCTCCAGCACGGTCGCGGGCCGCAGACCACCGTCGAGGTGGTCGTGCAGAAGTGCCTTGGGAGCTTGGCGGATCGAGGCGAGGGTCAGTGGCATCGGTCCTGTCATGCACACACGTTAGCCGCAGTTGTGCCCGCTCGGCAGCTCAGTGGCGGCACTCACCGCCCGTTCAGCCGGCGACACGCCCGAGGACCCGCGACACGGCGGTGGGGGCGGGGTTCGAATCGGCAGGGGCGAGGTCGTAGGCCCCGTCGAGGGCGGCCAGGGCGGCAGGGAAGGCGTCGGGGGTGTCGGTGTGCAAGGTGATCAGCGACTGTCCGGCGATCACCCGGTCGCCCGGCACGGCGTGCAGTTCGACGCCCGCGCCGAACTGCACCGGGTCGCCTTGGCGTCGTCGGCCCGCGCCGAGCCGCCAGGCGGCGAGGCCGACCCCCATCGCGTCGAGTCGGGTGAGCACGCCGGCGCGGTCGGCGCGGACGGTCTCGGTGTGCCGGGCGCGCGGCAGCGGTGCATCGGGGTCGCCGCCCTGGGCGCGCACCATCGCGCGCCAGTGGTCCATGGCGCGTCCGTCGGCCAGCGCCGCGGCGGGGTCGGCGTCCAGGCCCGCGGCGGCCACCATCTCCCGGGCCAGCGTGAGGGTCAGCTCGACCACGTCGGCGGGGCCGCCGCCCGCGAGCACCTCCACCGATTCGGCGACTTCGAGCGCGTTGCCGGCGGTGCGGCCCAGTGGGGTGTCCATGGCGGTGAGCAGGGCGACGGTCCGCACCCCGGAGTCCAGGCCCAGTTCGACCATGGCGGCGGCAAGTTCCCGCGCGGAGTCGAGATCCTTCATGAACGCCCCCGACCCGACCTTGACATCGAGGACCAGCGCCGCCGTACCTTCGGCGATCTTCTTGCTCATGATCGAACTGGCGATCAGCGGGATGGATTCGACGGTGCCGGTGACATCGCGCAACGCGTAGAGCCGTTTGTCGGCGGGGGCGAGGTCGGCCCCGGCCGCGCAGACGACCGCGCCGATCGCGGGGTCGGTGAGGATCTCGCGCATCCGGGCCACCGGGACCTCGGCCCGCCAGCCGGGGATGGCCTCGAGTTTGTCCAGGGTGCCGCCGGTGTGGCCGAGGCCGCGGCCGGACAGTTGCGGCACCGCGGCGCCGCAGGCGGCGACCAGCGGGGCCAACGGCAGGGTGATCTTGTCGCCGACGCCGCCGGTGGAGTGCTTGTCGACGGTGGGGCGCGGCAGGTCGGTGAAGTCCATCCGGGTGCCGGAGGCGATCATGGCGGCGGTCCAGCGGGCGGTCTCGCGGCGGGTCATCCCGCGCCACAGGATGGCCATGGCCAGGGCGGCCATCTGTTCGTCGGCGACGGCGCGGCGGGTGAAGGCGTCCACGATCCAGTCGATCTGGGTGTCGGCGAGTTCGCCGCCGTCGCGCTTGGCGGTGATGATCGAAACCGCGTCCAGTGCCGTCACATCGGCCAGTCTGGCACGGGTTCGATCACGTCTGCCCGGCGTCGAGGTCGTCGGGGCCGAAGGCGTCGGGCAGCAGCCGCCGCAGCGGGACAGGGCCCGCGCGATGGTCGACCAGCAGATCGGGTCCGCCGTGCTCGTACAGCAGTTGTCGGCACCGTCCGCAGGGCATGAGGATTTCGCCGCGGGAATCGCTGACCGAGACGGCCACCAGCCTGCCGCCACCGCCCGCGAATAAGTTACCGATGAGTACACATTCGGCGCAGAGGGCTAATCCGTATGAGACATTTTCCACATTGCAACCGCGCACAATTCGGCCATCCGCGCTGAGAGCCGCAGCTCCGACCGGAAACCGCGAGTAGGGTGCATAGGCATTCCGCATGACTTCAATAGCATTGTCACGCAAGACATTCCAGTCGATTTCCGTCATCGCCCCGCTCCACTGTAACGCGCCGTACGCGGGCGCGCCAGAACCCCGGCGCACCCCATTACGCATCAAGAAAGGTAAGCCTAACTCCGCCCAATGTAGCGCAACGCACGGCACGCCGAATTAGTTCCGCGATTGCGGGGGGATTAGAGTTCAGAACTAGATCGGTTCAGGTTCCCGGCGGCGGGCCGGAGTGTTACCCACCTGGGCATTCACCCCTCCCGACGCGGCCTGCGCTCGGACTTGCGACCGAGTCCATCGACGACGTTGGAGGCACGGCACTCTATGACCACGATTGAAGCTCCGGCCCAGCCGAAGCGGAAGACGCTGTACCGAGGCGACCCCGGAATGTGGTCGTGGGCACTGCACCGCATCACCGGCGTCACGATCTTCTTCTTCCTGTTCGTCCACGTTCTGGACACGGCCCTGGTGCGCGTCAGCCCGGCCACCTACAACGAGGCGATCGAGACCTACAAGAGCCCGATCGTCGCGCTCATGGAGATGGGCCTGGTCGTGTGCGTGCTGTTCCACGCACTCAACGGCGTCCGCGTCATCCTGGTCGACTTCTGGAGCAAAGGCCCCAAGTACCAGCGCCTGATGCTGTGGATCGTGCTGGGCGTCCTGGTGCTGCTGGCCGCGCCCGCGATCGGCCGCATGTTCTTCTACCTGTTCACGGAGCACTGATACCCATGAGCGCACCTGTACTCGGTAAGTCCTACGACCGTCCGGCCAGCCTGGACTCCCCGCGCTCCCCGCGTGCCCGCTCGAACAACAACTTCGAGAAGTACGCCTGGCTGTTCATGCGGTTCTCCGGCCTGCTGCTGATCGCGCTGGTCCTGGGCCACATGGCGATCATGCTGCTGCTCGACGGCGGCGTGAAGCGCCTGAACTTCGCCTTCGTCGCGGGCCGCTGGTCGAGCCCGTTCTGGCAGATCTGGGACCTGACCATGCTGTGGCTGGCCCAGTTGCACGGCGGCAACGGCCTGCGCACGGTCATCGCGGACTACTCGCGCAAGGACTCCACCCGGTTCTGGCTCAACACCGCCCTCGCTGTCTCGATGATCCTGATCATGGGCGTCGGCACGTACGTCATCTTCACCTTCGACCCCAACATCAGTTAGGAACAGGCCACCTCACATGAGTGTTGATTCCCGCGTTCAGGAGCATCGCTACGACGTCGTGATCGTCGGAGCGGGCGGCGCAGGCATGCGTGCGGCGATCGAGGCCGGTCCCCGCGCCCGGACGGCGGTGCTGACCAAGCTGTACCCGACCCGCAGCCACACCGGCGCGGCCCAGGGCGGCATGTGCGCGGCGCTGGCCAACGTCGAAGAGGACAACTGGGAGTGGCACACCTTCGACACCGTCAAGGGTGGTGACTACCTGGTCGACCAGGACGCCGCGGAGATCATGGCCAAAGAGGCCATCGACGCCGTGCTCGACCTGGAGAAGATGGGCCTGCCGTTCAACCGGACCCCCGAGGGCAAGATCGACCAGCGCCGGTTCGGCGGCCACACCCGCGACCACGGCAAAGCCCCCGTGCGCCGTGCGTGCTACGCCGCCGACCGCACCGGCCACATGATCCTGCAGACGCTCTATCAGAACTGCGTCAAGCACGACGTGGAGTTCTACAACGAGTTCTACGTGCTGGACCTGGTGCTCACCGAATCCGAGCGCGGACCGGTCGCCACCGGCGTGGTCGCCTACGAGTTGGCCACCGGCGAACTGCACGTCTTCCACGCCAAGTCGATCGTGTTCGCCACCGGCGGTTCCGGCCGCATGTACAAGACCACCTCCAACGCCCACACCCTGACCGGTGACGGCATGGCTATCGTGTTCCGCAAGGGCCTGCCGCTCGAGGACATGGAATTCCACCAGTTCCATCCCACGGGTCTGGCGGGTCTGGGCATCCTCATCTCCGAGGCGGTCCGCGGCGAGGGCGGCATCCTGCGCAATGCCTCCGGCGAGCGGTTCATGGAGCGCTACGCCCCCACCATCAAGGACCTCGCGCCCCGCGACATCGTCGCCCGGTCGATGGTGCTCGAGGTGCTCGAGGGCCGCGGCGCCGGACCGAACAAGGACTACGTCTACATCGACGTGACCCACCTCGGCGAGGAAGTGCTCGAGGAGAAACTGCCCGACATCACCGAGTTCTCCCGCACCTACCTGGGCGTCGACCCGGTCAAGGAACCGGTGCCGGTCATGCCGACCTGCCACTACGTGATGGGCGGCATCCCCACCCGGATCCGCGGCGAGGTGCTGCGCAACAACTCCGACGTCGTCCCCGGCCTGTACGCCGCGGGCGAGTGCGCGTGCGTGTCGGTGCACGGCTCGAACCGCCTGGGCACCAACTCGCTGCTCGACATCAACGTCTTCGGCCGCCGCGCGGGCATCGCCGCCGCGGAGTACGCCCAGCGCACCGAATTCGTGGAGATGCCGGAGGAGCCGGCCAAGATGGTGCAGGAGTGGTTGAAGCTGATCCTGTCCGATCACGGCAACGAGCGGGTCGCCGACATCAGGACCGAGTTGCAGTACACGATGGACATGAACGCCGCCGTGTTCCGCACCGAGGACACCCTCAAGCAGGCGCTCACCGACATCCACGCCCTCAAGGAGCGCTACGCGCGGATCACCGTGCAGGACAAGGGCAAGCGCTACAACAGCGATCTGCTCGAGGCCGTCGAGCTGGGCTTCCTGCTCGAACTGGCCGAGGTCACCGTCGTCGGCGCGCTGAACCGGAAGGAATCGCGCGGCGGCCACGCCCGCGACGACTACCCCGATCGCGACGACGTCAACTTCATGCGCCACACGATGGCGTACAAGGAAGGCGCCGACCTCCTCTCCGAGATCCGCCTCGACTTCAAGCCGGTGGTGCAGACCCGATACGAGCCGATGGAGCGTAAGTACTGATGACTGCTGTAGCCGAAGCGCCTTCTTCGCAGAAGCCCGCTCCCGTGCCGGACGGGTCGGTCATGATCACCGTGAAGGTCGCGCGGTTCAACCCCGAGGACGACAAGGGCGCGCACTGGGATTCGTTCCAGGTGCCGGTCCTGCCGACCGACCGGTTCCTGAACGTGCTGATCTACATCAAGTCCTACCTGGACGGCACGCTGACCTTCCGGCGCTCCTGCGCGCACGGGGTGTGCGGGTCCGACGCCATGCGCATCAACGGCGTCAACCGCCTGGCCTGCAAGCTGCTCATGAAGGACATGCTGCCCGCGGGCGACAAGCACATCACCGTCACCGTCGAACCGATCCGCGGCCTGCCCGTGGAGAAGGACCTCGTGGTGGACATGGAGCCGTTCTTCGACGCCTTCCGCGCGGTGAAGCCGTACCTGATGACCTCGGGTAACGAACCCACCCGCGAGCGCATCCAGAGCCAGGCCGACCGCGCCCGGTTCGACGACACCACCAAGTGCATCCTGTGCGCCTGCTGCACCACCTCCTGCCCCGTGTACTGGAGCGACGGCAGCTACTTCGGCCCGGCCGCGATCGTGAACGCGCACCGCTTCATCTTCGACAGCCGCGACGAGGGCGCGCGCGAACGTCTCGACATCCTCAACGACGTCGAGGGCGTGTGGCGCTGCCGCACCACGTTCAACTGCACCGACGCGTGCCCCCGCGGCATCGAGGTCACCAAGGCCATCCAGGAAGTCAAGCGGGCGCTGCTGTTCACCCGCTGATCCCCCGGTCCGCGAAGGCCGCCCGCTCCCGGAGCGCGGCGGCCTTCGTCGTTTCCGGCGCGTCCGCGCGAAACCGCCGCGCTCGTGGATCGTAAAGCCGCCGCGCGCCGGGATATCGCCCTCGTCACCGCGCCCGTCGGAGCCGACGCGCCTCGGTCAGTCGGTGCGCGCGCGGGTGTGCAGAGCGCGGATGACGGCCACGATCGGTTCGGGGGCGTCCAGGTGGAAGGTGCTGTGCCTGGCCTCGGGAACGGGGCGGAACTCGCCCGCGCCGACCTCGGCCGCCGCCGCGGTGTAGAGCGCGGTCTTGGCGTCGTTGAGTTCGGCGAGCATCTTCTTGGTGAGCACGCGGCGTTGGCCGTTGTCGCCGCCGAGAGCGGCCAGATAGACCGCGGGGATGTCGGGGAAGGCGGGCCCGCCGCGCAGTTCCGCGCGCAGGGCGGTGGCGTTGCGGCGCTCGCGCGCGCCCGCCAGCATCCACTCCCGGCTGACGTGGCCCGCGACCAGCGGGCGGCGCACCTCGGCGGGCCAGTCGGCGTACAGCTTGCGGTAGAACGGGCGCGACAGCACGCGCAGCAGCGCGGTCTGGAAACGGCCCGGCGCGACGGCCGGGGTCTGGTCCAGGTGCATATCGGCGGGCATGTGGGCGTCCCATTCCTCGTGGAACGGCTCCAAGCCGACGAAACCCGCCGTGTCCTCGGGGAACACCTGGGCGAAGCGGCGCGCGTTGGCGCCGCCGAGTCCGTGGCCGACCAGCAGATACGGGCCAGGGACGCCGGCTTCGGCGAGCAGCGAACGCAGTTCGGTGGCGACCTCGCTGGCGGTGCGCGGCAGGTCGGCGGATTCGCTCCACCCGGTGCCGCCGCGGTCGTAGAGCACCGAGGTGGTGAACTCGGCGACCGCGCGGTGCAGGTTCAGATAGTCGAGTCCGACCCCGCCCGCGCCCGGCAGGAACACCACCGCCGGGCCGCCTTCGCCCGCGCGCAGCAGGAACAGGTGCCGCCCCGCGACCCGGACCCGCTCGCCGATCGGCGGCGAGCCGGGTTCGTGCGCCTGCGTCTCGTTCATGGACCACCTTCCACCGGTTCGGCACGCACGCCTATATCAGCACGTGCCCGCCGCACCGTCCGACACCGGGGCCGCACCCTCACACGCCCGTGAGCGGCGCGGCGACCGACCAGCGGTCACCCGCGACCACCACGTGCTCGAGGAAACGCAGACCGACGGTGCCCGCGGCGGAGCGCAGCAGCGCCGAGGCCGCGCGGTCCTCCCGGCTGGGCGCGGGATCACCGGAGGGATGGTTGTGCGCGACCGCGAAGGCCCGCCCGTCGTGGCGCAGCACCGCGTTGAGGATCTCGCGGACGGGGACCGCGACCCGGTCGATCGCGCCCTCGGCGACGAAGACGGTGTGCCGCAACCGATGTCCGGCATCGCAGACCAGGACCAGCAGACGTTCCACCCGCACCCCCGCGAACAGCGGCGCGGCCACGGCGACGACGTCGGCGGCGCGTTCCAGACGCGGCGCGCGCTGACCGGCGTGCCGCGCGCGGGCCCCGAGTTGGAAGGCCGCCGAGATCAGCGCCGCCTTGGCGTGCCCGACGCCGCGATGGCGCGCCAGTTCCTCCGGGCGCGCGGCGGCGACACCGGCGATGCCGCCGTGTTCGGCGAGCAGTTCGGCGGCCAGGTCCAGCGCGCTCGCTCCCGGCCTGCCCTGGCCGAGCAGCAGCGCGAGCAGTTCGAGATCGCTGAGGACCTGCGGCCCCAGCGTCAGCAGACGTTCGCGCGGCCGTTGGCCGGACGGCAGATGGGCGATCGGTACCGACATGCGCAGCCCCCTCGAATGCGTTGGTGACGGCAATGATGCCGGCGCGCACCGACAGGTCGCGGACGGGCGGTCCGGCGCGGGGTCAGCGGGCGGCGAGCGTGCGCGATTCCCGGGACGCGAGCCGCTCCAGATGTCGCAGTTGCCGCTCGTGCACCACGATCCGGCGCAGCGCCTCGTTGACCGTGGCGTTGCCGCCGTCGGTGCCCATGATGGCGGCGGCTTGGGCCAGCAAACGCTGATCGAGATCGATCCGCACGGAAATCACACGTCCTCCTCGTACTCCTTCGTACTTTTGTCATCTTGCGGCATAGCGGGCGTCGCGGGTGGCGAATCGTAGGCATTCTGCGCAGTCGGCGGGTCGATTGTTGTCGCGCGGCCCCCGGGGTGCTTGCATCGACACATGTTCACCGAGGCTCGGCTGTATTCACCGGTGACGCGCACCGGTACGGGAGACGTGACCGTCCACCTGAGCGAAGAACATCCCGGCGTCCACGACCGGGCATATCGCGCCAGGCGAAATGCCATCGCGGCCATGGCGCTGGAATACCGGCCGGGCGACGCGCCGCCGCCGGTCGACTACACCGCCGACGAACAGCGGGTGTGGCGCACGGTGTCGGTGGAACTGGCGCGCAAACACCGGAAATACGCCTGCGCCGAGATCCGCGCGGCCGCCGGGCGGTTGGCGCTGCCGACGGATCGCATTCCGCAATTGGCCGAGGTCGGGGCCGCGCTGGCCCCGCTGACGGGTTTCCGCTACGTCCCGGCGGCGGGTCTGGTGCCGCTGCGGGAATTCTTCGGTTCCTTCGCCGAGCGGGTCTTCCATTCGACCCAGTACATCCGCCACCATTCCGCGCCGCTCTACACCCCGGAACCGGACGCCGTGCACGAGATCATCGGGCACGCCACCCAGCTGGCTAGTCCGCGTTTCGCGGCCCTCTACGAGACCGTCGGCGCGGCGGCGGCCCGGTTGCGCACCGAGCGGGCGCTGAAATTCCTCGCCGACGTGTTCTGGTTCTCGCTGGAATTCGGCGTGCTGCGCGAGGAGGGCGAGATCCGTTGCTACGGTGCGGGTCTGCTGTCGTCCTACGGGGAGATCGAGGAATTCCGGCACGCGGAGTTGCGACCGCTGGACGTGTGGGCGATGGGCGCCGCCGCCTACGACATCACCCATTACCAACCGGTGCTCTATTGCGCGGAATCGCTCGACGAGATCGAGGACGTGCTCGGGAATTTCTTCGCGACCATGGACGACGAGACCCCGCTGCGCGGGAATCCGCTCATTCGGCCCGCAACGGCAGACCGGCTTCCAACAGCGTCAGCGCCCGACTGATGTTGTCGGCGTTGACCGGCACCATCTTCGCGATGGCCAGTCCGCATCCCGCGATCGCGCCCGCGGCGACCCGGATCTCGAAATCCATTTCGTCGCGGCCGAGTCGTTCGGCGAGCAGTCCGGAAATCGCGTCGATATCGCGCTCGAACTGCGTCGTGACGGCGGCCCGCAGATCCGGGATGTGATATAGCAGCGCCTCGCGTTCCTGCTCGAAGGCGAGATTCTCGGCGGTCAGGTTCACGAATACGGTGGTCACGGCGTTGCGGAAGGCGGTGAGTGGCGGCAGGTCGCGCGGTTCCCTGGCCAGGGCGGTTTTCATCAGCGGCTCGAGGCGCGCGGTGAGGACCACCTGATCCTTGGTGGGAAAATGACGCAGGAATTCGCTCGGGGAAACTCCGGCGGCCTCGGCGATCTGTTCGACGGTCGTATCCCCGTAGCCGCGTTCCCGGAAAAGCCGATACGCCTCGGTGCGTATCCGGTGGCGGGTCCTTCCCGACCCGGTGGGATTCCCGACAGTGGGATCTTCGACCGACATGTCGTCGATTCTGTCGCATTCTCGGCGAACGTGCCCGTCGTCGTCCCGGGCGGCCGACACGCCCGGCAGCGGCGGCGGGCGAACCCGGCCGCGCCGGGGGCGCGCGGACACGCCCGGCCGATAGGCTCGGAGGCGATGAGCACCCTCGACCTTCGCCGCACCGCCGTCCGCTGCCTGGCCGCGGGCCTGGTCGCGGCGGCCGCCGTCGGCGGCGGGCTGTGGCCGACCGCGTTCGCGACACCGCCGAGCAGCACCACGCCGACGCCGTTCACGACACCGAACACCGACGCCTGCCCGCAGAAGTCCCGTCCCCCCACCGCGATCGACTCCTCGGAGGTCCCGCGACCGGGCGAGCCGACGCCGACCGCGCTGCCGGTGCCGACACCGGCACTGGGCGGGGCCAGGATGGCCGAATGTGGCGTCGTGCTGCCCGCCGGCGCGCCGGACGCGCCCGCGGACCTGTCGGCCACGTCCTGGGTGGTGGCCGATCTCGACACCGGCGAGGTGTTGGCCGCCAAGGACCCGCACGGCCGCTACCGGCCCGCCAGCACTATCAAGGTCCTGCTGGCGACGGTGGCGTTGCGGGCGCTGGACCTGAACAAGACGGTGACCGGCACGCAGGCCGACGCCGACATGGACGGCACCCGCGTCGGCATCGGTCCGGGCGGGCGCTACACCAACCGCCAGTTGATGCAGGCGCTGATCATGGCCTCCGGCAACGACGCCGCGCACGCGATCGCCGCCCAACTCGGCGGCACCGAGGCCACCGTGGCCAAGATGAACGAGACCGCGAAGGCGTTGCGCGCCTTGGACACCCGCACCGCCAGTCCGTCCGGTCTTGACGGGCCGGGGATGAGCACCTCGGCCTACGATCTGTCGCTGCTGTTCCGCGAGGCGATGACCATCCCGCTGTTCGCCGAACTGATCCACACCGAACAGGTCGACTTCCCCGGCTACCCGAAGGATCCGGCGAACCCGGACGACGTCGACCACCCCGGTTTCCCGATCGGCAACGACAATCACCTGCTCTACAACTACGACGGCGCGTTGGGCGGCAAGACCGGGTTCACCGACGACGCGCGCCAGACCTTCGTCGCCGCCGCCCAGCGTGACGGCCGCCGTTTGGTGGTGTCGCTGTTGCAGGCCGAGGTGAAACCGATCCGCCCGTGGGAGCAGGCCGCGCGACTGCTCGACTACGCCTTCGCACTGCCCGCGGGCAGTTCGGTCGGCACGCTGCCCTCGGCGGACGCGCCCGAGAACCCCGTGCTGGTCGCCGCGCCGCCGCCGGGTACGGACCAGCGCGCCGATCCCCCGCGTTCCACCGAGGACGACGATATGCGGCTCACGCTGGTCGTCGGCGGCGTCGTGCTGGTGGCGGCGCTGCTGATCGGGGCCCGTCGCCTCACCCGCCCCCGCCGGGGCTGACGGCGGCACGCGGCCGTCGACCCGGTCAGCGCTTGCGGAACCGGCTGAGGACCAAGGCCGCCAACGCTCCCGCGCCGAACGAGGCCGCGGCGGAGATCCCGCCGACGCCCGTGCTCGAGGTGACCCGTGGCCGGATGACCGCCGGGGCCGGGGCGGGCACGTCGGCCTCGTGCAGGTTGTCCGAGGCGGTGGCCGCCCAGGCGGTCGCGAACAGGATGATCCGGTAGGTGATGTAGCTGAACACCATCAGGCCGATGATCGAGCCGAAGGTTGCGCCCGCCGGGCTGCGCAGGACGATCTGCAAGTAGATGGTGGCGACGAATTTGAACAGCTCGAAGGCCACCGCCGCGAGCAGCGCCGCCTTGGCCGCGCTCTTCACCGTGACCGGTTCGCGCGGCAGTCGGGCGATGATCCAGGCGAACACCGCCCAGGTGGCCAGCAGCGCCAGCACGATCGAGAGCAGGCCGAGCAGCCACCGCGCACCGGGCAGGCCGTCGAGATTCAGCAGTTCCAGGACCTGCGCGCCCAGCGTGCTCGACCCGAGCGCCGAGAGCCCGAACGACACCACGAAGGCGAGTCCGAGACCGAGTAGCGCGCCGAGGTCGGAGATCTTGCTGAGCAGGAAGTTGGGTTCCTGGGTCTTTTGGTCCCACTGTTCGGTGAGGGCGGCGCGCAGGTTGGCCATCCAGCCGAGGCCCGCGTAGGCCGCGCCGAGCAGACCGAGTATGCCGACCGTGCCGCGGGAGTTGATGGCCTGGTCGATCAACTCGTTGATCTGGTCACCGAGCGAGCCGGGGATGTTCTCGATGATCTTGTCCTGCATCTCGGTGAGCAGTTCCGGCCTGCTCGACAGGATGAACCCCGCGACCGCGAAGGCGACCATGAGCAGCGGGAACAACGACAGCACCGTGAAATAGGTGATACCCGCGGCGTAGTAGTCGCCGCGTTGCCGCTGATAGCGCCCGCCCGCGCGGATCAGATGGTCCAGCCACGGACGCGCCTGGACCCGCCGCTCGACCCCGGCCTTGATGTTGTCGATCACCTGCACCGTTCAGCCCCTTCGACCGGAACCTCGCGGGTGCGACCGGGATCAGCGGGTCGCGAAACCCACTCGGTCGTAGACCTGTGCGAGGGTGTTGCCTGCGATCTCCCGTGCCCGTTCGGCTCCGCCCGCGAGGACACGGTCGAGTTCGCCCTGATCCGCCAAGTACTCCTGCACCTTGGTCCGCAGCGGCGTGACGAACTCGACCAGAGCGTCGGCCACGTCGGATTTCAGGTCACCATAGCCTTTACCCGCGAAATCGCGTTCCAAAGCAACGATCGGGGTGTCGGTGAGCGAGGACAGGATGACCAGCAGGTTGCTGACGCCCGGTTTGGTCTCCGGGTCGTAGCGGATCTCGCGTTCGGTGTCGGTGACCGCGGAACGGATCTTCTTGGCCGTGACCTTCGGATCGTCGAGCAGATTGATCAGGCCCGCGTCGGTGGAGGCGGACTTGCTCATCTTCGAGGTGGGGTCCTGGAGGTCGTAGATCTTGGCGGTGCCCTTGACGATGTGCGGTTCGGGCACCACGAAGGTCTTCTTGAAGCGGGTGTTGAAGCGCTGGGCCAGGTTTCGGGTGAGTTCGAGATGCTGGCGCTGGTCCTCGCCGACCGGGACCTGGTGCGCGCGGTAGAGCAGGATGTCGGCGGCCATCAGCACCGGGTAGGTGAACAGGCCGACGGTCGCGTTGTCGGCCCCCTGTTTGACCGACTTGTCCTTGAACTGCGTCATCCGACTCGCCTCACCGAATCCGGTGATACAGCTGAGCACCCAGGCCAGTTCCGCGTGTTCGGGCACCTGGCTCTGCACGAACAGCGTCGACTTCTTCGGGTCGATGCCGAGGGCGAGCAGTTGGGCGGCGGCCGCCTTGGTCCTGGCGCGCAGTTGTTTCGGGTCCTGCGGCACGGTGATGGCGTGCAGGTCGGGGATGAAGTACAGCGCCTCGTAGTCGTCCTGCATGGTCACCCAGTACTGGAGCGCACCGAGATAGTTACCGAGATGGAACGATTCACTGGTGGGCTGGATGCCGGACAGGACGCGCTGTTTGCGGTCCGCGGCCGGGGACTGCGCGGGACTGGACATGTCCCGATCTTCCCATGACCTTCAAGCGGAATTCCGCGCCGCCCGTTCGCGCGGTTCGATGCCCGGCATGCTCGGGCGGCCGCTGCGGTGCAGGGCGTGTTCACGCTTGGACACCAGCTTGTACAGCGGCGCGCTCGGGCCCGCGAGGGTGTCGCGCAGCACCGGACGGACCAGCGGCGGGGCCACGTGGGCGGCCCGCACTCCGGCGGCCAGCGCGCGGTGGGCCAGTTGTTCGGCCAGCCCCCAGCGCATGCCGTAGAGGTCGCGCACGCGCGGCGGCAGGCTGCCCTGCACCAGCAGGTAGAACGCCGAGGTGACCTGCTGGAGGGGCGGGCGCTGCGGGTACGGGACGCGCGCGCCCGCGAGGTAGGCGCCGACCAGGCGGGCTTCGTCGGTGAGGAACAGCCGCTCGGAGTCGAGATAGGCGTCGTACCAGCGGCGGAATTCGGGGTAGGTCGCGGGCGCGGCGTCGGCGGGCATGCCGAACAGTTCGCCCCAGCGCACGTAGTCGCGGTAGAGGGCGTCGCGTTCGCCGTCGGTGAGGGTGCGCACCAGCAGGTCGTGCATGACCTCGGCCGAGTCGAAGGTGAAGGCCATGGTCATGAACATCAGGTGCGGGTCGAGGGCGGAATAGCCGGTGCCCGCCGGATGGTGCACCCCGGCGTCCTCGGGCAGCGCGCCGACGACTTTCGCGTGCTTCTTGGTGGTGTAGGCCAGGGCGCGATCCGCTTCGGCCTTGCTGCCGAGGAACACGGCTTCGAACAGCTTCCCGGTGAGCGCGAGGCGGGTGTAGGGGGTCATGCGGTGTTCGGTGCTCTCGGCCGTCCCGACGAACAGCAGCGGGTTGACCGCGCCGACGACGAGCGCGCGCTGCCCGTAGGTCAGGCCGACGGCCCGCTTGCTCATGACCCGCCGGATCATCGAATGGTCGGCGAAATAGCCGGCGTCGGACATGGGAGCCTCCTCGTCGAGCACATCTGGCAATAGAATCCTCCAGATTCTCGCGAAGGGCAACCGCGCCGGCCGAGTCGCGCGGCGTGTCAGAATCGACCGGTGACTGCGCAGCGGACCTACGGCGGTGTCTCCGCCGACGAACGTCGCGCCCAGCGCCGCACGGCCCTGCTCGACGCCGCCCTCGAACTCATCGGCACCCACGGCTTCGCCAAACTCACGGTGTCGGGGCTGTGCGCGCAGGCCGGCCTCAACGAGCGCTACTACTACGAGAGCTTCGACGGCCGTGACGCGGTGCTGACCGCGGTGATCGACCGGATCGCCGCCGAGATGGCCGTCGCGATCGTCGAGGCGCTGCGCACCGCCCCCGACGACTCGCGCGCCAAAGCGCACGCCGCCATCACCGCGGGCATCCACCTGCTCACCGACGACCCGCGCAAAGCGCGGGTGTCGTTCATCGACGGACTGGCCACCGCGGAACTGCGGACCCGCATCACCGACACCGCGCGGGTCTTCTCGCGACTGGTCGCCGCCGAGGGCATCGGCTTCTACGGGATCGCCGACGCCCAGGTCGACCCGGCGGTCGACTTCCGGGCCACCTACCTGGTCGGTGGGCTCATCCACACCCTCACCGGCTGGATCCAGGGCGAACTGCCGATGACCCGCGACGAACTCGTCGACCACACCACCGACGTGTTCGTCCTGCTCGGCGAGGACTTGGCGGGCCGAGAGCGCTAGTCAGTCCAGCGACAGCGTGGACACCCGCGGCGAGGGCGAGGCCCCCTGGAACACCACGCGGAAAGCCACCTGCCGGTTGGCCCAGTAGTCCGCGCAGTCACGCATCGCGGCGAGGAACCACTCGCGCTGGGACTGCTCGTCGGCCAGCAGCGCGGCGAACGGACCGCGCACGACCACCACGTAACCCGGCGCGGCGCCCAGGAATTCGTCCAGGTCGCGCAGGCATTCGTCGAAAGCGTCCTTGTTCTCGCCGAAGTAGTACGGGAACTGCAACGCGGCCGCGAATTCGTCGAACACGCCCGCGGCGGTCCGCATCTTGGCCGCGCGCACCTCGCGCGTGCGGTATCCGTCCGGCGCGCGGTGGCGCACGGCGCTGAGTTCGGCCGCGTCCACCGGTAAGGCGCCCAGCGCAGGCCCCGCGGACTTGCCCACCGCGGCGACCATCGGGGCCGCGCCCACGGCGGCGGGACGGGCCAGGAACTGCGACAACGGAACCGACTTCGTCATCAGCGCATCCTAGTGAACGTCGCGTAGTGATCGCCGGTGTACCAGGCCGATCCGTCGCTGCCGGTGACGATGCGTTCGGCGTCGCGGGATCTGCCCTGCTGTTTGGGGTTGACGTCCCACTCCTGATAGGTGATCGCGCGGCCCTGGGGATCACTGCGCGGCAGGTCGCCGCCGCGGTTCATCCAGCGCTCCCCGCCTTTGGTCCCCGGCGCGTTCGCCGAATCCGGCCAGCGGCCCGCGTCGATCTCGACCAGCGTCGAGTAGGCGCGTTCGGGGACGCCCGCCACCTTCGTCGGCGGGGCCGCGGTCTGCGAGGCGACCGGGACCGCGGCCGCACCGGGGGCCAGGGTGTGCACGGCGCTGGTACGGGCGGGTCCGGCCGTCGACGGTTCGCTGTCGCCGTCGGTGCGCAAGCCGAGCACCGCGGCCACGATCACCACCGCGACCCCGAGGACCGCGGACAGCACCCGCGCGGGCTTCCAGGGCCCGGTCATCGGTACTGCACCGTGACGGGCGCGTGGTCGGACCAGCGCAGCGCGTAGGTGGGCGCGCGCTCGACCACGGCCTGCTTGGCACGGGCGGCGATCTCCCCCCGAGCCAAGAGGTAGTCGATGCGCCACCCGGCGTCGTTGTCGTAGGCGCGGCCGCGATAGGACCACCAACTGTAGGGACCGGGGACCTCGGGGTGCAGCGCGCGCACGGTGTCGACGTAGCCCGCCGCCAGCACGCCGTCGATCCAGGCCCGCTCCCCCGGCAGGAAGCCGGAGTTCTTCACGTTGCCCTTCCAGTTCTTGATGTCGAGCTCGGTGTGCGCCACGTTCCAGTCCCCGCAGATGACGAAATCGCTTGTGCGCGACAGCATGTGCGTGCCGATGGCGTCGAGGAAGCGGTACTTCTCGTCCTGCATGGGGGTGTCCGCCTCGCCGGTGTGCACGTAGACGCTGGCGACGGTGACGTCCTCGAAGTCGGCCTCGACGTAGCGGCCCGCCCCGTCGAATTCGGCGCTGCCGAGACCGACGCGGGCCGCCAAGGGTTCGCGCCGGGACAGGATGCCGACGCCGGCGCGCCCCTTGACGCCGGGTTCGGCGTGGGTCAGATACCACCCCTCGGCGAGCGCGGGGGCCAGCGCGGCCCTGGTCTGCGCGTCGGTCGCCCTGGTCTCCTGGATGCAGACGATGTCGGCTTCGGTGGCCGCCAGCCACTCGAGCATCCCCTTGCCGACCTTGCCCGTAGCGGCGCGAACGCCGTTGACGTTCACCGTAGAGATGATGTTGGCCACCTGTCGACCGTACAATGTAGGGAGGATCTACCCACCTCGGACACCTGCGTCCAGGAAGGGGTGACGACGATGACGTCCGATGCCTCCAAGCCCCGGGTTCTCGCCGCGCGCGGTGTGACATCGAAGAAGCAGGCCGCGGCGCCCGCACCGGCGAAGAAGAAATCGCCCCCGAAGCGCGTCCCCGTCGACGCCCGGCCGAAACCGATGAAAGCCCTGCACACGGGCTCCGGCGACCCGCTGCTGCTGTTGCACGGGTTCCTGCTGTCACCGCACTGCTGGGAGCAGACCGCGATGCGCCTGGCCACCCAGTGCGAGGTGTTCGCGCCCGCGCTGGCCGGGCACTGGGGCAGCGACGTCTCCGACGGGTGGGGCACCGACATCGCCACGCTCACCGACCGCGTCGAGGCCCAACTCGACGAACTCGGTTGGCGCACCTGCCATATCGCGGGCAATTCGCTGGGCGGGCGGATCGGTCTGGAGCTGGCCCGGCGCGGTCGGGCCCGCACGCTGACCCTGATCGCGCCCGCGGGCGGGTGGAGCACGCCGTCACTGGCCCAGGTCCGGGTGGGTCTGAAGTTCGCCTCGCTGCTGCCGCTGCTCGAGATCGGTAAGCGCTTGGGCGGTTTCGCGGCGAACAACCCGGTGACGCAGCGGTTCGCGGCCCTGTGGCTGACCAAGAACTTCGCTGCGGCTCCCCGGCGCGAATTCGCGGGCGCGATCACCTCGGCGCTGCACTGCGAGGTGATCCTGCCGGTGCTGCGCAGCGACCTGCGCGGCGTGGGGTTGGGCGAGTTGCGCTCGCTGCGCACCCCGGTGCGGTTGCTGCTCGCCGAATACGACCGGGTCATCCCGAATCGCACCTACGCCCGACGCTACCTGCGCGAACTGCCGGATTCGGCGGACCGCATCCTGATCAACGGGGTGGGTCACGTGCCGATGCTGGAAGCACCGGACCGCATGGCCACCCTCATCGCCGAACACGTCTACGCCAGTCGCACCACCCTGCGCGCCGTGTGAACCGGAACGGCCCGGACGCGTGCGCCCGGGCCGTCGGTCTCAGGCCAGCAGACCCTTGGCGATGTGGGTCACCTGGATCTCGTTGCTGCCCGCGTAGATCATCAGCGACTTCGCGTCGCGGGCCAGTTGTTCCACGCGGTACTCGGTCATGTAGCCGTTGCCGCCGAACAACTGCACCGCCTCCATGGCGACCTCGGTGGCCGCCTCCGAGGCGTACAGCTTGATCGCCGACGCCTCGGCCAGACTCGGCGGCTTCCCGGCCCGGCCGCGCTCCAACACGCTGAAGACCATGTTGCGCACGTTGATCCGGGCGATCTCCATCTTCGCCAGCTTCAACTGGACCAGCTGGAACCGGCCGATCTCCTGCCCCCACAGCGTGCGACTACGCGCGTAGTCCACGCACAGCCGCCTGCACTCCTCGATGATGCCCAGCGCCATGAACCCGACGCCGATGCGTTCGGCGGTGAAGCTGGAACGGGCGCTGTCGCGGCCGTCGCCGCCCGCGGGCTGTTCGCTCTCCCCCAGCAGCCGGTCGCGGCCCAGGCGCACGTTGTCGAAGAACAACTCGCCGGTCGGTGAGGCGTGCAGGCCCATCTTCTTGAACGGCTTGCCCTGGGTCAGCCCCTCCATGCCCTTGTCCAGCACGAAGGTCAGGACCTTGCGGTCGCGCTTGTCGACGGTGGGGTCGCCCTCGTCCAGCTTGGCGTAGACGATCATCACATCGGCGTACGGGCCGTTGGTGATGAAGGTCTTCTGACCGTTGAGGATGTAGTCCTCGCCGTCGCGCCGCACGTAGGTCTTCATGCCGCCGAAAGCGTCCGAACCGGAATCGGGTTCGGTGATGGCCCACGAGGCCACCTTGCGCATGGTCGACAGGTCGGCGAGCCAGCGCTGTTTCTGCGCGAGCGTGCCGCGCGAGCGGATGGTGGCCGCGCCCAGGCCGATCGACACGCCCATCGCGCTCACCAGACCCAGGCAGACGCCGGACAATTCGCTGATCACCACGGCCATCATGGATTCCTGGCCGCCGCCGTCACCCTCGTCGGACTCCGGGACCGGCTGCCCGGACAGGTCGGCCTCGGCGGCGGCCAGTTCGCGGGCCAGCGACTTCTCCACCGACGCCTGCGACATCGCGTCGATGCCGAACTGCGCGAACAGTTTCCGGATGATCGGATACGGGGGCAGCTCACCGCTGTCCAGGGCGTCCAGATTCGGCCGGATCTCCTTGTCCACGAACGCCCGCACGGCGTCGCGGACCAGCAGATCGGTCTCGGACCATTCGAACATCGGGATAGTCTCCTAACGGGTGGGTCGTGAGCCTGGCAGCCGGGTCAAGGCAGCCTGGCGGCGATGTCATCGATGGTCCACGATCCGTCGGTCTCGATCGTCTTCACGTCGTGCCACCCCGCGAGTTCGGAGATCGCACCGCCCTGCACGGCGAACACCTTTCCCGTGATCGAGCAGGCGTCCGAGGCCAGATACCCGACCAGCGGGGAGATGTTGGCGGGGCTGAACGCGTCGAACTCCCCCTCGGCCAATCCCTCGGCCTGCGCGGCCAGCATCGCGCCCATGCCGGGCGTGGCCAGGGTGAGGCGGGTCCGCGCGATCGGCGCGATGGCGTTGACGCGCACGCCGTAGCGGGCCAGTTCGTCGGCGGCGACCAACGTCAGGGCGGCGATTCCCGCTTTGGCCGCACCGTAATTGGCCTGTCCGGCGTTGGGCATCGTGGTGCCGGAGGCCGAGGCGGTGTTGACGACCGCGGCCCGCGGTTGTTCGCCGGCTTTGCTGCGCTGTTTCCAGTAGCCCGCGGCGTGACGCAGCACGGCCGCATGGCCTTTGAGGTGCACAGCGAGTACCGCGTCCCACTGCTGTTCGTCCATGCTCGCCAGGAAGGTGTCACGCAGGATGCCCGCGTTGTTGACCAGCACGTCCAGGCCACCGAACTCGCTGACCGCCTGGTCGACCAGGTTGCGCGCGCCGTCCCAGTCGGCGACGTCGTCGGTGTTGGCGACGGCTTTGCCGCCCGCGGCGACGATCTCGGCGACGACCTGTTCGGCCGGGCTCGCGTCCTCGCCCTCGCCGGCGTTGCTGCCGCCGCGGTCGTTCACCACGACCATCGCGCCTTCGCGCGCGAACAGCAGCGCGTGCTCGCGGCCGATCCCGCGACCGGCGCCGGTGACGACGGCGACCTTGCCGTGCAGTGCTGTCATGGATCTCTCCGATTCACTCGATGATCTCGGCGAGGCCGTCGCTCAGGACGACGTCCGCCCCGCGCACGGTCTCGAAGGTGTAGGCGGTGACGCCGTCTGTCGTGCCGACGCGGCGCACCCTGGTCTCCAAGTCGTCGCCGGGGAAGACCAGCGCGGCGAAACGCACCGCGAGGCGCTTGATTCGGTGCGCGTCGGACCCGCCGACCGAGGTGAGCACCGCCCAGGAGGCGAAGGCCATCGTGCACAGGCCGTGCGCGATGATGCCCGGCAGGCCCGCGTCCTTGGCGACCTGGTCGTCCAGGTGCAGCGGCACCGGGTCGCCGGAAGCCGCCGAATAGCGGAAGGTCTGGTCCTGGTCGACGTGCGCGTGGACCGCGGCGACAGGTTCGTCCCCGGTGTTCTCGATGCGGTGCGTCGGCGCGATCAGGCCCGCCGAGCGGCCCGCGTCGATGCCGCGGAAGAAGGCCGTCAAGTACTGCTCGTTGACCAGTTCGCCCGCCGCGTCCCGGCATTCGACCAGGATCGTGATGGTGGACCCGGCGGGACGCGCGGTGTAGCCGATGGCCTTGGCCCGCGAGACCAGTCGATCACCGGGGCGGATGGGCCGGTGGAAGTGGAAATCCTGCTCGCCGTGCACGACCCGGCCGAAGATGTTCAGCGGCGCGACCTCGAGCACCGGCATGAGCATGGCCTCGAAGACGGGGACGATCGCGAAGACCGGCGACCCGATCGCACCGTCGCGGTGCGCCGGGATCGGATCGTTCACCGCCGCCGCGTACTCGGCCATGCGGTCGGCGGTGACCTCGAAGATGTGCTCCTCGGACCAGACGTCGAGACCGCTGTCGTCGAATTCGACCGCGCGGGCCGCGGATTCGGCTGTCACCGTCGCCGCCTCAGGCCGCGGCCAGCGCGTCGAGCTTGTCCAGGGAGGCATCGAGTTGGGCCAGGCCGTCCTTCTCCACGGCCTTGCCCAACGCGCCCTTGATGAGCGCGCCGGTGAAATCGCCGGAGACGCCGATCGTGCTGCCGCCGTCGGCCCCGGGCCTGATGTCGAAACTGAATTCGGTCTCGACACCGGCCATGCCCTTGCCGCCGAGGGTGAGCCGATGCGGCGCGTCCACGGCGACGACCGTCCACTCCAGGGTGTTCGCCATCCCGAGCATGACGATCTTGGCGACGAGTTTCGCGCCGGGCGCGAGCGCGGCGGGCGGTTCTTCGAGGAACCGTTCGTGGATGGTGAACCACCGCTCCCAGGTCTGCGGGTCGGCCACGACCGCCCACAGCGCCTCCGGCGCGGCCGCGACGTCCTTGGTGGCTTCGATGTGTCCCATGACGATTCCCCTCGCTCAGCGCTCGGCGCGCTGGTAGGCGGTGACGACGGCCGCGCCGCCGAGTCCGATGTTGTGTTGCAGGGCGGCGGTGACACCGTCGACCTGGCGGCGGTCGGCCGCGCCGCGCAACTGCCAGGTCAGTTCGGAGCACTGGGCCAGCCCGGTCGCGCCGAGCGGGTGGCCCTTGGAGATGAGACCGCCGGACGGGTTGACGACCCACGTGCCGCCGTAGGTGGTGGCTCCGGCGTCGATCAACGAGCCCGCCTCGCCCTCCCCGCACAGGCCGAGGGCCTCGTAGAGCAGCAGTTCGTTGGCGGAGAAGCAGTCGTGCAACTCGATGACCTGGAAGTCGCGCGGACCGAGGCCGGACTGGTCGTAGACCTTGCGAGCGGCCTCGACGTTCATGTCGTAGCCGATGAGGTTCTTGGCGGTGCCATCGAAGGTGGAGGCGAAATCGGTGGTCATCGCCTGGCCGACGATCTCCACGGCCTGCCCGGCCAGTCCGTGCCGGTCCACGAAATCCTCGCTCGCCAGCACCACCGCGCCCGAACCGTCGGAGGTGGGCGAGCACTGGAGTTTGGTCAGCGGGTCGTAGATCATCCGCGCGGCGAGGATGTCGTCGAGGCTGTATTCGTCCTGGAACTGCGAATACGGGTTGTTCACCGAGTGCAGGTGGTTCTTGTGGCCGATGCGCGCGAAGTGTTCGGCGGTGGTGCCGTACTGCTTCATGTGCTCGCGGCCCGCCGCGCCGAACATCCACGGCGCGGGCGGGAGTTTCACCTCCGAGATCTCGGCCAGCGCCATGATGTGCTTGACCATCGGCTGTTCGCGGTCGTCCCAGGTGGAGCCGAGCGAACCGGGCTGCATCTTCTCGAAGCCGAGCGCCAGGGTGCAGTCGGCCAGGCCGCCGCGGATGGTCTGCGCGGCCAGATACAGCGCGGTGGACCCGGTCGAACAGTTGTTGTTGACGTTGACCACCGGGATGCCGGTCAGGCCGAGTTCGTAGACCGCGCGCTGCCCCGAGGTCGATTCGCCGTAGACGTAGCCGACGAAAGCCTGCTCGATCTCGCGGTAATCGATGCCCGCGTCGGCGAGGGCCTTGGTCCCCGATTCCCTGGCCATGTCGGGATAGTCCCAGGCGCTGCCGTCCTCGTTGGTGCGCCGTCCGGGCTTCTCGAACTTCGTCATGCCGACGCCGATCACGTAGACCTTGTTCGTCATCGAACTCCCTCGGGTCGGTCGCCCGTGCGGGCGATCCCTGCGATGAAAACAAACATACAGATATGTATGTAACACCACAACGGTGTGACCGGGACCGGGTACGGACGGAATTCAGTCGGCCGAGACGACCTTCGCGACACCCGCCATCGCCCGCAGGTGCACACAGGCCCGCCGCCAGCGACGGCGCGCGCGCTCGGAATCGGCATCGATGAAGTTGGCGATCAGGATGCCGCGCAGCGCGTCCATCGCCGTGTAGACGAAATCGCGCGCCTCCTTGCGGCGCAGTTCGTCGGGCACGAAACGGACCACCGCCGTGAGCACCGCGTTGTTCACGAACGGTTCGACCTTCTCCATCGCCGAGGCCAGCACCGGATCGGTGCGCCCCGCCACCCACAACTCCACCGTCGCGATGAACAGCGGCCCCTGGTGCAGTTCCCACAGGTAGTCCAGGGTGACCTCGAGCGGGTCCACCCCGACGACCACGCGGTCCATCTCCCGCATGGCCGTCTCGGCGCGGCGCTGGGCCAGTCTGCTGACCGCGGCCACCACCAGATCGGCCTTGGACCCGAAATGGTGGACCTGGGCGCCGCGCGTCACGCCCGCGCGCTCGGCGACGCGGGGCGTGGTGGTGCCCGCGTAGCCGTAGTCGACCAGGCAGTCGATGGTGGCGTCGAGCAGACGGGTGCGCATCTCGCTGCTGCGCTGCTCCTGCGTCCGCCGCCGCGGCTTGGTGGCGTCGGTCCCGGTCATTCGGTCGATTCTACACTTACGTACAGGTGTGTATGTTCTGCCGCGCGGGTCCGGTTCACGACCGGACGACCACCTCGGGGGCCGGCGTCGCGCGTCGTGCGGTCCACACCGTCACCGCGAACAGCAGCACGCCGAGCACCGCCAGACCCGCGCCGACCGCGGCGGGCGCGGTGTAGCCGAGGCCCGCCGCGATGACCAGACCGCCCAGCCACGCGCCCGCCGCGTTGGCGATGTTGAGCGCGGCGTGGTTGAGCGCCGCCGCCAGCGTCTGCGCGTCGGCGGCCACATCCATCAACCGGGTCTGCAAGCCGGGCGCGAGCGCCGCACCGGACGCGCCGATCAGGAACGCCCCGATCGCGGCCGTGAACGGGTTGTGCGCGGCCGCGACGAACAGCGCCAGGATGACCACCATCGCGACCAGGGCCAGGAAGATCGCGCGATCCACGCCGCGATCGGCGAGCACGCCGCCGAGGATGTTGCCCGCCACCATGCCCAGGCCGAACAGCATCAGCACGATCGGGACCAGCCCCAACGACATGCCCGCGACGTCGGTCAGCGTGGTGGTGACGTAGGTGTAGACGGCGAACATGCCGCCGAAGCCGATCGCGCCCACCGCCAGGGTCAGGATCACCTGCGGGCGGCGCAGGGCGCCGAGTTCGGTGCGGGGATCGGTCGTGGAGAGCCCGGTGAGTTCCGGGACGAAGCGCAGCAGCGCGAGAACCGTCGCCACGCCGATCAGCGTGACCACGACGTAAGCGTTGCGCCAGCCCAGATGCTGCCCCAACCACGTCGCTACGGGAACGCCGACAACGTTGGCGGCGCTCAGACCCAGCATAACCGCCGCTACGGCCTTGGCGCGCTGTCCCGCCGGAGCCAACGTCGCCGCCGCCAGCGAGGCCACGCCGAAATACGCGCCGTGCGGCAGACCGGCCACGAAACGGGCCGCCACGAGCGGGACGAAACTCGGCGCCAGCACCGTCGCGAGATTGCCCAGGGTGAAGGCCACCATCAACGCCATCAGCAGGCGCTTGCGCGGAACGCGGGCGCACAGCGCCGCGATCAGGGGCGCGCCGATCACCACGCCCAAGGCGTAGGCGGAGACCGCGTGCCCGGCGGTCGGCTCGGAGACCTGCATCGCCGCCGCGATATCGGGCAGCAGGCCCATCGTGACGAACTCGGTGGTGCCGATGCCGAATCCGCCGAGGGCCAGCGCCAGCATGGCGGGCACATGCCAATCGACCCGGGCGTCGGACGGGTGCGGTGGCGCGTCGACGGAATCGGTCACGTCTGTGTGCAACGGGCCGTTCGCCGCGAAATCATCCCGATCCGAGGTGAGCTGAGCCACTCCCGGGAACGAAATCGGGCACCCGAACCACCGTGGAAGGTGGGCGGGTGCCCGGTGGGGTCCGGCGCCGGGGATGCCCCAGCGCCGGAGGCGGAGCGGGCTCGTGACCCGCCCCGGACCGGCTCAGCGCAGCGCGCGGGCCAGGTTCTCGTCGAGCGCGCCGAGGAACTCCTCGGTGCTCAGATACCCCTGATCGCCGCCGACCAGCAGCGCGAGGTCCTTGGTCATCTGACCGCCCTCGACGGTCTTGATGACGACGTCCTCGAGGGTCTGCGCGAAGCCGATCACCTCGGGGGTGTTGTCCAGCTTGCCGCGGTGCTCGAGGCCGCGGGTCCAGGCGAAGATCGACGCGATCGGGTTGGTCGAGGTCGGCTTGCCCTGCTGGTGCTGGCGGTAGTGCCTGGTCACCGTGCCGTGCGCGGCCTCGGCCTCACAGGTCCTGCCGTCCGGGGTCAGCAGCACCGAGGTCATCAGGCCCAGCGAGCCGAAGCCCTGCGCCACGGTATCGGACTGCACGTCGCCGTCGTAGTTCTTGCACGCCCAGACGTAGCCGCCCTCCCACTTCATGGAGGAGGCGACCATGTCGTCGATGAGGCGGTGCTCGTAGGTGAGCCCGGCCGCGTCGAACTGGGTCTTGAACTCGGCGTCGAACACCTCCTGGAAGGTGTCCTTGAACATGCCGTCGTAGGCCTTGAGGATGGTGTTCTTGGTCGACATGTAGACCGGGTAGTTCTGCTGCAGGCCGTAGTTGAACGAGGCCCGCGCGAAATCCTCGATGGATTTCTTGAAGTTGTACATGCCCATGACGACGCCGCCGTCCTCGGGCATCTTCACGACCTCGTGGACGATCGGCTCGCTGCCGTCCTCGGGGGTGAAGGTGAGGGTGACCGTGCCCGCCTGGAACACCTTGAAGTCGGTGGCGCGGTACTGGTCGCCGAATGCGTGGCGGCCGATGATGATGGGCTTGGTCCAGCCGGGGACCAGACGCGGAACGTTCGAGATGATGATGGGCGCGCGGAAGATCGTGCCGCCGAGGATGTTGCGAATGGTGCCGTTGGGCGAGCGCCACATCTTCTTCAGGCCGAATTCCTCGACCCGAGCCTCATCCGGGGTGATCGTGGCGCACTTGACGCCGACACCGTGTTCCTTGATCGCGTTCGCGGCGTCGATCGTGACCTGGTCGTCGGTCTTGTCACGGTATTCGATGCCGAGGTCGTAGTACTCGAGGTTCACGTCGAGATACGGGTGGATCAGCTTGTCCTTGATGAACTGCCAGATGATCCGAGTCATCTCGTCGCCGTCGAGTTCTACGACGGTGCCTTCAACCTTGATCTTGGACATGGATCTTCGTGTCCTCCTAGGATGGTGCCCTCATTGCACGGCCAGGCGAACACGCTTGTGAGCGGACCCCAGCTGTTCCAACAGACAACGTATATGTCCCGCGTTGTCGGCGGGACGTGTGGTGCAAACAAGACAAGCGTACTGCTGCTGCCCCGTTCACCGCGCGGGGAGGTGCCACTGTGCGGGACCTCGCAGCGTACCGGGTGTGAGCTGTGATTTGTTACCCACAAGTAGGTCCGGGGTGACGCGGCGCACCGTCCCGCGGTGGCCCACGCGGCCGCTCCGGCGCGGTCCGCGCGGCCGGTGGGCGCGCTCGGCCCGCGCGGGCCCGGCAACGTTCCGGCGATCATCCGGGAAGGGGACGCCGTCCGGGCGAGCGGGACGACCGGACGGATTTCGAGCACCGGGCGCGCGCCGGTTACGATGTTCGACGGGTCATGAGTGCCAGCGTCAAGCCCCGGCTAGCTGGACGGCAACCCTCCAGCTGCGGTGGGGTGCTCCGGGTGATGACCGGGCTCCCGAAGGCCGGGAGCAAGCGCGCTGTTCAGGAGGTATCCCCGATGTGTCGTTGTCCGTTCCGCGCCCCGCGATGACCGTCGGTCCGGCGAACAACCCTCTCCCCTGGAGCACAGCATGAGCGACGCCACTCCGTCCCCGATCGACCCCGCCGCCTGGTCCTTCGAGACCAAACAGGTGCACGCGGGCCAGACGCCCGACCCGGCCACCGGCGCCAGGGCGCTGCCGATCTACCAGACGACCTCCTACGCCTTCCGCGACACCGAGCACGCCGCCGCGCTGTTCGGGCTCGCCGAACCGGGCAACATCTACACGCGGATCATGAACCCCACCCAGGACGTGGTGGAACTGCGCGTCGCCGCGCTCGAAGGCGGCGTCGCCGCGCTGCTGGTGTCCTCCGGGCAGGCCGCCGAGACCTTCGCGATCCTCAACCTCGCGGGCGCGGGCGACCACATCGTGTCCAGCCCGCAGCTCTACGGCGGCACCTACAACCTGTTCCACTACACGCTGCCCAAACTCGGCATCGAGATCTCCTTCGTCGACAACCCGGACGACCTCGAGCAGTGGCGCGCCGCGATCCGGCCCAACACGAAGGCCCTCTACGGCGAGACCATCGCCAACCCGAGCAGCGCCGTCCTCGACATCCACGGCATCGCCGACGTCGCCCACGCCGCGGGCGTCCCGCTCATCGTGGACAACACCGTCGCCACGCCCTACCTGATCCAGCCGCTGGCCCACGGCGCCGACATCGTCGTGCACTCGGCCACCAAATACCTCGGCGGCCACGGCGCGGCCATCGCGGGCGTACTCGTCGACGGCGGCTCCTTCGACTGGACGGTGCGCGACGAGAACGGCTCGTCCCGCTTCCCCGGCTTCACCACCCCCGACCCCAGCTACCACGGCGCGGTCTTCGCCGACCTCGGCGCACCCGCCTACGCCCTCAAAGCGCGCGTGCAACTGCTGCGCGACCTGGGCTCCGCGGTATCACCGTTCAACGCCTTCCTCATCGCCCAAGGGCTCGAGACGCTGAGCCTGCGCGTCGAACGGCACGTCGCCAACGCGGTCGCCGTCGCCGAATTCCTCGCCGAACACCCGGAGGTCGTGGTCGTGCACTACGCCGGACTGCCCTCCTCCCCCTGGCACGCGCGGGCGAAGGAACTCGCCCCCAAAGGCGCGGGCGCGATCGTGTCCTTCGAATTGCGCGGCGGCGTCGACGCGGGCAAGAAATTCGTCGACGCGCTGACCCTGCACAGCCACGTCGCCAACATCGGCGACGTGCGGTCGCTGGTCATCCACCCGGCCTCGACCACGCATTCGCAACTCACCCCCGCCGAACAGGTCGCCGCGGGCGTCACCCCCGGGCTGGTCCGACTGGCCGTCGGCATCGAGGGCATCGACGACATCCTCGCCGACCTACGCGCCGGATTCGCGGCGGCGACCACGTGATCGCGGGCACCCAACCCGGCACCGGGCGACCCGCCACCGGAGCGGATCTACTACCCCCGCCCGACGGACGTCTCGGCGTCGTCCCGATCGGCGACGTCGCCCTGGAGAACGGCGCGATCATCCCCGACGTGCGACTGGCCGTGCAGCGCTGGGGCGAACTGTCCCCCGCCCTGGACAACGTGGTGCTGATCGAACACGCGCTCACCGGCGACTCGCACGTCACCGGACCGGCCGACGAGACCCACCAGCAGGCCGGATGGTGGGACGGACTCGTCGGCCCCGGCGCCGCCGTCGACACCGACGAATGGTGCGTCGTCGCGACCAACGTCCTCGGCGGCTGTATGGGCAGCACCGGCCCCGCCGCCCTCGCCCCCGACGGGAAACCGTGGGGCGCGCGGTTCCCCGAGATCTCCATCCGCGACCAGGTCACCGCCGAGATCGCCCTCACCCGGGTCCTCGGCATCGACCGCCTCGCCGCCGTCGTCGGCGGCTCGATGGGCGGCATGCGGGTCCTGGAATGGATGATCGGCGCGCCCGAACGCGTGACCGCCGCCCTGATCCTGGCCGTCGGAGCCCGCGCCACCGCCGACCAGATCGGCACGCAGACCACCCAGATCGCCGCCATCAAAGCCGATCCGGACTGGCAGAACGGCGACTACCACGGCACCGGCCGCGCCCCCACCGCGGGCATGGGCATCGCGCGGCGCATCGCCCACCTCACCTACCGCACCGAAGGCGAACTCGACCACCGCTTCGCCAACGACCCGCAGGACGGCGAGGACCCGCGCGCGGGCGGCCGCTACGCGGTGCAGAGCTACCTCGAATACCAGGCCGAGAAGCTGTGCGCCCGTTTCGATCCCGCCACCTACGTACTGCTGTCCGAGGCGATGAACCGGCACGACGTCGGACGCGGCCGCGGCGGGATCGCCGCGGCGCTGGCCTCCACCCCCGTGCCGTGCGTGGTCGGCGGCGTCGACTCCGACCGGCTGTACCCGCTGCACACCCAGCGCGAACTCGCCGAGGGTCTGCCCGGATGCGACGGGCTCGAGATCCTGCACTCCCGCGACGGACACGACGGATTCCTCACCGAAGCGGCGGCGGTCTCGAAGCTGTTGATCGAGACCATGCGGTTGGCGCGCGAACACCGCTGAGAGCGGGCGGGTTTCGGCTCGGATCCGGTCGGTTGCGCGGTTCGGAGCGCCCGGGTTCCGATCGCCTCGGCGGTTCGATCGAACCGGATCGGATTGCCCTCGGGTCGTCTCGCCTCGGCGGGGCGCTCAGCCGACGCCGATGGTGGTGATGGTCGCGGCCAGCGTGACGATCACCGATCCCAGCAGGGTCAACGCGGCGACGTCGAACGGGCGACTGCGCACCGCCAGCAGTCCGACGCGCGCCGTCGGCAGGCACAACCGGAAAGCGGCGGCCAACAACGTCGCACCGCCGAAGAACAACGCCCCGCGCCGCCAGCGATCCTGGGCGACGAACACCACCGCCACCACGATCACGAGCGTCACCACCACCATCGGCAGGTGACAGCGCAAGAACTGCCCCCACGCACTCGACTGCCTCCCGGCGGCGGATTCGACATCGTTCACGGTCCGATTGTCGCAGACCGGGACCGGACGGTCCCGGCCCCCCGCGTCGCCGGACTGGGGTTCGTCACCTACGCGCCGTGCAGTGGCCTGCCCCGACGTACCCGGCTGCGGCCCGCTGCCTCCGCGCGCGGCAGTGGTTCGCGCCGGCGTGCCGGTCCGTGTCGCCTTGACCCGCGCGGGTGGGCGGCACCAGACTGGAGCACCGTACGCGGGTTCCACCGGTCCGGCGGAACCTGTTCATCGGGGACGATCGGGGGAATCAATGCGTATCGCACGTGCCGTCATCGCAGCCGCGCTGCTGACCGCTCTCACCGCTTGCGGCGAGGACGACGTCACCGGCTCCGCCACCCCGGCCGTCGCGGCCCCGTCGGCCGCCAACACCTCCTCCCCCGTGTTCGGCCCGCGCGGCTACGGCGCGCTGCGCCTGGGCATGACCACGATGGACGCCCAGGCCACCGGCGAGATCGCGAAACTTGAGGACATGGGCGGCGATCCGGAAGGCTGTGGCAGCTACACCACCACGTCGGGCGCGAGCGGCTTCACCAAACACGGCAAGATCGTCGCGATCATGCACAACAAGTTGCCCGCCACCACCCCCGAAGGCATAACCGTCGGCTCCACCCTCGACGAGGTCCGCGCCGCCTACCCCACCCTCACCCTCGGCCACAACTGGAGTTCCGCCGACCTCGCCGAAGACCCCACCGTCCACTACGGCTTCCTCGGCCTGCGCCTGCAGAGTCCCCCCACCGCCCAGGTGACCCAGATGCTCCTCTACAACGACGACGACACCTGCCACAACTGACCCGCGATGAGTCCCGCCGCCGCCTCACCTTCGCCGGAATCCTGACCGCGGAAACAGATCTCGCCGCCCGCTCCGAAGAACTACTCCGCACCGAACGTCTTCGCGAGAACGATTCGTCACCGGAAGCGACTGCCGCACAGCAGATATCAGGTTCGGGAGCGTGCGGAGCCGGCCCTGATCGCCCCAGCGAAGCTCGATTCGATCCTGCCCGCAGAGCGTCAGGTGTTCAGTCGCCGTCGTCGGTGCTCTCGATCGGCGCGAGCCAGGGGACGGCGTCGGCGCTGAACGACTGGTGGACGGGGACCAGGTCGGAGTGGTCGTCGAGCGACATCATCGTCACGCCGACGCCACCCGCCGCGTCACCGCGCGAAGCGACCGTGGAACCGCAGACCGGGCAGAAACCGCGCCCGATCCCGGGGTAGGTCTCGAACCATCGCGGTTCGCCGCCGACGCCGACCCAGCTCAGCGCGGCCTCGGGGAACCCGACCCACGCCATCACCGGAGTGCCCCCAGGCGTTGGCAGTGCGCGCACGAACAGAGATGCGGCCAAATTGCCTCGGCCTCGGCCCGATAACGAATATGCCCACACAGGCAGCCGCCCTCACGCATTCGCCCTCCTTTTCGCATGCGACCCGCATCCTTGGAAACCGGGCTGCCGATCACGAGGCCGGTGGTGATAGCGGCGAGCCCAACGTCCGCGACCGACATGGTTGCGGCGTCCGCCATCGCGCCTGGTTGACTGGATAGCTGTGTTCAGACTGATTTTCCATGAGCCCGCGATTCCGGGAAATACCGGGAATGCCATTCGGTTGGTGGCCGGGGTGGGGTGTGAGCTGCATCTGGTGGAGCCGTTGGGGTTCGATCTGTCGGAGGCGAAGTTGCGGCGGGCGGGGTTGGATTACCACGATCTGGCTTCGGTGACGGTGCATCCGAGTCTGGAGCGGGCTTGGGCGGCGGTGGAGGGGGCGCGGGTCTTCGCGTTCACCACGCAGGCCGAGGCCCGATACACCGATATCGAGTATCAGGAAGGGGATGTGCTGCTGTTCGGGACCGAGCCGACCGGGTTACCGGAGGAAGTGCTGGCCGATCCGCGGATCACGGCGCGGGTGCGGATTCCGATGGTGGCGGGACGGCGGTCGATGAATCTGTCGAACGCGGCGGCGGTGGCGGTGTACGAGGCGTGGCGGCAGGCGGGATTCGCCGGGGGGACGTGATCGCCTGCGTCGCTGCGCGGGCGTGTCAGATGCGTGTGGGCTGACAGAGATGCACCGCAGCCAGGGCGCGCGCGAGTACTCGGAATCGTGCGCGTTCATCTGGCAGCCGAAGGTGCCGACCTAGTGGTGGCCGGCCCGGTCACGATGACGCTTCCCGCCGCCGGGGGCGGGCACAGACTCAGCCGAACTGGTCGAACTCCCCGGCGTTGACGCCCTCGAGGAAGGCTGACCACTCCGCACGAGTGAAGGCGACGGTTCCGGCATCGCGGGCATTGCTGTTGCGGACGTAGACAGTGCTAGGCGTACCGGCAACCTCCACACACGTGCCGTTGTCGGTGAAGCTCGACACTCGCCAGTCGAGCGTGTTGAGGTCATCCACGGTGTTTCCACTCCTCCGCTAGCCCTAGAACGAACTTGCGCGACTCTTTGGGATTCAGAGCTACCTTTGCCCCGTGGTCGTATGCGCTACCGAAGTATCCCACCTCTTCGGCATCGGTTATCCAACGCCCGCCGGCATAGGACTCGAAATGCACTCTCGGTGATCCCCACGGATGACTCATGATTGAGAAGCAGTTGAGCCGACGCGCCTCGTACTGTCCAGCGTCATAGGTGGTCACTCGCACCGTGACGTTCGGCAACTGCGACAGTTCGGCCAGGGTCGACAGTTGATCAACCATCACTGCCGGTGTCCCGACCCTGAGCCTCAAGGCAGATTCGGGCATGATCACGTCCAGTTCAAGCTCACCTGATCGAACCCGCTTCTGTCGGTGCAAGCGTTGATCTACGGCTTGTTGCACGTAGGTGTCCGAGACTCCGGAGACACCGATACGGCTCACCAATGCCTCTACGTAACTTGGGATTTGAAGCAATCCGTAGACCGCTCTGGGCTCATGGCTTCGGATCGATGTTGCAGACTGCTCCATTCCGAGATAGGTCGACAACCACTCCGGCACTTCACCCTCCACCGCGGGAACGCTGCTGAGCATCGCTGACAGCTCATCCATCGTAATGCCCAGCGACTCAGCATATTTGGTGCGCTGCACCGGGTGCGGGGTTCCCTCGTTGCGTTCCCATCTACCCAGCGTCGTACGGTCGACTTCGACCTCTGCGGCAATCTGTTCCTGAGTCTTGCCGGTGGCCTTCCGAGCCTCGATCAGTCGCTGTCTGCGCATAAACGCATCGTAGGTACATCTTGTGCGCCGTGGTTCGGATCGGTTCGCACGCGCAGCATTGAACCTGAACAGGGGAATCTATCGAGGGGAACCGATCATGCATGCTCTACCGCAACGCATTCCGGGGTCACATGCGTACCCGAACAGCAGGGTAGAGCGCCCATCCCTAGAGCTGCTGATGCGCACCGTTGACGCGCTCACCAAGTGGTCAGCGGACGACTCGCAACAGTCCGGGGGGGCTCGATGGTTGCGATAGATGAACGTTGGCTCGACTGCTCGCATGATCCCGATCAGCTCAACGACCAGTCGGCAAAGCTGATTCTGAGCTTGCACAGGCACCCCACCTGGCAGCCATGCCTACCTCAGTTGGCCGCACTCGCGTATCTGTCCAATCCCTACGTAGACGACTACGAATAGGTAGGTCCGCAATGTTCTCCGAAGTCATCTTGGTCGTCTTGGTCATAGGACTCGTAGCTTTCACACTCGCCTGTGCATTCTGGTGACGACACCAGCGATTCCGCCAAGACAGAGATGCACGGGCGAGCAGACGCAGACGCGCGGGCGGTCAGGGCGCGGTCAGAGGTCGATGTCGAAGCGTTTCGTGCGGGAGGTCGCACCCGCGGTCAGGCGGACGCGGCTCTTGGGGACGCCGAAGTGGTCGGCGAGGAGTTCGATGGCGGCTTTGTTGGCTTTGCCCTCGACGGCGGGAGCGCGGACGTAGAGGTGCAGGGTGCCGTCGTCCCGGGGTTCGACCAGCGGGCCTTTGCGGCTGTTCGGGGTGATCGTCGCGCGAATCACCTTCGGGGGCACCGTGGTCCTTTCACCTGCTGTCGTGGAGTCACGCGATTCGTCACGCACGTGGTTCTTCGGGGGCGGCCTCGGCACCGGAAGACCCGGACCTGGCGGGACCGGGCGCGGAAGGATCGGATTCCGAAGGACTCGCCTCGGTCGCACCGGACTCCTTGGAGCCGGCCACGGAAGCCGCATCGGAAACTCCGCCCGCCGTCGCGTGACGCGCACGCGGCGACCCGGCGGTCGAACGCCGCCGGAAGAGCTGACCGATCCCCCATCCGATTCCGGCGAGCAGCGCGAGGAACACCAGCCACGGAACGGCTTTGCCCACGGTCACGATCGCGTCCTGGAGGAAGTCGATCAGGGAGTTCCAGCCGGAGACGAGACCGTCCCAGAAGTTGGACGGGCCGGGGTCGTGGGTGTGGGATTCGGGGGCGGTGAGGGTGATGGTGAGGCTGGAGAGGGCGACTTGGTCGTCGAGGCGGCGTTGTTGGGCGGTGAGGCTGTCGAGTTCGCCTTGTCTGCTGGACAGGGCGTTCTCGGCGGCGATGAGGTCGGCGGTGTTGGTGGCGCCGGCGATGAGGGCGCGCAGGCGGTCGACGGAGGCGCGCAGGGCGCGGATCTTGGCGTCGAGGTCTTCCCACTGCATGGTGACGTCGTCGCGGTTGGTGTTGACCAGGGTGAGTTCGCCGATGCCGCCGAGGCCGTCGATGAAGGCGTCGGTGCGGTCGGCGGGGACGCGCACGGTGAGGGTGGCGCTGGGGTCCTGCTCGTCGGTGCCGGGTTGTTCGGTGCGGCTGTCGAGGCGGCCGCCCGCGGCGCGCACCCGGTCGGCGACGGTCGCGGCGGCGGCGATCGGGTCGTCGGCGGTGATGTCGATGCTGCCGGTGACGACTTCTTTGCGCGCGGTGACTTCGGCGCCGCCCTGTTCGCGGCCGCTGTCGGCGGGCGTCGGTGCTTGTTCGCGCAGGCCGGGCGGGGTGATCGCGGGCGCGACGGTGGACGCCGATCTGCCGTCGGAGGAGGCGGTTTCGTCGCTGCCGCAGCCCGCGAGCAGCGTCGTGAGGGTCAGGCCGAGGCACAGCAGGGCGAGCTTGCGCATGGTCGCAGGGTAGCCGTTGCGGCGGCGGCGCGGTCGGGGTCGACTCTGGGTCGTATCGGCGAGGTCGTCGCGCGCAACCGGCAGTAGCCGTCGCGGCGGCGCGGTCGGGGTCGGCTCAGGTGGAACGCGGGGCGGCGAGGCGGGTTTCGACGGCGGCGATCCGGGCGGCGATGGGCGGGTGGGTGTCGAGCAGTCGGGCCAGCCGGCCCGCGGGTTCGGCGCGGCGTGACCAGAGGTCGAGGACGGCGAGGGTTTCGCGACCGTAGCCGAGGTCGACGGCGACCCGGTCGGCGTCGACCTCGGTGCGACGGCGTTGGGCTCGCGCGGCGAAGGGTTCCACGACGATCGCGGCCAACGGCAGGGCGGCCAACGGCCCGAAGTGCAGGACGGCCAGGACCGCGACGGCGAGGATGGTCGCGATCCGAGCGAGCACGGCGACGGTGATTCCGATGACGTCGATCGCGCCGCGCACCCCGAACGCGCGCAGCAGCGCGACCACGCCGACGATGTGGGCGGCGCGGGCGACGAAAACGGCCAGCAGCCAGGTGATCCGGACCAGCGCCTGCCAGCAGACCCGGATCGGCAGCGCGTACCAGTAGACCATCATCTGGGCGCGTTGGGCGCCGCCGTGGTGGTGGCCGAGTTCGTGGGCGAGCACGGCTTCGAGTTCGCGCGGCCCGAGTTCGGCGACCGCGGCGCTGGTGACGGCGACGATGCGGCCGGGCGCGGCGAGCGCGTTGAGTTGCGCGGTGTCCTGCACCCACAGCGAGTAGTCGCTCGCGCGGACCCCGGCGACGCGGGCGACGTTGTGCCAGGCGGTGATCAGCGCGCCTTGTTCGTCCGGGCGCGGATGACGGACGGGGAAGATCGCCTGCGCCATCTCGGCGGTGGGGACGGGTACCAAAGGGCCGCCGACCAGCCAGATCGCGATCAGCCCGAAGGCGGGCCACAGTCCGATCAGCGCGCCCGCGGCGAAGACGAGCAGTCCGCCGAGCACGGTGGAGGGCAGGGAGGCGAGCAGGGTGACCAGGGCGGTGGTGATCCGCGCGCGGCGCGGCACCGGGGAGAGGTCGTCGGAGAGGTCCAGGTGCATGGGGTCCGTTCGTCCGTGCTGCGCGCCCGCGGTGGGTCAGCGGAAATCGCGCGACCGTGATTCGACGCGCAACTCCAGGCGTTGGAGATGTTCGGCGACGACGCTGACCGCCCCCTCGGCGTTCTGCACCCGTCCGCGGATGAGCAGGGCGGGCGCGCTCTGGGCCAGGCGGCGGTATCGGGTCCACAAGCCGACCGAGCAGACGACGTTGACCATACCGGTCTCGTCCTCGAGATTCAGGAAGGTGACCCCGGCGGCGGTGGCGGGGCGCTGCCGGTGGGTGACCGCGCCACCGACCAGCACCCGTGATCCGTCGGGGACGGCGAGCAGTCCGTCGGCGGGGATCACCCCGAGTTCGTCGAGTCGGGGTCGCAGGAATTCGGTGGGGTAGCTGCCCGGGGAGACGCCGGTCGCCCAGACGTCGGCGGCGGCGAGTTCGAGTGCGCTCATCCCGGGCAGGGCGGGGGCTTCGGTGGCCGCGCCGGTGCCGGGCAGGCGGTCGTGACGTTCGCCCGCGGCCGCGCCCGCCGCCCACAGGGCCGCGCGGCGACTGTCGGCGAGGTGACCGAGCGCGCCCGCGGTGGCGAGCGCTTCGGCTTGGGCGACGCTCAGTTCGACCCGTCCGGTGAGGTCGAGGAAGGAGGTGTAGGGGCCGGATTCCCGTGCGGCGACGATCTTCTCGGCCAGGTCGGCGCCGATGTGCCGGACCGAGGCCAGACCGAGCCGGATCTCGGCGCCGTGGTTCTCCAGATCGGCTTCGGCGCGGGAGGCGTTGACGTCGGGTCCGTGCACGAGAACGCCGTGGCGGCGCGCGTCGGCGACCAGGGACTGCGGGGAGTAGAAGCCCATCGGCTGGGCGCGCAGCAGTCCGGCGCAGAACGCGGCCGGATGGTGCAGTTTGAACCACGCCGAATAGAACACCAGCGCGGCGAAACTCTGCGAATGACTTTCCGGGAAGCCGAAATTTGCGAAGGCGTAGAGCTTCTCGTAGATGCGGTCGGCGACCTCGCCGGTGATGCCGTGCAGTTCGCGCATGCCCTGGTAGAGCCGGGCGCGCAGCCGTTCCATTCGTTCCGGTGACCGTTTGGAGCCCATGGCGCGGCGGAGTTGGTCGGCTTCGGCGGCGGTGAATCCGGCGACGTCGACGGCCATCTGCATGAGTTGTTCCTGGAACAGCGGGACGCCGAGGGTGCGGCCGAGCGAATTGCGCAGCGCCGGATGGTCGAAGGTGATCTCCTCCTGACCGTTGCGGCGGCGGATGAAGGGGTGCACCGAGCCGCCTTGGATCGGGCCGGGCCGGATCAGCGCGACCTCCACCACCAGGTCGTAGAACACGCGCGGGCGCAGGCGCGGCAGGGTGGCCATCTGGGCGCGCGACTCCACTTGGAAGACGCCGATCGAGTCGGCGCGCGAGAGCATTTCGTAGACGGCGGGCTCGGCCAGGTCGAGTCGGTGCAGTTCGACGGTCTCGCCGGTGTGCTCGCGCACCATGTCGATCATGTAGTGCAGGGCCGAGAGCATGCCGAGGCCGAGCATGTCGAATTTCACCAGTCCCACGGCGGCGCAGTCGTCCTTGTCCCATTGCAGGACGCTGCGGTCGGCCATGCGCGCCCATTCCACCGGGCACACGTCGGCGATGGGGCGGTCGCAGATCACCATGCCGCCGGAGTGGATGCCGAGATGGCGTGGCAGCCCTTCGATCTCGGCGGCCAGTTCCAGGACGGGTTCGGGGATGTCGGTGCCGGTCTCGGCGCCGATCCCGGTCCACCGGTTGACCTGTTTGCTCCAGGCGTCCTGCTGGCCCGGGGAGAAGCCGAGGGCGCGCGCGGCGTCGCGCACCGCCGATTTGCCCCGGTAGGTGATGACGTTGGCGACCTGCGCGGCGTAGGCGCGGCCGTAGCGGCGGTAGACGTGCTGGATCGCCTCCTCGCGGCGGTCGGATTCGATGTCGATGTCGATGTCGGGCGGTCCATCGCGCTCGGGTGACAGGAACCGCTCGAAGAGCAGGTCGTTGCCCACGGGGTCGACGTTGGTGATGCCGATGGCGTAGCAGATCGCCGAGTTGGCGGCCGAACCCCGCCCCTGGCACAGGATGTCGTTGTCCTGGCAGAAGGTGACGATGTCGTGCACCACCAGGAAGTATCCGGGGAAGCCGAGTACGGCGACGGTCTCGAGTTCGTAGTCGAGTTGGCGGTAGGCGGCGGGGTTGGCTTCGGGCGGTCCGTAGCGCCGCCGCGCGCCCGCCATGGTCAGTTCGCGCAGCCAGGAGTTCTCGTCGTGGCCGTCGGGCACCTCGAACGGGGGTAGTCGGGGGGCGATCAGCCGCAGGTCGAAGGCGCATTGGCGGGCGAGGGCGGCGGCGTTGGCGACCGCGTCGGTCCCGCCCGCGAACAGGCGCGCCATCTCCGCGCCGGAGCGCAGGTGCGCGCCACCCGCCGCGGGGAGCCAGCCTGCCAGGTCGTCGAGGCTCGACCGGGCCCGGATGGCGGCCATCGCCATGGCGCGGCGGCGTTGCGCGGGCCCGGCGACGTGCGCGCCGGTGGTGGCGACGACGGGCAGGGCGAAGCGGCCCGCGAGGGCGCGCAGGTGGGCGTTGCGTTCGTCGTCCTCGGGGATGCCGTGGTGGGTGAGTTCCACCGCGACCCGGTCGACACCGAAGCGTTCCACCAGATCCCCCAGGGCCGCCGCGGCTTCGGGCAGGTCGGTGGCCGAAGCGCGCAGGTCGCGGGCGAGGGCCTGGCGCAGCGTGCCCTTGCGGCAACCGGTGAGAATCTGCCAGTGCCCGTCCGCCGCGGCGGTGAGCGTGTCGATGTCGTAGCGCAGGATGCCCTTCTCCCCCGCGGCCAGGTGCGCGGCGGAGATCTCCCGGGAGAGCCTGCGGTAGCCCTCCTGACCTCGGGCCAGGATCAGCAGGTGCGGTCCGGCGGGGTCGGGTGCGCCGGTGCGCGGGGCGGAGTCGACGCCGCGGTCCGTGCCGAGGGACAGTTCCGCGCCGAAGACGGTCGGCATCCCCCATTCCCGGGCGGCCTCGGCGAAGCGCACGGTGCCGTAGAAGCCGTCGTGGTCGGTCAGCGCGATGGCTTCCAGGCCGAGGCGCACCGCCTCCTCGACCAGTTCCTCGGGGTGGCTCGCGCCGTCGAGGAAGCTGTAGGCCGAGTGGGCGTGCAGTTCGGCGTAGGGGACGGTCGGGCTCGGCGCCGGCACGTCCGGGTCGGCCCGGTAGGCCCCGCGGGTGCGGGTCCAGGCGGGGCTGTCGCCGCCGTCGCCGGGGTACATCGCCTCCGGGTCGGTCCGGCCGGGTCTGCCGGACAGCACGCGTTCCATCTCCGCCCACGTCGGCGGACCGTCTCCCCAGTCCACGACCGATCACCTCCTCATCCATCGAACATACATTCGATGGATGACGGATCATAGATCGATCGCAGACCCGCGTGTCGGCACGGATCAGTCGACGTTGTCGTTGACGCGGTTACCTCGGCCAGCGCTCATCACCGTGACCGGCCCCTGGCCATGCCGCGGCGGCTGGGTCAGGTGGCGGTGGTGACGAGTTCGGATGCGTGTCGGGCGATCTTGTCGAGCGCTTTCGCGGTCCGAGCGGACCGCACTCGCTGTAGGACCGGGATGACCGAGGTCCACAGCGCGACCGCGCCACCCTCGTCACCGGTCTTCCATTGCGCGAGACCAGCGTCGGCGCAGGTGAGTGCGTGGACCCGGGCATGGGTACCAGGGTTCCAGATCGACGCCCCGAGGGTGAACAGCTGTTGCGCTTGCCCGTGTTCGCCCAGTGAAGTGAAGGCTTTCGCGGCCTGGTCGATGACGGTGGCCTTGTTCGGGCACCACATCGCGATCGCGCGTGGCGCGGGTTCGGCGAGGTCGGCGGTCATCGCCGGTTCGACGCGGCGAAGGACATCTCGAGCTCGTGCGTGGTTTCCGGACTCGGCGTGACAGCGCGCCAACCCCATCGTGAACAGCGCGTCGACGTCGGCACCGAGATGCCCGTGCGCGCGCTGCGCCGCTTCTTCGGCGAGGTCGACACTGAAGCGTCGTTGCTGGATATCCACGCCCTGCAGTGCCAGCGCCCGCAGAACCCACGCTTGTTGCACGGGGCTGTCGGCATGCTCGGCCAGCCGCAGCGCGGCGAGATAGTAGCGTTGCGCGATTCCGTCCTGGCCGGCGTCGTGGGCCTTGAAGGCCGCCAGGTAGGCCAGCTCGCAGGCAGCGGAGAACGCCTCGCAACGCACGCGCACGTCAGCGAAGCGCGACCTGAGTAGATCGGCGACATCGGTGACGAGGAACTCCGCGACCGCGGTGCGTCCGATACCACCGCCGCGTGCCTCATCCAACGACAGCAACGCTGAGGTGACCGCGCGAACCGCGTCGACTTCGGCCATGCCGACCGTGCGGGCCGACGTCGCCATCAGACGGTCAGCGCCAAGGGCGGTCAGCGCCGTCGCGCTCAACGCCGCGGTGTAGGCGGCACGCAGCAGGAACGAGCGGCGGTCGACATCCGCGCGACCCAACGCGGTCACCGCGGCGACAGGATCTGTGTAGGCGCCACAGACGCGTTCGTACCACAACGCGAGGTCCGGCGGCGCCCCACGTGTACCGGTCTCGTAGTGGCCGAGCGCTGATTTGCTGAAGTTCAGCCGGGCGGCCATCTGCGACAGTGACAGCCCAGCGGCTTCGCGCGCGGCCTTGAGCTGGGCACCAACCACAGCGGCGGCCTCACGCTCAACCGCACAGCGACCCCGGGTCGTCATATGTCGATGCTATCGAGGTGTAGACACCCGGAGACGCGGAACGAGACATCGTCGCCCCGAATCTCACCACCCTGGACACCAGTACCGGGCTGAGCGGGTGGCCCGACGTATCTCAGGGGGGGCGTGATGAAAAAGCGGATCGATTGTGTCGTCATCGGCGGCGGAGTCGCCGGGTTGATGACCGCAGCACGGCTGGCGGGCGCGGGAATGAGTGTGCGGCTGATCGAGCGTGATCTTCTCGGCGCGGGCGCGACGACAAGCAATCACGGGCTGGTCCACTCCGGAGCGCTCTACGCGCGCTGGCACCCCGAGATTGTCACCACATGCGCGCTAGCCCAGATCACCTACCGGACCGCCTTCCCTGACTGCGTGGTTGCCACGCAGCCGTGCTGGTACTACGGCACACCGGAGACCATGCACACCTACCGCCAGTTGTGGCGCCGTCACGACATCGTCAACCGTGGCGTCGGCAGCCGCGAAATCAGTGAGTTGTTACGTGTTCACGGTCGCGATGTCGCCGCGTCCGAGATCAGCGAACTGGTTATCGACACTCGTGCGCTCCTGAATCGCCTCGCCGCACACTGTGTTTCGTCCGGGGTAGAGATCGCGGTCGGGGTGGAAGCCGCCCGGATCGTCACCGAAGATCGCCGGGTATGCGGCGTGGCGACGGCGCACGGGTCGATGTCCACGCCGACAGTGGTGGTCTGCGCGGGCATCGGCACCCGCGCTCTGCTCGATGACGCGGGATCGATGATCGGCACCCTCCTGTCGTCGCGGTTGGAGATGCTGACCGCCTACCCAGGCGCTCTGCCTCGGCCGATGATCGGGCTCGAGTTCGGATGGCCCGCGTTGGCGCCGACCGCTAGCGGGGTGGTGCTGGCATCGCGCTACGGCGGAGCCCAGCCCACGGTGACAAAAGCAGGCCGCAATTCCGGGTCGACCGCCCTCGAGATCATCTTCTCCTGGTTGGACGTGACCGGGCGAACCGTGCTGGTCCCGACCAACACCAACTACGCGACCGCCGCAGCCGCGCTGCGCGCGGGGGCTCGCGTCGAACTCTACGACTCGGGTCTGTATCCCGACCTCGACGACATCGCCATGCGACTGACCGGCTCGGTCGCCGCTGTGGTGGTCGTCCACATCGGCGGCTACCTCAGCCCACGACTGCCCGAATTGGTCACGATGTGCGAACGTGCGGGCGTTGCGTTGGTGGAAGACGCCGCCCACGCTCACGGCGCGCACCTGCACGGCATCCCAGCGGGCGGCTTCGGGGTCGCCGCGGCCTGGTCGTTCTTCGCGACCAAGGTCGTCACCACCGGCGGCAAGGGCGGCGCGATCACCACCAACGACAACACCCTCGCCGCGTTCGCCCGCCGATTCCGCAACCAGGGAAAGGACAGCGTCGGCGTTCACATCCTGGCAGGCAACAGCTGGCGGCTGACCGAGATCGGCGCGGTCCTGGGGGCGATCGGCCTCGATCAGCTCACCGCCGACACCCGCACCCGCCGCGCCATCATCGACCGCTACCAGCACACCCTCGACGGTCCCGCCTCGATGTTCCCCGACATCGGCGACAACACACAGGTCAGCGGCCACAAATGCGTCGCGCTGCTCGCCGACGGCGTCGACCGGGACTCGGTTCGGGCTGCGAGCGCCGAGCACGGGGTGACACTGGCACGCGGTGTCTACGAGCAACCGCTGCACCGACAGCCGGTTTTCGCCGATCTCAACGTCGATGATCGGTTCGGTCGGGCCGAGGACTTCGCCACCCGCCACATCTGCCTGCCGTTGTGGCGGTCGATGGACGCCGCAACCGTGGAGAAGGTGATTACCGCTGTCGCGGCCGCGACAGCCGCGGCGCGCTAGCCGACAGCGGCCGGACCGACACGCGACCAGTCGAAACCGAGGTCGCCCTTGTCGGTGATGATCTTCTCCCACCAGTCACGATGGTCGACGTACCAGGCCACTGTCTCGGCGATCCCGGCATCGAACGCCCGCGTCGGCGCCCAGCCGAGTTCGGTTTCGAGCTTGGCGGGATCGATGAGGTAGCGGCGGTCGTGGTTGGGCCGGTCGGGGATGTGTTCGATCCATTCGGCGGGATCGTGGCCGAGCTCGGCCACGATCCGCCGCGCGATATCGAGATTGGTGACCTCGCAGCGCGCGGAGATGTCGAAGATCGGGAGCAGCCCCGGATCGGTGCCCGCAGCGGCCGGAATCGAGGGAAGCTCGGCGTGCAACACCTGATGCACGGCCGCGCAATGGTCATCGACGTGCAGCCAGTCCCGCGACTGCAACCCATCGCCGTAGACCGGAACCTTGCGGCCGCGCAGCACGTTCGTCACCGCCAGCGGGATCAACTTCTCCGGCAGCTGGAAGCGACCATAGTTGTTGGCGCAGTGAGTCATCCGGATATTCAGGTCGGGATAGGTCGCCATGTAGGCGCGCACCATCTGATCACCGGCGGCCTTGGCCGCCGAGTACGGCGTCTTCGCGTTCAGCGGCGAGCGTTCGGTGAACCACTGCTGCCCGTCGCCCAGTTCCCCGTACACCTCGATAGTCGAGACATGCACGTGCGAGGTCACCGGAATCGATCTGCTGCACTCGGCCATCACCTGCGCGCCCAAAGCGTTGGACCGCATGAACACCGACGGCTCCAGGATCGCGCGATCGTTATGAGACTCGGCAGCGAAATTGACCACGAAATCTGGCCGGTACTGCCGGTAGATCGCTTTCATCGCCGCCTGGTCGGCGATATCGGCCCGGACGAAGCTGACCTTGTCGATGACCGTGTCCAGGTTGGCGATGTTGCCCGCGAACCCGATGTAGTCGACTGCTACGACGTGCGCGTCCGGCTCGCGTTCGAGCAGGAAAAGCACGTAGTTCGCGCCGATGAATCCAGCGGCACCGGTGACGAGGTAGACGGCCATGCGCGCGAGCCTATCCGACCCCACTTGGGCGAGGTCGCGCCAGCAGCTCACGGCTTTCTTCGCCCGCCTCGTGCCCTGTCAGAGGTAGTGCCGACGAGCGCGGTCACCGGCTGCGGCGTATCCACCCACCCGCCGCAGCCGCGGCGCGCGAACCGCTCCGGCCAGTCATCGAACACACTCGATGGAGGACAGATCACAGACCGGCCCCGACCCGCGTGTCGGCCGACTTCAGTCGACGGCCAGTCGCTCCGAGGAGCCCGCCTCCAGCGCCGCCTCGACGCGATCCAGACCCGACCGGATCATCGCGCCGTAGGCGTCCTCGGCCAGGATGCGCAGGTGACCGCGCGCGATCGCCAGTTGCATTTTCGCGCCGTCGAAATCGCCCACGCGGCGGTGACTGTCGGCCAGGTTGAGGTAGAGCGAGGGCAGGAAGCAGCGCAGGCCGTCGTCCAGGGGGATGCCGGGCGCGAAGACGGCCGCCAGCGCGCGCTGATCCCACACCAGCGCCTCGGCGTCGGTTTCCTGGAGGACGGCGAGATGATGCGCTACTACGCAGCGCTGCAACGGATCTCCGGCGGAGCCGAGTTCGTCCCAGAGGGTGCGTAGCGCATGTCGACCCTGTTCGGGATTCCCGCTCCCGCGCCGCACCGCGGCAAAGATGTCCGCCATCCGATCGTCCGCCATGCGCACGAGTATCGCACATATGTTCGATACTTTCGAGACGGCCCGCGAGGAAAAATCGCGGCGTTGCCAACCGGTTGCCCGCCGCGCTCGGTCGCTGAAAACTCTGCCGCGGAATATCTTCGAGAGGAGACCGGAATCCCCTCGGGCCGCCGGGAACGAACTCGCCCGCATCCGATGCGCCGCTCTCCCGGCAACCGGAGCGATCGCCACACGACCGGCGGTGCGGACGCCCGGGGAGACGGCAACGGCCCGGCCCTTGTCAGCGGAACTTACTTCGGAGTAAGTTCATGCCACGGACCGCCGTGCCGTCAGACCACGAAGGAGCAGGCGATGAACGCAGCGTCGCGTAACGACCCCACCACCGCCGACGCCGAACGGACCCGCCGCGACCGGCGACGCCGCGATCTCACCGATCGCCATGTCCTCATCACCGGCGCGTCCTCCGGGATCGGGCGCGCCGCCGCGCTGGCCGTCGCCGCCAAAGGGGCCGTCGTCTTCGTCGTGGCCCGCCGCGGTGACGAGATCGACGCCGTCGTCGCCGAGATCCGCGCCGCGGGCGGCCGCGCCCACGGCTACCCGTGCGACGTCACCGACACCGAATCGGTGGACAAGACCATCGCGGCCGTCCTCGACGAACACGGCCACGTCGACATGCTGGTCAACAACGCCGGACGGTCCATCCGCCGCGCCATCCACCGCTCCACCGACCGACTGCACGATTTCGAACGCACCATGGCCGTCAACTACTTCGGCGCGCTGCGCATGACGTTGGCGCTGCTGCCGCAGATGCGCGAACGCGGCTTCGGCCACATCGTGCAGATCAGCAGCGCGGGCGTGCAGGTCGCCACGCCGCGGTTCTCGGCCTACCTCGCCAGCAAGGCCGCCCTGGACAAGTTCACCGAGGTCGCCGCGATCGAAACCCTCGCCGACGGCGTCTCTTTCACCACCATCCACATGCCGCTGGTGCGCACCCCGATGATCACGCCCAGCGGCGATCAGGGCCCGTCCGAATCACCGGAATGGGCCGCCGCGACCATCGTGCGCGCCCTCGCCGAACGTCCCAAGCGCATCGACGTCCCCTTGGGCACCATCGCCGAATACGGCGCGCTGGTCACCCCCGGCATCCGCGACCGCATCCTGCACCGCTACTACCGCGCGCTGCCCGACTCCCCCGCCGCCAAGGGCGAGCTCACCGACAACGGCGACGAGGACCGGAGCGTGACGGTCGCGCCCGCACAACCCCGGCAGCGCTCGACGGCGGTGCGGGTGACCGGCACCGCCCTGCGACGCGCGGCGCGCTGGGTGCCCGGCACCCACTGGTGACGCGACCGCTCCGCCGGAGCTCCGACTGCGACACCCCCCGCGCGGCGCGCTCGCGTTCGAGTTCGCGGGGTGACGCGCCCACCCGCCTGCGCTCCGACTGCGACTTCCCTGGCGGGCGACGGCCACACCGCATCCGACCTCGGCGCTGTCCGCCCCCTGGTTCGCCGGAGGCCGTACGACGTCGATCACGCGGGGAGTGCGCGATCGTGCTCGGCGCGGCCCCCGGCGATCACGCGGGCAAGACCCTCGGGGCGTCGGCGACCACGGCGGTGACCGGTTTGGGTGACGCGCCGCAACTGGCCTGGCGTGGAGCGTAGTTCCGCGTGTGCACGCGCACCTGCCAGCGCCGTCCGTCACGGTGGGTGACCACGGCGACGCCCGCGAGGGTCGCGTCGACGGGCAGCGGCAGATCGGTGTCGGGCTCGTCGGGTTCCAGGTCGACCACCAGATCCTCCGCCCCGGCGGCGGCGACCTCGCGCACGGCGATCTCGGCGGCCTGCGCGACGGGCCCGTAGCAACTGCGCCCGCGCAGGCCGATCGGGGCGACCTCGCCGGCCATGGCCGCCTCCACCGCGCGGGCGGCTGCGGCGGCGTCGACGCGGCCGTAGGTCAGGCCGGTGGGCAACAGCACCACGGCGGGCGCGAAACGGTGACCGCCGGTGTGCGAACACTCCCAGACCAGGTCGGGATGTTCGGCGGCCAGGCCGGCGGCGATCGGTCGGCCCAGCAGCGCGCAGCACTGGTCGCGTTTGCCGTGCGCGCACACCAGCACCAGCGGATCGTCCACGCGGACACCGATTCCCGGCGGCGGTCCGGCCAGCAGCGACAGGTCGATGTCGAGCAGTTCGCGCGGATCGGTGATCTCCAGGCGCTCGCACCACGATCCCGTCGGGCGCGAACTCGCCAGCAGCACCGTGCGGGCGCCGGTGAACTCGCGGCGGCCGGGTCGCCGGATCAGGGTCGGGCGGACCCGGGCCGCTTTGGTCCGCACCGCCAGTTCGGCGGTGACCTCGGGGCCGAGCACGGCGTCGCCGAGCACGTCACGCCCCCACGGACCCGGATCTTCGACGCACAACCACCCCGGGACGACGGTCGCGGTCCCCGGCAGCGGGACATCTACCGCCGACGCGGCCGAACAGGTCATCCCGGCGAAGGACGTGGTTTCCAGCACCCCCGTCATCGGGCGCACGACATGGCGAGCGAAGCGGTCCCGGACCTGGCGGGACTCGCTCGACACGGGACGACACGGCGGCCGAACAGATCGGCCCGATCGGTGGGGAGGATGCCGCGCGGCGCGGGACCCTTCCGGCGGGCGCTGTCACTGGGCGGGCGAAGAGTGAGCACTTTTTCACTCTAGGTCGCCGATCGGGGCCACTCCGCGCGTGACATGACGCGCTGACCGGAGCGTGACCGTCGCGCTCAGTCGTAGACGCCCTCGGCGCGCCAACCTCGGTCCACATAGACCAGCAGCAGGGCTTTCGCGTCCTCGGCCGTGCCGTCGAGGCGGACCTGCGCGCGGGCCAGCGCGACGCCTTCCGGACTCCACCAGTGTTCGTCCACCGGCCACGGTCCGGCCCACGCGCTGAGCCGCCACTGCCTGCTGCCCCAGCGCAGGCGGGCCGGATCGGCGGAGAACAGGCCGCGGGCGGTGACCAGCACCGGTTCGCCGTCGGCGGATTCGAGCGTCACGGTCGGGCGGTTGACCAGCAGCAGCGCCGGCGCGGGTTCGGGCAGGCGGCCCGGCCACGGCAGGCCGGGGTCGGCGGCGGGAACCAGTTCCTCACCGAGCGCCACCAGGGTGACCCGTTCGACGGGACCGCGACCGCCGCTGAGCACCCCGACCCGCACCGCCTCGCCGCCGAGCAGTCCCTGCACCCGCACCAGGGCGCGGCGCGCGCGTTCGTCGTGTTCGCCGACCCCGCCCCACAGGCCGAGTTGCAACGCGCCCGCCCGCGCGACCTCGACCGGTTCCAGACGCAGCAGCGTGACCGGCGAGCCCGGACCGTCGCGATGGGTCAGCCAGCCGTCGAGTTGCCAGCGCACCCGGTCGGCGGTGTCCTGCGGGGTGAGCGGCTGGGCGCACCGCCAGATCCGGGAGAGCTGTTCGCCCGCTTCGGTTTCGGCGTGAATCGCCAACCGGGTGCAGGACACCGCCGCCGCGGCCAGCGCCTCGTGCAGTCGGGTGGCGAGCATGCGCCCGGCGAAGGCGGCGGCGTCGACCCGTTCGATCGGCGGATCGCAGCGGTACTCCACCGCGAGTTCCGGGGGCGGCCTGCGCGCCGAGGGCGGACGCCGCGGCGTCGCCCGCGCGCATCGGTGCGCCAGGACCGCGTCACCGCCGAAACGGGAGGTGACCTCGGCGGGCGAGAGCGCCGCGAAATCCCCGATCCGCCGCAGTCCGAGGCGGTGCAGCAGATCGACCAGGTCGCGCCGTTCGGGTGCGGGCGGATCGGGTTCGGTGGCCAGTTCCGCCACGGGCAGCGGCGCGAGGAACCGCGCGTCCTGCCCCGGCGGCACGATCACGGCCCGTTTGGCGGCGAACACCGCCGTGTCGAGTTCGTCGGCGATCCCGACCCACGCCTCGACGCCGACCGCCGCCACCGCGTCGACCAACCGTTCGGCCGCCCGCTCCTCCGACCCGAAATACCGTGCGGCCCCGCGCGCGCCGAGCGCGAGCAGACCCGGGCGCAGCACTTCGACACCGGGGACGGTCGCGTCCACCGCGGCGACGACCGCCTCGAACAGTCGCGCGTCGCGGTCGGGATCGTGTTGCGTCACGAACAATTCGGGGCAGCGCGCCTGTGCCTCCCTGCGCCGCAACCCCGGCGTGACGCCTTCGGCGCGGGCCAGCGCCGAACAGGCGAGCACCCGATTGCCCGACAGCACCGCCACCGGCCGCATCGCGGGCAGTCCCGCCGCCGCGGCCGCCGCCACCGCGGGCCAGTCGTGACACCACACGGCCAGCACCCGCGAGCGCCGCGGCCGGATCACACTGCGCCCCCGACGTTCACGACGTGACACCGCGGACCGCACCCGTCGATCACGAGGCCGCCCGAGGTCGCGCCGCCCGGCGACCACCACCGACCGTTCACGAGGCCGCGCCGTCCGCCGTGATCGGTTCCTCGACCCGGTCGACCCGCTCGCGCGCGACCCATTCCACCCGGCCCGCGGTGGGGCACAGGTCGATGCGGCCGCGGCGGGCCGGTCCGGCTTTGGCGCGGACGTCGACGTCCAGACACAGCGAGCGCAGGCGACCGCGGCCCGCGCCGAGTCCGGCGTAGCCGGTGACGCGGGATTCCAGGCGCAGGGCGGGGTCGGGCCAGTGACCGTCGGCGACGACGAGGGTGGCGCCGCCGCTGCGGGCGCGGGCGGCGAGCACGCGGGAGCGCGCGGGGGCGACGGCGCGGTCGGCGAGGCCGAGCACCACCAGATCCAGACCGTCCAGCAACACCGCAGCGATTTCGAGGGGGTCGGGCCGGGTCGGGGATGACGGCCACCCTGGCCAGTTCCGCGCCCATCTCCGCCGCGGCGAGCAGACCGAACCGCGGCATGCCCACCACCGCGGCGTGCCCGCCCGCCTCGGTCACCGCGGCGAGCAGACCCGCCAGCAACGAGCGCGCACCGCGGTAGGCGACCACCGACCCCTTGACCACACCGCCCTTCGGCAACAGTTCAGCGAGGGCAGCGGGCACCGCGAGGGATTCCCGGCGCAGTTCGGGCGCGTGCGCGGGTCGCGCCGACGGCGTCGCCCCGCGCGCGGGGATCGCCGCCATCCGACGGCGCAGTTCCTCCAGTTCGGGCCGTCTTCGTTCCTCCCCCACCCGCGCGTCCGAACCCATCACCACCACCTACTTCCCACGATGGACTCCGAGGGCGAAGTGAGCGGGCCGACCTCCCGACATCGGTCGATATCGGAGAGTCAGCACCGTTTCAGCTATCGATCACTATCGAATATACGTTCGATAGCGAACCAAGTAGAGACCCACCCCCGAGATCCGTCAAGCGTGTCGCCACACCCACCCCGACACCCCCGACCGTCACCCCGCGACACTCCCGGCTCACCCACCTCATTCAGCACGGCGGTACCAGAATTCACCGGAGATTCGCCCCGCGCCGCTCCCCGCGCGTCCCACCCGCGGCCCCGTGCCGCCCGCGCGTCCGGGTAGGGTCGGACACGTCCACGACGCCGCGGACCGGCGCCGTACGCGGCCCCCGACGGCCGTGGCCACCGTCGGCTCGAATCAGGTCGCCCACTACGAGATTCGGATACCCTGCACCCATGATCGATCGCCCACGCCCCATCGTCGGCCCCGAATACCTGGTCGCGGGCCGCTACCGCCTGAAGTCCAAGCTCGGCGGCGGCGGCATGGGCGCGGTGTGGCTGGCCCACGACCGGCTGCTCGATCGCGAAGTCGCCATCAAACAGGTGCTCTCCACCGCTGACCTGCCCGAAGCCGAGGCCAACCGGGTCCGCGAGCAGATCGTGCACGAAGGCCGGGTCGCCGCGAAGCTGTCCCACGACCACGCCATCGCCGTCTACGACGTGGTGTTGGAAGCGGGCGAACCCTGGCTGGTGATGGAACACCTGCCCTCGCGCAGCGTCGCCAAAGCCCTCGCCGTCTTCGACGCGCTGCCGGTGGTCGAGGTCGCCCAGATGGGCGCGCAGGTCGCCGACGCCTTGGCCGCCGCGCACGCGGTCGGCATCGTGCACCGCGACATCAAACCCGGCAACATCCTCGTCGCCGACCGCGGCCCCGGCGTCGGCCTGGCCAAACTCAGCGACTTCGGCATCTCGCGCGGCGCGGGCGACCTCACCGACGAACCCGACGGCATGATCACCGGCACACCCGCCTACCTGCCGCCCGAGGTCGCGCGCGGCGCGCGCCCCACCGAGGCCAGCGACGTGTTCTCGCTGGGCGCGACCCTCTACACCGCGATCGAGGGCCAACCGCCGTTCGGACTCGACGAGGACGCCGACGTACTGGTCGAACGCGCCGCGATGGCGCGGATCATCCCGCCCACCCGCACCGGCGTCCTCACCAACGCCATCCTGCACATGCTCGAACCCGCGCCGCAGCGCCGCCCGACGATGGCCGAGGCGCGCGACGAGATCCTCACCGCCGCCTTCGGTCCCGGCACCGGCCCCTACATCCTGGGCGCGCCCGTGCGCACCGAGGACGGCACCATCCCGGCCTGGGCCGCCCGCAATTCCGCCACCGGGGTGCGCAGCCCGCACGCCGCGCCACTGCCCCGACCGCAACGTCCGCAGCCGGTCGGACAGCAGCAGCCCGCCGCCGTCCCGCAGCGCGCGGCCCTCGGTCAGCGCTCCCAGGGCAACGCGCCGAGCAACGCGCCGCTGGCCATCGCCGTCGGCCTGCTCATCGGGTTGATCATCCTGATCGCGGTGCTCGTCGCGGTGATGTGAGGCCGGGGCGTCGCCGTCACGGTGACGCCTTGCGGCTCAATCGATCCGGCGGCGATGCGCCCAGCGCGTCAGCGCGTTCCGGTTGGACTGCTGAGTCTTGCGCAGCACGTTGGAGGCATGCGTCTCGACGGTCTTGACCGAGATGAACAGATTCTCGGCGATCTCGCGATAGGTGTAGCCGCGGGCGAGCAACCGCAGGACCTCGAGTTCGCGCGGAGTCAGCGAATCCAGTTCCGGGTCCAGCGGCGGTTCGGGCACCGGGGAACGCCCGGTGAACGAGTCCAGCACGAAACCGGCCAACCGCGGGCTGAACACGGCGTCACCGCCCGCGACCCGGCGGATGCCGTCGGCGAGTTCGGCGCCGGAGATCGTCTTGGTGACATATCCGCGCGCGCCCGCGCGGATCACCGCGATGACGTCCTCGGCGGCATCGGACACACTCAGCGCCAGACACACCGGCCCGTCGCCGATCCCGGTCAGCACGGCCACGCCGCCGCCGTCGGGCATGTGCACATCCAGCAGCACCACATCCGGTCCGGCCGCGGTGATCCCGGCGATCGCCTCGGCCACGCCGCCCGCCTCCCCGACCACCTCCATATCGGGTTCGCGACTCAGCTCGGCCCGCACACCCGAACGGAACACGGCGTGATCGTCGACGAGAAAGACCCGCACGCTCACCTACTTCTCCTCACTACGGTGGATCGCCCACCCCGACTCGCGCCGCACCGGACACGCGCACCCATCGGTACCACAGCGCTTTCGGCTCACGCGACCGGGCGCACCGGCTCCCACACGGTGTCGGCCATCGGCTCGGCGTCCTCGTGCGCGCCGGAGTCGGTGCGCGGCATGATGATCCGCACCTCGGTCCCGCGGCCGGGAGCCGACAGGATCTCCACCTGACCGCCGCGCCGCTCGATCCGGCCGCGAATGGATTTGGTCAGGCCGCGCCGGTCCTCGGCGATGGCGGCGACGTCGAAACCCGCGCCGCGGTCACGCACGAACACGCTCACCTGATGCGGTTCGACCTCCGCGAACAGGTCGACGTTCGGCACGCCCGCGTGCTTGGCGGCGTTGACCATCGCCTCCCGGCTCGCCCCCAGCAGCGCGGTGAAATGCTCCTTCGGCAGACCACTCCCGGTGTCACCGACATCCATGCTGACATCGCCCACCGTCACCGGTGCGACCTGCACGCTGTACTGGTCCTCCACCTCGCCCGCGATGGTGCGCAGCGCCGCCGCCAGACTCGACGGCGCAGGCCCCGAATCCTCGAACAACCAGCGGCGCAACTCGCGCTCCTGACTGCGGGCCAACCGGGTGACCTCCTGCGGGTCGTCGGCCTGCCGCTGGATCAGCGCCAAGGTCTGCAACACCGAATCGTGCAGGTGCGAGGCGATCTCCTCGCGTTCCTCGTTGCGGATGCGCGCCGCGCGCTCGGAATTCAACGCCCGCATCATCCGCAGCCACAGCGGCACCGTCAGCAGACCCGCCCCGACCAGCGTCACCGCGACCGCGACCAGCGCGGACCCGAGCGAGCCGAGATCGATGCGCCCCAGCACCACCACGCCCAAGCCGACGACGATCATCGTCGCCCCGCCCACGATGCGCGCCCAGGTCACCACCCCCGGATGCGCGGGCAGCCCGAGCAGCGAGCGCGGCCCCTCCGCGTCGTATTCGCGCCAGACCAGCGCCGCGCCCAGCGCGACGACCACGATCGGAACGATGATCTTCGCCGCGACCGTGCCGTTCATCAGCCACGACACCGCCACCGCGAGCCCGAGCCCGAGCAGGGCCAGACCGATCGCCTGCCTGCGTTCGGTCGCGCTCGGACGCGCCTGGTCCGCGCCGCCCGGGGTGAAGATCCACAGCAGTCCGTAGGCGGCGATACCCGCGCCCGCCAGCGCCGAGAGCAGCACGAAGGCCATCCGCACGGTGAACACGTCCAGGCCGAGCTGATCGGCGATACCGCCCGCGACACCGCCCACGATGCGCCCACCCGAGCGCCGGACCAGACGGACCTGCGGCTGCGGCGCCAGATCCAGCACCGGAGCGGGCCCCGGACGCGCCGCGCCGACCCCGAATCCACCGCCCTGATCGGGCCGCGAACCCCCCGCCCTACGCGCGGCGTCGGACACCGGAACAGTCGGGTACATACCTCCGATGGTGGCACACCCAGCGCAAACACGGCATCGGGAATCCCCCTGAGGCTGCCGAGGACGCCGCCTGGGCGCGGAATCGGCGCAACTTCAGGGTTCCCCCCGATGCGCCGCGAGGCGGTTTCGCCGGAGCATGGAAACCATGGCGAAAACGAGCTTCGGCGAGCAGCTCCAGCAGATGTGGCAGACACGGCCCGTCCGGTTGCCGCGGCAGGGCCCGGTCGCCGGGGTCGCGGCGGGCTTCGGCAGGCGATACCACGTGGATCCGGTGCTGGTGCGGGTCGCGTTCGTGGTGTCGACGCTGTTCGGCGGCGCCGGGATCGTGCTCTATCTCGCGGCCTGGCTGCTGTGCAACCAGGACGGCGACGAATACTCCGCCGCCGAATCACTGCTCGGCAAGGGCGGCAGTTCGCAGTCGCCGACCAAGACGGTGGTGCTGATCGTCGCGCTGGCCATCGCGGTCACCACCATGGGACCGGTCGGCATGGGTTTGGCCGGCTCCGGGATCATCAGCCTGGCGTTGATGCTCGCAGGCTGGTGGATGCTGCACATGCGCACCCCGCAGCCGCCGCCCGGCACCAGCTCGCTCGACGACTTCCCGCCCGAGGGCCTCACCGCCACCGGCTACCCCGGCGCCGTCTTCCCGCCCGGCGCCACCGGCAGCTTCTACGCGCCCGAGCAGCCCGGATCGCCCGTCTACACGCCCTACACGAAACTCCCGCAGCAGTACGCGCCCGACCCGTACGCCCCCCAGGCCGCGGCCGCCGAAGCCTGGGCCGCCGCGACAGCCGACACCCGGAACGCGGAGGTCACCGAAGACCGGGCCGCGACCGCCGCCGCGGCGAGCGGAAGCGGATCACCCTCCGATGACATGGCCGCGGCCGACCGGTTCACAACCGCCGACTCGCCCGCTGCCGACCCTGCCACTGCCACTGCCACAGCCACAGCCACAGCCGCCGACGCCGACGCCGACGACCGGACCCGAACGGTCGCCTACGACCGAACGGAAGCCGTCGCCGATGGCCGGACCGCCGACGACCGGACCGCAGCCGGGACCGAGACCACGGCGGCCAGCTATGACGCGACCGAGAAGGCGCACGACACTCGCACCTCAGCCGGGGCGCACAGTCGGGCCGAGGCCGATGACCGGACCGCGACCGAGGAGACCTCGACCGACCAGGTCGACCTGCGGAAAGAGGGGAACCGCGCCGTGCGCGATCCGAACACCGTCGAGGAGCGACCGACCGTCGGCCTCGGGAAGACCACCGGCCCCGCGACCGCGCCGCGCCCGCACACCGTTCCCGGCGGGCCGACCCCGCCGTCCTGGGATCCGCTCGGCGTGGCCCCGCTGGCCTGGGATCTGCCCGATCCGACGCCGCGTCCGGTGGCGGCGCGACCGGCACGCCGTCCCCGTTCCCGGATGACCCCGGTGGTCCTCGGCCTGGCGATCCTGGCTTCGGCGGGCGCGGGTGCGCTGGCCGCCTCGGGAGTCGACTGGATGACCGCGCCGCGCATCGCCGCCGTGGGTCTGGCCGTCGTCGGGCTGGGTCTGGTGGCGGGCGCGTTCCTGCGGCGCGGCCACGGTCTGCAAGTGGTGACCGTGCCGCTGATGGCCTTCGCGATCATCGCCACCGCCGTGGGCCCGATCACCTTCGACGAGACCACCATGGGCGACCGCACCTGGGCGCCGACGGCGGTCGCCGATCTGGAATCCGAATACCACCTGTCGATGGGGTCGGCCACCCTGGACCTGCGCGGATTGAACCTGACCGAGAACCGTACGGTGGACCTGTCGGTGCGGATGGGTGAGGCGAAAGTGCTGGTCCCGGAGGCCATGACCGTGCGCACCGACTGCACCGTGCGGATGGGCGACCAGAGCTGCCCGACCGGCGTCAGCGGCCCGAACACCCCCGGCGCGCCGGTCCTGGACCTGAACATCGATGTCCGGATGGGCAACGTGGTGGTGGAACGTGGCTGACCGGACGAACCCCCAGCACACCGAATCCCACCGGACCGCGACGCACCGCGACGCACCGGATTCGACCGAAATCGAGGTGTCCACCGTGGATCAGCCCTGCACCCGCCGCCGCGGCGGCCCCTCCCTGTCGATGCTGTTCATGGGCGTTCTCGCCCTCGCGGTGAGCGTGCTCGTCCTGGTCGGCCCGGCCGCCGTCTCGGCCGTGACCGCCCTGCCGCTCGGCTGGATCATCGTGATCGCGGCCATCGTGGTCGGCATCGGACTCGTCATCTCACCCCGCCGCAAGCACTGACCGGAACCACGGAGCATCCCATGAGCGCACCGGACATCGACCGCACCGATCCCGAACCCCGCCCGGCGCCGCCGGAGCCGCGCCGCCCGGTCCGGCCGATCCGCCTCGGCGGCATCCTGCTCGGCCAACTCGTCCTCGGACAGACCCGCCCGCGCACCGACTGACGCGCGGACAGGTCCTCACAAGCCCCTGGTCACTCCCATTCGATGGTGCCCGGGGGCTTGCTCGTCACATCGAGCACGACCCGGTTGACCTCGGCGACCTCGTTGGTGATGCGCGTGGAGATCCGTTCGAGCACCTCGTAGGGCAGCCTGGTCCAGTCGGCGGTCATCGCGTCCTCGCTCGACACCGGGCGCAGCACGATCGGATGACCGTAGGTGCGGCCGTCACCCTGCACGCCGACGCTGCGGACATCCGCCAGCAGCACTACGGGGCACTGCCAGATCTGGCCGTCGAGACCCGCCGCCGTCAGTTCCTCGCGCGCGATGGCGTCGGCCTGCCGCAGCGTCTCCAGTCGGTCGCCGGTGACCTCACCGACGATGCGGATCGCCAGACCCGGGCCGGGGAACGGCTGACGCGCCACGATCTGCTCCGGCAGCCCGAGCTCCCGGCCGACCGCGCGGACCTCGTCCTTGAACAGCAGTCGCAGCGGTTCGACCAGCTGGAACTCCAGGTCATCGGGCAGGCCGCCGACGTTGTGGTGGGATTTGATGTTGGCCGTCCCGGTGCCGCCGCCGGATTCGACCACGTCCGGATACAGCGTGCCCTGCACCAGGAATTCGACCGACGTCGCCGTCCCGTCGGCCTCGTCCTGGTCGGCCACGACCTCGGACACCGCGTCCTCGAAGGAGCGGATGAATTCGCGGCCGATGATCTTGCGCTTCTCCTCGGGGTCGGTGACGCCCTTCAACTCACCGAGGAATTTGTCCATCGCGTCGACGGTGACCAACCGGGCCCCGGTCGCGGCGACGAAATCCTGTTGGACCTGTTCGCGCTCCCCGGCGCGCAGCAGGCCGTGATCGACGAACACGCAGGTCAGCTTGTCGCCGATGGCGCGCTGCACCAGCGCGCCCGCCACGGCGCTGTCCACGCCGCCGGACAGACCGCAGATCGCGTGGCCGTCGCCGATCTGCTCGCGGACCGCCTCGACCAGTGCCTCGGCGATGTTCGCGGGCGTCCAGGTGGCGGGGATGCCGGCGATCTCGTGCAGGAACCGGCTCAGCACCTGCTGACCGTGCGGGGAATGCAGCACCTCGGGGTGATATTGCACACCCGCGAGGCGACGGGCGCGGTCCTCGAACGCCGCGACCGGCGCGCCCGCCGTGGTGCCGGTGACCTCGAAGCCCGCGGGGGCGTCGGTGACGGCGTCACCGTGACTCATCCACACCGGCTGGATGGTGGGCAGCCCGCCGTGCAGCACACCGCCGTCGATATTGAGTTCGGTGCGGCCGTACTCGCGGGTCCCGGTGTGGGCGACGGTGCCGCCGAGCGCCTGGGCCATCGCCTGGAATCCGTAGCAGATGCCGAAGACCGGCACGTCCAGGTCGAACAGCCGCTTGTCCAGTTGCGGGGCGCCCTCGGCGTACACGCTGGACGGGCCGCCGGACAGGATCACCGCGAGCGGTTGCTTCTCCTCGATCTCCTCCACCGACATGGTGTGTGGCACCACTTCGGAGAAGACGCTCGCTTCGCGCACGCGCCGAGCGATCAACTGGGCGTACTGGGCGCCGAAGTCGACGACGAGGACCGGTCTCTGGGATTCTGCCACCGGCACAGTCTAGTGAGGCCGCGCGAAGGCTCCCGCGACGGGCACGACACCCCGCTACCGCCCGCGGCACGCGGACAACCTGGTGCGCCGGTCCAATCCTCCGGCGTGTCCCCGCACCGCCGGCTATCCTCGTGCTCGTGCCATTCGCCCGTGCGATAGACGCCGACATCCACTACGAGGACAGCGGCGGAGACGGCCCCCCGGTACTGCTGGCGCACGAATTCCTCATGGACCGAACCATGTTCGCCTCGCAGGTGGCCGCCCTGACACCGGAATTCCGCGTCGTGTCCTGGGACGCGCGCGGACACGGACGCACCACCGATCAGGGTCTGCCCTTCACCTACTGGACCGCCGCCCGCGACGCCCTCACCGTGCTCGACCACCTCGGCGTGGAACGCGCCGTCTTCGGCGGCACCGCGCAGGGCGGGTTCACGGCCCTGCGCACGGCGTTGATCGCGCCGGAACGGGTGTCGGCGCTCATCCTGATCGGCACCGAAGCGCACGGCCCCACCGAGGCGCAGTCCACCGCCACCCAGGAATTCCTGGACCAGTGGTACGACGACGAATCCCGCGCGGACGCGGCGAAACAGTTGGCGCACTGGCTGATCGGCGACGACGAGTGGTATCGGGCCATCTGGACCAGGCGCTGGCTGGGCCGCGAACCGGCCGCCATCGAGATGGCGGTGGGCTGTCTGCTCAACCGTGAATCCGTGCTCGAGCGACTGCCCGAGATCACCTGCCCCGCACTGGTCATCCACGCGGGCGACAGCGGGATCCCCGCCGAACGCGCCGAACGACTCGTCCACGGACTCGTCGCCGCGACCTACACCGAGATCGCGGGCGCGCGCCTCGCGGTCACCATGACCCACCCCGAACCCGTCAATCGCGCCATCCGCCAATTCCTTCGGGAACACCTCACCCCGAAACGCCGACGGGTCAACATGATCCGGCACACCCACCGCGGACCGAACCCGGCGGCGCGCTCACACTGAGCGCGCCGCCCGGGTCAGGCGCGCACGCTCAGCCCGACCCGCTGGAACTCCTTGAGGTCCGAGTAACCGGCCTTCGCCATCGAACGGCGCAGGCCGCCCACCAGATTCAGCGACCCGAACGGGTCGTCGGACGGACCGAACAGCACCCGCTCCAACGTCGGACGCACCGGTTCGGCGACACTCTCGCCCCCCAGATCCCACGGATCGTCCACGTGCAGCATCGAACCCCTCGGCACCGACGGATGCGCCGCCGCCGACGGCCAGTACCAACCGCGACCGGGGGCCTCCGCCGCCGAGGCCAACGGCACACCCAACATCACCGCGTCCGCGCCGCAGGCGATCGCCTTGGCCAGATGGCCGGAGGTCGCGACGTCACCGTCGGCGATGACGTGCACGTATCGACCGCCGGTCTCGTCCAGGTAATCGCGGCGCGCGGCGGCCGCGTCGGCGATCGCCGTCGCCATCGGCACACCGATGCCGAGCACCTCACCGGTCGTCGTCGCGCCCGGGAACGAGCCGTAACCGACGATCACGCCCGCCGCGCCGGTCCGCATCAGATGCAGCGCGGTGCGGTGATCGCTGACCCCGCCCGCCACCACCGGCACGTCCAACTCCGCGATGAACGTCTTCAGATTCAGCGGTTCACCCTCGGCGGCCTGCGGATCGGACCCGCTCACGTGCTCGGCGGAGATGATCGTGCCGTGCACCACCAGCAGGTCAACGCCCGCCTGCACCAGCGCCGGGGTCAACGCGCGCGCGTTCTGCGGACTCACCCGCACCGCCACCGTCACCCCCGCGGCGCGCACCTCGGCCACCGCCGCCGCCAACAGGTCCGGTTGCATCGGGGCCGCGTGTAACTCCTGCAACAAGGAGACCGCGCGCTCGTACCCGCCCTTGGCCACCAGTTCCAACAACTGGTCGATCTTCGCCTCGACATCGGCGTGCCGGGCCCACAGGCCCTCGCCGTTGATCACCCCGAGCCCGCCCAACCGGCCCAACTCGATCGCGAAACGCGGCGAGACCAACGCGTCGGTCGGATGGGTCAGGAACGGGATCTCGAACCGGTAGGCATCCAACTGCCACGACAGCGACACCAGCTTCGAGGACCGGGTACGCCGCGAGGGCACGATGTCGACATCGTCCAACTCGTAGGTACGACGGGCCGTCCGGCCCATACCGATCTCGACCATGTCGCGCACGTGTCCTCCTGTGTTTGATTGCCGCGCCTTCGGCGCGGCGGGTTTCGCGGCCCCTGGTGTCTCGCGGTTGCGCGGTCGAGACTCGCGCCTTCGGCGCATGCGCTTCGACCGCGCAACCGCGAGACGGCCGCGAAACCGTGGGGGCGCGTTCGGATCGCGACGGTGCGAGGGCAGGTAGGGCCTGACTGGGCGCTACGGCTCGCGGGCAGGTTCATCATGCACGCCGGGGCGTGGCCTGTACATGAAGGGGCCGCCGCCGGGGTGTCCGGCGGCGGCGTCCGATCTGTCCGGTCAGCCGCGGCCGGTGTAGTTGGGGGCCTCCACCGTCATGGTGATGTCGTGCGGGTGGCTCTCCTTGAGGCCCGCGGCCGTGATCTGCACGAACTGGGCCTGCTGAAGGTGCGCGATGGACTGCGAACCCGTGTAGCCCATGGCCGCGCGCAGACCGCCGACCAACTGGTGGATGACCTGGTTGACGGGGCCGCGGAACGGCACCCGGCCTTCGATGCCCTCGGGGACCAGTTTGTCCTCGGCGAGCACGTCGTCCTGGAAGTAGCGGTCCTTGGAGTAGGACTTGGCCTGGCCGCGTCCTTGCATCGCGCCCAGCGAACCCATGCCGCGGTAGCTCTTGAACTGCTTGCCGCCGACCAGGATCAGCTCGCCCGGCGATTCGGCGGTGCCCGCGAGCAGCGAGCCCAGCATCACCGTGGACGCGCCCGCGGCGATGGCCTTGGCGATATCGCCGGAGAACTGGATGCCGCCGTCGGCGATCACCGGCACACCGTGCGGTTTGCACGCGGCGACGGCCTCGAGGATCGCGGTGATCTGCGGCGCGCCCACGCCCGCGACCACGCGGGTGGTGCAGATCGAGCCGGGGCCGACGCCGACCTTGACCGCGTCCGCGCCCGCCTCGACCAGCGCCAGCGCGCCCTCGCGGGTCGCGACGTTGCCGCCGACGATCTGGATGCGATCGCCGACCTCGGCCTTGACCTTCGTCACCATCTGCAACACGCCCGCCTGGTGGCCGTGCGCGGTGTCGACCACCAGCACGTCCACGCCCGCGTCGGCCAGCGTCATCGCCCGCGACCAGGAATCCTCGCCGACGCCGATGGCCGCGCCGACCAGCAGACGACCGTCGCGGTCCTTGGTGGCGTTCGGGTACTGGTCGGTCTTGACGAAATCCTTGACGGTGATCAGGCCGCGCAGCCTGCCGTTACCGTCCACGATCGGCAGCTTCTCCACCTTGTGGCGGCGCAGCAGGCCCAGCGCGGCCTCGGCCGTCACGCCCTCCTGGGCGGTGATCAGCGGCGCTTTGGTCATGACGTCGGCGACGCGGCGGTCCTGATCGACCTCGAAGCGCATGTCGCGGTTGGTGATAATGCCCACAAGGGCGCCGGTCTCGTCCACCACGGGCAGGCCCGAGATGCGGAACCGGGCGCACATGGCGTCGACCTCGGCGAGGGTGTCGGTGGGGCGGCAGGTCACCGGATCGGTGACCATCCCCGCCTCGGAGCGCTTGACCGTCTCCACCTGGGCGGCCTGGTCGGCGGCGGCCAGATTGCGGTGCAACACGCCCATACCGCCCGCGCGCGCCATCGAGATGGCCATCCTGGCCTCGGTGACGGTGTCCATGGCCGAGCTGACCAGCGGGGTGCGCAACCGGATCTCCCTGGTCAGCTGACTCGAGGTCTCCACGGAACTGGGGATGAGATCCGATGCGGCGGGCAGCAGCAGCACGTCGTCGAACGTGAGTCCGAGCATGGCGATCTTGTTCGGATCGTCACCACCCGTAGGGGGGCGGACTGCGATTCGTTCGCCCGTTACGGGATTACTCATTCGGATCGACCCCTCCTGGACGTCGAAAGCGAGAGACGCCGGCAGGACCGGCGTCGCGCACAACTGATGGGATGGAACGGTGACGGCGACGACGAGCGTGTCGGGAACCGGTCGGCGCCTGGCACCCATGGTATCTGGCCCGCAAACTCGCCCACGACCGCGCCTCGGTGCCGCCGCCGCGCGAAACTGGCACGCCGCATCGCTGGCGAAGAACACCTTGTTCTGCGTACCGTGGGTGTGTGCGTGACCATCTACCACCTGGCTTGCCGCCGGATCCGTTCGCCGGAGACCCCTCCGACCCGTCTGCCGCGCTCGACGCCATCGAGCCCGGCGAACCGCTGGATCCCCACGAGCGCCTCGCGGTCGAGGAGGATCTCGCCGATCTCGCTGTCTACGAGGCGCTGCTGGCGCACCGCGGAATCCGCGGACTCGTGGTCAGTTGCGAGGATTGTAGGCAGGATCACTACCACGATTGGGACATGCTCCGCGCCAACCTGCTCCAACTACTGGTCGACGGAACCGTCCGCCCCCACGAACCCGCCTACGACCCGACACCCGAGGCATACGTCACCTGGGATTACTGCCGGGGTTACGCCGATGCCTCGATGAACGAGGCGTTCCACGGCGACGGATTCGACGGGTTCGACTAGGGATTTCCCGGTGCCGCGCGTCACCTGACGCCGCACCTCCCCCAGGGTGTCGGGACCGCCCCGACGGCCCGGAATGCCGCACGCTCCCCCGCCCGATCGCCGCACGCACAGCGGATCGGGCCGGGGAGCGCTCTCGTCTTCGAAACGAAAAGAACCGATCGCCACCTGCGGCGATCGGTTCCGGTGCGTCGGAGAACTACCCGCCCGGAATGGGCAGCGGGATGCTCGGAATCGTGATCCCCGGGTTGGGGAGCTGATTCGTGGGCTGGGTGGGAATCTCCGCGCCACCGGTCGGCACCACCACCGTGGGTGAGTTCACGGTGGTGGGCGGCGACTGGGTCGGCGGAGCCTGGGTCGGGGGCTCCTGCGTCGGCGGTTCCTGCGTGACCGGAGGAACCGTCGTCGGGCCGGGCTCATTGGGTTGGGTGGGCTGCTGGGTCACCGGCGGCACGGAGCCGCCGGTGGTCTCGATCGGTAGCTGCATGATCGTCGGGTTCGGCGTCGTCTGTTGGCTGGCCGGTTGCTGCGGCTGCCCGGGCTGGCCCGGTTGCGACGGCGCCGTGGACGGGTTGCCGCCCGGCGCTGTCGAGGGCCGCGGATCGGGCGTCCGCGTCGCCGTGGTGATCTGCTCGGCCAGCGCGGGATTCTTGGCGCGCAGGGTATCGAGCATGCGCTGCCAATCGGCCTGCAACTGGGCGCGCTTGTCCGGATCGGTCACCTGGTCGACATTGGCCAGAGCGGACTCCAGCTGGACCTTGGCCGCGGTCGGATCACCCTTGGCGAGAAGCTGTTCGGCCTGATCGATCTGGCTGTCGGCGCGGTTGACCACCGTGGACTGGGCCTGCTCGCTGAACACGACCTCTTTGACCCGCCACAGCGGATTGCCCGGCTCGGCGTTGTAGGAGAACGCCGTCAGACCACCGATCACCAGCGCCACCGCCGCGGCGGTGCCCAGCAGCGGCCGAACCAGACGTAGCCTGCCGCCGGTCTGGGCGCTGACCCGCACCTTGCGCGCGCCGATCTCCTGGTTGACCGCGGCGAACACCACGTCCAGATCGGGGGCGCCGGGCAACGGGGGTTCGATGATCTCCGCGCGCCAATCCGCGAGCAGCGCCGCCAGCTGGAATTCCTCCGTGCTGTCGGTCTGCACCGGCCCATCGCTGGAGATGGCTTCGATCAGCGCGTCGTCGCGACGGACCGCGGCGATATCCACCGGGCCCGAGTCTTCGGACGCCCCGGCGTAGGGACCGCTGTTCCGCGATCCTCGTCGCGCATTCCAGTCGCCCCGACCGCGCTCGCCATCCCTAGCCATACATTTCACCTGCCCTCGCCACTTGTGACTTCAGTTTCGCGAGTGCCCTGTGCTGGGCAACCCGTATAGCGCCCGCCGTACTGCCCACGGCGACCGCGGTTTCTTCCGCTGACAGACCCATGACCAAGCGGAGGATCAAGATCTCTCGATGCTTCTCCGGGAGCGTGGCCAGCAGACGGTTCATCTGCCTGCTCGTCTCGGATTCGAGAGCCCGTTGTTCCGGCCCTTGGTCGGTGGATATGACATCTGGTACTTCGGCCATGGCCTCCGCCTTGTTACGGGCGGCGTTACGATGGGCGTCGGCGACCTTGTGAGAGGCGATGCCGTATACGAAGGCCATGAACGGCCTGCCCTGATCCTGATACCGGGGCAAGGCGGTCATCACGGCCAGACATACCTCCTGCGCAACGTCGTCGGCGGAGAGCTGGCCGCGCTCCGCCGCGCCGATCCGCGCACGGCAGTAGCGGACTACCAACGGGCGGATAAGCTCTAGTACCTGAGCTAAAGCGGATCTGTCGCCCTGCGCAGCGGCAGCGACGGCGAGGTCCAACTCTTCGCCCGTGTTCGTCATCGTCAGAGAGATTCCTGGCGTTACAAGTGACACAGACCCCATGACCTGTGCTTCCGCCGTGGCGGCGGAACGGCTCTAACAATAGCGACATCGGGCACACCACCGGGCAACGTGGTCGGTTGTCGCCGCAACCTCGTCGCGGCCTCCCCGACGATCAGCCGAGTCGGAAATGCCCACCGCGGCGGGCGATCACCGCCCCGAAGGCCGCCGCGTCGCTCGCGGCCGCCGCGTCACCGAGTCCGGATCGCAACATCGCACCGGCCCAGGCCAGCGGAAACAGATCATGTTCGGCGCAGCGGGCGGCGACCGCGTCGGCGGTGGCGCGGGCGGTGTCGAGGTCGCCGTCCGCGGCCGCGGCGGCGGCGGTCAGCAACAGGGATTTGACCTCGTGCCGTCGCGACGGACAGGCGCGCGCGAGCGCGAGGGCGGTCTCGGCGTGCGGTCGGGCCCGGCGCGGATCACCGGCGGCCAACGCGTTCTCGGCGCTGACCCAGTGCAGGCGGATCAGCGCGCGCGGTCGGCTCGCGGCGGGGCCGCCGGCGCGGCGCAACAGGCGATCGGCCAGGTCGGTGCGGCCGCGGCCGAGCGCGTCGGCGGCCAGTCCGGTGAGCGCGTCGCACAGCGCGGCGCCGGGGTCGGCGAGGCCGGCGAATACCGAGGGGGTGACGGATGTCGGCTTGTCGAACATCTCGAGTGCGACAGGTTGCGCACTCGAGACATGCGCACCGGCCGCCGCCGACGCTCGGGAGGCGATCAGCGCGAAGGCCCGACCGTCGGCGACGGCGGCGTCGGCGTGTCTGCCCGACTGCCGCAGCAGTGAGCCCTCGGTGCTCGCGACCAGCGACAGCAGGACCGGATCGGCGCTCAGGCGACGGACTCGACGCAGTCGCGCGCGGGCGGCAGCGTAATACCCCTGTCCGGCCAGGGCGACGGCGCTCAACCAGCCGTCGACGCCGTCCGCCGGGGCCGGCAACTCGGCAGCGGCCGTGCCGGGTCGGCCCCCGAAGGCCGCGGCGGCGAGTACTTCGAATCGAGTGTCCTGGAGCGGAGCCTGCGAGAGCACCGTCGCACTCTATCCGCAGGCCGGTTTCCCCTCGGCTCGCGGGAAATTCTTCGCGGCTCCGGCTAACTTCCAGCAGTTCTGGTACGGACGGCGTGTTTCCATCAGGTAAAACTCCCGGGGGCATTGCGAGATCGTCGCCGATGCAAATTCACATGCGTTTCGCGCAATTAACCTGCACGCCCCGGCATCGCCATCTGACCAGCACCAGATGGAAGCTTCCGTACCGGGCGTCAGGGAGATCGACACCTTCCGGCAACCGGCCCAGCAATCGGGATACTCGCGGGTAATCGGCCGTCCACCAGCACAATTCGGATCGGAACGAGGCCAGCCTCGGTCCAGCCGCCAACTAGCCAATCGAACAGTATCACCGGAGTGATCGTAAAAAGTAAACAGCGAGCAGGTTAAATCTCCGCGCTGTGGATTCGGAAAACCGGTGCGTCGAACTATTGACGGAATTTCACGGCCGGCCCTAACGTAGCTCATCGCCACGGTCGGCGCCGCGCGAAAAGCAGCGGCCACGAAGGGCGAGCCTCGGGCCACCCCATCCGGCCGCGGCCCGAGAATTTGCAGAACCAACTGCTCGACAACGCTGACGAGCTCGCATCACGAGGAGTTCACCATGCCCATGCCGACCCACCTTCCCGGACCGAACGCCGATGTCTGGGACTGGCAGATGCGAGGCTCTTGCCGCGGGCAGGACTCCGCGGTGTTCTTCCATCCCGACGGGGAACGCGGCCGCGCCCGCACCGCTCGCGAGATGCGCGCCAAGGAGATCTGCCGCAGTTGCCCCGTGCTCATGCAGTGCCGCAGCCACGCCCTGAAGGTCAGCGAGCCCTACGGCATCTGGGGCGGCATGTCCGAGACCGAGCGCGAGATGCACGCTCGGCGCAACCGTCGCCGCATGGCGGTCTGACACCGCGTGCGGGCGGTCTGAAAATCACTTTCCGGGATCCGCCCCATCCGAACGCAGCGGTGCGCCGAATGCCTAGCAAACAACCGGCCATTGCCTGACCAGCACGAATACCGAACACCGGAGCAGAACTCCGGTCGAACCTCCGGCGGCGCATCGGCGTCGGTCGTTCCGTGCCGATACCCCACCGAAAGGAAGCCATAGCGGCGCGCTACGGTAGTGACCGATGACACAGAATGGAGCGTTGTGACAACGCGGTGGCCGGCCGCAGAGGGCGACTCGTTCCGTAGAGAAGCCATCCCACCCAGTGTGGAATCTGCGATGTCGGCACGCGCAGCCGAAAGTATCGAGCTCGCCGCCCTATTGCATCGTTGCGGTCGAGCCGACCAGCAAGCTTTCGCCGAACTGTACGACCGGACGTGTGCGCGCGTCTTCGGTCTGGTGCTCCGGGTGCTGCACGATCCGGGGTACGCGGAGGAGACCACGCAGGAGGTCTACCTCCAGATATGGCGCACCGCCGCCAGTTTCGACCCCGCCAAGGGTTCCGCGGTGACCTGGTTGATGACGCTCGCGCATCGCCGCGCCGTCGATCGGGTCCGTGCCGAACAGGCCCACACCCAGCGCGAGGTCGCCTACGGCATCCGTGTGCTCGGCAACGAATTCGACGAGGTCACCGAGGAAGTCGAGCGCCGACTCGAACAGCAGGCCGTCCAGGACGGGCTGACCACGTTGACCCAGACCCAGCGCGAGGCCATCTCGCTCGCCTACTACGGCGGACGGACCTACGCTGAAGTGGCCGCCCATCTGGGCGTCGGACTACCCACCGTCAAGTCCCGGATCAGGGACGGACTGACACGACTGAAGAAAAGTTTGGGGGTGACGTGAGATGAGCGAAGCCAGGATCGATCTCGCGCACGCCGTCGCGCTCGGATCGATCGACGACGAAGACCAGCACGCGGTACAGGACCTGCTCGACAGCGATGATCCCGCCTTCGGCGCCGAGGTGCGGCGCACGCGGGCCGCGCTGGCCGCCCTCGCGGAAGCCACGGCCACCGAACCGCCCGCCGAGTTACGCGGCAGGCTGCTCGCGGCGGTGGCCGAACAGCCCCCGGTCGCTTCCTGACCCGTCTCTTCGCGTCACCGGCTTCGCCTCTCCAGCACGAGCAGCAGCATCGAGAACGAGGCCCCCGGATCGTCGATCCGGGGGCCTCGTCCGTTCGCGCACGCGATCAGTGGCTGTGCCCGTGGTGGCCGTGGTCGTCGGCCTCCTCGGCGGGCTTGTCGACGACCGCGCTCTCGGTGGTGAGGATCATGCGCGCGACCGAGGCCGCGTTCACGACGGCCGAGCGGGTCACCTTGACCGGGTCGACGACACCGTCGGTCAGCAGATCGCCGTAGGTGAGGGTGGCGGCGTTGAAGCCGTCCTTGCCCTCGGCGACCTTGCTCACCACGACCGCGCCGTCCAGGCCCGCGTTGCTGGCGATCCAGTACAGCGGGGCCGACAGCGCGGTGCGCACGACCTCGACGCCGACAGCGCGGTCGCCCGAGAGCGAGTCGCGCAGGTCGACCAGCTTGGTGGCGGCCTGCACCAGGGCGGTGCCACCGCCGGGCACGATGCCCTCCTCGACGGCGGCCTTGGCCGCGCTCACCGCGTCCTCGACGCGGTACTTGCGCTCCTTGAGCGCGGTCTCGGTGGCCGCGCCGACCTTGATGACCGCGACGCCGCCGGACAGCTTGGCCAGCCGCTCGGACAGCTTCTCCCGATCCCAGTCCGAATCGCTGGCCTCGATCTCGCGGCGCAGTTGACCCACGCGCGCCTCGATGCCCTCGCTGGTGCCGCCGCCGTCGATGATCGTGGTCTCGTCCTTGGTGACCACGATGCGCCGCGCGGTGCCCAGCGCCTGGATGTCGGCCTCGCGCAGGCTGATGCCGAGATCGTTGTTGATCACGGTGCCGCCGGTGACGATGCCCAGATCCTCCAGGAACGCCTTGCGGCGATCACCGAAGAAGGGCGCCTTGACCGCGACGACCTTGATGGTCTTGCGGATCGAGTTCACGACCAGGGTCGACAGGGCCTCGCCCTCGACCTCCTCGGCGATGATCAGCGCGGGCTTGCCGGATTCGGCGATCTGCTCGAGCACCGGAAGCAGCTCGGCGAGCGCGCTGATCTTCTCGCCGTACAGCAGGATGTAGGCGTCCTCGAGGACCGCTTCCTGGCTGTCGACGTCGGTGATGAAGTACGGCGAGAGGAAGCCCTTGTCGAACTGCACGCCCTCGGTGACGACCAGGTCGGTCTGGATCGTGGAGGACTCCTCGACGGTGACCACGCCGTCCTTGCCGACGGTGTCGAGCGCCTTGCCGACCATCGCGCCGATCTCCTCGTCCCGCGAGGAGACGGTGGCGACCTGGGCGATGGCCTGCTCGCCGGAGACCGGGGTGGCCGCGGCCAGCAGGGCCTCGGAGACCGCGTCGGCGGCCAGGGCGATGCCCGCGCCGACCTCGATCGGATTCGCGCCCGCGGCGACGTTCTTCAGCCCGGCCCGCACCAGCGCCTGGGCCAGCACGGTCGCGGTGGTGGTGCCGTCGCCCGCGACGTCGTTGGTCTTGGTGGCGACGCTCTTGACCAGCTGCGCGCCGAGGTTCTCGAAGGGGTCCTCGAGGTCGATGTCGCGGGCGATGGTGACGCCGTCGTTGGTGACGGTGGGGCCGCCGAACGCCTTGGCGAGCACCACGTGCCTGCCGCGCGGGCCGAGGGTTACCTTGACGGCGTCGGCGAGCTTGTCGACACCGCGTTCCAGAGCCCGGCGAGCCTTCTCGTCGAACTCGATCTGCTTTGCCATAAGTCCTTTTCCTTGGATAGGCCACGAACAGCACTGCCCCGGCCCCGCTGTAGGGGAACCGGGGCAGTGTCGTTACGACTCGATCCCGACCGGTCGGCCGGGAACGCGGTCACTTGCTGACGACAGCCAGCACGTCGCGCGCGGAGAGGATCAGGTACTCCTCGCCCTGGTACTTGATCTCGGTGCCGCCGTACTTGCTGTAGATGACGGTGTCGCCCTCCTGGACATCCAGCGGGATGCGCTTCTCGCCCTCGTCGTCCCAGCGGCCGGGGCCGACGGCGACGACGGTGCCTTCCTGCGGCTTCTCCTTGGCCGTGTCCGGGATGACCAGGCCGGAGGCCGTCGTCGTCTCGGCCTCGTTGGCCTGGACGAGGATCTTGTCCTCGAGCGGCTTGATGTTCACGCTCGCCACGTTGAGCCCTCCACTTTCAGGGGATTGCGGTCGTCCGGAACTGTTGCCCCGGACCATCGGTGTCGTGTTGTCTCGCTCGGCCGCCCGGTATGACCCGCGGCCGTTCGATCTGACCCCTGCGCACAGCCCCGTCGTCGCGGGTGCCGGGACCCTTGCCCAGTGGTCAAAAGCTTGGCACCCACACATCACGCGGTGCCGACTAGCACTCTATACACGCGAGTGCCAGCGCTCAAGGGCAGGCGTTGCCAACCCCCGCACGGGACAACCCTCCGGGAGCTATTCGGACTTCCCATAACTTCGCGGAATCTGTAACGTTCGGATAACAGATCGTGACAGTATTGGCGACGGTCGCGTCCGTAGCGCGCGCCCGCGGCGTCGCGAACACCGGCGTCACCGACCACCCACCGTCTACAACCAGCGTCGTTCAACAACCAGCGTCGTTCAACAACCAGCGTCGTCGGACCAGCGTCAGCACCACCGACGTCACCACAACCCAGCGTCATCGAAGACAGCGTCACCGAAGAAGACAGCGTCACCGGAAAGCCGGCTCACCGGATCCACCGCACCGGGAGCGCGCGCATCCGTCGGGGGCAGTCACCCGCTCGCCTCGCGCGCGGCGGGTCGGATCGTCGATAGGACCGTTCGCATCGCGGCGGAGGTCCGGCATCTCGTTGCCGCGCGGGGTCGGGGGCGTCCCAACCGCACGGACCGTTCGCTCGAAGGGAGGTGTACATGCGAACATCACTCGGCATCTCCGCCGGAAACGAAGTCGTCTGCTCGGCGCTGGTCGCCACCGCTCCCAACGGTTCCCAGACCTTCGACTACCGGGTGGTCTCCGCCGACGCCGCCCACTCCGACCTCGGCGACCTGGTGGCCTCCTCCATCGAACTGATGACCACCCAGTTGCCGACCAACCGGATCTCCTACGACGTCGCCTTCCCGCTCGACGTGCGCACCGGCTTGACCAGATCCGGTGCGCGCGAAGCGGTTCCCACCAGCGTGGCGGTCGCCTACCGCAGTCGCGAGCAGGCACAGGTCATCCGGTCGGCCACCGGCAAGCAGCGCGATCTGAAGCTGATCCCCGAAGGCACGGCGGCACTGACCTACCTGCGCCACACCGGCCTGCTGGACCGCTACGAGACGGTCGCCATCATCGATCTCGGCGCGTCCGGCCTGAGCGTGACGGTCGCCGATCGCGACGGCGGGTCCGTCCTCCGCTCCGAACGCACCACCGCGATCAGCGGCAACGCCATCGACGACCTCATCTACCACCATCTGGTCGATCTGCACTACGCGCGCCGCGGCACCCGCCCCAACCGCAACATGCTGACCAACCGGGGTCGCGCGGCCAAGGAACATCTCTCGGTCGCCCCCGCCGTCACCATCGACCATGTGGCGGGCCGACCGCTGAAGTTGACGCGGGCCGATTTCGAGGAACTCATCGCCGATCTGCTGCACGACACGGCCGCATTCGCCGCGGCGGTGTTCGCCCGCGCCTCCACCTACCCGGAGGCGGTCGCGGTCATCGGCGGCGGCGCCAATATCCCCTCGGTGGTGACGACGCTCTACGACCGCCTCGACATGCCCGTGCACACCGTCGAGGACCCGGAGGCGGTCATCGCCAAAGGCGCGGCGCTGGTGGCCGATTCGGCCCAACCCGCCGGATTCCCGGTCGCCGCGCTGGCCCCCGAGGCTCCTGTCGGCACATTCACGAAGGTCGTCGGCACCCTCGCGGGGGCGATCGCCGTGGTCGGACTCGTGATCGGTTACGGCGTCAAGACCTTCGCGCCCACCGCCGACGACGAGGTGTCGCCCGCGGGCACCACCAGCAGCGCCCAGCACGTGCCGAGCGTGCCGCCGGTCGCGTCGAGCACCGTCGTCGGCACGCCGACAGGTCCCTCGATCGAGCCCGAGGTCGTCCCGACCACCACCGCGCCCACCACGGTCGCGCCCACGCCCGTCGCGCCGAGCACCGCGCCCACCGCCGGCGAGGCCGGTCCGCCGCGCACCACGTCGAGTACCGGCGTCGTCCCCACCACCCCGCCGACATTGCGGCCCGACCCCAACCTGCCGCCCATCCCGTTCCCCGAGATGCTCGGCCCGTTGGTCGCGGGCGCGGCACCGGATTACGCACCGGCCGAGTCGCGTTCGCACACGCTCACACCGTCGGTGGCCCCCGTGCCGGGCGCGCCCACCCAGGAGTCGGCGCATTCGAGCATTCCGCTGTCGCTGCCGCCGGAGACGTCGGTGCCGCTGCCCACCGTGGCCGAGTCGCCGCGCTGAGGACGTCGTCCTCCGGGGCTCAGTTCGGTACCGGCACCGTGATCTGACTGGTGGACACGGCCAGACCGGGATCGGTGGCGACGGTCAACTCCGACGGCGTCGCACCCCCCGCGATGACGTGCGCGCCCAGCGCCGCGATCATCACACCGTTGTCGGTGCACAGGCGGGGTTTCGGCACGCGCAGGGTGAGTCCGGCCGCGGCGCACCGCTGTTCGGCCATCGAGCGGATGCGGGAGTTCGCGGTGGCGCCACCGCCGAGGACCAGCGTGTCGACGCCGACGTCACGGGCCGCGCGCACCGCCTTCATGGTGAGCACGTCGGCCACCGCCTCCTGGAAGGAGGCCGAGATGTCGGCGATCGGCAGGTCCGCGGCATCGACGCCCGCGCGGTGGGCGGCCTCGACGTGCCGGGCCACCGCGGTCTTGAGACCGGAGAAAGAGAAGTCGTAGCGCGGGTCGCGCGGGCCCGTCATGCCGCGGGGAAAGGCGATCGCGGCCGGGTCGCCGGTACGGGCCGCGGCGTCCAGGGCGGGGCCGCCCGGATAGCCGAGACCGAGCAGGCGGGCGACCTTGTCGAACGCCTCGCCCGCGGCGTCGTCGACGGTGCTGCCGAGTTCTTCGATCGGTGCGGCCAGATCCCCGACGCGCAGCAGATGGGTGTGGCCGCCGGAGACCAACAGCGCCACACACGGCGGCATCGGACCGTGTTCGAGGGTGTCCACGGCGACGTGGCCGCCGAGGTGGTTGAGCGCGTAGAACGGCACATCCCACGCCGCGGCATAGGCTTTGGCCGCCGCCACGCCGACCAGCAGCGCACCCGCCAACCCGGGGCCGATGGTGACCGCGAGCGCGTCGGGCTTGGCGATCCCCGCCGCCGCGAGCGCGCGGCGCATCGTGGGAACGATGGCCTCGAGGTGGGCGCGCGAGGCGATCTCGGGGACGACGCCGCCGAAACGGGCGTGCTGATCCACGCTCGAGGCGACCTCGTCGGCGAGCAGTTCGCAGGTGCCGTCGGCGTGCCATCGCACGATCCCCACGCCGGTCTCGTCGCAGGAACTCTCGACGCCCATGACGATCACGACAGCACCTCCCCCGCCGCGTCGGCCGCCCATGCCCGAGGTTCGGCGGTCAGTTCCGGCCTGCGCATGGTGTAGGCGTCCGCGCCGCTGGGGTGGTAGTAGTTCTTGCGCAACCCGATGATGTGGAAACCGTGCTTGGCGTAGAGCGCGATCGCGGGTTCGTTGTCGGTGCGCACCTCGAGGAAGACCGGGCCGCCGCGTTTGCCCGCCTCCGCGAGCAGCGTCTCCAACAGCAGCGTGCCGACCCCGCCCCGGTGCACGACCGGGTCGACGCCGATGGTGTGCACCTCGGCCTCCGGGTGTTCCGCGTCACCGAGCAGCGCGATCCCGGCGTAGCCGAGCATGCGGCCGTCGTCGTCGCGGGCGGCGAAGTAGCGGTTGTGCGGGGCGGCCAACTCCGAACGGAAAGCCACCGCGTGCCACGGATCGTCCTCGGGGAACAGCAACTGCTCGAGTTCGACGCAGCGGGCGATGTCGCCGGTCCGCATGGGCTCGACGCGGATCGCGGAGTCGTCGGTCATGCCACTCACGCTCCCGTCCGGTCCAGGGTGCGGAAACTGTTCTCCACGGCGTCCGGCCTGCGCAGATACAGCGGCGTCAGCGCCTCGGGCACGGCCCGGGAACGCAGCGCGGGCGCGGCGACCGCGACCAGACCGGCCGGCGAGGGCGTCTCCACCGGCAGCACCGGCAGATCGAAGAAGTCGACGTGCGAGGCCGATCCGGCGATCACCGTGGCCTGGCCCGCGTCGAGGTCGCCGGGGGCGATCACCTCGGGGCCCGCGATACGGACGCCGTCGTGGTAGCGGGCCCAGTAGACCTCGCGCCTGCGCGCGTCGGTCACCACGAGCAGTTCACTGCCCGCCGTCAGATCGGGGGCGGCGTCCGCGGCGATGGCGTCCAGGCTGCACACGCCGTACACCGGAATGCCCAGCGCGTCACCGAATGCCGCCGCCGTGGCCATGCCGACGCGCAGGCCCGTGAACGGACCGGGACCCGTCCCGACCACCACCGCGGCGATCTCGGTCCTGGAACGACCTGCCTCGGTGAGGCATTCGAGGATCTGCGGGGTGAGCACCTCCGCGTGCGCCCTGGGATCGACCCGGACCCGCGAGGAGACGGTGCGCGGCCGCCCCGCACCGGCCGCGGCGTCGTCGGCCTGCCCCAGTTCCACCAACCCCGCTGTAACGGCGGGTGTCGCGGTGTCGACAGCTAGTACAAGCATGATTGGCCCCACGATACCGGGTGGTAGCCGGCCCGCGTTCGGAGCTACCTGGTCGCGGCTCGGCGGGCCCGGGCGGTGTGATCGGGACTACCCGACCCACTCCCAGACGGCGGTCCGCACATCGGAATCCGGTTCGCGCGACAACAGCACCCGCAGGTGCCGGTCGGTCAGGTGCTCCACGACGCCCAGACCCCATTCCACCACCACCACCGCGTGCTGTAGATCGGTGTCGAGGTCGAGGGCGTCGAGTTCGTCCAGGTCACCGCCCAGGCGGTAGGCGTCGACGTGCACCAACGGCACCGCACCGGCCGCGCTGCCCGCCCGGTGCTGCCTGGCGATGACGAATGTGGGCGAACTCACCCGGCCCTGCACGCCGAGTCCGGCGGCGATACCGCGCGTCAACGCCGTCTTGCCCGCGCCCAGCGGACCGTCCAACACGACCAGATCGCCCGCGGACAGATCGGCGGACAGTTCCCGGCCCAGCGCCTCGGTGTCCTCGACCGTCGGCAGCATCCGCCGCTGTTGCGCCACCAGCACCTCCACCCGTCTCGCCCGATCCCGCCCGAAGCGTACCGGCGCGCGTCCGGCTCAGCTGGTGGCGGCCTCCGGATCGGAGTGGGTGCGCTCCTGATGCGCGCACGCGCGGATCAGCAGTTGGTCCAGCGCCTCGTTGACGACCTCCGGATATTGCAGGTGCGGCATGTGCGCGGCGTCATCGATGCGCACCAGCGCGCTGCCCGGCAACGCGCTGTGCAGCGCGGCCGAATTGCGGAACGGGATCACCAGATCGCGCCCGCTGCCGACGACCAGCACCGGCAATTCGGCCAGGATCGGCAACGCCGCCGACTCGTCGTGCACCTGCACGGCCTTCAGGAATTTCACCACCGTCTCCACCGGGGTCCGGTCGATCATCAGCGTGGTGAACCGCGACAGCGTCGGGCTGACCGGACCGTGGAAGGAACTGACGTGCAGGATCGGCGCGATGATGTGCCGCGCCGAGGTCCGCCCGGCCTGCACCAGCGCCGGTGCGGTGTGCACGGCGAGCCGGAAACCATCGATCGCGGGCGAACGCAGCAACTGGGTGATGCCCGCCGAGGTGACCGCCGCGGCGCTGGTCGACAACAGCCCGACCCCGATCACGCGTTCGGCGAACAGCGCCGGGAACCGCGCGGCCGCCGCCAGCACCGCCATACCGCCCAGCGAATGCCCGATCACCAGCACCGGACCGGTGGGCGCGGCGCTCTCGATCACCGTGGCGACGTCGCGGCCGAGTTGGGCGATCGAGCAACTCTCGGTGCTCGGCGTCCCGGAACGACCGTGCCCGCGCAGATCGAAGAACACCATCCGAACCCGCTCACCCCAGCGCTTCTCCAAGGCGCGGCGCTGGAAATGGAAGGACTCCATGCTGTTGCAGAAGCCGTGCACGAAGATCGCGGTGATCGGGGCGTCGGCGGGACCGCACTCGCGGGTGGTCAACCGCACACCGTCCTCGGCCACGACGGCACCCGGCCGATCCCGTTCCATCAGGGTGAAATCCTCGTCGCGGTACTCGTCGCGACGCGCGGGCCACAGCACCCGCGACCCCACCCGACGCAGTGCGTGCGCGCCCGCCAGCGCGCCGACCACGCCCGCGGTCGCCATCCCGCCGCGCAGGATGGCCGTGCGATTCGAACGTCGCGATCCCATCGGAACCCTCCCGGTGACGGCGTAGGCCACGAGCCGACCACATGTATGTCACGGACGACGGCGCTCGCGCAACCGCGCCCGGCCGTCGGTCACCCGCCGATCAGTCGGCGCGGTCACCGATATGCCGACGGATTACCCGCCCCCGCGGGGCGCACACCACCTCGTAGTGGATGGTGTCGAGCACATCGGCCCAGTCCTGGGCGCGCGGTTCGTCCCGACCGCCGCCGAACAGCACCGCCACGTCGCCCTCGGCCACACCCGCCGCGTTGTCACCGAGGTCGACGACGAACTGGTCCATGCACACGCGCCCGACATTGGGCCGCCGCGCGCCGCCGAGCAGCACCTCGAAACGTCCGCTCAACGGACGGAACACGCCGTCGGCGTAGCCCGCGGGCACCAAGGCCACGGTGGTATCGCGCGGGGCCAGCCATTGGTGGCCGTAGGAGACGCCCTCCCCGGCGGCGACCCGCTTGACCAGCGCCACCCGCGCCCGGAACGTCATCGCCGGACGCAGGCCGACATCGGGCAGGTCCGGCACCGGATTCAGACCGTAGACGGCGATCCCGGGACGGACCATGTCGAAAGCCAGATCGGGGCGGGTCAGGGTGGCCGCCGAATTCGACAGGTGCGCCAGTTCCGGTCGCAGGCCCGCCGCCTCGGCGGCGGCCAGCGCGGCGACGAAGCGGTCGCGCTGCACGTCCACGAACGGATGCTCGGGTTCGTCGGCGTGCGCCAGATGCGAGAACACCGACCGCAGACGCAGCACGCCCTCCTCGACCAGCACGCGCAGTTCCGTCAGCAGCGCCGGGTAGGCGTCGGGCGCGATGCCGTTGCGATTTAGTCCGGTGTCGACCTTGAGCGCGACCACGCCGGTGCGCCGGATACCGCGCGCCGCCGCCGCGACCGCGAGCAGGTGCGCCAGGGAGGACACACCGATCTCGACGTCGGCGGCGATCGCCGCGGCGTAGTCGGCGTCGGAGTTGTTGAGCCAGCACAGTATCGGCGCGGTGATGCCCGCGCCGCGTAAGCGCAGCGCCTCGGTGACCGTCGTCACCCCGAGTTCCGTCGCGCCCGCCGCCAGCGCCGCGTGCGCCACCTCGACCGCCCCGTGGTTGTAGGCATCCGCCTTCACCACGACCATGACCGCGGCGTCCCCGGCGTGTTCACGCAACACGCGCACGTTGTGGGCGATGGCGTCCAGGTCGATGACGGTCTCCAGTGGGGCATGCACGAAGGTCGATCCTGCCATCCCCGTTCTCCGGGTCGACGCGGCGCGCCTCACGACCGCCGCTGATGTGGTCCGGGGAACAACCGTGCTCACCAGGGACGCGGCGGGCGGTCGAGTGATGTCGCAGACAGTCGGACTCGACCGCACGGCCGAGCACCGCGCTCCGGAGAGGTGGCGACCGAAGCGATAGGTCGCCCGGCACTCGTGGCCGCGATCTAGCCGGCGAAGGCGCGCAGGGTGGCGATGGCCGGGCGCAGGTGGTCCAGCAGGGGTTCGGCGGAAATGGGAGCGCCCGCGTCGCCGGAGGCGCGGGCGGCCAGGCCGGCGGCGAGGCTGTGGGCGCGGGCGGCGGCCGCCGCGGACCAGGCGGGATCGAGCCCCGCGGCCAGGAGCGCGCCGATGACGCCGGACAGGACGTCGCCCGCGCCTGCGGTGGCGGCCCAGGAACCGCCCGCTTCGTTGACCAGCGTCGGGTGCCCCGGCGCGGCGACGAGGGTGGCGCGGCCCTTCAGCAGGACCGTGGCCCGCAGTGATTCGGCCAGGTCGCGGACGGCGGCGACCCGGTCGTCCCCCACCTCGCGGCCCGCGAGTC